>JBFXFM010000059.1:0-27443 GCA_050179035.1 Draconibacterium sp. | reverse complement strand
CCTCATTTGGCGATGTGAATCCAACTACTGACTGGATGGGAATCAATTATATTATTTTGCAACCAACCAGAAATGATAACGAAGAAAGCCGGACATCTATTTCCTGTTTGAATACCACTGATCCGTGGGCTACTGAAAATGGTGTGAATGGTGCCGAGATAAATGATACCAAGACACATCATTGGGTAACAGTGATCAATGAAACGGATATCAAATTATATATCGATGGAGTACTGATTGGAACCGCACCGCTAACCGGAAACAACACACTGGCCAATGTTGGGAAAACTGTTGCTTTAATTGGTAAAGATGTTTATCCGGGCGATCCGCTTTGGCAGGGTTCTATGGAAGAATTGAATATTTATGAAGGTGAAATGGATGCTGCAACAATTGCACAAAGAGCAAATGATTTCACAACTGCAACTGCACCTGAACTGGGTGAATCATCAATTAAAGTTTACCCGACTTATTCAGACGGCGACTTTACTGTTGAAACCAGCGGAGCTCGCGGTATGATTACTGTTTATGACATGGTTGGAAGACTGGTTGTTCAAAAACAAATTGAAAGCAGCCGTGAAACTGTAAATGTTATAAACCGGGGTATGTATCTTATGAAAGTTCAGAGTGATGATTCACAAAAAACTTTCAAAGTATTTAAAACAGAATAGTTTCATAATCTTATAGTATTTGTTTTTAAAAGGGCTGTCCGTCAATTTTCGGATGGCCCTTTAATTTTTTTGGTTTGGATTTTACGGAATACTGATTGTTTTTATTTGGTATTTTTAAGCCATAAAATCGGATTCAGAAATAATTCAACCGATTCAGCAGTTACTGCATGCTTTCAAATGAGGATCATGACATTAAGAAAATATATCAAACAACTGGTTGTATTCACCTGTGTCTTTTCCGCTGGTTTCGCAGCACAGGGACAACGATGGCCGGCCGGTATTCACGACCCATCTAAGATTGTAAAATGCGATGACACCTACTGGGTTTTTGGAACGGGGGATGGTATTTACAGCATGTATTCAAAAGACCTGATAAGCTGGCAGACAGGTCCGACACCGTTTACAAAAACTGCTTTTCCGTCCTGGATTAAAAGTTACGTGGGCAAATTTGACGGGAATTTCTGGGCCCCTGATATCATTTTTATGAATGACAGATACTACCTGTACTATTCGTGTTCCGAATGGGGAACCATGACTTCAACAATCGGGTGTGTAACAAACAAAACACTCAATCCAAACGACCCGGATTTTCAGTGGGTTGATGTTGGTTTTCTGGGAATCTGGTCGTACCAGCCCGGATTGGCATTAAATGCCATCGATCCGTCGCTGATGAAGGGGCCCGATGGTAAAATCTGGATGGTTTATGGCTCGTTTAATGAGCAGGGAATTGTAGTTACTGAAATAGATTCAATTTCAGGAAAACCAAAAACAACTGCCGGCAATCTTCCGGGCACAAGCATTGCAAATTCATGGACAGGCCCGCAAAGTTACAATTACGGCGAGGGAGAGGGCGCTTCAATGATTTATCGTCACGGGTACTATTACCTTTTTTACAACAAAGGTGGATGCTGCGCTGGCATTGCGAGTACCTATTATATGGTGATGGGAAGGTCGGCAAACCCGAAGGGTCCGTTTTTGGATAAAACGGGAAAAGCGTTGCGGTTAATCGGTCAATCCAGTGGCGGAACCATTGTTTTAAAACATGATAACAGCCGGGGAACTGACGACCGCTATTTCGGGCCGGGGCATTTTGGTATGTACAGCGAAAATGGTGTTGACTATGTAACTTTTCATTATTACGACCCCAACGGTTATTATCCGAATCCGGCAGTGAACAACCAGGGAGGGCCAACACTCGGCCTGGCAAAACTGATTTGGGGCGAGGATGGCTGGCCTTTCATTTCCTTTGATTTTGTAAATGAGGGTGTTTATACCATTGAGAATATTTACAGCAAAAAGGTTGCTGATGCGTTTAATCACACAATTGCCGATAGTGCAGCAATTTTTCAGTACACACCGGATACAACTCTGCAAACCCAAAAATGGGTATTCAAGTCTTTGGGAAATGGCGAATATGCTATTTCAAACTATGCCGCTCCTGAAATGTTTATTGAAGCAGGTGGAACAGACAATGCAACTTCTCTGGTGATGACTTCGGCATATGAAGGCGCGATAAATCAACGTTTCAGAACAGTGACTTCACCCGGAGGAAAAACAATAATTTATCCGTCAACCAAAGATGTTGGCTGGGGGCTTACAACACCAACCAGCAGTGATGTTAAAATTTCGCTCAGAACTTTGACTGCCCAGGATTATCTGCGCTGGAATATGATTCCATTTCATGAATCGCTTTTGGTTTCTGAAACCAAACTAACGATTGAGCATGTTGCCGGAACCGACAGCAGCATTTTTGTGGAAAGCAATGGGTTGTGGAGTTCATCGGTTTTATATGAATCGTGGTTAAACGTTGAATCTGCAGGCAGTGGAAATGGTTTGCTGAAAATAACATTCAGTGAAAATACAGACGCAAACGACCGGAAAAACCGGGTTTATGTTACCTCGAATGGTGGAATCTCAGAAATGATTACCATCACACAACTTGGCAAACCCACAGCTGCAAACGATGTAACTGACGGTAATCAGTTTGCTGTTTATCCGAATCCGGTAAATCAGGAATTATATGTGGAAAGCAGCAAAAACGGGAAACTGACAGTGTACAACCAAACCGGGCAAAAAGTGAATGAATACTTCCTTTCAGCCGGAAGAAACAAATTGAATGTTGGCGATCTGCTTCCCGGGATTTATCTTTTAAAAACTGCTGGCGGCAATAAAAATATTGTCAGAAAAATCGTTAAAAATTAAATCGAATCTCTTAAAATCAGGCACCCAAAAAGCTTTACTTTTTCAGATACCAGTTATTTTCATCCATCAATTTTGAGCGGATTGTCTGTTCGTTTCCTGTGTGTTTTGCCGCAATTTTATCGGCCAGGAAAGCCGGATTATTTCGTCGAATTGCAATTCTCATCAAATCGTGAAAACGACTGCCTTCGAATGCTGTTTCAAGTGCCAGTTCTTCAATAATTTTATCTTCAACATAAAGGATGGAATCTTCCTTTGTATTCAGCGCTGGAATTACATAATCGTTAGCCCTGTCCATATTTCCGCAGCCGCGCGAATGCACGCCAATGTTATTATCGAAAGCAATATTGTTGAAATTGATATAATCAACGAAAGTACCTGTGGAATCGGTGTAAACGGCGTATTTCTCATGGCGGGGTACAATTGAGTCAACAGCCAGGGCATCGGCATTCATTCCGTGTTTCAACACAGCAAAGGCAAGATTGGGTTTACCAGCACGATTCACAGCCTCGGCATAACGCAGATAGAGCGTGGCAACCCTGTAAACCATTACTGCTTTCGAAACTTCTGCTTCGCTCCACATCAAATAGTATTTTAATATTCCATTACCAAGATTGAAGGTAACATTGGGGGTTGCAGGAGAAACATACGCACCGAGCGGGCCCCTTAAATCACCCGGTATTGTTGCATTTTCGTTGTAGTAATAGGTTTGCCCCTCCCAATAATTTATGGAAATCTGCGAAGGCATTAACTCATAATTTTCAATCGTCATTTTAAACAATTCATCTACTTGTCCCAATTCAGTTGAGCCGGCAATTAAAGTAATTTGTTCATTGTTTGTCAGTTCAAAGATATCGAGGTAATTCTGATCAAACATATCTCTTTCCACAAAAACGCCGTTATCCACGGTCCAGGTTGAACTATACCTGTCGTCAATCACGTATCGGTTTTTTTCAATCAACGAATAATACTCGCGGGCAGCTTTTTCAAATTGTCCGCTCCACATGTACAGGTCGCCCAATAACAGCGGTATCGGGAAAAAAAGTTTTTCGCTTGACATATCAGGCCCGAGTGAAATCTGGCCTGGTGTTTCAACGCTTTTCACGGGTTCAAGTTCCTGTATTAAAAGCGGCACAAGTTCATTTATTGAATACTCCGGAAATTGGGTTTGTGCAGACTGAACGGTTAAAAGCGGCTCGCTGTAATATTTGGCTGTACCGTAATTCATTGCAAGTTGCATGTAGGTCCATGCACGAATCGCTTTGGCTGCTGCGTACTCTTTTAAAAGCGATTTTTCACCACCCGAAATAAAAGCTGTGTCGATGTTATTGATGAGATAATTACAATGATTAATTACCGCGTAGTAATCTTCGATTACGTTGTACGGGTTATCTGTCGATATTTCAAGGTTACTTATTTCTTTCAGTTCGAGTCGTGCACTTTCGGTAACATCCATTAAATCGGCCCTGAGTTCGCCCAGCACAACATACCTGTCGCCCAGTTTCTGAAGCTGGGTAAAAATGCCAATCATCGAATAAATTGAGTCGTTTGGCGAGTCAATCTTATGATCTTCCGGAAACATGTTACGTTCGGACTGGACATCGAGCATTGAGTCGCAACTGCTTGTCATTACTGCCAGAATGATTAGTCCGAATAATATTTGATTGATTTTTTTCATCTTCTTTTTCTTTAAAACAATTCCTGATTTCGTGTCATTTCAACAATTTCAGCCAACTGGTTACAGGTTCATTTTTATACCGATAAAATAACTTCTTGTAAGCGGCAACATTCCGGCATCAATTCCCTGGTACAAAACATCATTGTTCACTGATACTTCCGGATCGCGACCCAAATAGTTTGTAAATGTGAAAAGGTTGTTTCCCGACACCCAGATTTTGAGTCCCTCTATTGCAGCGTTTTTCAGCGGAATATTGTATCCTAGCGACAAAGTTTTAAAACGCAGGTACGAACCATCTTCTATCCAACGGTCGGAGAAACGTGAATTTCCCATCGGATCCATGTAAGTTGCTTTGGGCTGTATCGTTTCCTGTCCCTCATAAAACCAGCGGTTCAGCACTGCTGTTGACTGGTTTGTAAACACACTCCCCGATTCGAGGTTTGCGCGGAGGGCGTTGTAAACGTCGTTACCATACGAATAGGTGAAAAGCATATCCAAAGTAAAATTCCCGATATCGATTTTGCTGTTGAACGAGCCAAAAAAGTCAGGATTCGGATTACCAATTACCTGGCGGTCGTTCTCGTCAATAATACCATCGCTTTTGAAATCGTCAAAATGAATATCACCGGCTTTGAAGTATTGAGAAATACCATCTTCATTAATCAGTCTCAAATTCGCGCTGGCGGCAGCTTCTTCGCCTGTAAAAACGCCAAGTGTTTTGTAGCCATAAAATACACCGGCTGAATTTCCAACCGAAGTCAGGATGTCTGCTCCGTACAACGAGGTAATGTATTCACCACCATCGGGTAACGACTCGATTGTATTTTTGTAATGACCGATGCTTCCACCCAGTTCCCATTTAAATCCGGCGAGATTTACAAGTTTCAAACCGGCTGATAACTCAAAACCTTTGTTCGACATTTCGCCGCCGTTGCCCCAGTAGTAACCGTTACCCAATACTTCGGGCAATGATTTCAGAAACAACAGGTCTTTTGTTTTATTGTTGTAAAAATCGGCATTAACAGTTAAACGGTTGTTAAAAAGTATTGCATCAACGCCGAGACTTGCTTTGGCAGTTGTTTCCCACTGAATTTCGGAGTTACCGATATTTGCCAGTATCAACCCATTTGCCCTGTCCATGTAGCGTGTCGATTCAAAATAAGCGCTCCACGCATAGGGTTCGATATCATCGTTACCAGATAAACCATAGCCTGCGCGCAGCTTCAGCAAGTCGACAGCTTTTACACCGGCCATAAAATTTTCAGAAGAAATTAACCAGCCGGCATTCACCGACGGGAAAACTGCCCAACTGCGGCCAAACATCTGAAACCCACCCTGAGTTTCGCTGCCAAAACGTGAGGAAGCATCCATTGCAACTGCAACCGACGCCAAATAACGATTGTCGAAGCTGTAATCGGCCATCACATAATTTGATATCGATTTTACACGGTCGTTTGTACCATCTGTTTTTCTGATGAGCTGGTCGAGCAGGTTCCTTTTCTGGTCGGAACCTGAATTATGACCTTCGCCGTAATCCATTTCAAAAGAGTTTGAAATATAACGAACTCCGGCAACTGCTTTAATATTATGTACTTCATTTACCTGTTTCGAGAAACGTAGTTGCGTGTCATCAAACATGCCGATATTTCTCATAATCTGGCTTTTGAAAACATTCTCGGAAAATCCTATGCCGGGTAATTCGCGATCGGCAACACCCACCATCGGGCTGTAATAAGTTTCCTTGAATTTGTCGATGGCATAATCAAACTGCGTGCTCAGTGTAAATACCGGCGACAATTTAAACTCAGGTTTGAAACCAATGGAAAGTCTGTAATGTTTGTTTGTATTTAAGGCATTTGCAATAATTGCGGTTGGATTGCTTACACCAAAAATGTCGGCATCTTCGGGGTCGGTGGTTAAAGTTCCGGTAGAGGTGTATGTGTATGGATTTAGAAAAGGCGCTTTTATCATTGCAACGAATGAAGGTGATGTGTAAGAATTTACACCGTCGTCGAGTAAATGGCGGTCGATGCTTGTGTAACCCACATTCATCCCAAGTTTTATGTTTTCCGAAAGAGAGAAATCGGCATTGGTCCGGGCATTCAGCCGTTGCAAATCTGTTGTATTTACAATACCCTTATTTCCGGTATAACCCAGCGAAAAGTAATACAGCGCCTTTTCATCGCCACCGTTTACGCCAATATTATAGCTCTGTGTGATACCCGACTGATAAACTTCATCGTCCCAGTTGGTAACGTTGTGGTACTTTTTATAGGTAATTGAATTTGGATCGTCATTAAAAAAAGGCAATTCATCGATCTGTTCTGAGGTCAGACCTGTCGATCCCAAAAGATCGCTTGTGTAAATGCGAAACTGGTCGCCATTCAACATCGGCAGTGAAGATGATTTTTCGGTGAGGCCACCAAAAGCATTAAAAACAATTTTTGTGGCCATATCTTTACCCCGTTTGGTTTTGATAATAATAACACCGTTACCGCCTTTGGAACCATAAATCGAAGTTCCGTCTTTTATCACAGAAACACTTTCAATATCGCTTAAATCGATATCGTCCAGCGGATTATTATAAAAACCATCGTGTACCGATTGCATATCCGAATAGTTATTCCAAATTACACCATCGACAATAAAAAGTGGTTGTGCATACATGTTTACCGAGTTCAATCCCCTGATAAACAACGAAGTGCCCAGGCCGGAGTTCCCCGAGCGGCTCATTGCACGCACATCGCTCCCCATTTTCGTTTGTATGGCATCGTCAACCGAAAGAGATGTCGGATAGCCGATGTCGCGCGTGCCATTGACAGCATTCACGGCAGAAGATGAACGAACAATACCGGCAAGACCTTCAATGTCTTTGTACAAATCGCGGTACACCTCTGAATAAAGATCGATTTCGAGGTTATTTCTTCCCCTGACGGGTACTTCGCGCAGGTTGTAGTCGAAAGCTGAAATCATTAAAACCTCGCCTGAAGAACTGACTACGATTTCGAAATTTCCCTGTTCATCGGTTGTTGCAGCTGATTTGTGTTTCAGTGTACGGATTTGTGCAGCGCTTACCGGTTGCAGGGTTATTGCATCCCTAATTGTTCCTTTTAGCGAATAACCCGGATAACTGACCTTTGATAAGGAATCGGTTACCACAATATTTTTTACGGTTACTGAATCGGTTTGTCCAAATGTCACAGTGCTGACGGCCAAAATTCCGGACATGAAGATTGAACGCAGGAATTTTCGAAAGAAATGATTCCTCATCGTATTTTTATTTTTAATATCTCTGTTCATTTTCATCTTTACTATTTTCAGAATCTATTCGAGAACAGGTTCTAAGATGATACAATCGATACGCATTGTCCGGCTGAAATTACCCGACTGTTCTTCCTGGGCCGATACAGCGCTGCTTACTTCGAGCTTTACTGCAATCCTGTCATATTCTTCATCAACAATGTTGGCAAATTCAAAATCGAACTGATCGACAAACATTTTGGTCAGGCCATCAGGATTGGTTATGTTGTTTTCGGGTGTAACCCGTTTGATGAATGTACTGCCGTTCGCTCTTCTGATATAGGTGAGCTGAAATTTTGCCTTTGTTGGTGTAATGTTGTTTGGATCAATAATTTTAGCCGGCACAAACACGCAGTAAATGTTGTATTTGGCCGAGAGTGTGTTTGGAATCGAAAACTCAACTGCCGGTTCGGTTGAGGTTGGATCGACAAGAATATAGTAGTTGTTGGATGCAGTAAACGCAGTTCCGTAGCTTGATCGATTGAAAATATTGCTTCCGGTATTTGTTCTTCCAATAGATTGTTCTGCTTCAACCCTGATTTCCTTAAAAAATGACAAGGTATCGGCAAAAGGCATTTTATCTGTAACGTAAACCAACCCATTACTGAGTGCTTCGTAATCAAGACCTTTAAATATTTCGGCTGGATTGTGGAATACGTTTCCGGATGTGGATGTAACCGAGTCGAGTTTTGCAGGCTCGCTGATACGGCCCCGGTAAAGCATATCCTGAATAACCGTAAAGCGGGTAAGATCCGCTTGCCGTGCAGTACTTCCGGCATCGGTTGGGAAATTATAATATCCTTCAATTCTTGAATAGGCTTCATTCCAGGCGTTGTTATCAGGCATAATTGCTGTGTAAGTGCTGTCTTCCGCGTCGATGGAGCCAAGACGGTCCAGCACCGGATTCCAGATTACAAACACGCTGTCGTAAATTACCTGCCCGTTTTCATTAGCGCCGATCTCGGTACTGTTCGCTGCATCAAAAACCTTTTTCGACTGGCCATAAATGTATCCGCGCAAAGAGTCTAACCCGTTAGTTTTTCCAAGATACTCCCAAAGGTTATATACATAAGGAGCGTAGCCGTCAATCACGTGAATCAAACCGTTTTTTGCAGGCTGATTGGCTAAGGTGACGTTGTTATCTCCAAAAGTGTATCCTGATTGTTCTTTTGAAAAACTTACATATTTGTTATTCAGCATTCTGATAAATGAGTCATCGATTCCTGAAGTGGTGACTCTGCTTCGTGTAATATGATTTTGCACTGTTTTTTTCACCAGTTCGGTATCAGCAATGTCCAAACCAGTCAGCGCGTCGTTTTTTGGCGCCCAAACCGTGTAAGATTGTGATGCATTCAGAATATCGTCGTAACCCGATATTTCAAGCATGTTGAAAAAGGTACTCAGGTCAGGTTGCTCTTTTATGTATTCGGTTACAGTTTTGTTTGGAAGATCAAAAGAACCTTCATCGTAGTGATCGTCCCACTCTTTTGTACAGGCCGACGCCAGCAACACAACTATCAAAGCCGAAAGGGGAACAAAGCCCTTTAAATGTTTATATCTCATTTTTAAATGCGTTTCATTTTTAATAAATGTCCTCGTATTCCAATACTTCAAGCGGAACAAATTCGAGATAGTCGAACATAAATTCACCTGATTTCACAGCTTTCACCGAAAAGGTATGTGTACTGTATTTATCAAAAGTATAAATACCTAATATTCGTCGAAGTACCTGATCTTCCATACGTCCATTTCCCTGGTACCACCACTCCTCAATAACCTGAAAGCTGGCCGGACCTTTCATATACCCACGGTTTCGCATGGCTTTATCGTTTTCGAAACCTTCAGGATCACGTGCATCGGTGCCTGGCGTTTGATAACCAATATTTGGGTTGGAAGCTGATAAACGCAAATCAAGAGGAATACCGGTCGGCACCCCGTCCCAGTACAATTGTGCCACACCGCGGCCGCCAGTCGGCTGATAGCCAAAACGCACTTCGTAAGTACCGGGAGGAATAGTAATTGTTGTAATATCGAAATCATATAAACCTAACAGAAACATTTCGTCTCCCTGATAATCGTCAAACCGGTCATCGGCGTTAAAGTAATGGACTTCGGTTGTTGAAGAAGCATTGATCCTTTCAGCAAATCCATTGGGAATAAACCACCGTTCTGAAAACAAGCCCCCTCCAACATGAGAATTACCGATACGGATATTATTATTTACAAACTCCGGAAAGAAGCTGGAAACATCCATTCTCAATCTTTTGGTAGAAATCATACGTTCAACATCGCCACTGTAAACCAAAATATTATCTATTTCGTGATAGACGCCGTTCACCGCATCATTATCAAAATTGTCGGTCAGACGGATCGCCTTTCCTGTTGAAGGAATCATATTGAATACATTGTATTCATTTGTTGTACGAAGTGTACGAACTTCCATTAAAGTATTCGGACACAGGGTTTCAAGGTATTCAAACATATCCACAACCTTTACAGAATGGGATTCACCCGTTGATTCGTAATTCATCCCGGTATTATCATATTTTTCGATAAACAGCCTCATCGGTAACTTTTTGTTGAGCAGGTGATAAGCAATAAACCGGTTCAGACTGTTCTTCCTGTTTTTAATATCGGTTATCGACGCATCCTCCGGATAAATATCATCATACACTCTTTTTGCATAGGCTTTCATGTCGTCTAAACTGCTGATGCCATTTGCCGCAAAAGTTTCATTGCTCTCCATTAAAGCTGTGAAACCATATTTTCTTTCCCTCGGAACACGAACTCTTGCATAGTTATAGATTTCCCCTGCGTTTTCTCTTGCAACCCAATCGGCATCGGGCACATAACTCTCATCTTTGATTAAACTGATGTTTTGGTCCAGACCCGTTGCCCGAAGTGCTTCATAAAAAAGCGAAAAATCTGCATCCTTCGATATCGCCTCAACCAATGTATTGTCGGAAGGAGACACGACCTCATTAATGGCATGTATGACACCATTATGAGCCTCAATATCCTTTTCAATAATTTTTGATGTTGTGTTTATCGAATATACAAGTCCTGTTTCATCAGAAGAAATTCCAATATCCACAAATCTTCCACTCATGGTTTGTTTGGTTAAAAAGCCTTCAACAAAATCTTCTGTGGTAATAGAAAAGTCTTTGATAATATGATCGTAAGCGATTTTCTTAAGTTCATCAACAGGAAAATCTTTAAAAGAATTTTTCCCTTTACTTTTATAAAACCTGGTCATAGCATCGTTGTTGGGCAGGAAACAAGTATAATCACCATAGGCATTCAGTAATCCCATTACTCCGGTTGTATCAAGAACATGTTTGAATTCGGAGTATGTTTCAGGCCGGTTTTTAATATACTGACCAACAGTTTCGCCGGTGAAAGTGTAAAAGTTATCCCCAATATCATCGCTGTTACATGCCGGAATCAGAAACATTGCCGTAGTGATTACGATTACTGAAAATGTTAACCGGCTTCCTTTGAAGCCCGATTTAGCTAACATATTCCGGATGACTGATAATTTCATTATATAGATTTTCATAACAATACTTTTACTAATTATTTGAACCCTCACCGGTAACCTTATAAAACTCGTTTTGCACCAGGGCAGAGTTTGCTTTCAATTCATCGGTGTGAACAGGTAAATACAAAGCATCCATAACCGACATTTTCGTTGATTGGCCGGAGCCACCACCTGTGAATTTTTTTGTTACGTAGCTCAGCAGCGGCGCCGGCGAATCAACCCTCCGTGCCATGCGCATCAGGTCGAACCAGCGTTTTCCTTCGAACATCAGTTCCCGCTGGCGCTCTCTCAATAATAATTCGTCGAGTTTGAGTTTTGAAGTATAATTTTCGACTGACAAATCTTTTTCATCTTCTTCAATATTCGATCTCATATAAACCGTGTTTATCAGTCCAACGGCTTCTGCCGGGTTAGTTTCAAGCTGGATAAGCGCTTCAGCTTTCATAAGGTAAATTTCTGAAAGACGGTAAACAATCCAGTTGGCTGTAACATTCCGGTAATAATAAGTGCTGACCTTGGTGGTGGCATTTTCCTGCCTGAGTGCACCGGCGTATTTGAACACATAGTAACTGTCGCCACCGGTTTCCTGGCGCAGAAAATCTTTTTCACGCAAATCTTCGGTGCTTTCCTTTCCGTTGCCTGCATTGTAGTTAAACGGGCTGAATTTCCCGGTAACCAGAACACCCGGGAAACTCCACTGCCCCCTTTCATTACCGTAGGCGCCAAAGAAATCGCGCACAACCCAGTTGAACATCAAATCATCGTCAAATTGTAATTCAAAAATGCTCTCCTTCGAATTGCCCTGGTAAAAAACTTTTGAGATTACATTTTCGCCCGGTTCCAGTTCAACTTCTGTATCATTAAGAATTTGATCGCACATATCAGAACATTTGGCGTATTCTTCCCTCCAGAGGTATATATCGGCCAGCAGTGCCCTCACTGCATTGGTTGTTATTCTTCCTTTCGTGTAGGTGTTGGTTTCGTAACTGTCGCGCGAATATTTCAAAGCCGTTTGCAAATCGGCCACCAGTTTGTCGAGTATAAAATCTTCTGATGACTGGGGAATGCGATAATCCTGAGCATCGTCGATACTTGGTTCTTCAACCCACGGAACCTGACCGAATGTACGAACCAGATAAAAATACATCAGTGCGCGCAGGGTAAGCACTTCTGCTTCCATCGAATGCAGCTTCGATTCGGTGAAGTTGGCATCAAGTTCGACTACTCCGGGCGCGTAGTGCAAAAAGTTATTGCAGTTATTAATTACAGTGTAAAATGTGCCCCAGTTGCAGTACCAGTTGTCGGGAGAAATATCGACGTTGAGCATTTTATACATGTCGGTTGGCATGTTCCTTCCATAGGTTACATTGTCTGAACGAAGTTCGCCCCAGACCAGCATTCTGTTCATCACTTCTCCCTCGGTTATCGAACGATAACATGCAGCAAGCACCTGGTTTACCTGACTTTCGTTCTGCCAGAAATCATCGAGTACAATTTCGCTCTCGGGCCTGATGTCAAGCCAGTCGCCACAACCTGACAAAACAATAATGAGGCTTGCTAACGATAATATGGAAATTAGTTTTTTCATCTTCGTCATGTTTCATTTAAAATGTTACTGAAACTCCAAGTGTTGCATCTTTGGAACGCGGCGTAGGGGAATTATCTGTACTTACGCCAAACGAGCCATAACCAACTTCAGGGTCAACACCTGTATATTTGGTTAACACCCACAGGTTGTTAATGGTAAGGTAAAAACTAACCTGCTGCAACTTGAATTTTTCAAGTTTCGCTTTTGGTATTGAATAGTTAAAAGTGAGGTATTTCATTCGTAAAAATGAACCATCCTCAACATAGCGGTCGCTGCCCAGCCAGTTGTACCCGTAGTTGTACAATGCACGTGGCATTTCGGTTACGTCACCGTCTTTTCTCCAGCGCCAGTTTACTGCAACGCTTTGGTTGTTCAGGTAATACATGTTTTCGGCATTCATCCGGGCCATGTTAACAATCTTGTTTCCGTAACGGAAATTGAAAAACGCAGTTACAGAGAGGTTTTTGTAACGGATGGTTGAGCCAAACCCGCCATTGATTTTCGGATTCGAGTTACCCAGATAAACAATGTCCATTTCGTCAATCGAGCCATCTTTGTTGATGTCCTCGTAAATGGCGTCACCACCTCTGAACTGGTAAGCGTTGCTCCTGCCATAGGCAAAATACATCGGCAGCGGGTTTCCTTCTTCGTCGGTAAATACATAACCATTTTCATCGCGTGCTACCGGGGCATTTTCCTGAACTTCAGGAATGTAATCGTTGTATTGGTAAACGCCTTTGTATCTGAATCCATAAATTGACCCATAAGCGTTACCTTCCTGTATTCGTGACAGATAGGTTCCGTTTGTATAGTCGTAATCGGCATTGTAGTTGGCAAGTATGTCATCACGCAATTCCACAATCGTGTTCACATAATTCGACAGGTTGAAGTTAAAATCAACCGTGAAGTCTTTTGCTGTAATTGCCTTAACACTGTAAAAGTTTAATTCCCAACCGTTGTTGTCCATGGTTCCCACATTCTGAACCGGCACATTGCTGAACCCGGAAGAACTCGGAACTCTTAAGTTGGAAAACAGCAAGTCTTCAGTTCGCTTATTGTATATATTGATATCGAATACCAAACGGTCTTTAAAAAATCCAAGGTCGAAACCATAGTTGAACGATGTTGATTTTTCCCATCTCAGGTCAGACAAACGAAGTGTTGTAGGCCGGGTTGCAGGCATATCAATATAACTTCCGTAAGGCGAATAACGGCTGAAATGCAGGTATTCCTGGGTTGGCTGGTTGCCTGTAATACCCCAGCTCGGGCGAATGGCCAGCGTACTCAGCCATTTTTTTGTTGGCTGCATAAATAATTCATCGGAGATGATCCATTTGGCTGAAATTCCCGGAAAGTTCCCGTATTTGTATTTTTCACCAAATTTTGTACTTCCATCCCTGCGAAATGTCAACCCCAGAATGTAGCGGTTTTTAAATGTATAATGCCCCCTCAACGTAATTGCATTTGACCTGTAAGCATAACGGCTCGATGAAATACCCGTTGAATATCCGTAAGCTGAAGCATCAACAATTTCGCCGGAAGGAAGGTTTGTAACTCCCATGCCCTGAGAAGAACTGTTACCAGTTATAATTTGAAATGCACCCTGAATTTGCAGGAAATGATCGGGGTTGTAAAATTTAGGTTGCCAGTTAACACTGTTTTCAGCTAAAACGGTTATACTCTCCGAATCGTAGCTATCAGTAAGGTTTATCGCTCCGTCATTCCACGGTGCATTGGAAACTTCCGCCGGAAGAAATCTGTCCACTTTATCGTTGTTTACATCGAACGAAACATCAAGGTTATAACGTAGTGTTTGTTTTTCAGGATCCAGCAGGTCGTACTGAAATCTGAATATTGGCCTGATGCGGTAGTTTTTCAGGTTGTTGGTGGCCAGGTTGGCCAGCGCCACCGGGTTCCTCAAATCACGCTGAGAACCATGAAGACTTGATGATCGTGAAATATTGTAGAAAACATCGGTGTTGTTACCGTTTAAATCCTGCTGATACACACTGACATTGGGCATTTTCCGATAAGCAATACCTAAAATATTGTCATAATTTCTATCATTATCTGTGTAAAAGAATGACAATTCAGAAATGAACTTAATCCGGTCAGAAACGGAATAATCAAGGTATGCAGTTGAGGTTATCCTGTTCATTTTCTGCCCGATAACAATACCCGTTTGATTCAGAAATCCACTTGAAACCCTGTATCTTGCCCGCTCGCCACCGCCAGAAACATTCAGGTAGTGGTCGTGTTTAAAACCTATCTGGGTCACTTCATCCACCCAATCGGTGTTGTTGTTAAAATTCTCGTATTCCGAGAATGTGGGGTCGTACAGAAATTCACGCACATTTGCAGCGTCTTCGTCCTGCTGCGGATTGAAATATGCCTGTTTGATCATCATTGTATAATCGTCGCCGCTCAGCATACTCAATCCTTTCGGTTGTTTTGCGGCAGTAAACCTGTATGAATACTGAACACGGGTTGGTCCCTGGGCTCCTTTTTTAGTTTTAATTACCAAAACTCCATTGGCTCCTTTCGATCCCCACACTGCAGTTGACGCTGCATCCTTTAATACAGTTATTTCTTCAATATCGTCAGGATTAATGCTTAACATGTTGGCATATTGTTCTTCGTTTGCCGCCGCAAAGTCAAACGAAGGATCGATATTAATTTCGTAAGGAATACCGTTTACAACAATTAAGGGTTGTGTATTGGCATTGATTGATGAGGTTCCCCTGATCCTCATTGTCGCTCCTGATCCGAGGTCGCCTGAGTTGGATACAATGTCCAAACCTGCAATTCGGCCCTGCATTGCTTCGTCAATGGAGGTTACCTGCACGCCTTCGAATGCTTTTGAACTGATGGTTTGGACTGCAGTTGTAATTTCTCTTTGCGGAATTTCGAAAGTTCCGTCAGATACCTTCTTTTCAGCGGTTATTACAATATCCTCAATAACCTGTAAATCTTCCTTCAAGGCAACATTGATTACAGTTTGGGTCCCGATTTTCCGGCCCTGGGTAACAAATCCGATAAAGCTGTAAGCAATGTTATTTTCAGGATTTTTAATTTTCAGAACATACTGTCCGTTGATATCGGTAACGGTTGCACTGACAATCCTTTTTTTATCGTCGGCCTCAATAACAGTAGCTCCCACAAGAGTTTCACCATCTTTTGCCGAACTAACCGTTCCCCTTACAACCCGCTGAGTTTCGGAACTCTGCCCCAACGAAACAAAGGGAATGAGTATATAAAAAAACAGAATTGTTCCAACAATTTTCAATTTCATATCTGTTGTCATTTTATTCAAACCTCAAAACATTATCAATCTGGTGGATAACCGCTGTGGAAGAAGTAACTATTGATGAATTGGAAAAATCAGAACCGGCGCCAGTACCATCAATTTCGCGATAGGCCTGCGGACTGCCGCTGAAAATGTAATCCCTTGTAAGAATGTTGTACAATCCATCGCTTCTGATGAGGTTGGCTGAACCCCAGTTTTCAGTATCAAGTTTTATGTTTTCACCATCGCTGGTTATCCCCAGCCTGTAATATTTGTCTTTGTAAGTTCTGAATTGTGTTTCCTCTTCGTTTAACTTGATGGTTGCGGTTTGATAAAGCCTGTAAAAGGTTTCACCGTCAACAAACAACGAATTATCCTGAAAATGGTAGCGAAGAAAACGCTCAAGTTTTTCCATTGCTGCTGTTTTCTGCTGAGTGTCGGCAATTCCGTTTATCTGTTCCCAATTCATGATTACGCCATCGTTAATCGCATTCTGAATGGCTTCGTTGGTAGGAACATACACTGTGTAATTAAAAGTATTGAAGAATTTGATGTTGAAATCGGCACCGTAAAAGTTGGTCTTTTTCACAAATATTTCTTTTGACAAGGGAAATCCGTTAAGCAAGGCAAAGAATTCGCCAAACTCAGGCGTTTCGCTCAGTATCTTATATACCGATTGCAAAGGCGTCTGAAGTGGTTTATCGATAAAGTAAGTTGTGCCGTTTTGCTGCCTGTAAACACCATTGTTCACAACATTTATCTTTGTGCCCGATTCCATGTCAAATCCTGCCTGCACTTTCATTCCGGCCCCTGTTCCTTCAATCAGCAATATGTTGCCGTTTTTGGTGAAATAATATTTGGCCCCTGATTCTACATTTCCGACAACAACGTGCGTATCAAGCAGGTCGAGCAAACGTTTTGTAATAAAGTCAGTACTGGTGATTGTATTCACCGAGTCGCCTACCTCTCCGGTGATTGGATCGTAGGTATAAACTGTAGCATTCACTGTCGATGTTTTTGTGTTATACCAGTATTTCATAACACCTTTTACATCTTTTGCAAACGAAACAGGGTCGATGTAATTTTTAAAATATTCGTCGGTAGGCACAAAGAAGCTGTAGGTACTTTTGAGCGCATTCAGATAAAGGTCGAACTCGTTTTGCGTTACCGCCCAGTTGAATACTTTGGTTTCTTCGCTTAACAGAACCGGAGCATACACCGAAATATAGTCATCGGGCGGATACACTTTGTTTGTATTGTAAACCACGCCATTCAATCCAACATACGAACCTGTAATATCGCCTGGTTCGATTGGGATAGGGGAGTTGTTGCCATCCACTAACTTTTCGAAACGGCCGGGCACAGTCTCTAGAAATGATTCGCGAAGATGCCTTTTCAGCAGCTTCATAATAATGTTATCAGGGGTATTTTCCCAACTGCCAAAACGGTTCTTTAAAATCACTCCCGAACCTGATTCAAAATAGTTTGTCATCGCCTCGTTGGTAGGGGCAAAAATGGCAGCCATGTCAGATTGCATAGAACTGCCAACAGCTGATGAAACATATTCATTTCTGCCCGGATTGAAAGGCAACAAGAGTTCTGTCCTTATCTGGGTTCCGTTAGGATAACGGGTTTGTCCCTGGATATCAGAAAAATATATTTTTTCGAAAATTGAATCGATTGGATTTTCCGGATGAATTTGGTTGTAGGCATTGGTCTGTGCCGAATTGTAATATGGTGCACAAAACCGATCGAGTAAATCGGAGAAAATACGCGAACTTGAGTTGGTTTTCAGGTATTCGGCCACGTTTACCGGCGGTATCAGTACTTTCTCCAATACATGTACATACCCGTTTTTACAGGTAATATCTCTTTCTTTTACTTTTACATTGAAAATGTGGGCATCGTTTGTGGTTCGTTCAACACCCGTAATCAGGCTGAAGTCGGCATCGCTGATAGCAGCGTTATTCAAAGATCCCTCCAGAAAATGCACCATCGGCCACGATGTTGCATCTTTTAACAGGTACATACCTTTGTTTCGATACCCGTTCCAATACGGCGACTTGGGCAGCATTTCGCCCGATTCAAAGGGGATAGTATCAAGCACTGAAATGGCCGTGGAGCGCCTCATCGCTGTTCTTTCCTGTAATGTACCGTTGTAATAATTCGACAATGTTTCAATAAGGTAAGCATTGTCGATCATCGAGAATTTAATGATCAGTTTTTTCTGTGTCAGGCTCAGACCTTCGTAGTTCGACACATTCCAGGGATTGTTTTTAAAAAATTCTTCAAAAGCTGCATCATCGGCAACAAAAAGAGTTTTGCTCCCTGTTTTTGCTAAAACTTCTTTATAATCTTCCACTTCTTCAATTAACCGGGTGTAATACGTGTAATTTTCACCCGATTTCAAATAATCGTAAATACTTGCCCCGAGCCATTCAGGTTCGTTGTTGTCATATAAATATTCATCTTTACAGGAAATGGTCAATACTGTTCCAATCAATAGAATCGTCACTATTAAAAGATATTTCCTGAACTGTTTTCGAACTAATATTTTCATAGCTTGTGCTGATTTTTAAAGCATTAATGTAAGTGACTGTGGTTACTGACTGCGATAACCTTACAGGCATAAATATAGTTTTGCCTGTAGAAAGGATGCAAATTTGCAACCTGTTCCGGGGTAATGATTTTTCTAACTAAGGGAGAAAGCGTCAGAGCTAAAGTGAGCCAGTCCACTGCTGACAAAAAAAGGCCGATTTGCCTTCCGTTTAATAATCTGCGAAAATAAACTCCGCAATTTGCCCATCGGTAAATTGACAGTTTATTTCTCAACAAGAAATCAGGTTTGCCCTTTTTCATTGATTCAGTCAGAATTAGTTTAAATAGTTTAATGGTATAAAAACTCAATTTCCACTTTGCTAAAGTAGTTTCAGCGATAAAATTCACGAATCTGAAATCCGTCAAAAAGCGTCACAATTTCACAAAATGACGCGGGCAAATATTTAAACCGGGTTTTACCTGTAGGGTTCTGCCTTATCTTTTTGCTCTAAACGTACATAGATGTTAAAGAGTAGTGGTTTCAGGTCGGGATAAGAGCCACTTTCATAAGCTTTTAGTAAATGCGGCAACGCCTGCCTGTAAAGAGTTTTTCCCTTTTCAATTCCTTTTTCATATTCCCAGTAATCAACCCTGTCGGGTTTTGCAATGGCTTCATACTTCTTTTTTTTCTGTAAAAACACCTCTCCGCCATCGTTGTAGATAATTAATCCAAGGCTCATATTGGCTCCCGGATGATCAGGATTTAGTTTCAATACTTCAGTATAAAATACTTTAGCTTCTTCAACCTGGTTTAAATTCTGCAAGGCTACTCCTTTAAAATAGATGTAATTAGTGTCGTCGGGATGTAAACTTAAAAGTTCGTTGGTGGTACTTAACAATTTCTCGTACTGTTTAGTATTTATATACAGATAAGCAAGGCTCTTTTTTACTTCGTCGGTGTATTCCGGATAAGCCTTGAATTTTTCTAACAGCGCAAATTCATAGATTGAATCATTCTTTTCCTTTTTCGACAGGTTAATCAGCTTATCATATACATCTAATTGAGGCATTTGCAACTCAACTGCCTTTTTATAATAATTAATGGCTTCGGTTTTGTGCTTCAGCGCTTCACTTGATAATCCGGCATAACCATAAACCGTTGCCAGCTGTACTTTATCACTGATGTCCGATTTAAGTAAAGTTTCACATTCCCTTAAACCTGTCTCATAATCACCATTTATCAACGCCGATTTAATATCGTCAATTTTTGAATCAACATCCTGCGAATGAACACCCATTACAATGAAAAGCGATAAACCTATTGCTATGAAAATTTTCTTACACATTTTCTCTCAGATAAAAAGTTGATATTTTAAACGGAAAAACCAAAATAAACCAGTTTTGCAGACAGTTGCTTTAACAATTCATTTAAATCCCTACCAAATATATGGGATTAATTACGCATCACAGATACACTTTTCAGTCAATGATGATACAGAAATCTGTCCTGTTTCAATTATATCAAAACACTTACACCATTTCTGAAACAGTTTTTTTACCCGTGGACAAAGAACAGTTGTGTTGGTTGAAAAATATAAGTTTCATTCAATATGTTACTGTTTTTTTGAGAATTAACCACTATCTGTGGCATTCTCAGGGAAATTCCAACTGACGTTTCGTTGTTGAAAACAGAAGAAAACTTAACTGTCAATTCCAAGAATTGCTAAAACATGCTGTTTGTAACTGTTTGACAAGCTCTCGGTTTCTTGCTCATTTTCAACCATTCCCAGGTAATAGTAGCTTCCATCAACAATCGAAAAAATTAACTTTGCGGTTTGCTCAAAATTTTCCACTTTTATAACTCCTGCTTCAGCAGCATCTTTAAGTGTTAAAACAAAATTTTCGTGCAGTGAGTCGTGAAGTTCTTTAAATTCCTTTTTGAAACGTTTGTTGCGGTATATGAATGAGTAACAGCTGTAATATACTCCATCGTCGAAAAGCCGGTGCCATTTGCGCGAAAACAAATTCTCAATAATTTGCAGTAATTTTTCTTTTGAGTCAACTTTCCCGCTCACGCTGTATATCGACAGGTATTTTTCCAGGTTAAAATCAACGAGTGCTTGTAATAAATCGCCTTTCGATTTAAAATAGTGCATCACCAAACTGGGATTAACATCCAGCATATCGGCAACCTTTGCAATCGATGCATTTTCAATTCCTTCTCTTTTGGCGACTTTGTAAAAGGCAATTACAATCTCTTTTTGTCTGGTTTCTTTTAGACTCTTGCGACCCATTGTTTGTGAATTTCTGAAGTTAAATTATCAAAATTCAGTTTATTCTCTCAATTTCAGTTACCTCGTTATCTTATGATATTTGACGTCTTAACGAATGCTTTATAATTGTATAACAGTTTTTTAATTCTCAAATTAATTATTGTGCAATAATACATATAATCAGCATTTTATAGATAATAAAATTAACAAATATAATTTGAATATTCATTCAATGTAATTAATGTTTATGTAATAAAATATTAACTGATTGGAAACAGAACTTAGCTGCGAATGATAAAACTTTGCGTGCGTGTTTAAAAACCAATTTTTGCTTTATGAAAATAAAAACATTAAGATTTAACCGAGTATCATCCAAACGATGGTTGCTTTTTCTTATTTCGCTTTTTTTCGTTTGGAGCCAGGCTCTGGCTCAGGAAACAAGAGTTACAGGTAAAGTAACCAACGAAGAGGATGGAGAACCACTTCCCGGTGTTTCTATTGTAATTAAAGGAACATCAACCGGAACCGTTACCGATGTTGAAGGCAACTTCAGTTTAAATGCCCCATCCGATGCAGTTATCATTTTCTCATTTATCGGAATGGATGCCAGGGAAATTGCTTTGAACGGCCAGAATACAATCAATGTATCAATGAGCAGTTCCTCACTGGGTATTGAAGAAGTAGTGGTTGTTGGGTACGGAACTCAAAAGAAAGTAAACCTTTCGGGAGCGGTAAATGCCATTGATGCGAAAGAACTTGAGAGCAGACCTATTGTGAACCTGTCTCAGGGGTTGCAGGGTATTTCGCCAAACCTTAATATTGATTTTGTTAGTGGCGAACCCGGACAGGCTGCTCAAATCAATATTCGCGGTATCACTTCTATCAATGGTGGAGAACCACTGATTCTTATTGATGGGGTTCCTTCTTCGGCTACAGAGCTGAACCGTGTATCGCCCGAAGATGTTTCAGATATTTCTGTTTTAAAAGACGCTTCATCAGCAGCTATTTATGGTGCCCGTGCTGCGTTTGGCGTAGTTTTAATCACTACAAAAGCCGGAACAAAAGAAGGTATTCATTTAAGTTATACCAATAATCTTTCATGGTCGAAACCAACTTTGTTACCTGAAAAAACAAGTGACCCTTATATTTACCTTCGTTTACAGGATTTAGCAACCGACAATACACCCTGGAATAATTTCAATCCATCGGACGAAACCTATGCGTGGGCAAAAGAAAGATCAGATAATCCTGGCGGTACAGAAGGCGTTCGCATCAATCCGAACGATCCGACGCAGTGGGAATACATGGGAGCGCGCGACTGGACACCCTATTTTCTGAGCGACTATACCTTTTCTCAAAAACATCATTTACAGTTAAATGGTAAAACCGACAGAACCCGATTCTACCTTTCTGCTGCTTATGATAATGAAAACGGAGCACTGAAAATTGCTGATGATCTCTTTAACCGATACAACATCAGAAGTAAAGTAGATTATGACGTTTTCGACTGGCTGACCGTTGGAAATAACACCCTGTTTACCATGACCGAAAGAAAGGAACCTTCGTATCTCGATATCTGGGACTTGTATAATGTTGCACCAACTGCATGGGATGTAAACCCCGATGGCTCCTGGGCCAATTCGGAAGTTGGGATTGAGGCTGCACAATTGCAAAACGGTGGAGAAGTTGATAATAAGTACAATAGTACACAATCGACATTTACCGCTGAGGCCAGATTTCTTGATGGTGATTTAAAAGTAAACTCCGATTTTACCATACGGAAAGGAACAAGCAATTATGGCTGGTACTATTCGAAATATAAAATTGGCTATGGCCCTGACGATGTCAGGGAAGTAGGTACAAACGAAGCATACAGAAGTGCAACATTCGATTCCTACAATGCTTTCAATATTTATTCAACCTACACAAAAAAACTCGGAAACCACAACATAACCGCACTGGCCGGTTTTAACCAGGAAGAAAGTCGGTCGGAATGGATAATGGCCCGCCGCGACAAGGTTATTTCCGGATCGCTGCCTACTATTGCTTTGGCAACAGGCGAAGATTATGTTGATGAATCAATTACCAGTTGGGCGATTCGGGGTGTTTTTTTCCGGCTGAACTATATGTTACACGAGAAATACATTGTTGAGTTCAACGGACGATATGATGGGTCTTCGCGATTTCCGGCTGAAAGCCGTTTCGGATTCTTCCCCTCGGCCTCGGCTGCCTGGCGCGTTGACCGCGAAACTTTTATGGATGCACTCAAACCTGTTTTCAGCACACTAAAATTCAGGGCTTCGTATGGTTCTCTTGGTAACCAGAACGTTTCGGCATATGGATACATTGCCACTATGGAACCTTCGATTGCCAGTTACATTGTTGCCGGTGAATTACCTCAGAAAGTTTCGCCCCCACAACTGGTTTCTGATAACTACACCTGGGAAACCGTTGAAACGTTGAACTTTGGTGTTGATGCAGGATTTTTTGATGATCGCTTATCTGCCGAATTTGATATTTACAGAAGAAATACAACCGGTATGTTAACAGCAGGAAAAGATTTGCCTGATGTATTGGGCGCTTCTGAACCCCTTGAAAATGCTGCCGATTTGCAAACTAACGGTTGGGAACTTACACTGGGCTATCGGAACAGTGTCAAACTTGCAGGAGACCGATTCAATTTTGATGCACGGGTAATTTTGTCTGACAGCCGCGCCTGGATATCAGGTTTTGACAACCCGAATAAAAACCTGAGCCAGTACTATGTTGGAAAGGAATTTGGCGAGATTTGGGGACTTGAAAGCGATGGTTTCTTTAAAACAACAGAAGAAATACAGACACATGATGAAACACAGATTATTCCCTGGGGAGCGCTTTCAATTGTTCCGGGATGGCCAAAATACATCGATCAGGACGGTAATGGAATAATTGAAAAGGGTTATACAGTGGATGATTCAAAAGACCTTAAGGTTATCGGGAATTCTTCTCCACGTTATCGTTTTGGTGTAAACCTGAATTTTGACTGGAAAGGTTTTGATGTAAGGACATTTGTACAGGGAGTTGGGAAAAAAGATTATTATCCGCGTCACTACCTATACTGGGGGTTTTATCAGCAACCTTACGACGGTGGTTACCAGCACCTGATGGATTTCTATCGTCCGGAAGATGATAGTGAAGAACTAATGGCAATGCACTCGCAGGCATATATTGATGCAGGGCTTGCAAGTCAGAACCTGGATGCCAGGTACCCGATTTTGCAAGCATGGCTGGCCGACAGAAACCTTGGAGAAGGAATCAACGATGCAATGGGATTAGCCATTCCGCAAACCGGTTACATGTTAAGTGCAGCTTACGTGAGAATCAAGAATATTACCATTGGATATACACTTCCGCGCGAATTGACTCAGAAATGGAAGATTGATCGCCTGCGTTTTTATGTGAGTGGCGAAAACATTGCTGAGTGGTCGGAGGTTAGCGACTATTTCGATCCTGAAGCAGTTACAGACGATGGATGGGGATATGCATATCCTTTCCAGAGGAGATATTCATTTGGAGTTAACATTGACTTTTAGACATAAGAAATACAGACAACATGAAAAAGATAGTTTCATTATTCAGCATCACATTTATCATTCTGCTTTCGGCTTGTAATGATGATTATATGGACAGGTTTCCGGAAACATCGATTGGAACGGAAAACTTTTTCAAAAGTGAAGAAGACCTTAAAATGTTCCTATATAATTTATACAGTTTCCCGGGTATCAATGAATATGGTAACGATGGATACCTGACGACTGATAATGCTGCCAATACAGGTAGCACAGAATTAAAAAATATCATGCTGAGCAGTAATCCTTCATCGGCTACAATTACCGGAGGATGGTCATGGGGAACACTACGAAACATCAACCTCTTTCTTGAAAACTGCGAACAAGCTGATGTTACCGCCGATGTTTTATCGCATTACCAGGGAGTGGCGCGATTCTTTCGTGCTCAGTTTTACATGGAGAAAGTAAAGCGCTTTTCCGATGTTCCCTGGTACGATCAGGTAATAGGAACATCTGACGAAGATTTGCTGTTCAAAGGACGTGATTCGAGAGAACTGGTGATTGAAAATATTTTTAAAGACCTTGAATTTGCTGCTGAAAATGTTAAAGCCGATCAACCAACCGGGGCTGTGAACAAATGGATGGTATTATCTTATATGGCGCGTTACGCACTTTATGAAGGTACTTTCAGAAAATACCATAATGAGATTGGCCTTGAATCATCGGCCAATACCTACCTTGAGATTGCCCGCGACAAAGCAAAACAGGTTGTGGATAACGGTGGATTCGCTATTTATAACACCGGGAATCCTGAAAGCGATTATGCTACACTGTTCAACAGCCAGGACTTAACTTCTAATTCAGAGGTAATATTTGCCAATGTAAATACCGACCAGGTAAAAAACAGTGGCTGGTGGGAATGGATGTTCGGTGATTACGAAACAAGCCCGTCGAAAGACCTGTTACAATCATACCTGATGGCCGATGGAAGCTATTATTCATCACAAACAGGATACGAAACCAGGTTGTTTACTGAAGAGTTCGAAAACCGCGATCCACGGTTGAAACAGACATACGCTTACCCTGGTTGGGAGCTGATAAATACAGGGACTTACGCACAGGGTGGTGGAATTTATGTGCAAAAACTTCAGAAGAATTTTACCGGTTACCATCAGATAAAAGGTTTTGTAAACAGCACCGATCAGACAGTTTCAAACGGAGTCGATTTTCCTTCGTTACGTTATGCCGAAATTTTGTTAACATACGCAGAAGCCATGGCTGAATTGGGTTCGCTGACACAAGAGGATCTTAATGTGACAGTTAATGTTTTGCGCGACCGTGCCGGAATGCCGCATTTGATTATAAATCCACCAGTAGATGCCTGGCAGGAAGCAAAATACCCCAATATTACGTCATCGTTGAAAAGTACTATCTTGGAAATTCGTCGCGAAAGAAGAATCGAATTCGCACTCGAAGGTTATCGTTATGATGATTTGATGCGTTGGGGAGCAGGAAAATTACTCGAACATGAACCAGTTGGACCTTATTTCCCGGGATTAGGAAAATACGACCTGACCGGCGATGGAATTGAAGATATCGTACTTCTTGATGTCAGCGAATCGATTCCTTCAGAAAAAGAGGAAAACGAACTGGGTGTAAAACTTATTTATTATCGGGTTGGCCCGCAGGACAGCGATGCCAATGTTTACATAAGTGGCAACAATATGGGTTATATTCAGTCGATAAAAGAACGCGGAACTTTTGTTGACCCAAAATATTATTATCGCCCGATTCCGCAATCGGATGTAACCGTAAATCCAAACCTTACCCAAATTTTGGGTTGGAAATAACTATTTTAAAGATTCACAATGATGAAAAAAATATATTACATAGCATTGTCAGCCTTGCTTTTTGGAAGCAGTTGTGTTCCCAATTTCGACGAAACCGGTGAACTACCTGATGATCCATCAATTCTGGAAATTCTGCCTGGTAATGAAAATGGTAAAATTGCCCAGGAAAATGCAATCGATTCTGATACTTTTATTGATACAGTGTGGGTAAAAGACAGAACTGCCGATTTTAGCCATGTGTACCTGAACGGTAACTTTGGTGCGGGATGCAAAGTGGAACCACTCGATAATTCCCCAAAATTGGGAGAATATGGTGACTTTTCTTCACCTGTAAAGTATCGGGTGACAGCACCAACAGGCAAGTCAGCCGATTGGACTGTAATACTCGATTATTACACCCCTCCTGTTGGATGTTTGGCCGACCGTTGGGTTGGCGCGGTAACTTGTACCGACGGTATTTGGGCAAGCTATAGCCCGGCTTCCTGTATGGGTGAAAAAATTGCAGGCGATTGCCAGAAATTAAAACTTTCTTTTGACTTTTGGGCTGATGCAACAGCGCCTGTTGTGCTGGAGCTGGAACTTGGCGACATTAATTTCGACACATTCATGGGTGAAGTAACTTTGGTAAAAGATGTAAATTTTACTTCCTATGGCTCTGATATGACTTTCCATGCCGGATCGGCAGGAACTTACAATGCAACTGCAAATATTTTGAATCTGAATTTAAAATTCAGCGGTTACGATATTGGTTCGGAATATTATCCGTTTACTGTATCGCAGTAAACAGATTGTTCATAAATTAATTTGGTTATTCAGCAGTCTCCGCAAATATCGGAGACTGTTTTTAAATTTATTGAATTAGGCATTTTGACAATAACGCAAAAATGAGTAAATTCAAGCCATTCAATAATTAGAGTATGGAGCAACAATTTCAAAGCCTAACGATTTTTGATTTTCAGGCCAAGTTTCCTGAT
>JBFXFM010000058.1:0-27493 GCA_050179035.1 Draconibacterium sp. | reverse complement strand
GCATGGTAGTTTTTGTACAACTTAGATTTTTCTAAAGCTATGAAGAACAGAACTTAATTATCAGATTCCAACTGTTTGAATTTATGATACTTTTTATTAGCCTCGCTTTTTTCAAATTTGGTTTTATCCTTTAAAAAATCACACTGTTGCTTAAAAGCTTCGCTGTTTACCAGCGCTTTTAATTCGAGGTAGCGTTTCAGCGATTGACTATTTTGTATTTCCTTAAACAACCGAAGTTTTTTAGAGTGTTTTTTTGTTTCTTCTTCTTTCAGCCGGGTCGGGTTTTGCAATTCAACCCAGGCTTTAATCTTATCCGAGTTTTCAAGTTTTACAAATTCCTTCCACTGTTTTTCTTCGTTTGAACCTTTAAAAACCTGAGCCAGAATTTCCTTCTTTTCTCTGGCAAATGCACCTTCAGTAGCAAACTTTTTAAGACCGAAGAACTCAGTTATCTTTTCAGCTGTTTTTAGTTTTGTGTATTGATGCAAATCGGCTGAACCTTCGATTTTGAAATAATCTTTCAGCGAATTCTTTTTCTGCAATCCCGAAAACTCCTTTAGTAAACTGCATTCGCGGCTCCCTTTAAATTTGAGGGATTCTATTTCCTCCTTTTTCTTTTTAAATCCTGCTGAATTCGCCTCTGTCTCCAATTCGAGGTATTTTTTCAGTTCATCAGATTGTTCAACCTGCTGAAATTCAATAAAATCATTAAGCAATTGTTTTCTGCGTACCTCAATGGTTTCAACAGGTTTAATTTTACCAAGTAATTGGAGTGAGAATATTTTAAATGACATACAGCTGCATTTAGTTTTTTTGATGGTCAAAAATATAAAAATCACCGATCAAAATCTAATTTGACGAATATTCATTTCAGTAGTTTGGCAAATGTGTTTAACATAGGTTGAGTTGTAAACAATTTCCAATGTACCTGCCTGATTTTTAATTAGTGCCTGTTTATATTTTCAGGGTTTTTGGTAATTGTTGTTCATTTAAAATTAAATAGTTTTGGTCGCTACCATTAAATTAAACATGATACCACATTCTGAATTGATAATTAACGATGATGGTTCCATTTTCCATCTTCATCTGAAGCCTGAAAATTTGGCTGACAAAGTGATTCTTGTTGGCGATCCTGCAAGAGTTGATACGATTGCTTCATCTTTTGATAAGATTGAATTTTCAGTGCAAAACCGTGAATTTAAAACGATTACAGGATGGTTTAACGGAAAGCAGCTTACTGTTTTATCGACCGGAATTGGCACCGACAACATTGATATTGTGCTGAATGAGCTTGATGCACTGGTCAATATCGATTTAAAAACAAGAACAATAAAAACCACACATAAAACGCTCGAAATTGTGCGAATCGGAACGTCGGGCGGACTTCAACCCGATTTACCTGTGAACTCATTTGTAGTTTCAGAAAAATCGATTGGGTTTGATGGGATGCTCAACTTTTACGCCAACCGCGAACGACATTGCGACCTTCAGTTTGAAAAAGCTTTCAGCGATTTTACCGGATGGAACAAATCGCTTCCTACTTTTTATGTGGTGGATGCTTCGGAAGAACTACGCTCAAAATTCATTGAATCACCATTTATTCAGGGCGTTACCATTTCGGCTCCCGGTTTTTACGGGCCGCAGGGACGCGTTTTGCGTTTGCCACTTGCCGAACCGCTGTTAAACAGCCAGATTGAAGCTTTCAGATTTGATGGGCATAAAATCACCAATTTTGAGATGGAAAGTTCGGCTATTTATGGCCTTTCGAAAATGCTTGGGCACGAAGCGCTGACCATTTGTTTGCTGATAGCCAATCGCGTTGCTCACAAAGCAAACGAGAGCTACCACGACGAAATGAAAAAGCTCATTGCATTGGTTCTTCAACGTTTAACAACCGACTAGTTTGAAGATGAACCGAAAACTTAATGCGCTGATAGGACTGCTCGACGACCCCGATTCAACTGTTTTCGAAATGGTTGAAAAAGAACTTTTAAAGGAAACTGATGAAATAATTCCTGTTCTCGAACAGAAATGGGAAAACAGTCTCGATGGCAATTGCCAGGAAAGAATTGAAAATATCATTCAAAATCTTCAGTTTAAAGAAACTTACCGGTTGTTGCGCGACTGGATTGCGGAAGAAGATGAAACCCGCGATTTACTGACTGGCTTCTTAACGATTGACCGTCTGCAATACCCTGACATTAATGTATTAGGCATTCAGGCCAAACTTGAAAATATCAGAAAAAAAATATGGCTCGAATTGAATAACTCGTTAACACTGCTCGAAAAGACCACAATTGTGAATCATTTTCTGTTCAATGTAAATGAGTTTGCCATCAATTTTAAAAATGTGCATTCGCCGCAAAACTGTTTTCTTAATCAGATTTTAGACACAAGAAAGGGAAACCCTGTTTCGATGGCTGTGTTTTACACTATCATGGCGCGGCAACTGGATTTACCGGCGCGGTTTATTGATTTCCCGAAAAACCCGCTGGTGGCTATTGTTGATGCAAAACTGGCCCGAAAAGTTCATGGTCCGAACAGTGAGTCGGACGTACTTTTTTACATCAACCCATCAAACCGGGGAGCAATAACCAGTATCAAAGAAATTGAATATCATTTACGTACCAATAATTTTTATCCTTTACGCAATTATACCGAACCAAAATCGGATGTGCTGATGATTAAACTGCTTATTGAAACTTTAGAGCAGTCTTATCAGTCGGTGAACTTTACCGATAAAAAGGAAAGAATTCATGAGTTGCTCAGCTTATTTGTATAAAAAGAGCGGGCGGACTTAAAAGTCCGCCCGCTCTTTTTATACAGCATCAAATATTACTTTGCATAACTTACTGCCCTTGTTTCGCGGATTACAGTAATTTTTATTTGTCCCGGGTAGGTCATTTCATCCTGGATACGTTTTGAAATATCGTACGAAAGTTGTTCTGTATCCTGGTCTGTCAGTTTATCGGCACCAACAATTACACGTAACTCACGTCCTGCCTGAATTGCATAGGTTTTCATAACACCCGGATAAGAAAGTGCAAGGTCTTCAAGGTCTTTCAATCGTTTAATGTACGATTCAACAATTTCGCGGCGGGCCCCCGGGCGGGCACCTGAAATTGCGTCGCAAACCTGCACAATCGGTGCTAAAAGTGTCTGCATTTCAACTTCATCGTGGTGAGCACCAATGGCATTACAGATGTCAGGTTTTTCCTTGTATTTCTCAGCGAGTTTCATCCCAAGCACAGCGTGTGGCAATTCCGGTTCTTCATCCGGCACTTTACCAATATCGTGGAGTAAACCTGCGCGTTTGGCTTTTTTCGGATTCAATCCGAGTTCAGCAGCCATAATTGCTGAAAGATTAGCTACTTCGCGGGAGTGCTGTAACAGGTTCTGACCGTATGATGAGCGGTATTTCATTTTACCGATGAGCCTTATCAATTCAGGATGTAAACCGTGCACACCGAGGTCGATGGTGGTACGTTTACCTGTTTCTATAATTTCTTCTTCAATCTGCTTTTTCACTTTTGTCACCACCTCTTCGATACGCGCAGGGTGAATACGGCCATCGGTAACAAGTTGGTGAAGTGCCAGACGTGCAATTTCGCGGCGAACCGGGTCGAAAGCTGAAAGCACGATGGCTTCTGGTGTATCGTCAACTACAATTTCAACACCTGTGGCAGCTTCAAGTGCACGGATATTTCTTCCTTCGCGACCGATAATGCGGCCCTTAATTTCGTCGCTTTCGATATGGAAAATGGTAACAGCGTTTTCGATAGCTGTTTCGGTTGCCACACGTTGAATCGATTTTACCACTATTTTTTTGGCTTCCTTGTTAGCCGTAAGTTTGGCTTCTTCCATTATTTCGTTAATGTACGAAACTGCCTGTGATTTGGCTTCTTCCTGCAACGATTCAACCAGTTGCGCTTTGGCTTCTTCAGCCGACAAACCTGAAAGTTGTTCTAACTTTTCAAGGTGTTGCCGGTGGAGTTTTTCAATTTCTTCGCTTTTGTGTTCCACCCGTTGCAACTGCACAGTCAGGTTTTCCTTGATAACTTCAACCTCACGTTTGCTGGTATCAAACTCTTTCTGTTTTTTATTCAGCTCTTCACGACGCTGGTTCAGCTGGTTGTCTTTCTGTTTAAGCTGGCTTTCCCGTTCATTTACATCAGCGCTTTTTTCCTGAATGTATTTTTCGTGATCCGATTTCATCTGCAAAAATTTCTCTTTGGCTTGCAGAATTTTATCTTTTTTAATCACTTCGCCTTCAGCCTGAGCTTCGGCAATTATTTTTGATTTTTTTGAATGCAGCGCTTTGTTCCACAGAAAGTAGGCTAATGCGCCCCCACCAAGGAAACCCGCTGTAATTCCAATTACAAAGGATATAATACTCATTAATTTATGTGTTTAATCAATTAATAAAAAAACCCGTGCAAAGTTCCAAACCTGTTACCGGCTGGGTTACTTCATACGGGCTTTGTTAAATATAATCTCTTGTAAACGTGTTATTTAGTGCTTTTTTCTTTTATGAAATCAGCAATATCATCGTTTAAGTTTTTTAGTCCACCAATGAAGAGCGTTTTATCTTCGCGTTGTTGCAAATCGAGGCTGTTTAGTGCAACCTGAAAAGCTGTCATTGCCAAAATATCATTTGTGTCACGGTCAACAAACTGTTCGCGAAATTTGCGTACCAGGTCGTTTACGTTTTTTGCAGCTTTTCTGTATTTCTCTTCATTTTCTGAATTAATGGTCAAAGGGTAAGTTCTTCCATCAATCCTGATATTTATTTTTAACTTTTTTGTATCCATTTACCGTTACTTATTGAGTAAGGCGATACACTTGTCAATTTCCCGTATTAATTTATTTATTTTCTGTTTTGCTTCCCTGTTTTCATCGACACCCGATAAAATAAGGGTTGCTAACTTCATTTGTTCATTTCTCTGACTCAATTCCGACTTTTCCTTTTTCAGTAATTCAATTTCACCCTTTAAACGTTCAATTTCGTTTTCCAGCATTTTTGTTTTGTTCTCAACACTTTCAAATTCGTTGAACAACAGCCGGATATTCTTATTTAAATTACCAAGAAGTACACTTTCTTCTTCAGTCATTGTAGCTGCATTACACCGGCAAAGTTAATATTTTTAGCCTATTGTAAAAGTAATCGAAAAATAATGAAAAGAAATGTTACCAACACCATTCTGTTAAGTACAACGAACGCTAAATTTGCTGCTGTAAAAAAATACAATTCGATGAGAATAACTTTCCTTTTCATACTGATATTGAGTATTTCAGGAGTTTCCGGGCAAAACCTTTACTATGGTATGCCGTTACGGAATAAACTGGTCCCAGTTAAAGGATTTGCTGAAATTGACAAAAATGGTTTTCACCCCGGAGTGGATTTCGCTACTCTGGGAAAAACCGAAATGCCGGTAATGGCAGTCGCCGATGGATATATTTCACGTGTTGTGATTTCGTCTGAAGGTTTGGGAAAAGCATTGTTTATAGCCCACGACAACGGTACAACTTCGGTCTATGGCCAGCTCAGCCAACTGCGACCCGATATTGAAAACTACGTGCGTCGGGTTCTATATGAAAACAAATCATTTGAAACCGACACCCGGGTTGGGCCTGAAACATTTTTGATTGAAAAGGGGGATATTATAGCCTTAAGCGGAACAGCACAAGAATCAACTGAACCGCATCTTCATTTTGAAATCAGAAATTCAGGTACTGGCGATTTGCTGAATCCCCAGTTATTCGGGTTTGAAATAAAAGACACGATTGCCCCTGAAATCAAGGCGCTACAGGTAACGCCGCTTTCAGCCGGGTCGCACGTTAACTTTGGCACAGGCAAAGTTATTTTCGACACGGAGCTGAATAGTGGGAATTATAAATTAAAAAACAACCCCTTGATACAACTTTACGGCGAGACAGGTTTTGCGATTGAAGTTGACGATTATGCTGACGTTTCAGGAAACAGAGGTAGTATTGCAGAAATACAGCTACTAATTGAGGATGAAGTGGTCTCGGTATTTAATGGCAACCGATTTTCCATCAACGAAATCCCGGCAATAAACGGGTGGATTGATTTTGAGGAAAGACAACAGTCGATGCGGAATTTCAGAAAAACATGGAAACCTGCCTGTAATGCGCTCAGCAATTTTGAATTTTCGGAAAACCGCGGGATTTTTGATGTGGCGCTGAATAAAGATTATAATGTAAAAATCATTGTAAAAGATGCTGCGGAAAACATTGCCGTGCTTGAGTTTATAGTTACAGGCAAATACAGAGAGATAAAAGCTGAAGAAACTGACGCCACTGCAATCTTTACCTGTAACAAAGTCAACCAATTTGCAACCGATGATTTTCAAATAAAAATTTCTGAAAACTGTTTGTTTGAAAATCTTCACTTTAAATACACTACAAAAAACAGAAAAGACGGATTTTTGTCTGATTCACATCAGATTAACAATGTTGCATCTTTAAAATCACCGGCAATAATCAGCATAAAATGCAACGATATTCAACCTGAAAACCAGGACAAATTGCTGATAGTGAAAGAGGATGAGCGGACAGGAGAATTTATCTCGTTAGGAGGAGAATTTGATAATGGCTGGGTTAGTACCAAAATAAATACTTTTGGAAATTTTGTAGTAAAAAATGATACTTCGGCCCCTGTAATTGAGTCGTTAAGCATCTCTGATAATCGCCTGATTGAAACCGATAAACTGCGGTTCAATATCAGTGATGACCTCTCAGGAATTGGAACGATTGAAGGATTGCTTGATGGAGAGTGGGTTCTTTTTGAATACAACAAATACAGCAATCAAATCGTCCACACTTTTGATACAAGGCGGTTTGATTTTACAAAAACACACCAAATAAAGCTCACTTTGATTGATAAATGTGGAAACCAATCAGTTTATGAGACCACGTTCGGAAAATAAGATAAAAGCAATTGGTTTAATGTCGGGAACTTCACTCGATGGACTTGATTTGGTTGCTGCTGAATTTTGGCAAAACAATGGCAAATGGAATTTCAATATTGTTGCTGCTGAAACTGAAAATTATGCAATAGATTGGACTGAACAGTTAAAAACAGCTTCTACTCTCTCAGGTCAGCAACTTATAAAATTACACGTTGAATACGGACGATACCTCGGGCAGAAAACGAAAGCATTTATTCAAAAAACAAGGTTCACACCTGAGTTAATTGCATCGCACGGTCACACCATTTTCCATCAGCCTGAAAATGGTTTTACTTTTCAACTTGGAAGCGGGTTCGAGATTGCTGGAATCGCTGGAATTACAACAGTCGCCGATTTTCGTTCGGGCGACGTGGCACTGGGCGGACAAGGTGCCCCATTGGTTCCGGCAGGAGATAAATTGCTTTTTTCAAACTTTGAATATTGTCTTAATCTTGGTGGTTTTGCCAACATTTCGTTTGAAGAAAACAACTACAGAAAAGCATTCGACATTTGCCCGGTAAATATCGTATTCAACTATTTTGCATCAAAAAACGGGCATTTGTTTGATTGTAACGGTAATTTGGGGAGAATAGGCAACATCGATTTTCTGTTGCTTGAAAAATTAAATTCATTGGATTTTTACAAAAAAGAACCACCAAAATCGCTTGGCCGTGAATGGGTGGAAAGTAAATTTCTGCCTGTTTTGGAAAAATTTGAATGCCCGGAATCTGACAAAATCAGAACTGTTTATGAACACGTTGCGCAACAAATTTCAAAAATCATCAGAAACAACGAAAAACTACTGATTACAGGAGGTGGAGCCTGGAATACTTTTTTAATCGAACTGATTGAAGCAAAATCAAATATAAAGATTACAATTCCTCCTGGTAAAATTGTTAATTTCAAAGAAGCGCTTGTTTTTGCCTTTTTAGGAACACTCCGTGTACAAAATACAATCAATTGTTTCTCATCTGTCACGGGCGCTAAAAATGATCATTCTGCAGGAGTAATATTTCAGGCTAAAACTTCAAACTGAAAATACGATTTTAGTCATTCTTAAAAACATTGTAATTGCTGTTATTTAAGCTGAATATTAAATAAAACAGTAATGAAATTTAATCCGGCAAAAGCCATTCACGACCTGAAACAGTTTGGTGAGTTTGGCGACGTAAATCCTTCGATTACAGATTCTTCCACCTACACTTTTCTGCGGGGAAAAACAATGGAAGATACCTTTCACGGGGAAATGGAAGGTTGCTTTTTGTATTCGCGCCACTGGAACCCGAGTAACAAATACCTGGCTGAAGCGATGGCAGCAATGGAAAATACCGAATCGGCGTGGATTACAGCATCCGGGATGGCAGCCATAACCTGTGCGCTGCTGCAAATCTGCAAATCGGGAGACCACATCATCACAAGTGTTACTACTTATGGCGGAACTTATGCTTTTCTGAAAAACTGGTTACCCAAATACAATATTGAAGTTTCATTCGTTGATATCACCAACCTTGAACAGGTTAAAAACGCAGTAAAACCCAATACAAAAGTAATTTATACCGAAAGTGTAACCAATCCGCTATTGCAGGTTTCCAATATTCCTGAATTAGCGGCGATTGCCCATGCGTGTGATGCGAAGCTGTTGGTTGACAATACTTTTACCCCCATGATTTTCACTCCGGCGATGCTGGGAGCCGACCTTGTTGTTTATAGCATGACCAAGTTCATTAACGGGAAAAACGATTGTGTCGCAGGTGCAATTTGTGGTTCGGCAGAGTTTATCAACCAACTTTCAAACGTAAACAACGGAACCGCCATGCTGCTTGGCCCTGTACTCGACCCACTCCGCTCCTCCTCTATCCTGAAAAACCTGAATACACTGCACATTCGCATGAAACAACACAGCCGGAATGCGCAATACCTCGCCGATAATTTTGAAAAAATGGGATTGAAAATTATTTACCCCGGCCTCAAAAAACATGCGCAATTCGAGCTACACAAAAGCATGATGAATGAGGAATTTGGCTTTGGTGGAATGTTGGCAATTGACTTTGGCACAATAGAAAATGCTTATGTGGTGATGCAGAAAATGCAGGAGACCGGAGTGGGTTATCTTGCCGTTAGTCTTGGTTATTTCAGAACACTTTTCAGTTGCTCTGGACATAGTACTTCTTCCGAAGTTCCGGTTGAAGTGCAAAAAGAAATGGGTCTTTCAGAAGGATTGGTGCGCTTTTCAGTAGGGCTGGATAACGACATTGAAAACACGCTCGAAATAATAAAAGGGTGTCTCTGAATTACAAAAAATCCAAATCAATCTCAGAAAAATTATATTTGTGACTTTCAGAAAAATTAAACTGTTAATATGAATAGAAAAGTAATGATTTCAGGAATACTGACCATTGTATTCCTTTGGACGGGTCTTCAGACAAGTAATGGCTGTACCAATTTTTTAATAACCAGGGGAGCTTCGGTTGATGGCTCAACCATGATTACTTATGCAGCCGATTCGCATACGCTGTACGGCGAATTGTATTTTCAGCCTGCTAAAGATTACCCTGCCGACGCGATGCGCGATATTTATGAGTGGGACACCGGTAAATTCCTCGGACGAATTCCACAACCTGCACATACTTATAGTGTTGTGGGCAATATAAACGAATTTCAGGTTGCCATTGGAGAAACAACTTATGGTGGCCGCGAAGAACTGGGAAAACAAAATGGCGCGATTATGGATTATGGAAGTCTGATTTATGTGGCCTTACAACGTGCCAAAACCGCCCGTGAAGCCATTGAAGTGATGACAACGCTTGTACGCGACTTTGGCTATGCAAGCTCAGGAGAATCATTTTCAATTTCCGACCCGAACGAAGTGTGGATACTCGAAATGATTGGAAAAGGCGATGGAGAAAAAGGTGCAGTTTGGGTAGCCATGAAAATTCCGGATGGATATATCAGTGGTCACGCCAACCAGGCACGTATCACTACTTTCCCTCTGAACGACCCTGCAAATTGTGTGTATGCACCCGATGTTATTTCGTTTGCACGTGCAAAAGGCTGGTACAGCGGAAAAGATGCCGATTTCAGTTTTTCAGATATTTATGCTCCTGTTGATTTTGGCGGCGCCCGTTTTTGCGATGCACGCGTTTGGGCTGGTTTTAATAAAGTTGCTACAGGCATGAATCAATATGCTGAATACGCCAAAGGAGTTGTTACTCACGGTGGGGCCAATAACTTTCCAAACAACAGGATGCCGTTGTGGATTAAGCCCGACAAAAAACTTACTGTTCAGGATGTAATGGGAATGATGCGCGACCATTATGAAGGAACTGCACTCGATATGACAACCGATATTGGCGCCGGTCCGTTTGGCTTGCCTTACCGTTGGCGTAATATGACCTGGACAGTTGACTCTGTTCAATATTGCCACGAACGTGCCATTTCCACACAACAAACCGGATTTTCGTTTGTAACCCAAAGCCGCAACTGGCTCCCCAACCCCGTTGGCGGAATTATCTGGTTTGGTGTTGACGATACTTACAGTACCTGTTACACTCCTGTTTATTGCGGAATAACAGAAATTCCGGAATGCTTCAAAGTTGGCAATGGCGACATGCTCACCTACAGCGAAACATCGGCATTTTGGGCATTTAACTTTGTGACCAACTTTGCCTACCTGCGTTACAGCGATATGATTAAAGATGTACAAAAAGTACAATCGGAACTTGAAAATAAATATGTTGCCAACCTGCCCGTGGTTGACAAAGCAGCAGAAACACTTTACCTTGCCAACAAGGAACAGGGTCTCCGTTTTATTACTGAATACTCAGTGAATGAAGCCAATAACATGACTGCCCGCTGGAAAAAACTGGGACAATACCTGCTTGTAAAATACATGGATGGCAATATTAAACGTGAAAAAAACGGTCAGTTTGAACGCACAGAAACAGGATTGGCACCGAACCCGATATTTGCAGGATACCCGGAGTGGTGGCTGAAAGCCATTGCCAACGCCACCGGCGACAATAAAAAAATGATTGGAGCCGCTGGTCATTAACAGCAGTTTTTCAAATTCTGCTAACAATTTTAAATTGAAGCAAATTTGATTTTGGCGAATAGTTTTTTTTGTTATTTTTGCGCCACTTTTAAAGCAATCTCTTTTTCGTCAGAAGTTGACGAATTACATTGCCAACTTAATAACATTTGAAAAATGGATTTAATAAAATTAGTAGAACAGCAATTCGCCGCAGGCAAAGAACACCCGCAGTTTATCGCCGGCGACACAGTTACAGTGAATTATAAGATCGTTGAAGGTAATAAAGAACGTATCCAGGCTTACCGTGGTGTGGTTATCCAAATCAACGGCAGCGGTGCTACCAAAACCTTCACAGTGCGCAAAATGTCAGGTAACATTGGTGTCGAAAGGATTTTTCCTTTAGCATCACCGTTTATCGATTCGATTGAAGTGAACAAACGTGGTAAAGTTCGCAGGGCGAAATTATTTTACCTTCGTGAACTCACCGGTAAGAAAGCCCGAATCAAAGAAAGAAAATTCTAAGAAATACAAAGAGGTCTCTGCAAAGAGGCCTTTTTTTTTGCTTGATTTTTTACTGATTAACCGACCAATTCTCTTGCCATTTTCAGTGAAGCTTCCGAATAGCCATCGCCACCAAGCATTTTGGCAAGTTCAATCAGTCTTTCATGCTCACCGAGCAATTGTACCGATGTTTGTGTTTTGCCGTTTTCCTCGAATTTATACACCACATAATGTGCATCTCCTTTAGCAGCAATTTGTGGCAAATGAGTGATATTGATAATTTGGGCAGAATCGGAAAACGATTTGATGATATTCCCCATTTTCAGCGCAATTTCGCCCGAAACGCCCGAATCGATTTCATCAAAAATAACCGTTGGCAAAGCCTTTGATTTCCGCAGAAGATTTTTAATCGCCAACATCAGCCGCGACATTTCGCCACCCGAAGCCACTTTCGAAATCTCATTCAATTCCATGTCACTGTTGGCGCTGAAATGAAAATATACCACATCGGTTCCAACAGCTGTAAAATCGGGCAGTTGTTCATGAAGAATCCGAATTCTGGCTTTTGACATGCCAAGTTGATGCAAATCATTCAGAATTGCTTTTTCAATATCGGAAAACGATTTTTGTCGTTTTATACTCAGTTCGTTGGATTTTGCGGCCAAAACTTCCTTTGTTCCCTCAATTTTGCTTTTTAACTCAGCTATTTCATTTTCATATCCGGTAACCTGACTAATTTTCTCATCAAAAGCATTTCGCAATTCAATTAATTCGGCAACCGTTTTTACGTGGTGTTTCTGCTCAAGGCTGTAAATAAGGTTAAGTCGCGCTGTAGTTTTTTCAATTCGCTCCGGGTCATGTTCTATTCCGGCTGCCAGTCGTTCAGTTTCTTCCAGTATATCCCTTATTTCGAGCAGGCTGCTTTCCAACCGACGCACCAATTCAGGTATTTCGGGAATATAATTCTGAATTTTTTCCATGCGCTTTCGGCTGTCTTTCAGGTTCGAAATAACCGAAAACCGTTCATCATCAATTAGTAGCTGAACATCGGCAAGTGCATTTTTAATTTCTTCGGAATGTGTAAGCTGTGTGAGCAAAACTTCGAGTTCTTCCTGTTCATTTTCATTTAAAGAAGCCTCACTCAGCTGGTTAAACTGAAATTGCCAGTAATCGAGTTCAGCGCTTTCTTTTGTACTCTTTTCAATTAATTCATCCAGACTTTTCTGCAACTGTCTGTATTCGGTAAAAACTTCGCGATACGGCGCCAGTAGTTTATTTGCACCCGAAACTGTATCAACCAAATCGAGTTGAAAACGATGATTTCCCAGTTCCAGGTTCTGGTGCTGCGAATGAATATCGATGAGTGAAAGCGCCAGTTCTCTTAAGGTTTTCAGATTTACAGGGGTGTCGTTGATAAACGCGCGTGAGTTACCAGCCGGAGTAATTTCGCGTCGCAAAATGGTAGAAACTGCAAAGTCCAGGTCATTTTGAATAAAAAAATCTTCAAGCCGATAATTGCTAATCTCAAAAATTCCTTCGACCACACACTTTTTCGATTTGTCTTTTAAAACCGATAAATCAGCGCGGTTACCCAGAATCAAGCCCAAAGCACCTAACAAAATCGATTTTCCGGCACCTGTTTCACCGGTAATCGAATTTAATTTTTCATGAAAGCCAACAGTGAGGTTATCGATGATGGCATAATTGGAAATTGTCAGGCGTGTCAGCATTTCAAAATGAATTTACAATCCAGTTTCTTCCTCGGCAATTTTTGCATATTTACTGCCATTCGACGGGTCGATTTCGTTGAGAATGGTAAGCACCCTGTTTCGCTCATCCGGAAAAGATTTTGAAAATACATTCACCAGCTCACTAGATTTTGAATCAAAAAACATTTGCAAAATATAGGTTGAAGGGCGTTTACGAAATACCTTCTGCAAATCGCGCAACGACTCTGCTATGTTTGCCCTGCCCTCTTCAGCGCGCTGCGACATAAGGTCAAGTCCATTGCGGTGGTAATTGTACATGCATTTCCTGAAATCAGCATATGCTTTGTTTAGTACATTCTCAACCAGCCAATACCTGTTTCGTTCGCTTTCGAACGATTTCCATCCTTTAACCGGCTGATTTTGTGAGTTATTTACAATTGTCTGCGCCTTTTCGAAATAAGGTGTTCCACCTTCGGGCGAAAAAGTATCATAACTGAATCCCAAAATAACGTATGCATAAAAAGCTAAAATATTGGTTAAGTTATCCCGGTTCGAAGTTTCGTTATATTCAAGTGGCTGAAACTCGACATACCTGCAACGAAAATCATTATCCTTAATATTTAAAACGGTGGTTTCGTAACTCGAATCAAAAACCGGCCTTACATATTGCACCTGAATTGAGCCTCTGAATTCATCAGCCGACAGTTGCTCTTCAAGCACAATCATTATATTACAACGGATTTTTTCGTCGTAACTATATACATGATCTGTCCATTTACGGGTATTCATAAACTCGTAAATATCCGATTGCATGGTACGAAACAGGTTCTGGTTGGCCCCCTGGATACGTGTCGATGAAACTGTTACATTACAACGTAATTCCTGAGCTGCTGCCAAAAAAGGCAGAACCAGAATCATAACGAAAAGCAGGATATACTTCATTTGTTTCTTGAATCGATGGCTAAAAATAAAAAATTGCTGAAAGAAATCAGGCAATCAGTGATTTGATTTTATTCACAATATCGGCTGCAACTTCTTTCTTGCTTTTTAACTCGAAAAAATGTGGTTTATTGTCTTTCCCGATGATGGTAATTTTGTTTGTATCGGTTTGAAAACTGGCACCAGCATCGTTTAATGAATTCAATACAATAAAATCGAGGTTTTTCCTCTCTCGTTTTTCAATTGCATTGATTGTTTCATTATCGGTTTCGAGGGCAAAGCCAACCAGAATTTGCTTTTCCGATTTCAGTTCTCCCAACGCCTGTGCAATATCTTTAGTAGGTGTTAAGGTCAGTTGCCAATCTTCCTTGCCACGTTTTACCTTTTTGCCTTCGGGAATTTCAATTGTAAAATCGGCAACTGCTGCACACATTACAGCACCCGAACATTGATGAAACAGGGCAATACACTGTTCATACATTTCGGCAGCCGACTCAACTTTTACAAGTTCAATTTTACTTTCAGTTGTTTTTATTGAAACCGGCCCTGAAACCAGAATAACGTCAGCGCCATTTTTAGCAAGTTCCTCAGCAATGGCATACCCCATTTTTCCCGACGAATAATTTCCGAGAAACCGCACTGCATCAATTTTCTCGTAAGTTGGCCCGGCGGTTACAAGAAACGTTTTTCCTTTAAGGCTTTGTGACCGGCTAAAATACAGAGCAAGCATTTCCACAACATTTTCAGGCTCTTCCATCCGTCCTTTTCCGGTTAAACCACTGGCAAGTTCGCCTGTTGCTGGTTCGATGACAATGTTACCAATTGCCCTGAGCGATGCCAGGTTTCGCTGAGTCGATGGATGGGCAAACATATCGAGGTCCATCGCCGGTGCAATAAACACGGGGCATTTGGCCGACAGATAAGTTGTAACCAGCATATTATCGGCAACTCCAGAAACCATTTTCCCGAGTGTTGATGCTGTTGCCGGGGCAATAATCATTGCATCGGCCCACAAACCAAGGTCAACGTGACTGTTCCACATGCCATCATTGGCTCCGAAAAATTCGCTGATTACGGGCTTACCCGATAAAGCTGATAGCGTGAGAGGTGTAATAAATTCTTTGCCGGCAGGTGTGATTATTACCTGAACTTCAGCACCTTCTTTTACCAATAAACGCAAAAGCACAGCTGCCTTGTAGGCGGCTATGCTTCCGGTAACTCCTAAAATTATTTTTTTTCCTTCAAGCCTCATGGGCTCAATTATTATACTTTCGGCTTGTTTTCCCTGCTGGGATTGCGATGATAAATTTCGCCTTCTTTTAATTCTTCAAAAGCAATTAACGAAGGTTTTGGCATTCTTTCGTAAAATTTCGAAATCTCAATCTGTTCGCGGTTTTCGAAAATTTCTTCCAGATTATCGGTGTAAGAGGCAAATTCCTGTAATTTCTGGTTTAATTCTTCTTTCAGTTCCGAAGATATCTGGTTTGCCCTTTTGGCCAGAATCATTACTGTTTCGTAAATATTACCGGTTTCCTGGGTTAATACGTCCAAGTCGCGTGAAATGGTTGACGGTGCAGCCTTTGTTTTTTTGTAATCCATATACTTAGTTAATATTTGTTTCTGCGTTTTCTTTATAATTCAACATTTGTGAAGTGACTTTGTAAAAACGGTCAGCTTCCTTTTTGTGTTTGCTTTCCGGGAATTCATCCACAAACGAAAAGTATTCATCCAAAGCGCTTGAAAGTCGTTCTTCGCGTTTGTCGAAAACACTTCCCACAGCCAGGTTGTATTTCGATTCGAGCAACATAAATTTCAGTTCTTCACGGTATTTCGAGTCGGGATATTTATTCAAACTGTTTGATAATGCAATTACAGATGCTTTATAATTTCCGAAATCGTAATACAATTTTGCACTTAAATACGATTTATAAACCAATTTGTTGTTCATTTCGTCAATCAGCCGGTTCGCCTCATCAACCCTGTCGTTATAAGGATAAAGGTTTAAGTACAACTGAAGAGCATCAATTGCTTCAGTGGTTACCTGCTGGTCGAGCCTTGCTTTTGGCGACATCAGGTAAGAGCAGTAACCCACCATAAAATAAGATTCTTCAGCCAACTCGCTCATCGGAAACTCTTTCACAAGCGAATTAAAATAATGTTTTGCCATTAAATAATCGTTCTGAGCGATCATGCATTTGGCATAGTAAAAATAAATTTTGTCGGCACGGTTAGTACCCCTGAAAATGGTTACAAGGTCTTTCAACAATGTACCAGCCTTAACATACTCACCATCATCGTAATACTCAATGGCCTTTTTGTATTTATATTCAACATCGGTACTTTTTACAATTTTATTGTAGTTTCCACATGAACTGAACAGCAGTGAAACAAGCACCAACCCAATGGTAAAATATTTCATTTTTAATAACATGGCGCAAAAATATACTTTTTTTACAAACCAAAAACCTTTATAAAACCAAAAATTAACGTTTTGCCGAATGTGTTATTATCGAATAGTATTAGTTTACAAATGATTAACCATTCATTCTGATAAAATGAGGCGCAAAAAGTTGATTTGAGTTAACAAAAAACAATCGCAATTAGGATAAATTAACAGGCTTTATCAACGATTTATTAAACTGAGTACCTTGAAATTGAATTTTCCACTCAAAAACATTTGTCATGAATTGACGCAAATAAAAAAGTTTACATTTGCACCTTGTTTAATCAAAAAATCTTAACAACGTGGATATATTTGAAAAATTCAGGAAAAACAAAGGTGATATTGGTAAGTGGATGGACCAGATTCACGGTTACTTTGCATTTCCTAAACTCGAAGGTGAACTGAGCCCGAGAATGACATTCAGAGGAAAAGAAGTTTTAAATTGGAGTTTAAACAACTATTTGGGTTTGGCAAACCACCCCGAAGTAAGAAAAGCCGATGCGGAAGCTGCGGCACAATACGGAATGGCTTATCCGATGGGAGCCCGGATGATGTCGGGACAAACAAGCAAACACGAGCAATTAGAGCGCGAGCTTGCGGCTTTTGTTAAAAAGCCTGATGCCTTTCTGTTAAACTACGGTTACCAGGGAATGGTTTCAGTAATTGACGCCATTTGCGGACGTAACGATGTTATTGTTTATGATGCCGAATCACACGCCTGCATTCTTGATGGTGTTCGTTTGCATATGGGAAAACGTTTTGTTTTTCTCCACAACGATATCGAGAGTCTTCGTAAACAGCTTGTTCACGCTACAAAACTTGCAGAAAAACAAAAAGGTGGCATACTTGTAATTACAGAAGGTGTTTTCGGGATGGCCGGCGACATGGGCAAACTTGCCGAAATTGCTGCTTTAAAAGACGAATTTGAATTCCGTTTATTGGTTGACGATGCACACGGTTTTGGAATGATGGGAGAAACCAGCGCCGGAACCGGTGAACATCAGGGTGTTCAGGATAAAATTGACCTGTATTTCGCCACATTTGCAAAAGCGATGGCCGGAATTGGTGGTTTTATTGCCTGCGATACCGACATTTGTTATTATCTGCGTTACAATATGCGTTCTCAAACTTATGCCAAATCGCTGCCAATGCCAATGGTAATCGGTGGTTTGAAAAGACTCGAACTGATTCGCACCCGTCCGGAGTTTAAAGAAAAAATGTGGACTATTGTTGCAGCATTACAAAAAGGTTTGCGCGAAGCCGGTTTCGACCTTGGCAAAACAAATACAGCAGTAACGCCGGTTTACATGAAAGGTGGTGAAGCAGAAGCAACCAACCTTGTTTACGATTTACGCGAAAACTATGGCATTTTTTGTTCTATGGTTGTTTATCCGGTAATTCCGAAAGGCGACATTTTACTGCGTTTAATTCCAACAGCAGTGCATACCCTTGAAGACGTTGATATTACAGTAAAAGCATTTACAGCAGTACGTAAAAATCTGATTGAAGGAAAATACAAATCAGAAACGCTTGCAGCAGTTCAGGTTGATAAATAAGGGTCTATTTGAATGATATGAAAAAAGGGAACCAAATGGTTCCCTTTTTTCATTTTCAGACTATATGTATTACGAATGTTTTTCTGACAAATATCTTTCTGCATCAATGGCAGCCATACAACCCGAACCAGCAGCTGTAACAGCCTGACGATAATGAGAATCCTGAACATCTCCACAGGCAAAAACTCCGGGAACCTTTGTTTTTGATGTACCTGGTATGGTTTTAATATAACCAACTTCATCGGTGTCGATGTATTCCTTAAAAATATCGGAGTTGGGTTTGTGCCCAATGGCAAGAAAAAAACCGTCAATCTTAATCTTTACTTCTTCCTCTCCAGCTTCTCCCTGATTTTTAACAAGAACAGCACCTTCAACTACACCGTTATCACCCAGTAAGCCCTTGGTCTGATGTTTCCAGAGGATTTCAACGTTTGCTGTTTTCTTAACCCGGTCGGCCATCACTTTCGAAGCGCGAAGTTCATCACGACGAACTATCAGATATACTTTTCGGCATAAACCAGCCAGATACATTGCTTCCTCGGCTGCTGTATCTCCACCGCCTACAACTGCCACATCTTTTCCACGGTAGAAAAATCCGTCGCAGGTTGCACAGGCAGAAACACCTCCACCAGCATATTTCTTTTCATCTTCGAGTCCTAAATATTTGGCAGTTGCTCCTGTAGCTATTATTACCGTTTCAGCTTCAATTAACTTCGAGTCATCAATCCAAACCTTGTGAACTTCGCCTGAGAAATCGGCTTTTGTCGCCATTCCCCAACGAATATCAGTACCAAACCGTGCAGCCTGTGCTTTTAAATCTTCCATCATCACCGGGCCAGTAACACCCTCCGGATATCCGGGAAAATTTTCAACTTCAGTAGTTGTAGTAAGCTGTCCACCGGGTTGTAATCCTTCGTACATCACCGGGCTGAGATTGGCGCGGGCAGCATAAATTGCAGCAGTATAACCGGCAGGTCCTGAGCCAATAATCAGGCATTTAACTTTTTCAGAGTCTCCCGAAACTACCGGTTGACTATTATTACTATCACTAATATCAAGTGGTTTAAACATAGTTGTAAATTTTTTAATGTTGAACAAAAGTATAAAACATCTGAAACCACAACGAATATTTACAATCAATAATTACAAACCTGAATAGACAAAAACTATTCGGTTGCTCCTTCGACAAAAAAGAGGAAAAGTTTTGCAAATGATAAATCATCGGTTATTTTTGCACGGCCAAAATAAATCTGGCAAACAAGTTCGGGGTGTAGCGCAGCCTGGTAGCGTATCCGTCTGGGGGGCGGGGGGTCGCAAGTTCAAATCTTGTCACCCCGACAAATTACAAAATCAAAATAATTTAAAAACCTGTAAATCAAATGATTTGCAGGTTTTTTTTTTATTTTTAGAAAGTCATAATAACCCATTATAAATGAAAACAAAACGGTTAACCAAATTAATTTTTAGATTTGGTTAACCAGAAACAAACCAAGTAATAAGAAAAATAAAATGTCATATTTCAATTTCTTCACTCACCCCGAGTTCGCCCGATTATTGGCCGACCAAATTTATTGCACGCGCGACAATCGTGCAGCGTTGAAAGAGAAAGGCATCAAGCTCCTGGCCAAGCCCCCTGAAAGGCCATCGGCAGTGCCAATTCGCGTAAGCCAGGAAGAGCGCAATCCGATTGAAGGCAAATTTGGGCAGGCCAAACAGGGTATGAGTTAAACTGTATCGAAGCCGGGCTCAGAGATACCAGTGAAACATGGATTGCCTGCATCTTTTTTTGCCTGACCTGATCAAGTTGGCCGTGACGGCACTCCCGTGCCTAAAAGTCAGATTGGTGTTGAGTTTTTCAGCAAAACAAAACTTGAATGCGCAAAGTCAAAATGGAATTGCAATCAGCAATAATTTGATATTTGATAATCGAAATTTGATCGCATATCCCATCAAAATAAAAATTGTTGCCTGAGTTTTTCAGCAGAACCAAAATCTTGAGCAGATTTTTACGGCAGCGGACTTCCAACAGCAATATCGCAGCGATGATAAGGTTGTCCGTGGGGTGGATTCAATTTTGGTTTTCCTGAAGTTGCGTTGGCTACAGTTGGAGCAGTTGGATTGACTGTCTGTGGATTGTTTAGCCGCACAGCATTTTCAATAGTTGGTGACATTCCGGTTCTGTTAACCGCCTGTGCAGGTTTGGAAGGTGCATCAGTTTTAGCAGGTGCAGCAGCAGCGTTCAGCGGACTTCCTACAGGAATATCGCAACGATGAAAAGGTTGTCCATGCGGTGGATTCAGTTCTGGCGGGGTAGAATTGATTGCAACAGTTGTTTCAACCGAAGTGGCAGCAGCCGGAACATTTGCCGGAACTGAGGAAATTGCAGCGGTTGTATCGGCAATTAGTGTTTCTTGTTGTACCTGTTTCAGTTGCTGAACTGCCTCCGAATTTGACTCTTTTCTTGCTGGCGAGCATGAAATCATCGTAGCCAACACAATTGTTGTACTTATTATAAAGTAATGATTCGCATTAATTTTATTCAGTAAGTTTCTCATAGTGATGTAATTCAAATTTTGTAAAAGCTAAAGCTAAACTTTTTTCGAAATAAAAAGACAAATTAATCTGAATTAACTCAACTTGAAAAATAAAAATCATCAATTCACCGAAAAAAGTTGCACCCGCAGCACAGGTTTTAACAAGTTAACGTGTCTTAAACTTATTGATAAAACCTGATGAGGATAAAAAATATTTAAATGATACAAAAAATGACAGCTAACCTTCAGAGCATAAAAATTTACTCTTTTCTTGCACTTTCAATTGCACTTTTACAAGGGTGCGCCAGTTTGCCAAAAATTACAGCAGTTACAAAAGGTGAAGCTGAAACCACCGGATATTCAGGGCAATACGATTCGGAAAGTAAACTGAGGTACAGCGTTGAATACGACAGTGCAAATGTTTACCTGTATATTTCGACTGCTGATTTCAGTTCGCAGGTAAAAATTTTAAATTTTGGACTGACAATTTACATTGATGAAACTGGAAAAAAGAAGAAAGAGAAATACATCACTTTTCCGCTACCACATGCATACAACAAAAAAGAGTTTTTAAGCGCCGGTAATTTCCCTACAAGTCAGAATGAAAAATCGCAGCAACTTTTTCAGTTTTTCCAGATGAATAACCAGCAACTTTTGCTGGGTGGCTTCGACGGGCCAAAATCAACAAAGGTTTTCAATTATCCGGCAAAAAACAGCCCTGTTCAAGTTAATACCGACATGAATTTTTCGGGGATTCTGAATTATACTGCTGTTATTCCGAAAGCTGAAATTTTTGGTAATTCAAATCCTGATAATATTGTTTTTTCGTTAGGAATAAAATCGGGTGCTGCTGCAAATCAAATGAATAGTCAGCCTCAACATTCAGGCAGTGGAATGAAGCAAGGTTCAGGCGGGGGAAAATCAGGCGGAATGGGAGGCAGAGGCGGTGGTGGTCGTTCGGGTGGTGGCGGTGGAATGAGTGGATACGGCACTGGAAGTCAGAATCGTGGAAACTTTATGGAAATGGTTGTTCCAATTGAATTCTGGTTCCAGGTGGATGTGCGGGAATAATCATCTTTACCCGGATTTGTTTGATTAGTTTGATTACCCGGATTATTTTAATCCAGGTAATCCATTTATCAGTATAAATCCCGGGACTTACAGCATATCACCACTTTATCAGCCCAAACTATAAAATTAATAAAACCACCTTTCTTAGAACTTGTGTATTCTAATCTTCCGATTTAAACTCCTGTCTTACTCCTTTTACAACAACAAAACTGCCTTTTCCAAACCCTTCCAATGGATTTTCTATTTTTCTGGTAGCCGGGTCTTCAAGGGTTTGTAATGTTTGGGTAATTCTGAAGTTGTGTTTTTCCAAAAGGTCAATGATTTCGGGAACCGAAAAGAATCGGGCATGTTTGTAAAACTGGCTCTTTTTCTTATTGTTCTCCAAAAACCTTCCAAACTGAGTTTCCTTATCGAGAATCGCAATAATAATTTCTCCATCACTTTTAAGAATCCGGTGAGCCTCTTGTAATGCCAGGTTTGGGTCGGTAACAAAACATAGAGCATTGATAAGCACGTCAAAATCAAAGGATTCGTTTTCGTAAGGCAGATTTTCGGCTACACCATTTTGCACTTCCAATCCTCTTCTCCGGGCATATTCCAACATTTTTTCTGACGGGTCGATGCCAAACCGGATACCAAGAGGTTCAGCAAAAATGCCGCTGCCAATCCCAATTTCAACTCCTGTTTTATCAACCGGAACCACTTGCTTCAGGGCAAGCAGTTCCGATTGAAACAGAACTTTGTTTCTGATAAACCAGGCTTCATATTCGTCCGCCAGATAATCAAAAGGATTATAATTCATTACTAAAAAGTTAAAATCTTATCGCTGTCAATCACCCAATCTGCCAAAAAACCCATGGTCGATTTGTTGGCTCCTTCAAAATAGGGATGGTTTTTGTAAATACCGCAACGCGCCATACAAGTTCCGCAAACTTCAACTGAAACACCTTTGTTTATTAAATCTTTAAGCATTTGTGATAAATCCTGGTCGTATTCCTGCGGAGGTTTACAAACGTCTCTGGCCAGGTCCACTGAATCATTCATCAAAAAAATTCTTACTTCGTGGCCTTTTTTCTTTAATGTATCGGCAAGGCGCAGTCCATTCCATGTAATGTCGGTGCCATCATAAGGCTCCCTGTTGAAAATGATTAAAACTTTTTGCATCATCCAATTTTTAAAATGTTAGTACTATTTTGTTTTTCCGAATCACAGCATATAAATCGCCTAATGATGAGAAGGTACAAACCTGTGGTTCATCATTTTTCCGGCTTTTCAGGCAGGTTCCGCAGCCTTGAATTTCACCACCTTTTTCGAGAAAAGCATCTACCTGTTCTTTTAAATCTTTGTTATCGTTAACCAATAAATCAACTTCAACACCCTTTGCAAGTAAAAAAACCTGAACTGTATCGCCCTGATTTTTTGAATGGTTGGCCAGCCGGAAAGCATTCCAAACCGTTTCCACATCATTGGAATAAATAACCATTCCGATGGAAGTGGGTGAATATGTCCGGGGTTCGGGATTCACCTGTGCTAAAATTGACGTAGTAAATAACAGTGTTAATACCACAACGGACAGAATTGATTTTTTCATTTTGATTTTTTTTGATTTTAATGAGTTATAAGTTTTTGAATTGCTTCTGAGATTATCTGAATTGTAAGGTCAATTTCTTCCTCTTTTTCAATAGCCTGTTTGTTGTGTTTTCCCATTCCGTAGCTGCTCGAAGGATTTCCAAAATGCGTTTGAATGTAGGGTAGCATTTCAACTACAACCTCCGGGTCAATTGGGGTTGAAGCATTATAATCAAGGTAAATTGGCGTATGCATATTAATTGCTTGCCGAGTGTTTTACCTTCCACTCCGGATATCCTTCATCCAGCCTCCGCACTTTGTAGCCCTGTTCGCTTAAAACTTTTACAGCTTCGTCGGCCAGCACACAAAACGGCCCGCGACAGTAGGCAACAATTTCCTTTTCTTTTGAAAAGTCTTTCAGGCAACAAAGTAAATCGGGCATTGGCACCGAAACAGCGCCGGTAATATGACCAAATTCGTATTCGGTTGAAGGCCGGACATCGAGCAACAACACATTTTCGTTGTTAATCATGTTTTCAAGTTCTTCCAAACCAACAGCATTCAACGATTTGTTGTCGTCGCGCTGACGGTTCATAATCCTTTCAAGTTCGGCAATTTCGCTAACCGCGTACCTGGCAACGTGCTGGTAAAGCGACAAAAATTCGTTGTTTACCAACGAATAAAAAACATACTGTTTTTCTTTTCGGGCTTTTACAATGTTGTTGTTTTTGAGCACCTGCAAATGTTGCGATGCATTGGCAAAATTCAGGTTGGTGGACTGAACAATTCCTTCCACACTTTTCTCGCCCTGCGAAAGCATTTCAATTATTTCCAGTCGGGCAGGATTGGCAAGAGCTTTCAGTAGTTTTGCCAGTCCGTCGTACATGGCATCTTTGAATTCGCGGCCTTTCATATGGTAAAAATTTATAGTCGCAAACATAAAAAACAAATTCAAGTATTCAATAAATCACTTGAATACTTGAATTTAATTTTTCTAAAATTTTATTTGTATGATTATTTTTTCTTCAATTTCTCATCTGCCGAAAACCGCCCTGCACCATAGATTATCAGGAAAATCAGCAACATGGTCATGGCAAAATCGGTGCGCGAATCGTGCGCCATTTGCCAGAAACCTTTTTCCAGCAGAATCGGAGTTTTGGTGGTAGTCAGTGCTGTAAACATGATAATCAGCAGCGGTATTGAAACGATTCGGATTAGAAAACCAATCAGAACCAGCGCACCGCAAATAATTTCGAACGAGGCCACAAACAAGGCCCAAAATTCAGGATTTTCAAAACCGATTTTTGCGAATCTCCCTGCCCCAACCGATTCAGGAAAAAGAAACTTTTGAATTCCTTCGGAAAGAAATACCAGTCCGACAACCAGACGGGGAATTAACGGTTTGAAATCTTGAGAAGAAAAAAGTAAAGCGTTTCGCAATTTCATTTTATTCCATTTTAAATTAAACCAACCCCCAAAGCCAATGCAATTAAAATTAACATGATTGCCACAAAAACCTGTACAAACTGGAGTGTGATTTTCTTCAGCAGTTTTTTGCCGATAACAGCTCCCAATACAGCCGAAGCAACAGCAGAAACAATCAGTCCGATGTTTTCGTGCAATCCGGCTGTGGTAAAACGTTCAGCATAAACCGAAAGGCGGGTGATATCCACCAGCGAGGCAATCACAACCCCGGTGGCAATGTAAGCTTCTTTTGAAAGACCCGCTTTGATGAGAAAAGCGCTGCGCAAAGCACCCTGAATTCCGGCCAGTCCGCCAAAAAATCCACTTAAAATTCCGCCAAAAATCAGCTTGTTTTTACCAAACTGAATTTTTTGAAAACGCGGAATAATTTCGAACAGCGAAAAGAAAAGCAGCAAAAAGGCAATCACCAGTTTTACAGGAGTAAAATCAAATTGTTTTTCGCCCAAATGATAGCTGAACAAAGGCTGAAAATCTGAAATTTGCATCAGCAACCATGCCCCGGCAAACGATGCAAAAATGGCGGGAATACCAAATCTCAGCAATACCTGTTTGTCGGTGTGTTTGCCCACTAACGCCATTTTAAACAGGTTGTTGGAGAAATGTACAACGCCGGTTAACGCGATGGCCACATCCACCGGAAAAAACAAAGCAAAAACAGGCATTAAAATCGTGCCCAATCCAAAACCTGAAAAGAAAGTGAGAATAGACGTGAGAAAGGCTGCGATACAGATGATGATTATTTCGGTCATGATTCAATAATTTCAATTAAAAACAGGTGGATAAACCGAAAGTTCAGGTAATGATTTTCAAAATCAAATCAGGTTTGTTTGGGTTCCAACCCGGAGGGTTGGTATGTTTATAGAAATGTACACGTGCGTGAAACGTGCGACCCCGCCGGGGTCGAATGGTTCATCATTCATGCGTTTGTCTATAAATATGTGATGTCGCTGGCATCGGGAAATCCGGCCCGATTCAGCTATTTTCCACAATCTGTTTTTCTTCGTCGGTTAAACCATACAACTGGTAAACCATTTCGTCGATTTCGAATTTTCCAACCCGATGGGTTGGTATGTTTATAGAAATATTATATAGTTTGAAAGGTGCGACCCCGGACGGGGTCGAATGTCGAATTAAGACGGGTATTTCTATAAACTTGTGATGCCGCTGGCATCGGGTTCAAGACAAATGTTTTGTGGTTTCCAACCCGATGGGTTGACAGGTTTATAGAAATTTCGACAGGAGTGAAAGTTACGATTCCAGCGGGGGTTCTTCAACTTTGAATTCGCTGTCGTTTATTTTTCTTCATCCCGGTACGGGATGGATTATGGTAAAAATAAGCCACCCGAAAAAGTCGGTCTGTTGTTCAGGGTGCCGGCTTTTCAAACTGCTTTCAGTGTTTTTGTGGGTTGGTCGTTGTTACTAAAATCGAACCCTGTACCGGGTTCGAATATTCCTTTATGACGTGGTTTTTCTTAATCATTTGATGTCTCCGGCATTAGCGTTTTTCTATAAACATCCGATGGCGCTACCGTTAGATGTCCGGCCCGATTCAGCTATTCTCCACAATCTGTTTTTCTTCGTCGGTTAAACCATACAACTGGTAAACCATTTCGTCGATTTCGGCTTCCAGCGCCGTGGTGTCGGCGGATGGGTTTTGTTGTTTGAGGTCGAGAATTTGGGTGACTTTTATAGTAAATTCGGTAGGAATTTTTTCAATTTCACTAAATATTGGTAATTCTTTAAACTCACCAATCTTAATTTTTGGGAATAAAGCATCAAATTCATTATTAGTATGTTTAAAGAAAAATACTACCAATTTAGAAGCTAATAATCCTTGTATTACTTGTATTTTATCCTCAAACTCAATTTTGGGCTTTGCAATAAAAACACTTTGGTCAATAATAAAATCTTCATCTAAAACTGTGCAATTAAATTTTTTACCTAATACTTGTCTCATTACAATTCTATTGCCCTGAAAGAATTTAATATCTCTTGGAGCGGCCAACCAATCGCCATAACTTATATAACTTTTCTTATCCCATAAAAAGTGATAACAACCAATATGCTTACCCCTTAATTCTGGTTTGAATGTTTCATCTTTAGCAAATGTCGAATGATATGCTTTTAAATCAATAATTTCTTGACTTTGACCTGTGTATTTATCATACGGATTCACGCCTCTTGTAATTTCAGAAAACCTACTTAAATGACTTGAATCATTTCTAATTTTTTGAATTATTACATTTATTTCATCATTAATCTCAACGTCAAATATTTTTCGTTCATTTTGTTGAAATCTTGATTGATTAATTTTGTGTTTTTCAATTGCAGTTTTGTTTTTGAATTCCATTATTGAGGTAATCCTATTATCTTCCTTTCTTGAACAAATAAAAATCAAGGTATCTACAGATGCTTCATCAAAAACGTTTTGAAGATTAGGAAATAAAATATTTATAAAGGAATTCTTCAAAATGAATTCTCTGCAGTTAGTAAATTGAATATTCTTCAGCCAAGAATTTGGAGTAATAAAAGATTGAATACCTTTTCCTCCTAATAAGTTTATTGAATTAGGCATTTTGACAATAACGCAAAAATGAGTAAATTCAAGCCATTCAATAATTAGAGTATGGAGCAACAATTTCAAAGCCTAACGATTTTTGATTTTCAGGCCAAGTTTCCTGATGA
>JBFXFM010000057.1:0-29048 GCA_050179035.1 Draconibacterium sp. | reverse complement strand
TCTTCCCATACCGAACAGAGAAGTTAAGCCCGCCAGCGCCGATGGTACTGCGTAACAGTGGGAGAGTAGGTCGCTGCCAACTTACAAAGGCCCGTGTTCTTAGGAGCACGGGCCTTACTTTTTTAATATCGGATGAAATTATTTGAAATAAGCTTCGTTTACTTTGTGAACTTTTCAAATTAAACCACATCGTGACTGATATAAAAACTGTGAAAATAAATGACTGGCGTGAAAATGTTTTTTTTCTCTCGTTAGTGATTTGCGTTGGTGTTTTACCATTCTCTGAAGCATTAGTAAGTATTTCTGCCGGTATTCTTCTGTTTCAGACCCTAATTCTTCAATCATGGAAGCATCCGTCTATATCACTCCGATCTCCTAAAGCACTTTATCTTTTTATTTCTGTTTTTGTTGTTTATATTTTTGGAATGTTCCTTACAAAGGATTTTCAATTTGCATTGTATGAGCTAAAAAAGGTTGTTTTCTGGATTGTTATTCCACTAGCAGTTTTTTTATCTCCAAAAATTTCTGAACATAAATTATGGTTCGTTTTTAAAGTATTTGTGGTTGCAGTTACTGTGGCAAGTCTTATTCATTTTGGAAAGTTAATATTTGCCAATAACATATATCTTTCTGAATTCCGTGAAGTTAGTATAATTTCACACATCCGGTTCTCATTACAAGTGGTTCTTGCAATAATTTTATCTGGCTGGTTTATATTGCATAAAATTACCCGTAAACCAAATGCTGAAGTCATCTTATACATAATTGTCTCAGTGTGGCTGATAGTATTTTTATTTCTTTTAAAGTCATTGTTGGGTTTGTTGGCATTTGGAATAACTTGTCTTGTTGCTTTGTATTTATTTATCAAAAATCAGGAAAATAAAAAAATACGGAAGTGGGCTGTTCTTCTTCTTGTAATTGGATTTGTGTTACCATTAATTTTTGTTGGGAAAGTTGTTTCCGATTTTTATAATTTCAATGATGAAACGCCCGAATTTGCAGAGCAAAGAACGTTGTCCGGAAATCCGTACAGCTATGACTTTAATAACATTATTCGTGAAAACGGAACGCTTGTTTACACCTTTATTTGCGAACCTGAATTGGAAAAGGAATGGAATAAACGCAGCAATATAAACTATTCTGATTCAATCAACGGATTTCCCCTGCAAAGCACGCTAATCAGGTACATGGCCAGTAAGGGATTGAAAAAGGATAGTGCAGGTATCAGCTTTTTAACTGATGATGATATAAGGTTAATTGAGCAAGGTGTAACGAATTATAAATTCAAAAATTCCCGCTTTTCGATATATCCACGCATTTACGAAACGATATGGGAACTTGATTATTATTTTAAAACGGGCGACCCGAATAACAAGACACTTGCTCAGCGCATTGAATTTGTAAAAGCCTCTGTTTTTCTTATTAAACGAAACCTGTTTTTTGGGATTGGAACCGGTAACTGGAAAATTGCTTACAATGAAGCATACGACGAAATGCAATCAAAACTTTTGCCTGAAAAGCGCGGCCCGTCGCATAATCAGTACCTGAATTACATGGTTAAATTTGGTCTCATTGATTTCTTCTGGATCATGTTTGCGTTGATAGCACCTGTATTTTTGGAAAAACAGCAACGTAATATCGTCTTAATTTTATTTTTGATTTCCATCGTGGCTGCAAACTTTGGTGATGCTAATCTGGAAACGCATATGGGTTTGTCATTCTTTGTGTTGTTTTATTCCTTGTTGCTGTGGAATTCACCATATAACATGCGTATTTCGGATTAAAGCCGGATTAATCCGTTTTTGCACTTTTCTAATTTGTTTTTGATACTGTTTTCCAAAAGCTCACGATTTGCCGAAAGGCGTTCACGTTTTTCGGTTTCATGCCACAAATGATAGGTTATTGCCCTGAATTTCATTTTTCTGAACAGAACTCCATTGTGATGCAATCTGACCAGCAGTTCTGAATCTTCAAGTCCCCAACCTTCAAAATCTTCATTCCAGCCATTGACTTCAATCAAATCGTTTTTCCAAACTCCCAATAATCCGCCCCTGAGTTTCACCGAATATTTTATCGGCTGAAACAGGCGGCTTAAAATCGGAATACGAAACGCATTCATTCTGTTTTTTTCAAATACAGAAGTGAAAAATGGATTTCCGAAATCAGCATTTCCTGTTTTTAATATTCTATTTGTGACTTCCAAATTTAAAAATACCCGGGAGCCAATCAACGCTTCTCCGGCTGTAGCATTTTTTCTGAAATCTTCAATAAACCGTGGGTGAAGGATCAAATCGCCATCCGAAAAAATGAAATATTCACCACTACTGATATTAATTGCTGCATTCCTGATTCTGGCAATCCGAAAGCCTTCATCCGGGTGCCACGCATGTAAAAGAGGCACAGGAAAACCTGCACTCATTTTCTTTATCAGTTGATGGGTTTCTTCAGCAGAACCATCATCTGCAATAATTACCTCGAACGGCAATTCGCTTTGTTTTTCAATGCTTTGCAAAACAACTGCAAGCGCATCGGGTCGATTATAGGTTAAAATAATCAGCGTTATTTTCATTTATTGCGAATAAGAAAATAAAGTTAATCACTAAAGTCAGCGGGCAATATTTTCAACGTGAAATTTGTTTACCCCGGCAACTTAAATTGAATTATTTAGATTCGATATAAATTATTCCGAACTTTTTATCCGGCGTATTGTTTTAACTATAAACAAATTTAAAACAATGAAAAGAAGAGAATACGTTTTGGTTTTTGGTGCTGTGTTAATTGCAGCTTTTGTTTCTGTAACTAAAACTGCTTTTGCAGGAGATGGTAAAGCCTTCGAAGGGCATAAATTCCCTGAGTTAAAATATGCTTTTAATGCGCTCGAACCGTACATTGATGCGCAAACAATGGAAATTCACTACACCCGTCACCACAAGGCATATTACACCAATTTTATGACCGCCGCTGAAGGTACTGACTTGTTAAAAACTCCGATGGAACAAATTTTTGCCAATATGAGTAAACATTCGGCAACGGTTCGAAACAATGGTGGTGGATTTTACAACCACAACCTTTTCTGGGAAAATCTTTCGCCGGTGAAACAGGATATTCCGGTTGGTTTAAAAGCTGCAATTGAGAAGGATTTGGGTTCGTTTGATTCGTTTAAAGAGGCTTTTACAAAAGCGGCGATGACACGTTTTGGCAGTGGCTGGGCATGGCTTTCAGTCGATAAAAATGGAAAATTATTTGTGTCATCTACTGCCAATCAGGATAACCCGTTAATGGATGTGGTGGAAGCACAAGGTACACCCATTTTGGCACTCGATGTGTGGGAACACGCTTACTACCTGAAATACAAGAACAAACGCGCTGACTACGTTATCGGTTTCTGGAGCATTATAGACTGGAATGTGGTGGAAGCCCGTTACAAAGCTGCAACTTCGAAGTAATTAAATTAGTGCCGGAATTGGTACACTCATTCAGGCTTGTTATTTTTGAAATTTAATTTTCAGAATAATGAGCCTGAATTTTTGTTTTATTGGTGCCGGAAATCTGGCCACACAACTCGCAAAAGCATTTTTTTCAAAAGGTCACAATATTGTTCAGGTATTCAGCCGCACTGAAACCTCGGCAAGTTCACTGGCGCAGCATGTAAATGCTGATTTTACCACAAACACTTCAGAATTAATAAATTCAGCAGACGTATATTTCATCGCAATCAAAGATTCAGCTTTTTGTGAGGTACTTCCAAAAATCGATTTTGGCAACAAGTTGGTTGTACATTGTTCGGGTAGTGTTTCACTGAACGAACTGAAAAATTACAGCAGCAATTTTGGGGTATTTTACCCGCTTCAGACTTTTTCGAAACAGAGAAATGTTGATTTTAAAAAGATTCCTGTCTTTATTGAAGCAAACAATCGCGAAAACGAGGAGTTTTTGGTAAATATTGCCGCTGAAATTTCTGAACGGGTTTCAGTCCTTGATTCGGAAGGTAGAAAGACTTTGCATATTTCGGCGGTTTTTGCATGCAATTTTGTCAATCACCTTTATCATATTGCAGGTAATATTTTAAAATCGAAAGCAATTGATTTCGATGTACTTCGTCCTTTAATTCTTGAAACTGCGTTGAAAGTACAAGCTTTTGAACCCGCTGAAGTTCAGACTGGCCCGGCAGTACGATTTGACGAAAATATCATCAACCTTCATTTATCAGAACTTTCGGCAACTCCGGATTACCAGCAGTTGTACGAAACGATTTCAAAAAGTATTTTTGAACACCAAAAAAAGTAAGACATGGCATTTTTTAAAGAAGAACTAAAAAATATTAAAGCATTCATTTTTGATGTGGATGGAGTTTTGTCGCTCGACACCACACCCTTGAACGAATTTGGTGACCCCATGCGAACAGCCAATGTAAAAGATGGATTTGCCATCAGAAATGCCATTGTACTTGGATTTCCGGTGGCAGTGATTACGGGAGGGAATGTGGAAAGAGTGAAACTGAGGCATGGAAAATTAGGTGTGGCTTATTATTACGAAGGTGTTCGAGACAACGTGGAATGATTGAACGATTTTGTTGCCCAAACTGGTATTGCTGCAGAAAACATGCTGTTTATGGGCGACGACCTGGTGGATTACAACATCATGCTGCAAATTGGTGTGCCTGTTTGCCCAAAGGATGCAGTGCCCGAAATTAAAGCCATTTCAAAATATATTTCGCATAAAAAAGGTGGCAAAGGTTGTGTGCGCGATGTGATTGAACAAACGTTGCGTGCCCAGAACCGCTGGTTTACACCCGAAATGATTAAAGATACTTTTTAATGAATTGGTTACCCGATTACAATTATATTCTTGCCTCGAAATCGCCACGCCGGCAGGAGTTGCTGCGCGAACTCGGCATCAATTTCAGTGTTGAAATATTAGAAGTGGATGAATCCTTTCCAAATAATTTAATTCGCGAAGAAATTCCCGTTTTTCTGGCCGAATTAAAGGCCAAACCATTTACCGGAAAACTTAATAAAAACGATTTGCTAATCACTGCCGATACAATTGTTTGGTTAAATGGCGAAGTTTTCGGTAAACCTGTTGACAGAAATGATGCGATTGAAATTCTCAAAAAACTGAGCGACAATGAACATCAGGTAATTTCGGGAGTTTGCCTTACTTCAGCACAAAAGCAAAAGTCTTTCTTTTCAGTATCGAATGTCAGGTTCAAAAAGCTTTCAGCTGACGAAATCAATTTTTACATTGACGAATACAAACCTTACGACAAAGCTGGTGCTTATGGTATTCAGGAGTGGATTGGTTACATTGGCATCACCCACATCGAAGGTTCGTTTTTTAATGTGATGGGATTGCCTGTTCAGCAGTTATATACAGAGATTTTACAGTTTTGAAACAAAAGTAAATCCTTAGTTTAAAACAAAATCCCCGAAAGCATTAACTCTTGCCACGTTAATACGTAAATGTTTTCAGCGTAACAAAAATCAAAATTATGTATTACCAGGTTAAACTTTTTATTTGGGTTTTCCTGACCGTTTTTTTGATCGGTGGGTGTGGAAAAAAGCAAACTGAAACGCCAAAAGTTGGTTTGCTTATCCATGCGCTCGACAGGGAAAGATGGGAAAACGACCGTGACTTCTTCGTAAAAAAAGTGGAAGAACTCGGAGGAACTGTTCAGGTTGAAGTTGCCGATAATGATGCCGGTAAACAACTGGCTCAGGCAAAAGAAATGCTCACCAACGGTGTTGATGTTCTGGTAGTTGTACCTGTTGACCAGTTTGCAGCTGCCGAAATTGTAAATGAAGCCCACGCCAGAAATGTGAAAGTAATTTCGTATGACAGGCTGATAAAAAATTGCAAACTTGATTTTTACATTTCTACTGATAATGTTGATATTGGGACCTTGCAGGCAACTTATCTTACCACAATCAGACCGGTTGGAAATTATGCCCTGATTGGTGGTGCTAAAGCCGACAACAACAGTCAGTTTTTGTACCTGGGGCAGATGAATGTTTTACAACCCCTGATTGACAAGGGCGACATAAAGGTTGTGTATAACGAGTTTACCGAAGCCTGGGAAGAAACAGAAGGTTATAATCATACTAAAAACCTGCTGGCAAAAAATCAGAAAGTTGATGCAATTATTGCCGGCAACGATGCCATTGCCATGGGTGCAATTAAAGCACTTCGCGAAGCTGGAAAAGAAGGAACAGTTTTGATTGCGGGAATGGATTCAGATTTACAAAATCTGCAGGAAATTGTTGCCGGACACCAAACCTGCACAGTTTATAAACCCATTGATAAATTGGCCGCAACAGCAGCCGAGATTGCAGTAAAGCTCGCCAGGAGCGAGGAATGTGAAAAAACATTTCAAACGGTGAGCAATGGCGAAATGCTGGTGCCAGCCATGTTTCACGAGGCGATGATTGTAAACCGCGAAAACCTGAAGTTGACGGTGATTTCAGAAGGATATCAGAAAGAAGAAGAAGTTTACAAATAGCAAAACAGGCGAAGTGAAAAGGGGAATTTCTGACAGAGTTCCCCTTTTTATGTTTGTACAGTTTGTGGTAAAGGCGCTAAGCGGTTCAAAACCACTAAGCGCATTTCATTTTATAGTAATCATTTCTGTGATTACAACCTATTCTCAATTAATTGAAGAGAAGTTTAAAGATTTATACATTCAACAATTACTACTGTCAAAATGTGATGAAACCAGAGAAAAAGTTGCAAAGATTAATAGTCAGAGAATTCCTGATAATGCAAAACTTTATCAATACCCATCATTGAATGGTAAAGAATTATTAGATAAAATATTAGCTGACAATTCAGGGAAAACAATTTACATTGATGTATGGGCAACATGGTGTTCACCTTGTAAACAGCAAATTCCTCATTCACTGAAAATGCAGGAGATATTTAAAGAAGTTGAATTCGTTTACTTATGTTGCGAATCAGGAGAAGAAGCGTGGCATAACGTAATAAGGCAATATCAAATAAATGGGACACATGTATTATTAAATCAAGAACAATTTGAGTATTTAAAAGCTAAATTCTCTATTGCAGGTGTGCCCCATTATATTTTAATTGATGAAAACGGAACGGTTAATTTTAATGACTACCCCGGTTGTAAAACAGAACAGGTAATTGAAAACAGATTAATGAATCTGAAGGCGAAAGAATAACTCATTTGAAAACATTTGAAGTTTAATGCGGTAGAATTTGACCACTTTAAAATATTTATTGTTTCCTAATAAAGAAACATTTATCTTTGCATAAATTTTACAACATGACTGAAAAATTTCAAGTTCTGTTTTTAGAAGAAGCAGCTGGATTTATAGACAGTCTTGATGAAAAGGCAAGAGATAAAGTCATCTACAACATTCAAAAAGCAAGACTTTCTAATGACAAGGAACTCTTCAAAAAACTAAAGGATGAAATCTGGGAATTCAGGACTTTGTTTAACAGAACCCATTACCGGCTTTTTGCCTTTTGGGACAAGACTGGGCATTCAGATACAGTTGTAATCTCAACTCACGGACTAATCAAAAAAACAGATAAAACTCCTGGCGGAGAAATAGAGAAAGCAGAAAGAATTAGAAAACTTTATTTTGAAAGGAAAAAACAATGAAAGATAACCTGTTAAAAACAATTAGCCTCGACGAAATTACTGATAAATATATCGGTAAACCGGGTACTCCAAAGCGTGAAGCTTTTGAAAACGAATTGCGACTTGATTTGCTCGGAGAAGCAATCAGGCAAGCAAGAAAAGAACGTCATTTGACACAAGAAGAACTTGGTCAGTTGGTGGGTGTAAAGAAAGCCCAAATTTCTAAGCTGGAGAATAGCCTGACTGACGCTCGTTTTGAAACAATAATTAAAGTATTCAAAGCTTTAAATGCGAAAGTGAATTTTAAAGTTGAATTGCTCAACCAGACTGTTAAACTTGCCTGACCCTGCTGGCGCAATTTTGCAAACCGTGTCTTGCCCCGCAAGGGCAATGAACTTTTTGCTTTTCAAAGCAAGCACAGGTCGCATGCCTGCGTCAGCAGGGGGATTTGTATCAATCGATAATAAAAACTAAAAATCTGTTTGATGGTCTTAGTTTATAAAGTAAAAACTTACATATAAAATGCACAGTTACCAATGAGAATAATATTATTCATCTTTTTATTTTTCATAACTTCCTCATGCATAGCAACGAACAATATCTGTCATGTTTGGGGCAGTATGGAGAATTGTCCTGATTTAACTGAATTGTATTTGGTTGATACAGAAAACCCAGGCTCAGTAATAGTAATAAACGTGCAAAATGGATTGTTCGAGGTTGAGTTTGAACTGGAAAATCCGAAAATGTTCATGTTATACAATAAAAGAAATCAATATGATTTCCGAGATAGAAAAATCATTTGGTTGGAACCAACAAAAATTAAAATCAGTGGCAATTTTGAATTTCTTTCAAAATTGAAAATTGAAGGTTCGATATCTCAGTTGGAATTTGAAAATTATACCAAGACAATTGAAATCAATGCCAGAAAGATTGAAACGATTCAAGAGCAGAAAAATATTGCATCTGAAGCAGAAACGCGGTTGTTAGAAGATAAAATGGATTCATTGAAACAAAGCCAAATCATAAAAATTACGGAGTTTGTTAGTACACACAATAGTTCATACGTTTCTTTGCACATACTTCATTCGGAGTGTTATACCTACACAAAAGTCTTGACAAAAAAGGATATTAAAGGTCTTTATGAGAAGCTTGCACCAGAAATAAAAAATTCAAGCAAGGCAAAAGAAATTAAAAAATACGCTGAACTAACAGATACTCCCTTAATAGGACAGAAAGCGAAAAATTTCAGCCAAAAAACACTTGATGGTAAAACGATTGCGCTTTCAGATTTTGAAGGTAAATTCTTATTAATTGAATTCTGGGCTTCTGGTTGCGGACCATGCAGGTATTCACATAAAGAATTACGTAAATTATATAAACTCTATCAGCCAAAAGGATTTGAAATACTGGGAGTCTCTGGTGATATAAATAAATCCGACTTCGAAAATGCAGTAAAAAAAGACTCAATAATGTGGACAAATGTTTCAGATTTGAAAGGCTCGCAAAATGATGCTTTTTTATTGTATGGCATTTCGATTTTGCCAACTTATATTCTTTTGGATAAAAAGGGAACAATTATCAAAAATTCAGCAGTAGAAGACTTTAATATTGAGATAGAACTAAAATATTTTTTGGATAGAAATGGTTTTAAATCTGAGTAATTTTGGATATTCTTTATAATCATTTGCCAATAATTAGTTTCTTCAATTGCTGCATTTCCTTAAAACCAATTTCCCAAAACTTGTGGCAACGGGAATATTTTTTACTTTTGCAACGGTTTATTTAGAACAAATCTGAATAATTGAGAAAGCATAAAGTAATATCAGTCAGGAATTTAACCGATTCGGCATTTGTAATCCGGTTTGAACGGTTGAATTTTCAGTTTCAAACCGGGCAATTTGTGATGCTGAAAATTCCGGGTTCGTTGGAAAATCGTGAGTACTCGGTTTATAGTGGCGAAAACGACGATTTTCTGGAAGTGTTGGTTCGTGAAATTGAGGGAGGAAAAGTTTCGGGCAGATTGAAAAAACTAAAATCGGGAGCAGAAATTGATGTGAACGGGCCATTTGGTTTTTTCAAGTTTAATCCCGAAAAGTATGCATCGAAAAAATTCCTGTTTGTGGCCACCGGTACCGGAATCAGTCCGTTTCACAGTTTTGTGCGCACTTTTCCGGAGTTGGATTACCAGTTGATTCATGGTGTGAGGCAAAAGGAAGAAACCTATGAACATACTGATTACCAAAAGGAGAAGGTAACGCTTTGTTTGTCGGGCGATGAAGGTGGCGATTTTTACGGCAGGGTGACCGACTATTTGTTTACCCAAAAAATCGACCGTGAAACCAACTGTTTTTTGTGTGGAAACAGCGAAATGATTTACGAAGTGTTTGATATTTTAACCGGCAAGGGAATTCCGGTTTCGAATATTTATTCGGAGGTGTATTTTTAAAGTTTAAAAAGAAAAAGGGTAATTTGATTTTGCTCAAAAGCAACATCAATGCAATTCTCCCCAATTGGGGAGATGTCTGAGGAACGAAGACAGAGGGGTGACGCGATTTATTAATAATGAAAAAAAGAAAAAATCCCTCTCCCGATAAATCGGGATCTCCCTTTCCAAAGGGAGATTTTGGAATAGGAAACTGTTGTGAGAATTTGGAAGAGAAGGATAAGAAAGAAGTTTTAAGAAATGAAATATCACTTAATAACACTGGGTTGTCAGATGAATTTGTCGGATGGAGAGCGGGTGATTTCGGTGCTGAATGAGGCTGGATACACCTGGACTGACAATGAAGAAGAGGCTGGATTGATTGGAATACTGGCATGTTCGGTGCGGCAAAAAGCCATCGACAAAGTGTATTCGCGAATACACAAATGGAATAAATGGAAGAATCATAAGAACCTGATTACCTTTATTTCGGGATGCATTTTGCCTAACGACCACGAAAAATTTCTGAAACTGTTTGATATTACCTTTCAGATGAAGGATTTGCCCAAACTGCCCGAAATGATTAGTCAGTATGGTGTAACAACTTCGGTACATCTGAAAACCGGAATTGACCCGCACAACGAGAACATTGAAGAATTCTGGCATGTTCAGCCTTCATACCAGTCGAGTTTCGAAGCATTTATTCCTATTCAGAATGGTTGCGATAAATTCTGTACATTTTGTGCTGTTCCATACACCCGTGGGCGGGAAGTTTCGCGGCCTTCCCAGGAAATTATTGCTGAAGTTGCATTACTTGTTGCACAGGGTTATAAATCGATAACACTTCTTGGTCAGAATGTAAATTCTTATGGACTTGACAAAAAGGGAGAAGAACTGACTTTTGCGCAGCTTTTAAAAGAAATTGGCGAACTGGGCAATCGCACAGGGAAAGAGTTTTGGGTCTATTTCACTTCACCACATCCGCGCGATATGAATGAAGATGTAATCGAGGTGATTTCGAAATACAAAGTTTTGGGCAAGCAAATTCACCTGCCCATGCAAAGCGGTGACGACAAAGTGCTGATGCACATGAACCGCAAACATAACATGGAGCGGTACAGGAGCCTGATTCAGTCAATCAGAAGCATTATTCCGGAAGCAACCATTTTTACTGACATCATTGTTGGATTTACAGGCGAAACGGAGGAGCAGTTCGAAAATACCCGCTTGGCGATGGAAGAATTCAAATTCAATATGAGTTACACCGCAATTTATTCGCCACGCCCGGGAGCTACCAGTCACCGGTGGATTGACGATGTTCCGCACGATGAAAAAAAGCGCCGTTTGCATGTGCTAACCAACGAACTCAGAGCGCACAACATTCAGTTTAATAAATCCATGATTGGCAAAACTGTTCGTGCTTTGGTTCGGGGAGAAGACCGGAAAGAGGGATTTCTTTCTGCGTTGACTGAAGGAAAACTGATTGTGCGGTTTGCATCGGAAGAAAAACATAAAATTGGTCAATTTGTTGACCTTAAAATCATCGGAGCTACTGATTTTTCGATGGAAGGAAAAATTGAGGCAGAATAATTAATTGATTTCTTTGCAAACACATCTCCCTTAATTCCTGATTGCCTGGCTAAAAAGTTTAATCGGTATTTGGGTGGTTGTTAACAAAGCGGTTATTGAGAACTGCTTTGTTAAAATATTTTGTGAATGTGTGTGTATTTACAATTTAGTTATTTATAATCAGTATTTTATTAAATGAAATATTGTTTTGTATGTAAGTTATATTATTAAACAAAATATAGAACGTTTATAAATTACGCTCATTCTGTTTAAAACACTATTTCACTATTTCAATTCAAAAACAGATTGATTAAATTGCCAGTGATAGTTTTAATGTTTGGTTATTAATCTAAAATTGACGAGTATGAAAAAAACTTTTACTTTTTTAATTGTGTTGTTATTTGTAATTACCTCAAATGCTCAGGTTAATTACAAAACACTGTTTGATTTTGAAGATGGTGTGGATACAACAATCTGGATGCCATTTGCCAATGGTTTAGGAACAAAGAAAGACCTAAATGTAGTTTTAAATCCACTTCCCGGAAATGTGAATAATACCGACAGTGTGTTAATGATGAGACTACTTATTGGTGCTGAAAGTTGGGTTGGTCTTTATGTCGATTTGGATACCCTGGAAATTGAAGATGTTTATGGAGCAATTGGTTTTGATGATGATGTGTACATGATGTCGATGATGGTAAATAAACCAATTGAAAGCTCGGTGAGGATTAAACTTGAAAGAAGCACTACCGGAAGTCCGGTTTTTACAGTAGCCGATACAAATACTGTGGTTAATGAGTGGGAGCTGCTTGAGTTTAATTTCAGCGAGAAAAAAGGACAGTTTTTCCAGCGGGTAACTCTTTTCCCCGATGATACACCGAAGGCTGCAAGAACAGAAGAACTTGTGGTTTATATGGATAATGTTGCAATTCAAAATCTGAATAATACCTCGATTAAGGAATTTGAAGGTGCTGAAATGAAAATTTATCCAAATCCGGCTGATTTCAGGATTGCGGTTGTGTATCCGGGAATGACAGGTGTCAAACTTTCGAATGTCAGTGGTCAGGAAATCAGAACAGTACAATTTGGGATGACAAATTCAAAAGTTATCGAAATTGGCGATTTAAAACCGGGAATGTACTTTGCCACAGCCTTAACATCGAAGGGTAATTTTACCATGCAGTTCATGAAAAAATAAATTTTTCTCCAACGATTCACTAAATTGCCGATGAAAGTAAATATTCACCGGCAATTTTTTTAATGTTTAAAGACCTGTTATCATGAGATTATTTGCGATTTTAATTTTGATAGGAAGTCTTTCCGTGAATTTGTTTGCTGAAAAGAGAATCAGCGAAAAAGAAAAAAACAGCATCAATCTTTTGCTGAAAAAGCAGGTTGAAGCATGGAATGAAGGGAATCTGGAAAAGTTTATGCAAACCTACTGGAAATCGGAGAAGCTGAGTTTTGTGGGTTCCCTCGGCCCGACTTACGGCTGGCAGGCAACTTTGGAGAGTTACGAAAAAGGTTATCCTGACAAAGCTGCAATGGGAAATCTGAGATTTACCATTCTTGAAGTTTCAAAAATCGACAGAAAAACAATTTATGTAATCGGGAAATTTGAACTTACCCGCGCTATTGGAAATCAGCGCGGCCATTTCACGCTTGTAATTCAAAAGATTAACGGCGATTGGCTGATAGTCAGCGATCATTCGAGTTCATTGGATTGATTTATAGGTATTTTTACGAGATATGAATTGAATTTTGATAAAACGATAATCAAAAAAATATTTTGTACGTATTAAAATATTAACTTCGACGTAATATAAAAAGAAAGATGGATGCCAAATTAACATTGAGTTTTGACAGCAACGTGATTGAAAAAGCCAAAGCTTTTGCTGACGCACGGGGAATAAGTCTTTCAAGACTTACAGAATATCTTTATCGGCAGATTACAGCGGAAAATTATATCTCGGTTGATGATTTTCCGATTGCCGACTGGGTAACCCAGGTTGCTGAAGGCGAAGCAACTTATAAACGCCGCACCCGGAAAAGTACCAAAGACGAATATTACAACAGCAGGAAATGAGGGTTTTTATTGATGCCAATATTCTGGTAGCCACGCTGAACCGCGAGTACCCGTTGTTTAACTGGTCGGCGCGGGTTTTAAGTCTGCACGGTAAAAACAACATTCAGCTTTTTACCTCGCCGCTTTGTCTGTCCATTGCTTTTTATTTTTCTTCCAAAAAAAGTGGTGAAGCTTCCGCGAAAAAGAAACTTGAACTGCTTTCCAAAAATATTGGTGTAATAACAGTGAATCATGAAATCACAGAGATGGCGCTGAGAAATCAGAAAATCAAAGATTTTGAAGATGGGTTGCATTACTATTCAGCAATTAATTCAAATTGCGATTTTATTATTACTGAAGACCAGCGTGATTTTTATTTCAGCGAAATTGAGGTTTCTGGTTGTGAGGCATTTCTAAAGAAATTGTCTGCTCAGACATAAATCATCTTTTTTGTCATTCCACCGTCGATTATAAAGTTTTGCCCCGTAATAAAATCATTTTCAGGATTTAGCAAGAATAAAACCATGTTGGCAATATCCCCGGGTTTTCCGACCCTTCCGGCAGGGTGTTGCAAATGGTCTGCTTCTGAAATTTCAATCTGATTAGCCTTTGATTTCTTCCTGATAGCTGAAACATCAATCCAGCCGGGACTTACGCAATTCACCCTGATTTCGGGCCCGAGGCTCACTGCAAGGGCATGAGTGAGCGCCAGAATTCCGCCTTTACTGGCTGAATAGGCTTCGGTATTTGGTTCTGACTGAAAAGCACGTGTTGAACTGATATTGATAATGCTTCCTTTCGATTCTTTCAAAAAATGTGCGGCATGTTTTGTAGATAAAAAAGCGCCTGTCAGATTAGTTCCAATTACCCGGTTCCACTCCTCTAAGAAAAATTCTGTAACAGGTTTATCAATCTGAATAGCAGCATTGTTAATCAGCCCAGAAATGTTTCCGAATTTTTGAACTGCTCCCAGAATTGATTTTTGCATATTTTCTTCGTCAGAAACATCGGTTTCGAAAAATGCGATGTGCTCACTTTTAGTTTCATTTTTGAATTCTTCAATCGCTTCTACATCGATATCAAAAACCGAAACACAGAATCCTTTTTTTAATAGTTGCTGTGCGATTACTTTGCCGATTCCCTGCGCTCCACCGGTAACAATAATGTTTTTCATAACATATTAAATCGTAAATAGATAAATTGTAAATCGTTCAGTGTTATTTTCTTGCAATATTTCTAATCATTCCGTCAAAAATAAAAAAATGAAACGGCGAGGTTGCAATCCAGTACAAACGGCCCCAGATGCCGCGCGGACGAAAAGTGGCGGTTTGGTGCAAAATATTGTTTTCGTCGATGCGGAATTCAAGCCAGGCTTCGCCTGGCAGTTTCATTTCGGCAAACAGGAGAAGCCGCTGTTTCTCGCGGCTGGCAAACAGCACCCGCCAAAAATCGAGTGCGTCGCCGGGGTAAATTTCGCGTGGCGAAGTACGTCCACGCAAAAGTCCCACTCCGCCAACCATTTGATCGAAAAAGCCCCTGATTTTCCAAAGCCAGTTGGCATAATAGTATCCTTGTTCGCCACCAATCGACCAAATATTTTGCATCACGTGGTTCACATCGGTGATCTGGCAGGTTTTTTCATTTTTGTAGCAACCAAAAATCGGAACCTCGATAAAATCGGAAAGCGAAAGCCCGAGGTTACTGCTAATCATCGAATCTTTCCAACTGCTTAAAACAAGGTTTTGTTGAATCCTCATAAAAGCGTTTTTCAGCGCCTGTTCGTACGTTATTGGTTTTACCTGAAGTATTTTTTCAAGGTCGTTATTACTGCAAACTACCTCAGTTTTCATACTTTCTACCAGGCTGATGGCTAATTTGTAGGACACTGAAGTTATAAAAAACAACCAGTACGATGATATTTTCGGACTGATTATACGGGTTGTGTATATCGAACGGCGAAGTTTTCGCTGTTTTGCATATTGCAGCATCATGTCTTTGTAAGTCAGAATTTCAGGGCCGCCAATATCAAAAGTCCGGTTCAGGCATCGCTTATGAAGTAAAACTCCAGTGAGGTACGAAATCACATCGCGAATGGAGATGGGTTGTGTGAGGGTAAGAATCCAACGCGGGGCTATCATCACCGGCAACTTTTCAACAATGTCGCGGATAATTTCGAACGAAGCGCTGCCCGAGCCTACAATAATTCCAGCTCGCAACACGGTCAAAGCGTATTTTTCGCTGGCCAGCATGTCTTCCACCTTTCTTCGTGAACGCAGGTGTTTCGAGAGCTTGTACTCGTTGGTGATTCCACTCAGATAAATAACCTGTTTCGCGTTGGTTTTTTCGAGTAGCGTTTTAAAATTTGTTGCGGCTTTCGATTCAAGCTGATCAAATTTTTCCGACGAGGTAGCCATGCTGTGAATCAGATAGTACGCCACGTCAATATCTTTCGGCAGAATTCCTTCCGCTTGGTCTTTCAGAAAATCGATTTCGATAACATCCACCTTCGCAAGCATATTCTTGCGGATGTTAAGCCTGCTTTTTTCGCGAACACAACAAACCACCGTGTGCCCTTTTTCAATCAGTACGGGCAAAAGCCGCTTGCCCACATATCCGGTAACACCGGTTAAAAGTATCTTCATCGTATTGTTTTTCAATAATGTAACAATGCTGGCTGGTTTAAGTTTTTTCTTAAAATGAGAAAAGTAAAATGTCGTATTTAAGTTTCTTCACTCACCCCGAGTTCACCCGATTTAAATCGGGTGAACTCTGCCCCTTCTCTTTGTAAAGAGAGGGGCGAAGACACCTTTAGGTGGCTTGCCCGCCTGACCAGCTTTGTCGGGCAGGGGGTGAGTGAATTAAAATATGACAATAAATAAATTTCATTAGTTATTGTTGTTGCTTCAATTTTTGCAATGACAAAAATTTTGAAAATTAATGCCGAACATTCCAGCATTTCTTTAAATCAACGATTTCCGATTGTTCAGAAAAACTATTTTTGCAAAACTTTAAAACAAACAGGAACAGGTTTTGAAATTATTCAAATTCAATAGATATCAAATCATTAGCGCAGGTTTTCTTGCCGCCTTTCTTTTTATTTTTTATGAATCGAAGGCGCAGTCTGATTCGCTTCAATTGCAGCAGCAGTCCCGTTTGCTTGAAAACATCAGAGAAATGAGTGGAATGACTTGTTTCAACGATTCAACTTTTAATCCTGGAAAGTTCAGACCGGGCTTTGCTGAAAATCCGGCAGCGATTTACAATCAGCTTCGTTTGCCGGTTTTTGCATCTTTTACATTTTATGCAGGCGCCTGGTTTAATACGTTTAATACTTTGCCGTTGAATGAAAAGCAAAATCTGCTTCGCTACTTTTCGGCAAACGAGGAATATTTCGATAAAGAACTCAGGAAAGCAGGATTGCCGGTTGAACTAAAATATGTTGCACCTGCCGTTTCGGGAATGAATATGATGGCTGTAGGGGAAAACAAAAAAGCCGGATTGTTTCAGCTTTCCCATTTCCAGGCTGTTTTAAACGGGTTGGAGGTGAATCAGTTGATTGACGAACGATTCAATCCCAAACTGGCAGCCAAAGCTTTTGCCGCTGAAATGAAGAAAAACCAATTGGTTTTTAAGAATACAGAACTTGCAATGCTGGCTTATTTTTGTGGAAATACCTGTTTGCAAAATGCCATTGCCGGGGCGGGCAAGGGTGCTGATATTAACCGTGTACTCGCATTACTGCCACCCGAAACGCTTCAGTTGATTGGAGCCTACCAGACTGCTGTCTTGTTTTTCAATGTAAATAAATACAGAAAACAGAATGACCCGCTTGTCCGGCCAACTGCACCAGATACTGTTGTTGTATCGCGACAGGTGCATTTTCAGCAAATCACGCAGGTTTTAGGGATATCAAACAATCAGCTTTTGTTTTTAAATCCGCAGTTCAGGTTCGGAATTATTCCGGGAAATGTAACCCCGGTAAAACTGGCACTTCCCAAAGGCTTTCGCGATGATTTTGTGTTTTTGCAGGATTCGGTTTACAATCTGTACGATTCGGCTTTGTTTGCCATTGTTTCGCCCAAAATTGAATATCCGCCTGCACCCGGTCGCCAATATGCGGGCGAACCGGTAAAAAATCTTACAATCGAAGGCAAAACGAAAATTAAATACACATTGAAAAGCGGTGATGTATTGGGTGTTGTGGCAGAAAAGTATGATGTGAGCGTGGAGGACCTGAAATACTGGAACAACATCAGCAACGAGCGGAAAATTCAGGCCGGAAAATCAATCGATATTTTTGTTGATAATGAAAGGGCAGGTGATTATGCCAAAGCGGACGAACCACGGAAAACCCTGAAAAAACAGGCAACACAAACTGTTCTTGTACAAAGTAGTCCGCTCTCGGGGGTGATTGATGCCGCAAAAAATGGCAAAAAAGTGGAACACGTGGTAAAAGACGGCGAATCGCCATATACCATTGCCAAAAAATACAACGGAGTTACACCCGACGATATCCTGAAATGGAATAATATTCGGGATGCCCGGAAAATTCAGCCAGGTCAAAAACTGGTTGTTTATTTAAATTGATATTTGAAAGAAAATTGAGGATAAACAGAGGAAGAATCAGAAAATGAAACCAATACGGACACTCTTATTTATGACTGCGGTTTTTATTCTGCTTGCGGGAACCATGCTGGTTACACCCGAAGCAGGCGTGAAAATGGGTGAATTCAATTTTCACATGCCTACTTTTGCTGAAATGTTTTCGAATGAAAAGGAAGAGTACACCGATATCGCAGCGATTGTTGAAAACCAGTTGGATATTGATTCGCTGGAAGCAATGGAAAACACACGCGATACTGCTATACAACAGGCTGCGGCGGCAAGCTACGACCAGTTGGTGCAGCACACCCATCGTTTGGAAATGAATGAAGAAGCGCGTGTAAACCTGGCCCGTTTTTTTGCCAAACTGAAAGCAGGAAAATCAACGCGCATCATGCATTACGGCGATAGTCAGTTGGAAGGCGACCGTATCACCGCCAATCTGCGGAATAAGTTACAATCGAAATTTGGCGGTTCCGGTCTTGGCCTTCGCCCCGCTGTTCAGCCTTACGATTTTGTTTTTAGCGCTGTGCAAACCAATTCTCCGAACTGGTTGCGCTTCCCGATTTATGGCAAAGTGGATACGCTGGTGCGCCACAAAAAGTATGGCGTTGCGGGCGCTTTTTCTCGCTTCGCGCCGCTTGTTACCGATTCGGTTTTTCATCCCGCACAATTATTTGAAGCCGAACTTTCCATCGCCAAATCAAATATCGGGTTTGTAAAATCACGGGAATACAAACAACTGAAACTGTTTTATGGAAATGCGCGAAGCGAAGTAAACATGCAGTTGTTCAGCAAAGGACAATTGGTTCAATCTGCTGTTTTGCAGCCTAATACCGATTATAGCATGGTTTCGGTGAAATTGCCGTCTGCAACCGATGAAGTTACCCTTAAATTTTCGGGATATGATAGTCCTGATATTTATGGCATCGACTTGTCAGACCCTGTCGGTGTGACTGTCGATAACATTGCGTTGCGCGGAAGTTCGGGTACCATTTTCACCCAAACCGACCTGAAACACAGCACCAAAATGTACAGCGACCTCAACCCGGGGTTGTTCATTCTTCAGTTTGGCGGAAACGTGATGCCTTATACAAAAGATATGAAAGCGGCGGATAACTACGGTCGTTGGTTTGCAAGTCAGATTAAACGGATTAAACAATCGTGCCCCGATGCAGCTGTGATTGTGATTGGTCCGAGCGACATGTCAACCAAAGTGAAAGACAAATACGAAACCTACGAGTTTTTACCTGCTGTTGTTGATGCATTGAAAAAAGCAGCCTTATCAACCGGCAGCGCTTACTGGGATATGTACACAGCCATGGGAGGCCGCAACAGTATGCCCAGCTGGGTAAATGCCAATCCACAATTGGCCGGGCCCGATTATGTGCATTTTACACCGAAGGGTTCAACATTGATTTCGAATATGTTTTACAATGCACTCATTCTTGAATACAATAACTATTTGAATACCGGCAAATGAAAGGCCTGAAAAAAGTTACGGGTTACAGGTTACGGGTTACGGGTTACGTCCACTTGTCTGATTTAGCAGGGCAGGGGTTCCGGTGTCTGGGTCGAGGATTACAGTGCCTGAAGGTCTGCTTCGTGCTTTCAACTTCAGTTATTCGGGGTGTTGCTTTTTTCTCCGGTCTCCGGACTTCGGTCTTCGGTCTTTTTATCTTACTCTTGTCGCAATACCTTTCAGCACAACCCAACCCGTATTTGTACCAGGTAAATCAATACAATTTTGTGCGAAACGACTTAAATCAATTGCACAATTTTGGCAACGACAGCTATTCACAAAGATTTCTGCAAAAGCTTGAAAAGCTTGTCAGCACCGGGGAAGGAAGAATTAACGTGGTTCAGATTGGCGGCTCGCACATTCAGGCGGGCATATTTTCAGGGCAAATCCGCACACGGATGCAGCAAATGAATGGCGAAATGAATGCCGGCTGGGGTTTTATGTTTCCATACCGGATGTCGCGCACCAACACGCCGTTTGGATATTACATCCGTTACACCGGCGACTGGCAAGCCTGTCGAAATGTTGAAACCAGAAAGGCCTGTACCCTTGGTGTGGGTGGTATTGCAGCCACTACTTCGTCAGAAAAGGCTGAACTTACCATTTTGTTAGAAAAGGAAAATACACTCGATTACAGGTACAACCGTGTAAAGATTTTTTACCAGGCCTCCGATTCCGTTTATACGATTTCTGTGGATTCGGCTTTGGTTAAAAACGTGGTCAGAACTGCGGATTATACCGAATTTGAACTGAACAGCTGGATTGACAGTTTGAATATTACAATTCAGAAAAACGCAGGGAAAGAGGGGCGTTTTACTTTATTCGGAATTACCACAGAAGGTGCTCCCAACGGTTTTCTTTATCACAGCATCGGGGTGAACGGTGCACATGTTCCGGCATTCTTGCGCTGTAGTTTGTTTGAACAGCAACTTTCTGCGTTAAACCCCGACCTTGTTATTTTAGGACTTGGAATTAACGATGCCTATGGACGTAAATTTTCGCAGGCCGAGTTTGAGGCCAATTATGCCGGTCTGATTGCAAAAATCAGGCGCGCGGCTCCCGAAACAGCCATCGTTTTTACCACCAACAACGACAGCTACCTGTATCGCCGGTATGTAAATAAAAACGGAGCAAAAGTAGAAGAAAGCATGATGAAACTTGCCCGCAAACATAACGCCGGAGTATGGAACATGTACGAAGTGATGGGAGGAATGAATTCGGTGGTTTTGTGGGAAAAAAATGGGTTGGCACAACGCGACAAGGTGCATTTTACCCGCGAAGGATATCTGCTGCTGGGCGACCTGTTTTCTAATGCATTGATGCAGAATTTTGAAGATTATCTGAGTCGCAAAAATCAAATAACTCAACTTAAAAATTAATCTGTGGATATCCTGACACAAATAGATTTTGCTGAAGTACTGAAAAGTATCTTTTTATACAATCCAAAAGCGCCGCTGATTTTTACGAGGTTTTTTTTCTGGGCGTTTTTTGCTTTTGTTTTGTTGGGGTACTCGTTGGTGTACAAAAACAAAAACCGGAGTATTCGTGCTGGTTATCTGTTTGTTCTGAGTGTTTTCTTTTATTATAAATCGAGCGGCTTTTTCTTTTTCCTGATGCTGTTTAGCATTGTGCTCGACTATTTTATCGGAAAGGGAATTTTTCATTCGCAGAACTCAACAAAACGAAAAATTTTATTAGCCATTTCGGTTATTTTAAATCTTACGGTTCTTGCTTATTTTAAATATTCCTACTTTTTTATTGCCAGCATTAATACACTTTTCGATACTCATTTTGTAGTAGTGAACCACCTCGCCCAGGCTGCCAACAGCGTGGCGGGTACGCATTTCGATATCGACAGAATTTTGTTGCCGGTAGGAATTTCATTTTACACTTTCCAAACCATAAGCTACTCGGTTGATGTGTACCGCGGAGACACGCAACCTGTAAAAAACCTGATTGATTATGGCTTTTTCGTCTCATTTTTCCCACAGCTTGTAGCAGGGCCGATTATGCGTGCTTCAGGATTTATCAAACAGATTTACACCGATTTCAGCGTTTCGAAAGCCGAATTTGGCTGGGCCATTTTCATGATTCTGAAAGGACTGATAAAAAAGATTTTTATCGGCGATTATATTGCAGTGAATTTTGTTGACAGGATTTTTTCCGCACCGCTAACCTACACAGGTTTCGAAAACCTGATGGCGCTGTTTGGCTACTCATTGCAGGTTTATGTTGACTTTTCGGGTTACACCGACATTGCCATTGGCGTGGCGCTGTTGATGGGTTTCCGCTTGCCGCAAAACTTTAATTCGCCATACAAGGCTAAAAATGTAAGCGATTTCTGGCGGCGCTGGCACATGTCACTATCGTCGTGGTTAAAAGATTATTTATACATCCCCATTGGTGGTAACCGCAGTGGTTCGGTTTTCAGTTATGTCAGTCTTGTTATTCTTCTTGCCATTGTTGTTTTGCTGGTTGGTAACTTTATTCTTGTACCGGTTTTCGTTGTTCTGATTATATTTTTTGCCATTCTCATGCGGTTTTTCCCTGGTTTTAAACGAAATGTGGATACCAACATCAACCTGATGCTCACCATGCTTTTGGGTGGCTTATGGCACGGCGCTTCGCTCAATTTTATTATTTGGGGCGGACTCAATGGAATTGGGCTTATGATGTATAAATTCTGGCGGAAAATCAGTCCCTGGGAAGCATACAACAATTGGGCTGCAACCATCTGGAAAATTGCAGTCACTTTCACTTTTATAACTTTTACCCGAATATTTTTCAGAGCCGAATCAATGACAATTGTAAAAGATATGCTTCATCAGATTGGTTCAGCATTCAATATATCTGTAATACCAGAAGTTCTGGTTGCCTACAAATGGGTTTTTATGGTCATGCTTTTTGGGTTTATCACCCACTGGCTTAGTTACAAATTCAAACAAAAAATTGAAGATTGGTTTATAGCAACCCCGCTTTGGGCAAAGGCAATTATTGCAACTGTTGTAGTAATTGTAGTTTACCAGAGCATTTCGTCGGATATGCAGGCGTTTATTTACTTTCAGTTTTAGGAATAAAGACCGAAGTCGGGAGTCCGGAGTCGGGAGATGCAACTCTGGTGAAGTAAATTCAAATTTGTCAGCTTTTGTTTTCTCTAATACTGAAAAGCCATTTTTATGTTTAAATTTGGAGCACAACTAGCAAAAAGTGATCCTGACAATAAACAACGAAGATGGATTTGCAGCTCATTCAAAGTAAAATTTACGAAATACGCGGTCAGCGGGTAATGCTCGATTTTGACCTTGCCAGTCTTTATGGAGTTGAAACAAGGGTATTAAATCAGGCCGTTAAAAGAAATTTGCGAAGATTTCCCGCTGACTTTATGTTTCAGTTGTCGAAAAAGGAATTCGATAACTTGATGTCACAAATTGTGATTTCAAATTGGGGTGGAACCCGAAAGCTGCCTTATGCTTTTACAGAGCACGGCGTGACAATGCTGGCAAGTGTTTTACGTAGCGATATATCTATTGAAATAAACATACAAATTGTCAGAGCATTTATCGCGCTCAGACAATATGCGCTTGGTTATGCAGAACTTTATCAAAAATTAGACAACTTTATGCTTGAAACCAACCTCCAATTTAACGATATTTATCAGGCCCTTGCCGAAATGGCCAGCCTGAACAACAAGCAAAACAAAACAAAGGAAATAGGATATCTGGCAATAAAAAATGCTGAAAACGAATCAGAAAATTAAAAACGATTTATAGAAAAAATCAAACAAAAAAATAAATGCAAATAATTCATCCGATTAACAGTTTCCTTTTTGAAATCTTCCCAGACCTTACGGGGGGGGGTAAAGACTTAATTATAAGTGAGTTAGAAAAATTCTACACAGTTGGCCCATTTAAACCCAAAGTTGTAATCCGCGAAAATTTTATAATTGTCGATATCGATACCCCTGCTATTCTCGACCAGGAAGACGATTACCGAAAAACAGTTGCTCTTTGCGAAAAAGGCAGGTATGCTGAAGCAAAACCCATCCTGAAACAGTTGCTTGATAAAAACCCAACCAACTCGGAATATCATCGGATTATGGGTCAAATACTTTCCGATGAAGGAAATCAGGACGAAGCCATCAATTATTTGATTGATGCGCTGCGTTGGGATTCAAAAAACAGCTGGGCGTTGATGATGTTGGGAAACATTTTTGCCAAATTCAAGGACGACATTCCAACAGCAATGAAATATTACGATCAGGCGCTTATTGTAAAGCCTAACGATAATATCACTATGAATAATATTGGCGCTAACCTGATGCAACAGGGAAAACTTGAGGAAGCCAAAAAATACTTCTGGAAAGCTGTTGAAATAGATGATAAATATCCGAATACACATTATGCATTGGGAATGATTTCGGAAATGGAAGGTGATTTAGATTCGGCATTTTACAGTACTGTTCAGGCCATAAAGCTAAATCCGGGAAAAGATGCTCTTTTCCAAAACTCGGTTAGGCAAGCTTTCGAAATAGCAAACCAGATTGTAAAATCAGAGGACGGACAAAAAATTTATAGTGACTACCGGAAAAAACTGGAATTCGAAAGCGACAAGAAAATTGAAATTGTGAAGGACGATGAGATTTCCACTGCAGCTAAGATTGAATTTGCAGAGAATTATAACAGGGAAAACCACATCATTAAATTCAAAAGTGGTTATCCTGCAGTTGAACATCTGATTATGCACGAAATGGTTCACCTCGATTTTGTGATTCAGGCCCGAAATGCTGGGTTAAACCAACTGTTTTTTACAACCGATGCACACAAAGCATTATTTAACAGGCAAATTGATGCCACGGTAAAATGGCTGAGGAAAAATGACTATACAGAAAATTCAATCGAGAAAATCAGTTCAATGCTGTTTTCCGGACTAAACCTTCAAATCTACAATACACCCATTGACCTCTTTATCGAAAATTATCTCTATTCTGAATATTCTGAATTAAGACCTTATCAGTTTTTATCACTTTATGCCTTGTTAAACGAAGGAATTCAGGCAGTAACGCAAAAAAAGATAATAGAAATTACGCCTCCTTTTGTGCTTTCAAAAAGTAAAATACTCAACTTAATCAATGCTTTGCAGTTTAAAGATTTATTTGGGATTGACCTTAGCGGCAGTTTTAAACCCACACAGGCCGAGTTAAACCTGGCCAAACAACTTTACAATGAATATTTGGAATACAAAGAAGATAAGGAGCCAGCCGAAGAATACGAACTTATTCAGAATTGGGCCGAAGATTTGAAATTGGAACCATTTTTCGAACTGAAAAGCGAAGCAAGATACCGGCAAAACCAGGATACAAATGCCATTTTTGAATCGTTGCAAAACGATCCGCTAGGCATGGAAGAACCTGATCCAGAAAAGGAACGGCAAATGAAAAAATTTCAGGAGTCGCAGAAAAGTATTGGTACTAATATGGCTGTAATGTTTTTTATGATAGACGCATTGCAGTTTTTTGAAGGAATGCCCACAGAAAAAATCAAAAAAATTGCCTATGAAATTGCCCTTCAGGGAACACAGGGATACAGTCCTGACAAAAAAGATTACACCATTAATTTAATTCCAGGTAAAACCTTTTCGGGCTATCATATTCTTGCTTATTACTATGTGAGCTGGGCAATTTCTGCTCCCGAAATGCTGTCACAGTTGCAACTTCCTTTTGATGATGAATACAAACTGGCAAAATCAATGCACATCCCAAAATAAAATGACGGACACACAAAAAATTATCAATGCTCTGATTCAATTCAGAAATGAACGTGACTGGGAACAGTTTCACAATTCAAAAGATTTGGCTTTGGCAATAAACGTTGAAGCTGCTGAATTACTTGAGTTATTTCTCTGGAAAACTCCGGAAGAAGTAAACAAGGAAAAGGTAAAAGAAGAACTGGCAGATGTCTTTGCATTTGCTTTTCTGTTGGCTGAGAAATATAATTTCGATGTAAAGCATATTGTTTTAGAGAAGATTAAAGAAAACGGCAAGAAATATCCGATTGAAAAATCAAAGGGAACTGCTAAAAAATATAACGAAATCTAATTCAATCAATTAAAATGGAAAAAGTTGTCAAAATTTACAATATAAATAGTGCATCTGCATCCAAAAACTTTAATCAATTATATTCAGAATCAACTATTTATTGGGATATAAAAAGTTTTGAAAACGAAGAACCTGAAAGTGAAGTATTGTTTATTTGGAGAGAGGGAGGTAAAATTATATTTGCTAAACTTTTAAAAAGCAAATTTGAAAGTGTTTATGACGAAAAGCAAAATACAACAATCTTTGATGATAATGGGAAGTTATTAAGTGTAAATGGCAAATGGGGAAATTTTGTAAAATTTAAAGTTACTGATGAGGCAGAAATCAAACATAATTGGGATTTTACAGATAGACTTGGAAATCAAAATCCAAATTATTTTTTATTCAAGAGTTATTCAAAACTTAATGACATCGATAAAAGAATTCAAAAGATTCAAGATTTAAAGAATTTGGTATTTAAAAAGAATGAAACGTTTGATAGGCTCAATGAGATTGAAAAAATTTTAGGTGGAAATTCTTATGAAATCAAAAAACCTAAAATTATTAAAGAACCAACACCTATTATGATAACCCCAAAAGCTTTAATACAACACGCATTTGAATTTATTACGAATTCTGGATTTCGCTACCAACACGAGGAAGTTGCAAATTTCTATCTGGCCTTACGAACAAAACCATTTGTTATTTTAGCGGGAATCTCAGGAACCGGAAAAACACAATTACCAAGGAAACTTGCTGAAGCTTTGGGATTTTCTAATAATCAGGTCAGGCAAATTCCTGTAAAACCCGACTGGACAGATAGCAGCGAATTGATTGGATATGTTTCATTAAACAATGTATTTGTTGCAAAAGAACTGACTTTGGCAATCCAGGAAGCTATTAAACCTGAAAATAAAAATAAACTATATTTTTTCGTTTTAGACGAAATGAATCTTGCACGGGTGGAGCATTATTTCAGTGATTTTTTGAGTGTTATTGAGACAAGAAAAAGAGAGGGATCGATAATTAAAACTGACCCGATTCTCAGGAAAGAATTACTAAATGAGGCAAAAAATAAAGATGATTTTGGTGAACTTGGCTGGCCTCAAAACATGTTTCTGATCGGGACGGTAAATATGGATGAAACCACACACACATTTTCCAGAAAGGTTTTGGACCGGGCTAATTCAATTGAAATGAATGAAGTGAATTTAAACTGGATTCAAACATCCGATAAGAAAGTAGAAGCACTTAAAAACATTGACTTTTCGTTATTTGAGACTCCTTATATAATTTCCAAAGAACTTTCAGAACAGGAGAAAGAAAGCATTTCTGATAAAATGAGCATTTTAATCGATGTAAATAAAATTCTGCAAAAAGCAGATTTACATTTTGCATACCGGGTTCGAGATGAAATTGCCTTCTATCTGATTCTAAATAAAAAGTATGATTTAATGAATTCAGATGTAGCATTTGATTTTCAATTGGTTCAAAAAGTCTTACCAAGAATTCATGGCAGTTCTGAAAGAATTCAAAAAGTATTAATTGAATTAATCTATTTGTTGGAAAAAGGAAAGAAAGAAGAAATCAGAACTGATTTGGATTTTGAAAGAATTGAAAAACAATTTCCCATTGAAACATTAAAATTTAAAAGAGCATCAAAAAAAATCCTCTTTATGCTGAAAAGATTTGATGAAGACAGATTTACGTCATTTTGGTTGTGAAAACATCGCATGAATATAGATTTGAGAATGAGGGCTGGGGTTCGCTTGATTTGGAAATATTTGAATCCAACAGAAACTCTTTCCCTGTTGATGATTTGGACAAAGTACCTTTCACTACAAAAGGATTTGGAAAATCAAAATTGGTTTGTAACCCATTTTATTTGTTTGAATGGCAAAAAGTCCAGTATTCTTATATTATAGAAAACGAAACATCATTCTACCCTCCTTTTGAACTACGCATAAATAACCGAATTGAAAATAAATCGAAAATAAGAGGAAATAATCATCTGCTCGCGGGTCAGTTCTCTTTTAACGACACTGTTGGAGAAACAAAAATTGAAATCAGGGACAATGCCAACCAGCTAATTTTTGAACTGTCAACAGAAGTTTTTCCACAAAAAATGGACTACAAGTCGGACTATAAAGCGATGATGGCTGATTTAACTGCTATAATACAAAATCTGGCTTACGATTCATTAAAAGATACATTCAAGAAAACCAAAGCCAAATTAAAAGGGCAATCAACTGAAAATGAATGGTGGAATATTTTAGACGCTCTATTTGATGTTCTGATTATTAATCTGGGAGTTATTAAAAGGCAACCAAAACATGAAATAAGAAAATACGAAAAAGTTAATTCTGTTAATAAAATCAAAACTGCATCGAAGAAAAATTTGTCTTGGTTTCGGAAAAATGGGCAATATTCATCAACCGGTAATTCTGGCGTTCAGGTTACTCCCGATAGAAGATTTACACATGCGTTAACAGAAAAGAAATTCGTTACCTACGATATTTATGAAAACAGATTTATTGCATGGGCAGTAAAAACTATTATTGACAGATTGCGGGATTACAAAAAACACATTACAAGTTCAAATGGAACTGGAGATTATTCAGCAATTACAAATCAAGTTCAAAAATATCAAAGTCGTCTACAAGGAATTTTGCATGAAACCCCATTCAATGAAACCGGCAATTTTGAGAAAATTTCACATTTCTCTATTTCGTTAACCCACGGTGCTGGCTACAGGGATTTTATGCATATTTATTTGCTGTTAATGAGAGGGTTGGAATTAGCTGATAATGATATTTTTAAAATTGAACAAAAAGATATTTCAAAATTATATGAATACTGGTGCTTTCTTAAACTTGTACAAATTTTAAAAGAACAAACAGCAAACGAGGTTGAATATCAGGATTTAATTAAAATCGAATCAAACAAGTTTCGTGTAAAATTGAAATCCGGGAATCCTTCAGAAGTACGTTTTAAAAAGAAAGAATCTGAAGAAAAAATTTCAGTTTATTATAACAAGGAATTCAGAAAAGATGGTAAAAAAGTTTTTGAATTAGGCATTTTGACAATAACGCAAAAATGAGTAAATTCAAGCCATTCAATAATTAGAGTATGGAGCAACAATTTCAAAGCCTAACGATTTTTGATTTTCAGGCCAAGTTTCCTGATGAT
>JBFXFM010000056.1:0-29490 GCA_050179035.1 Draconibacterium sp. | reverse complement strand
ATTCTCAGCATGTCGCTTTTCGACAAAACTCCCCTCTGGGAACTTTTCGAAAGAGTACAACAAGCTGATGATATCACCGAAAATGGACATGTTCAATTATGCTTTAATTTTTAGTGGACACTAGTGAAGGCTAATTATTAATTGTGTATAAAAATAATTGAAAAGCAACAACATACAATATAATTATCACTGACAATAATTTTTATTTATGAAAAGTAAATCTTAATTTTATTTCAAAATTGAATCTATTAGTTCTGTAAATTATATTTTAGTGGTTGAATACAGAACGCAGAAATTTAATAAGTATCTATTATTTGAGTTTAACTGATTTTAAGGTAATCAGCTGATTAATAAAATAATTCAAAATAAAGCATTATGAAAATAGCTATTGTGGGAACTGGTTATGTGGGTTTGGTTTCGGGTACTTGTTTTGCCGAAACGGGTATTGATGTAGTTTGTGTTGACATCGACAAACGTAAAATCGATTTGTTGAATAACGGACATATTCCAATATATGAGCCAGGTCTTGAAGATATTTACAAAAAAAATGTGGAAAAAGGCAGATTGACATTTTCAACGAGCCTGTCTGATAATATAAAAGATACTGATGCTGTTTTTATCGCTGTTGGTACACCGCCCGACGAAGATGGCAGCGCCGATTTAAAGTATGTTTTGGGAGTTGCACGCGAGATTGGTAAAAACATCGACCATTACATGGTAATTGTTACAAAAAGCACTGTGCCGGTTGGTACATCGGTTAAAGTAAAAAATGCTATTCTTGATGAACTTAAAAAACGGGGAGTTGATATTCCGTTTGATGTAGCATCGAATCCGGAATTCTTAAAGGAAGGCAGCGCTGTTGACGACTTTTTAAAACCCGATAGAATCGTCATCGGGACAGAATCGGACATGGCACAGAAAGTAATGAACCGGCTATATAAGCCATTTTTGCTGAATGGACACCCGATATTGTTTATGGACATCACATCTTCAGAAATGACAAAATATGCAGCAAATTCGATGCTTGCAACAAAAATCAGTTTTATAAACGATATTGCCAACCTTTGTGAAATCGTGGGAGCCGATGTTGATGCAGTACGCCGTGGTATTGGGTCTGATGCAAGAATTGGTTACAAGTTTATCTATCCAGGTACAGGTTACGGTGGTTCCTGCTTCCCTAAAGATGTTCAGGCACTGGTACGAACTGCCGACGAAAATGGCTACTCACTTGAAATTCTTAAGGCAGTTGAATCGGTAAATTACCGGCAGAAAACTGTTTTATTTAGTAAAATTTACCGTCATTTTAATGGCGATTTAAAAGGAAAGAAATTTGCCATGTGGGGGTTGGCTTTTAAACCAAAAACCGACGACATGCGCGAAGCACCATCGCTTGTGGTAATTGATAAATTGCTTGAAGCAGGCGCCACAGTTGTTGCTTACGACCCGGTTGCCATGGAAGAAGGCAAACGCATTTTGGGCGACAAAGTAGAAATGGCCAAAGACGAATACGAAGCCTGTATCGATGCCGATGCTGTAGTGCTTGTTACCGAATGGTCGGAATTCCGTTCGCCAAATTTCAGAGTTCTTCAAAAGCTGTTGAAAAACAAACTTATTTTCGATGGTCGTAATATTTACGACCCGGTTGAAATGGCAGAACAGGGATTTTCGTATTATGCAATTGGAAGAAAACCTGTAATAATTTAAAAATGAAAAGGATATTGGTAACAGGTGGTGCGGGTTTTGTGGGTTCGCACCTTTGTGAATATTTATTAGAGCAGGGGAACGAGGTAGTTTGTCTTGATAACTATTTTACAGGTAAAAAGGAAAAAATTGTGCATCTGCTCGATAACCGGTATTTCGAGTTGGTAAGGCACGATGTTACAATGCCATATTACATTGAAGTTGACGAGATTTACAACCTTGCCTGTCCTGCATCACCGGTTCATTACCAGTACAATCCCATTAAAACCATAAAAACTTCGGTAATGGGAGCGATAAATATGCTGGGACTTGCCAAACGAATAAAGGCAAAAATTCTGCAGGCTTCCACCAGCGAAGTTTATGGCGACCCTGAGTTGCACCCGCAACCTGAAAGTTATTGGGGGCATGTTAACCCAATTGGAATCCGCTCTTGTTACGATGAAGGTAAACGTTGCGCAGAGTCGCTGTTTGTAAATTATAATCAGCAAAATAATGTCAGAATAAAGATCATCAGGATATTTAATACTTATGGCCCCAAAATGGAACCCGATGACGGACGTGTTGTGTCTAATTTCATTGTTCAGGCGTTACAAGGTAAGGATATTACCATTTTTGGTTCAGGTGATCAGACACGGAGTTTTCAGTATGTGAGCGATTTGGTGAACGGGATGGTACGTATGATGGCAACAGAAGATTCGTTTACCGGACCTGTAAATATTGGAAACCCTGGTGAATTTACCATGATTGAACTTGCAAACGAAATTCTGGATATTACCGGATCGAAATCGAAACTGGTGTATTTACCATTGCCAAAAGATGATCCAACGCAACGCCAGCCTGATATTTCGCTAGCCAAAGAAAAATTAAATGGTTGGGAACCAAAAGTACCGTTGCGGGAGGGATTAGTAAAAACAATTGACTATTTTGACACCCTTCTGAAAAAGCAGTGATTTTCTTTTATATTGATTTTTAAACCGGTTTTAATATCTTAAAGATAAATGATTTCAAAATTTTCGCATTTAACGCCAACCGTTCTGATAGTAGATGACAATTCGAATAATGTTAAAATTATTGCCATAACATTACGCGAATTAAACTATAAACTTGTAATAGCAACTAGTGGACAAAGCGCTATTGAAATGGTTGATAAAACCCGCCCTGACCTTGTATTGCTTGATATTATGATGCCTGGAATGGATGGTTACGAAACATGCGAAATCATTAAATCGAAAAAGGAAAACGAAAACCTACCCATTATTTTTCTGACAGCTTTAAATGATAAAAGTAACATTATCAGAGGATTTGAAGTTGGCGGGGTAGATTATATAACAAAACCCTTTAATAAAGAAGAGCTGATTAGCAGGGTAAAAACGCATCTCGAATTAAAGTTTACTCAAGATGAACTTCAGAAAACATCTGATTATTTGTATAACTTGAATTCGTTAAAAGATAAAATGTTTTCGGTAATCGGTCATGATTTGCGTTCTCCGTTGGGAAGCGTGAAAATGACATTGGAGTATTTATCAGAAACAGTTACTGAAACCACTGGTGAAGAACTGAAAATAACAGTTGATTTGCTACTGAAAACCACCGACGAAGTATTCAGTTTGCTTGAGAATCTGCTTGGATGGGCAAAATCGCAGAGTGGAAATATTGCCTTAAATAAGGAACCTATTGATTTGGTTGACCTTGTATATAAAATTTACTTGCTAAATAAAGGAAATCTGAATTATAAAAATATCTCTTTCAAAATGGAAATTGAACCAGGTTCGGTGATTTTTGCCGATCTTAACACAATTACCAGCGTTTTCAGAAATCTGCTGTCGAACGCAATTAAATTTACCCCGGAAGGCGGAATTATCACCATAAAATCAAAACAAATTGCAAATTTGGTTGAGATTGAATTCAGAGATACCGGTGTTGGAATACCGGAGGAAAATATTCCTAAACTTTTTGACTCAAACCAACATTTAACCACGTATGGAACCAATCGCGAATCGGGTAGTGGACTTGGATTGAATTTGTGTAATGACTTCGCATTAAAAAATGATGGAAGCATACGTGTTGCAAGCGTTGTTGGACAGGGAACATCTTTCTTTTTAACGTTACCTTCAGAAGCAGCAGAGCAATAGTTACATTTTTGAGGTACGTTAGGATACAAAGGGGGAGGTTTTTCTGTTATCGCGCTTATTCAGCAAATATTCTTTTTAACACACTAAGGTTTTTTCGAATATTATCAAAATCAAAATCTTCAAGATTTGACTTCAGTTCATTGGTAATATTGAGCAAATTACCAATGTTATTATTACCCGCAAATTTTTCGAGTTTTATAATCAGGGAACTTATGTCTTCAATAATTATGGAATCATTATTATTCAGAATGTCAATTGATAATTCATTGACAAACTGTTTCTTTAATTCGGGTGTAATTTCAAAATCTTTATCTGTTCTGATTTCAGTATTAGTGGGTTCCGGGTTAATACTTTTCAGTTTTGAAAAATCTTCAAAAGGAAGATGTTTAATCAACTCGTTTATCAATGTTTTTTTGTGTACTGGTTTCTGAATATAACCATCAAAATGCGACATTACCTTGCTAAGTTCATCTTGCATTGTTGATGCAGTAAGCGCAATTATGGGTATGGCAGCGGTTAATTTATTACTTTTTATCAATCGTGTGGCCTCGTAACCATCCATTTTTGGCATTCTTATATCCATAAATATAAGGTCTGGTTTTATTGCGATAGCTTTTTCGACAGCTTCTTCTCCATTTTCTGCTTCAAATAACTCAACATTGTATCTTCCCAGAAATGTCATTACAAGCGTACGGTTATGTGAGATATCGTCAACTACAAGTATTTTTGATTCTTTAAAGGAAATATTTTTGTCAGTCCAGGCAAAGTCTTCTTTTCTTTCCTTAATAACTCCTGCAATTTTTATATCGAAAAAACTTACAGTAAAACAACTTCCCTTTCCTTGTTCGCTTTCCACGCTAATTTTACCATTCATAAGCTCAACCAATCGCTTGGTAATAGCCAGCCCTAACCCGGTACCACCATACTGCCTACTGTTCTGTCCTGATTGTTGGCTGAAAGCGTCAAATAAATACTGATAATTTTTCCCCGCAATACCAATTCCCGAATCTTCAACTTTTAATTCAAAATCAACAGTTCCTTGTCCAAATCTAATGACATTAATTTTCAGCTTAACGTATCCCTGGTTTGTGAACTTCACAGCATTACCAATGAGGTTTAAAAGAATTTGCCTCATTCTTAAATCGTCGATGAAAATGGCATTTGGTAATTTGTCGTCCATTTCCACAATAAAGTCAAGGTTTTTTTCTTTAACCTTATGGCAGAATAAATTCTCCATTTCGGCAAGCATTACTTTTATGTCGGTTGGTTCAGGCGTTATTTCAAGCCGGCCAGCTTCAATTTTTGATAAATCAAGGATATCGTTGATCAGCGAAAGCAAAGTTCTTCCGCTGTCTAAGATTGTTTTCAGGTAGGTTTTTTGTTGTTTATCTGAAGTGGTATTCATCATGACTTCAGCAAATCCAAGTATTGAATTCATCGGGGTCCTGATTTCGTGACTCATATTGGCAAGAAATTCTGATTTGGCCTTATTTGCAGCATTGGCTTTCTCTTTTTCATCAATGAGGTTTGTTTCAAGCTGCGCCCTTTTTATCAGGTTTACAAGAATTTCGGCATAAACTGAAAGCAAAGTGTTTTCGTTTTCGCTGAAAAGGTGATAATGCTTTACAAAATCGAACCCAATGAAACCATGACAATGGTTTTTATACATTACAGGAATGGTTATCATCGATTTAATTCCTTGTGGTTCAAGTATTTTTCTTGTCGGATTTTCTTTTTCAAGAAGATAAATATCGGGAACTATCAGTGGTTTTCCCTCACTATGTAATTTGGCCCAATCTGATATTTCTTCAACTGGCAAATTTTGAAAGTTCTCAATTTCCTGGCTGATTCCTTCTGCACACCACTCATGGGTATTTGTGCAGGTTTGCATTTCCCAGTTATATTCAAAAATATATGCCCGGTCAGCTTCTGCAAAAATGCCCATTTCCATGAGCGATTGCTTAACACCTTCCTCCATTTCATCGATACGAAGGTTGATGTATTTTGATGCCATTTTGATTAACAAATTCTGAAGGTTTGCCAGTTTCCTGATTTCTTCCTGTGCTTCTTTACCTTTAGTTATTTCCCTAAGAATAGTAAGTATTCCAATTGATTTTCCATTGCTGTTGAAAATGTGAGTATTGGTTTTTTCGTAATATTTTTGGTAAATTTTTAATTCCGATATATCGGGTATGTCATGACTGATGTTATTCCCTAAAAATAAATTCTGTTCAGGAGTTTCTTTAAATATTTCTGATGAAGAAATGGTTTCAAGCAGCAACAGTGCTGCAGGATTAACATTTACAATTTTACCTTTTGTGTTTCTCACAAAAATAGCATCCTGCGTATTTTTAAAAAACAGATCGACGGCCAGTGGATTAATATCAAAAAGCCTTACCGCAAAAACGCCAAATGTGATGGTGATTCCCATAGCAACAAAAGCAATGGGAGTGAGGTCGAGAAAACCATAAGGTCTGAAACCTGAAACATAAAGCACATTAACAATGTAAGGTAAAACAGCACTTCCGAGAAAGAAGAAGATGTGAATACGCTGACCGTGGTCAACCTTAAAAAATAGTCGTACAAAAAAGGTGAAACCAGTGATAATCAGCAGATGTGAATAAATAATGTTCACCCACCAAAAAGGGCCGGATTCCAGTTTTAAAAACGAAAAATTGTTGACATTTCCTATTGATACAGAAGTATAATATAAATAATGAAATTGATTTGTAGCTACCATGAAAATGCTCACTACTGGAATGAGAAAAAGTATAAGTATTGTAAAAGGATTCATCCATTTGTCAATACCTGAATAGCGAGCTGCGAACATCAGCCAGAAAACAGGCAGACTGGCGATACCAAAGTATGATATGAAAAGGTAGGTCTTCATTAGTTCTGGTTTTGAACTTATTATTTCCATACCATAAAATATCGACCAAATTGATGCTGAAAAAAGGAGCAACGACAACAAAACTCCCGCAGTTGTTTGTTTCTTAATCCAGGCATAAAAGGCCAGAAATAATGAAATAACTGCTGCAAAAATTAAAATATAGGCAGGATGATTAATACTCATGTTTTTTTAAAAATGAATGAGTAATAATAATAATAATTTTCGGAGCAGCTTGTCTTGTCTATAACGAAAAACTGTTTAAAACAAATGTTGTTGGTGAGCTTATTTAAAACTTTGTTGGAAATAGTTGTGTTTCTGAAATATTAGAATCCGTTTTTTACGAATTTCAAGGTTTCGTAGAAACCATTTTTGTTGGAATATTTCAACAAATAAATGCCACTTTTTATACTTCTGCGCGTGAGATCGATAACTAATTGACTTTGAAAGGCATAATTGTAGAACTCTGAAAAAAGTTTATTTCCTTTAACGTCGTAAATTTCGATATTAAAATTCTGGCATAATTCGTCAGGAATAATAAGCTTTATATTTTCACTTATCAGGTTTTGGGAAAGATTTATCTTGTTTTTCTCTTTTCTAACCAAACTGGTTAAGGTTGTCAATTCAGCATTTACTGTATTACTTTTTTCAATGCTTTCCGAGTACCCGTATATAACTATTTCATTAACTGCGGCATATACACTTTCAAGCATGCTGATTCGGATAAAACGAGTGGATACGTCGGTGGTATGTTGTTTCCAAACCTTGTATTTTTCGCATGAATCGGTGAAAAGTGGAATCCAGTTACCTGGTTCACCAATCGAAATCACCAGATTTTTTGTATTGTGCATATCGTGCAGCGCAATATTTGTTAAGTGATGTACAGTTTGTAAATCGATATAAATATGATAAGGGCCTTTATCCATATTCCAATATGGTTTCCACGATTGGCTGACCGGATGAAGGTTATTTTCAGGTGTACAATTTTGTTCATCGGTTAAATAATTTGCCGACCAGTAACTTCCACCAGTAACTTCATCAACTATCATATCTGAATTAAGTACAATTTGTGTAGCCACTCTGTGAATTTCTTCAACTTCAATACCATTTATTGCAGCGCCCATTTTTACATATTCAACAGGTGTTCCCGGTGCCAGCGAAAAATCATTTGCTTCAGGATTTGTAAAACTGATTTCAACAACATTTACGTTTTGGTTATTGGTTAATATAAAGTTGTTGCTGTTTCCAGAGCTGTTTCTGTAGAATTCGATTTCTCCATCCCAGTTATTATTTCTGATTTCCAGAAAGTTAATCTCGTTCATGTTTTTAATAGCCTCGGTGCTGGTTATATCCCTAAAGTAGTTATTCTCTATTTGAATTGGATATCCAGCTACAGTAAACAGTCGGTTATCGGTAAAAATTCCTTTGCACGAGGCTATGTAATTGTTTGTAAAAATATTGTTTCCCATTCCATTCGAAATTATTCCGAATGACGGGGCGCCAATCAGTATATTGTTGTAAACCTGTGCTACAGAGTTATCACCAATTTGTAAAATATTACTTTGGTATGAAATGTTATCAAGTCCGGCATTTAAAAGTGTATTGTTATATATTTCAACATCTTCAACTGCATTGGCTATCTGAATTGATTCTCTGCCGGTGTTTTTTACAATATTGTTGTAAATTTTCATGTGTCTGAATTCCATGCCCGGGCTTTTGGTTTCTCCAATGTACATACCCTCAGTTACGTTCTGAATAAAACAATCATGAATGCTCAGGTTTGAAAAAACCGGAGCAGGAGAAGGTGGATTCCCACCATAATCTTTTTTTGCAAAAATTCCAAAAAAACCATCGTGGTCTATATTAATAAATTCAGCTTCACAATCAGAACTTAACTCTGAAAAGGCTAATCCACAAGTAGCAGCGGCCAACGAAAAACCATATTGAATTCCTTTAACACCATTCCCTGAGATTTTAAAAAAGTTGCAATTTTCAAAAGTTATAGCTCCCCACGCTTCAGTATTGATTTGCACCTGACCTCCTGAATTAATAACTACAATAGGAGCTTCTTCTGTCCCGCTCATTTGTTCAAAACGCAAAGCTCGCGTTCTTTCTGCTAAAATAAAAATGGTGTCGCCACCAGTTGGTACAGTTTCCCATGTTTGGTTGGTAATAGTATAGGATGTTTGATTATCGATAAAATATTTCCTTGAATTTTCATTACCTGCAGATTTTACCGGTACAGATAAACTGTAAAAAAGAAATATCCAAATGATAGTTTTGAGTGATATTCTGAATATAGTTTGCGACAGTTTCATTTTTCTTAATTATAATTCACTAAATCAAATCTCCATTTCCCAGCTTAATCAACTCTTAAGATTTGTTAAAATAACAGATTAAATTCTTTAATTGCAATTTTCCACTTCAAAAATTGGTGGTTTATTTTGCTGATTTTTGGGGTGTTAAAAGCTTAGATAACTGGGTACCCTGAAAATCAGATTTAGAAAATAAAAAAAGGGAATCGTTTTTGATTCCCTTTGTAGCTGTTTAATTATGAAAAAGTTGCCGTATTCAAAAATGCTTTGCTGCTTCTGTTTTTCTGTTAGCTGAATTTTCGCACTTTAATGAATCAACAGCAGGTATTTTTTTTGCTTCCTCGCTGAAATACACCGACTTTGCAGCCGATTTAACTGCGTTTGTTGTTGTTGTAATTTTCTGAATCGGATTTGCTGCTCTGATGACATCGATTTTATGACCGATTTTTAATCCAAGAATGTAGAAAATTGAAGAGAGAAGAATAATTGCTTTCATAATTGTTTTGTTTTCTGGCTTTCAAAAGTTCAATATCGCAAACCAAATTACGCAAATCATCTCACCACTGGAAATAATATCTGTGAACTGACGAAATTTTTCTGCCAACAGCGCTTTTTATTCTGCGAACGAACTTGCACTCATTACTTAAAATAAAAAACAGTGGAAAAAGAAACAACTGTAATCATTTCATCAAAGAAGTACAAATGATAAAAAAATAAACGACAATATGAAAAACTTTGCTTACTTCTTACCTTTTGTGATGATGATATTATTCGGTTTTCAGTCAGAAAAAGAGAAATCAGACTGGCAGGGACCCAACCGTGACTGTATATATCCGGCAACAAATCTTTTAAAACAATGGCCTGAAAACGGACCCGAAATGGCGTGGTCATTCGAAGGGCTGGGATTTGGTCATTCCACAGTTGCCGTGGCTAACAACAGGGTTTTTGTAACCGGTGTAAAAGATACCATTGAATCCATCGGGTCGCTTTATACTTTCGATTTAAACGGAAAACTGCTCTGGAAAAAAGAATACGGAAAAGATTTTGCACTGAATTTTCATGGAACACGTTCAACACCTGTTGTGGTTGATAACCTGATTTATATTGAAAGTGGTATGGGCGCTGTGTATTGTTTGAATACAGAAAATGGCAATGAAGTTTGGAAAGTCAATTTTATGAAGGATTTGGGTGTCGATTCAGTTATTCAGTTTGGCTATTCTGAATCGGTTTTAATTGATGGCGATAACCTGATTTGTGTTCCCGGAGGAAAAGAAAACAATATTGTTGCCCTCAACCGTTTTACCGGAAAAACAGTCTGGAGTTCGTCGGGAAACGAAGAAATTGCGACCTACAATTCACCCATTCTGGTGAATCACAATGGTAAAAAGCTGGTAATTGCCATGACTTCGCATTCGGTGATGGGTTTCGACGCTGCAACTGGTGAAAAGTACTGGCGTGTTGAACAGACACAAGGCAATAAAATTCATGCAAACACACCTGTTTATGCCGATGGAAGGTTGCTTGTTGCAACTGCCGGGCGCGAAAAAACATCGGGAATTGTGCTGCTTCAGCTCTCTGAAGATGGTAAAAGTGTAAGCGAAATATGGCGGAATAACAAACTGATGAACCTGATGGGAGGAATGGTAAAACTGGGTGAACATCTTTATTTGTCGGCATATTTGAAATCTGACTGGCAAGTGCTTGACTGGAACACCGGAGAATTGAAAATTCAGAACAAGGAATTTGGTGGTGGCTCAGTGATTTACGCCGATGGACTTTTCTATTGTTATGGCGAAAATGATGGAGAAATCGCTTTGATGGAAGCCTCGCCTGAAAAGATTAAAGTAATCAGTAAATTCAAAGTACCGCTGGGAACCGACCAGCACTGGGCACGCCTCGTTATCGATAGCGGACTATTATTTGTGCGCCACGGTAATGCCTTAATGGCTTATAAAATAGGGGAGTAAAACCAAAAAGTAATGAACTCAACAACGAGGCTGGCATTGTAAAAATATCAGCCTCGTTGTTTTTTGCATATCACTGAAAAACTAAGTTCTTCGCTGAGGAACTTCAGAAATGCTCGCAAGTATGACATTAATTTTATTTACTCCGGGAAACTGAAAGAAAGTGCAAACATTAAAAATGCCGGGCCACTCCAGCCTTCAAAATAGTAGCCTGAAAGTTCAAAGTTTTTATAACCGCCCCCAAGTATTAAACCGGACCTGAATTCAGTATCGCTTTGATATTCTTTTGTGATTTGGCTGCTGAGTCCGAACCAGAGCCAGTCTTTAGGCGAATAGGTAAAGTCGGTCCAGGCATAAAAAAAGTTGTCTTCTTTGCTTTCAAATCCGGCAAGGTATTCCGACTCGTTGTATAATTCGAAACTCCCCAATGTAAAAGTCATCTCGGCGCCGGTTACCAATCCATTGGTGTTACCGAATGCCAGACCAGCCATGGGTGTAAAAGCATATTCAAGTTTGTCGCCCCCAAAAAGGTTGTAGCCGCCCCAGGCCGAAAAAGTCTCAAAATCCTCGTAATTGTACCTGGCTTCGAGGTGCAAATGATTGCGGTCGGCACGATACATTGGCAACACGTAGAAATCATCCTCAAAATAAAAATCTGCTTCAAAATAGTGGTTCCACATTGGTTTTTCACCCGTTTCATCTTGCGCTTTTGCAATCGTTACAAAAGCAAAAACCATTAAGAACAGTGGTAAAACGACACGTTTTTTCATATCCTGCAAGATTAGTTGATAAAGTAAGTAACTGTTAAAATTGTAGCCGAACAAACATAATAAAAAGGTGGAAAATATTGTAGATTTTGAATTCAGTTAGAATCCTATTCATTAAATCTGGTACCTTTTAAAACAAATAACAAAAATTGATGGTTATCCGAAAAACTGTTTTATTTGGTTACTTTTAAATTGAAAAGTTTTAGACTTGCGTTCTTTTGCAAAAAGAAGAAACCGGAAGTAAAACAAAACTTATCGCCTTAATATTTAGACTTATCTAAAGAAGTTGATTATGACAAAAGCGATTATAAACAGGGAATATCCCGATAAAAGAGTGATTATTACCGCGCAGGGAGATATAACATACAGCCAGTTTTTAAAAAATACGCGGCAGTTTGCCATGCTTTTCGAAAGCAAAGGATTTAAAAAGGTTGCCATTTATGCCGAGAATAGTCCCGCATGGATATACGCATTTTATGCAGCCCTTCAAAACTACTGTGTTGCTGTACCCATTGATTTTTTGGCATCTGCCGAGGATGTTGCCTATATTATTGACGACTGCAAACCCGAACTGCTGTTTATCAGCAAAGGGATGAAAGAATCATTCGCAAAAGTTGAAAAACTAATCTGCCACAAACCCGAAATACTTGTTTTTGAGGAAATCAATCTCCCCGACGAAACTGTTGAAAATGAATGGCTCGGACCAGAAGATGATGATACAACTGCTGTAATTATTTATACTTCGGGCACTACCGGCAGCCCGAAAGGCGTAATGCTTTCGTACACCAACATCATTCAGAATATGAACGCGGTGATTGACTGTGAAATATTTACGCCCGACCGGCAAGTGATGATTTTTCTGCCGTTGCACCATGTTTTTCCGCTGGTGGGTTCGCTGATGACACCGTTGTATGTGGGAACCACCGTTGTATTGACTCCGTCGATGCAATCGTCGGACCTGATGAAAACTTTTGCTGAAAACCAGGTGGGTGTTTTTTTGGGAGTTCCGCGTTTGTACGAACTGATGTATAAAGGTATTAAAGCAAAAATCGATAAAAGTCCGGTTGGCCGGATTTTACTGAAGGTGGTAATGAAAACCAAAAATCGCAAACTGGGGAAAAAGATTTTCGGGAAAGTACATAAAAGTTTTGGCGGACATTTGCAATTCATGATTGCCGGTGGCGCTGCATTAAACAAAGAAGTGGGCTATTTCTTTTATGACCTTGGATTTGATATTCTCGAAGGTTTCGGAATGACCGAAGCCGCGCCGATGATTACATTTCCGCGCCCCGAAAGGGTGAAAATCGGTTCAACAGGCGAAGCATTGCCTGGACTTACCGTTGAAATCCGCGATGGCGAAATTGTTGCCAAAGGTCCCAGCATTATGAAAGGATACTACAACCGGCCCGAAGAAACGGCCGAAGTAATAAAAGATGGCTGGCTGCACACAGGAGATTTGGGTCATTTTGACAAAGACGGATTTTTGTACATCACCGGACGTAAAAAGGAAATCATCATCCTTCCAAACGGGAAAAACGTTAATCCTGTGGAAGTTGAAAGTAAACTGGCATCGTTTTCTCCGGCAATTAAAGAAGTTGGTGTTTTTCTTCACAACGAAATGCTGCACGCCGTCATTCACCCCGATTTAAGTTTTCTTTCGGAGAACAGTGTGACTGATTTTAACCAGTATTTCCGCGACGAAATTATCACGCCTTTTAACGCCGGAATGAGTTCTTACAAACGAATTATGCAGTTTACAATTGTGAGAACAGAACTCCCAAGAACCCGACTTGCCAAACTGCAGCGGTTTAAATTAGCCGAACTGGTTGAACAGCCCGAAAGTAAAAAATCGGTTTCTGAAGAACCTGAAAGTTCAGAATATCATGCAATAAAATCGTTTATTGAAAGTCAGGTTGATATGGATGTTTTGCCCGACCACCACCTGGTATTTGATATTTCGATGGATTCCATCGGTAAACTGAGCCTGATTGATTATATCGAAAAAACCTTCGGAATCAATTTCAGCGAAGAGCAGTTGATGAAATTCCCGTCAGTGAAAAAGATTGCCGAGCACATTCAGTCCAATAAATTGTTTCATAAAACCGAGGAAAAAACTTCGTGGAGTGGCGATTTAAAAGAAGGACAGGAAGTGATTTTGCCAAAAACCTCTTTTCTGCTGGGCCCCATAGTAAAATCGGTTCGTGGTGTTTTCAGGCTGTTTTTTAAATACGATGTAAAAGGTCTTGAAAATATTCCCAATGGCCCCTGTTTTTTTGCACCCAACCACCAAAGTAAGCTTGATGCGTTTCTTGTGCTTTCGTATCTCGACAAAAATGTTTTGAAAGAAACCTACTCGTATGCCAAAAACGACCATGTAAACGGACCAGTCCGCAGGTATTTGGCCAGTCGCACCAACATTATCGTAATGGATTTAACCAATGATTTGAAATACTCCATCCAAAAGATGGCTGAGGTGGTAAAACAAGGTAAAAAAATCCTGATTTTTCCTGAAGGAACCCGCACTAAAACCGGTGAGATGGGCGATTTCAAAAAAACATACGCCATTTTAAGCACCGAACTGAATATTCCGGTTGTGCCGATTGCTATTTCGGGAGCCTACAAAGCCATGTCATCGGGACAAAAACGCATCAAAAGAGGGGAGAAGATTACTGTTGAATTTCTGCCTGCCGTTTATCCTGAAAATTTAAAACCTGAAGAATTAAATGAGGTTGTAAAAGAGCGGATTATGAAGTCGGTGTTGGATTAATCACCCCCTGAAATACCCCAGTTCATCGTTCTCAACAATCTCCACAAACTCAGCAAGGTCCCGGACAGTTGGATTGGGTTCGTATAATTCCCATTTCTCTGTGGCACTCATCCAGTAAATTTTCCAGTGTTTGTGCGCTTTAATGTATTTTGCCTTTACAAAAGGGTAGTGGGCCATCCGGTTTGTTTCGCCCGAAATTGGCCTGATTTCGAACAGCACGACCTCCTTTTCGCTGAAGGCATAACCCAAGTCAACACTTTTTCGCACTTCAACAGGCGGACGGATAGTTTCGATATAGTTGGCGATTATCCTTTCATCAAAATTCAGAATTTCCATTTTCTAACTTGTTTAAATATTGATTTCACCCGTGAGGAAAGTTACTGCTTTACCGCCAATTTCAACGCGTTCGCCGGCCATTTTGCAGTTTAAAATTCCTCCGCGTGCGGAGACCTGTTTTGCAAGCAATTCATTTTTCCCCAGTTTTTTAGCCCAGAACGGAATCAGCATGGTGTGTGCCGAGCCTGTAACCGGGTCTTCGTTAATGCCAACGGCAGGCGCAAAAAAACGGGAAACAAAGTCGTATTTGTTTGATTTTGAAGTACAAATCACTCCGCGAGTCTGTGCGTTTACCAATTGTTGAAAATCGGGTTGCAACGCAAGAACTTCTTGCTCGTTTTCAAAAACCAGCATGTAATCGTCGCGGCCTTTAAAACATGCTTTTGGAGCAATATTAAATGCTTTGGCAACTGATTCCGGAATTTCGGTTTCAGTAGCAGTTAAAGCGGGGAAATCAAGTATAATCAGGTCCTTTTCGCGGGTTACTTTCAACTCTCCGCTCAATGAGTCAAACCTGATTTCGTTTTCAGCAAAACCAAGATGATTATAAAGAACATGAGCAGTGGCAAGCGTGGCATGTCCGCACAATTTTACTTCGGCTTTGGGTGTAAACCAGCGGAGATGAAAACCCAATTCAATAGGCACAAAAAATGCGGTTTCCGACAGGTTGTTTTCTAAAGCAATCTGTTGCATTAATACATCCGGTAGCCATTCCTGCAACGGAATTACAGCTGCCGGATTTCCCTCAAAAACCTTTTCTGCAAAGGCATCAACCTGGTAAATAGTGAGTTTCATAATGAATTGATATTTAATTAAATGATTATCTGTTTTGTGACCAAACACTGATGGTGTTTTATTTTCATAACCTTAGGTCAACGACCTAAGGACATTGAATCCCATTCTCCAACTGCCTGAAAGGCAGGATAAAATCAATCTTTCAGAAAAAATCGTTCATCAATATCAATCGTTTCTTTTTGAAGTTTTCCGATTGCTCAGTTACAATCTCCTGTAATTGTTGCTTTGTTATCATTTTGATGTACAATAAAATACGTGCAAATATAAATAGTTTGTATTCTAAATACAAACTCTAAAAATCATTGTTGTCCGATATCAATTTCCTCTTATCTCCTCCCCTTGGGGAGGTCGGGAGGGGCTATTTAGAATTTCACATTCAGTTTCAGATTTATTCTTCTTCCTGTAAGATAATTGGGTACGGCAAACTGGTCGCCTTCCATACTCGAAACCCAATAGTACGAGATTGTGTTATTGATATTCAATAGATTGAAAACTTCCAGACTTATCCAGGCATCTTTGAGATTGCTGAAAAATCCCCGGTTCAGCGGGTTTGCCTCGCTGATGAGCACTTTTGAAAAACCAACATCGATACGGCGGTAAGGCGGTACTTTGTAAACCCGCTGGTAGGGTTCTCCGTTGGGTGGCCCGGCTGGTAACCCAGCCCCGTAAAATCCTGAAAGCTGCATTTTGTACGATGGATTTCCCGGCAGATAATCCTGAAAGAAAAGGCTGAAATTCATCCACTGGTCGCTGGGGCGCCGAATCCAGCCGTGCCCGTCGCCAATAATATTCTCTTTGGTTGACATAAACGAAAGACTTGCCCACGATTGCAGTCCGCTTACAAATTCGCCATTTATTTTTGTATCAATACCTGTTGCATAGCCATTCGATTCAAGTTCAGGCAGGTACTGAATGCGCACATTATCAATTTGGTACGGAATCAATCTGTTCATGTATTTATAATAAGCCTCTGAAGTTACCCTAAACGGGCGGTCCCAGGCAGTAAACAGAAAATCGGTTCCGGCAAGTACCTGGTAAGAGCGTTGTGCTTTGTTTCCGTAATCAAGTGTTCCGTCGGTAAACAGCAACTCCTTGAAAAACGCTGTTTGATAATACATTCCACCCGATAAGCGAAACGAGATTTTAGTTTCCCAATCAGGGTAATAATTGATTGTTGCCCTCGGGCTCACGAGAAATTTGTTGTTAAAATCCCAGTAATGAAACCTGATTCCACCGTTGAGGTAAAGATCGCCGTTAGAAGACGAAATTTTGAAATTGTCCTGTACAAAACCCGTTATTCTATTGGAGTTAATCCTGTTTTTGCTGTTCAGTTTTGAATAAAGCAGCACTTCCGTATCAGAGTAAGGAATAGAATATCCGGTTGAATCGCGGTAAACCCATTGGTTAATTTTGCTGTCGATATCTTCGTGTTGAAATTTCACTCCCCAGTTAATCAGATGATTACCTGTGTCGAAAGCGCCGCGGTGGGCAAAACTGTAAACCTTCGATTTCAGGTTGTTGCGTGCATGATTAATAAACGAACCAACGCCGAGGTTAAGCACACTATCGCCGTATTCTTCCTTCGACATGTCGCGTTCAAGTTCGTTCAGGTAATAATCGCCAAGAATATCATAGGTTTCCTTTTCGGTGGCATAATATGCCGAGGCAATAAATTTCAAATTTAAATGGTTGTTTGGGTGATAGTTACCCGAAACAGCGCCCAGATATGTTTGAAAATCATCAACTTCCTGACCATCAAAATAAATTTTTGTGTTTAGCGGAGCATCCCAGGTGCCGAAAGTGGTTTCGCGGGTTTCGGGTACAAATTTGTATTGATTTCGTGCAATATTGCCCAAAACCGAAATATCGAACTTGTCGGAAAACTGGTAAGTAATATAAGTTTGAAAATCAAAGAACTGCGGATCGTATTCGCCTTGTTCGTCGAGTGAACCCAACAAATACTGGCTGGTTTTATACCTGATTCCGGAGATGTGCGAAAGTTTGCCATTTAATGCAACATCCTCAAAATGGGCTGTTGCTCCCAACAAACTTACCATTGCCGAACCAGCAAAACCTGCTGGTTTCCGGTATTTTATGTCGAGTACCGACGACATTTTATCGTCGTATTTGGCATCGAAACCTCCTGCCGAAAACTCGATGGTTGAAACCATATCGCTGTTGATAAAACTCAGTCCTTCCTGCTGGCCTGAGCGAATCAGGAATGGCCGGTAAACTTCAATATCATTTACATACACAAGATTTTCGTCGAAATTTCCGCCACGCACATTGTATTGCGAACTCAGTTCGTTGTTCGACGAAACGCCTGGCAGTGTTTTTATAAGCGTTTCAACCGCGCCGGTAGCCGAACCAGAAACCAAATCGAGCATTTTCGGATCGATGCGGGTTACGTTGCCCCCTTCACGACGGTTTTGCGAAACTATTACTTCCGCAAGTTTTAGATTCGATTCCTGTAAGTTGATTTTCAAAGTAATAACTTCTTCTGGCTTTGCGGTAATCGTATCGAAGGCGGTTTGGTAACCCATCGACGAGAAAACAACAATTATCTTTTTCTGAGCAGGAATACGGAGGTTAAATGTGCCATCACGTTTTGAACTTGTTCCTAAAACATAGTCTTTCAGAGAAACGTTTACCATGTCGAGCGGTTGACCCTCACTGCTTAACACAATACCTTTAATTGTGGCATTGTTGCTCTGTGCCAGGGAGTTTAAACAGAAAAATCCGGTTAAAACAAACAGAAAAAGGTACTTTATTCGCATCATGGGCGCAAAACTAAAAAATGACTTTCATAATCAACTTTTTAACTTTAAATAAATTGTGTTTTATCTCAAAATTTTCCTGAATCTCATGCCTTCGGGACTTTGAGTTTTAACTCAAAGAAAATTTTGACTTTGGAAAGTAGAAGTCCCGAAGCTATAAACCCATAACCACTTTTATTCGGCAGGTTTTATTGTCTGATAGCGGAATTTTGTTTCCATTAAGTTTCTTACCATCAATCCACAATTCTTTCACACCTTTTGAAACATTTTCCTGATTTTCAACATTGATATGGTATGTTGTTCCCCTGAATTTGCGGGTAATGCTGAATCCTTTCCAATCTTTTGGAATGCAGGGATTTATCACCAATCCGTCATAATCTGGCTGAATTCCCAGAATAAATTGAGAAATGGCGAAAAAGTTCCAGGCTGCAGTACCCGTGAGCCATGAATTTTTAGCCTCACCAGGTTTAAAAGCATCTTTTCCGGCAATCATCTGCGAATAAACATAGGGTTCGGTTTTGTGTAAATCGCTGATTTCTTCGAGGTACGATGGGCAAATCTTTTTGTAATAATCCCAGGCGCTGCCGCCGTTTCCAACCACTGTTTCGGCAATCATAATCCACGGATTGTTATGACAGAAAATGCCTGCATTTTCTTTATAACCAGCCGGGTAGCTCGAAATCTCACCATATTCGATGTAATATTTCGTGAAAGCCGGATTGTTCAGCACAATTCCGTGTTCGCAATCAAGGCGTTCTTTTACCGAATTCATCGCTTTTTCAACCATTCCTTCTTCTTTACCGATTCCTGCCATTCCGCACCAGCCGTTCGATTCGATAAATATTTTGCCTTCTTCGTTTTCATTCGAGCCAATTTTGTTGCCATAATAATCGTAGGCTCGTAAAAACCATTCGCCATCCCAGCCATGTTTTTTAATGGCTTCAATCATTTCGTCAATGTGTTTTCCGGCTCTTTCAGCTTCATTTATTTTACCTGTAAACCTGCACAAATCGGCATATTCGCGGCCATAAAAAACAAACAATCCGGCAATCATCAGCGACTCGGCTTTTGAACCTTCGGTTTTGTTTTCGGTGGTTTGAAACGATTCGTTAGGGTCGTTGGAAAAGCAGTTCAGGTTGAGGCAGTCGTTCCAGTCGGCACGGCCAATCAGCGGCAGTTTGTGTGGCCCGAGGTTGTTGATTACATGGTCGAATGAAACGGTGAGGTGGTTAAATAACGTTTTTGCCACACTCCAGTCGTTATCAAACGGAACCATTTCATCCAGAATTCCGAAATCGCCCGACTCTTTGATGTAGCTTACTGTTCCGGCAATCAACCACAGCGGGTCGTCGTTAAAACCACCGCCAATATCGTTGTTCCCTCTTTTGGTGAGCGGCTGATACTGATGGTAACAACCGCCGTCGGCAAATTGAGTAGATGCGATGTCAATGATTCTTTCGCGCGCTCTTTCCGGAATCTGGTGCACAAACCCAAGCAAGTCCTGGTTCGAGTCGCGGAAACCCATTCCACGCCCGATTCCGCTTTCGAAGAATGAAGCCGAGCGCGAGAAATTAAATGTAATCATGCACTGGTACTGGTTCCAGATGTTCACCATCCTGTCGAGTTTTTCGTCGCCCGATTTCACATTATAAATGCTCAGCAAATTATCCCAGTATTTTTTTAATTCGAAGAATGCAGCATCCACTTTTTCAGTGGTATCGAAACGCGCAATTGTGGCGCGTGCCTTTACTTTGTTGATGATATTTTTTGATTCCCATTTTTCTTCCTGCGGGTTTTCAACATATCCCAAAACAAAAACGAAGTCTTTTGATTCACCGGGAGCAAGTTCAATTTCAAGATAATGTGATGCAATTGGCGACCAGCCGTGTGCTTCACTCATTCGCGGTTTTCCGTCGGCTACAACCTGCGGCTCATCGAAACCATTATATAATCCGAAAAACGATTCGCGGTCAGTATCAAAACCCTGAACGGGTGCGTTCACTGAGTAGTAAGCATAATGGTCGCGGCGCTCTTTGTATTCGGTTTTGTGGTAGATAACCGACCCGTCAATTTCAACTTCTCCGGTTGAAAAATTGCGCTGAAAGTTTTCCATATCGCTTGCGGCATTCCAAAGCGCCCATTCGGCAAACGAAAAAAGTTTGATGTTTTTCGTTTCAGACGAAAGGTTTTTCAGGGTTAGTTTCTGAATTTCGGCATGGGTTTTAAGTGGTACAAAAAACAGAACTTCGGCCTCCAAACCGTTTTTTACGCCCTTAATTTTTGTGTAGTTCATCCCATGACGACACTCATACACATCGAGCGGTGTTTTTACTGGTTTCCAGCCTGGAGACCAGGTGGTTTCTCCATCTTTTATGTAAAAGTAACGGCCTCCGCTGTCCATTGGCACGTTGTTGTAACGGTACCTTGTAATGCGGCGGAATTTGGCGTCTTTGTAAAACGAATAGCCACCGGCAGTATTCGAAATCAGCGAGAAAAAATCTTCGTTTCCGAGGTAATTTATCCAGGGCCACGGCGTTTGCGGGTTGGTTATCACATATTCACGGTTTTCGTCGTCGAAGTATCCGAATTTCATTTTCGATTGGTATTAGCAGTTTAAATATAATTTGATTGAAAGCATGTTTTGATTTCTGAAACTATTGAACAATCAATGATTTGGCGAAATTTTTTTCTCCGGCGGTAATTTTCAACAAATAAAACCCAGGGGGTAGTTTACCCGGATTTATTTCGCTGTTGTCTTCCAACAGAAACTGAGTGAAAACAGGTCTTCCGTCAGATGAAAACATTTCAATTTTTGATTCAGGTCTGAATATTTCTGTTGCAATTTTAATTCTGAATTTTCCGGAGGTGGGGTTTGGATAAACCGAAAAGGTATTGTTATCTTTTTTTAAATCAGCAATTCCGGTTGGATTGGTAACCTTAGTGAGGCTGATGTTATCGAAATAAACCTTTCCGATAAATCTGCCAATTCCAAAATACAACCGCACATTGTCATCGGCTTTTGGCATGGTGATATCAAGTTCAAAGCTTTTTTTTGTTGATAGAATACTGGCACTTTTTGAAACCAGTGCTCCCCAGTCGGAATAGTTTTTCGAAACAGTAATTGCCACCGTATTCGGATTTTGTGCCCAGGCATCGAATCTGAGTTTGTAGCTTGCTTTTTCCATCGAAAGTCCAGATTCCTGGAAACCTAATTTCCAGTCGGTTCCGGGCGATTTTGTAATGTCGATCACAAATACGCTGTCTTCCGTTTTAGCCAGATAGGTCGAGTTTTGAGAATTTTCAACATAAAACGACCATGGATTGATGGTTTGGTCGAATTCGCTATTTGAAAGCAACTCTGAAGGATTAAAGAAAATGGGATTGACGACTGTTTTTTTGTTAACCGTGAGCGTAAACGGATTGGCTCCGCTCTGGTATTCCCAGGCTTTAAACTGGTAGCCTGAATCGGGAACGGCTGTTAATGTAATCTTGGTATTTTCAGGATACAAGTCCATTGCAGGAGAAATCTCAATACTACCATGGTTGGCCGGCAGAATGGTAAGGCTGAAAGGCCCTTCGGTTTCCTGAAGTTGATAAACCCGCACATAATCAATCAGAAATTTGTGGGGTAATTTTGTATCGTCAACTCCGGCTGAACCTCCCCAGCTTCCACCGTATGCGAGGTTCATAATCAGGTAAAATTCTTTGTTAAAAGGCCATGTTCTGTAATCGTCTGCCTTTTTTGTGTAGGTAAAATACTTAACATCATTGGCATACCATTCAATTTTTTCAGGTGTCCACACGATTCCGAATTTGATAAATTTGTTGAATGGATTGGCGATTTGCGAATTGCTGATGCCACTTTGCTGATGCCCGGTTCCGTTGGTTCCCTCAAAATGACAGGTGTAATAAAGATAGGCTGGCTGGTAACCCACGTACTCCATAATATCGATTTCACCACTACGTGGCCAACCGCCGTACTCGCTGTTGGTTGGCATCATCCACAATGCAGGCCATGTTCCTTTGCCAGTAGGTACTTTTGCACTTATTTCAATTTTGCCATATTTCCAGTCACCAATTCCTTTCGATATCAGGCTTGCCGAAGTATATTGCGAACCTGCAAAATTCTCTTTTCTGGCTTCAATCACAAGAACCGTATCCTCAATACGCGCATTCTCCAATCGTTTTTCAGTATAATACTGTAACTCATTGTTTCTTAATTTTCCTTTTTCGTAACTCCAGCGAGTACTGTCAGGAAGCCCGGGCGTGTTGAACTCATCGCTCCAAACCATTACATATTTTTGTGCACCAGCAAAATAGGGGGTTATCAAAACCAGAATTATTAAGATTTTTCGGAACATGGTATTTCATTTTATTTTAGGCGGGTGAAAATACCAAACAATTTTGATAAAGCATAAAACTGAAGCTGTTTCGAACTGTTAACTTTTGAGTTGTAAATCATCCCCTGATTAGTAATCAAAATGAATAGTTTTATCTTTGCTCCACTAGTAAATTTCAAAAACCAAAGTAAAATGACATTCAAATACCAGAAACCATTCCCAATTTTAAAGGACGAAACAAATTACCGTTTACTCACCAAAGACTTTGTATCGACAGTAACTATTGATGGTCGCGAGATTCTGAAAGTGCAACCTGAAGGGCTTGAGATGCTTGCCCGCGAAGCATTCGACGATGTTTCGTTTTACCTGAGAACTGCCCATCTCGAAAAGCTGGTGAAAATTCTCGACGACCCTGAAGCAACCGACAACGACCGCTTTGTGGCGCATACCATGCTTATGAATCAGGTGGTGTCAGCCGAAGGTGAATTGCCCACATGCCAGGACACAGGAACAGCAATTGTACTTGGCAAAAAAGGCGAAAATGTTTACACGGGTGTTAACGATGCGGAGCATTTATCGAAAGGTATTTTCGATACTTATAAAGAACGAAACCTTCGCTATTCACAAGTCGTTCCGTTTACCATGTTCGACGAAAAAAACACGGGAACTAACCTGCCGGCGCAAATTGATATTTATGCAGAGCAGGGAAACAAATATGAGTTTCTGTTTATTACTAAAGGTGGCGGTTCGGGCAATAAAACCTACCTGTACCAACAAACCAAATCGTTGTTAACCGATGAAGCGTTGACAAAATTTGTAAAGGAAAAAATTATGGACCTCGGAACTTCTGCATGTCCGCCGTATCACCTTGCACTTGTTATCGGAGGCACATCGGCCGAAGCTACGCTGGCAACTGTAAAAAAAGCATCGGCAGGTTATTACGATAATCTGCCAACCGAAGGTAATGAAGGTGGACAGGCATTCCGCGATTTAGAGTGGGAAGCAAAAGTTGAAAAGATAGCGCAGGAATGTGGATTAGGAGCACAGTTTGGCGGGAAATATTATGTGCACGATGTACGTGTAATACGGTTGCCACGGCACGCTGCTTCGTGTCCGGTGGGGCTGGGTGTAAGTTGCAGTGCCGACAGAAACATTAAGGCAAAGATTACAAAAGATGGAATTTTCCTTGAAGAACTGGAAAAGAACCCGGCTCGTTTTCTGCCATCAAAAGCGCCGTCGATGCAACCTGCTGTTGATATTGACCTCGACAGACCAATGGAAGAAGTACTGAAAGAACTTTCAGAATATCCAACTAAAACCCGTTTAAACCTGAACGGAACTTTGATTGTGGCGCGTGATATTGCTCATGCTCAGATTAAAAAAATGCTTGACGAAGGCAAACCGATGCCGGAATACTTTAAAAATCATCCGGTTTATTATGCTGGTCCGGCTAAAACACCAAAGGGCATGGCCAGCGGAAGTTTCGGGCCAACAACTGCGGGACGTATGGATGTATATGTAAACGAGTTTATGAGTCATGGTGGTTCAATGATTATGGTGGCCAAAGGAAACCGCACACAACAGGTTACTGATGCCTGCAAAAAATATGGCGGATTCTACCTTGGTTCCATTGGCGGGCCGGCAGCAATTCTTGCCAAAAACAGCATTAAATCAGTTGAGATTGTTGATTTTGAAGAGCTTGGAATGGAAGCCGTTCGTAAAATCAGGGTCGAAAATTTTCCTGCGTTTATCATCGTTGACGACAAAGGAAACGATTTTTTCAAGCAACTTTAGTTTCTTTTTTGCCGTTGGTTTTAACCAACGGACAAAGAGGTTTGTGCAACTATCGGCTTTAGCCACATTGTTTTAAAATGTGGCTAAAGCCTTTTTTTCAGCTCGTCTATTCCGTTGGCTGAAGCCAACGGAAATTTTAAAGATGTAGTCTAAAAAACGGTTCTTTTTTGAATTGATATGAAGAAGGTTCTTAATCAACTTTTTTCCACATAAGAATTCCTTCCCACCCGGAATAATTCTATTTTTGAGATTCAATACCAACTTTATGAAAGCCGTTTATTTCGAAAAATTTCAGGGGCCTGTTGAAATCCGGGAGGTGGAAAATCCGAAAGTTTCGCCTGACAGTGTGATTATTAAGGTGAAAGCAACAGGTTTGTGCAGGAGCGATTGGCATGGCTGGATGGGACACGATTCTGATATTGTTCTTCCGCATGTTCCGGGGCACGAATTGGCCGGAATTATCGTTGAAACTGGTTCAGAAATAACAAACTTTAAAGTTGGAGATCGTGTGACCGTTCCTTTTGTAGGCGGTTGTGGTCATTGTCCCGAATGTATTTCGGGCAATCACCAGGTTTGCGACCACCAGTTTCAACCGGGATTTACTGCCTGGGGCTCGTTTGCCGAGTTTGTCGAAATTAAATACGCCAATATCAACCTGGTTAAGATTCCAGATGAAATTGATTTTGTAACTGCTGCAAGTTTGGGTTGCAGGTTTGTGACATCATTCAGGGCTGTAATTGATCAGGGAAAAGTAACAGCCGGACAGTTCGTTGCCGTACACGGTTGCGGTGGAGTGGGGCTTTCGGCGATTATGATTGCTGCCGCCGCCGGAGCAAATGTGATTGCCGTTGATATTGATGATGAAAAACTGGAAATTGCGAAAGAAACAGGCGCAACATTGACAATCAATGCAAGAAAAACAACTGATATTCCCGAAGAAATCAGAAACCTGACCGGTCGGGGAGCGCATATTTCTATTGACGCTTTGGGCAGTCAGGAAACTTGTTTTAATTCAATTTCGTGTTTGCGGAAAAGGGGAAAACACATACAGGTGGGATTAATGACCGGCGATCACAAACATCCTTTAATCCCGATGGACAAAGTTGTAGCCCATGAACTGGAAATCCTGGGAAGCCACGGAATGCAGGCTTTTCGGTACACTGAAATGTTTGAAATGATAAAAACCGGGAAATTAAAACCCGAACTATTGGTTGGTAAAATAATTTCGCTTGACGATGCTCCGGATGCGCTGATGAATATGGATAAATTTGAAAATGTGGGTGTTACGGTAATAAAACTCTGAAAATGCAAAACCTGAAAATAACAATCATTCAACCCGATATTATCTGGGAAAATCCACAGGCAAACCTTGATAAAACCACTGAAATCGTTTTTTCAGTTGAGCACACCGATTTATTTGTGCTTCCCGAAATGTTTACCACCGGATTTTCGATGAACCCGGAAAAACTGAAGGAACCGATGGATGGCTCCACGATATTTTGGATGAAACACATCACGGCACTAAAAAACGCTGCAATTGTTGGCAGTTTGATTATTGAAGAAAATGGAAAAATTTATAATCGTGCTGTCTTTGTTTTTCCCGATGGTAAAATTCAATATTACGACAAACACCATCTTTACACGATGGGGCAGGAGCACATGCATTATTCGTCCGGCGCTGAAAAACTGATTGTGGAATACAAAGGCTGGCGGATTTGCCCGCTGATTTGTTATGATTTGCGCTTTCCGGTGTGGAGCCGCAACAGCGAAAACTACGATGTTTTGATTTATATGGCCAATTGGCCTTCTCCGCGTCATCATGTGTGGAAACTCCTGCTGGCAGCGCGCGCAGTAGAGAATCAGAGTTATTGCATAGGGGTCAATCGCACGGGAAATGATGGTGCCAGCCTGAAATACCTGGGCGATTCAGCCTTTGTAGATGCGAAAGGGTATGCAACTTACCTTGGCGACAAACCAACCAATCAAACTTTCGAAATCAACTACAACGAACTGCATGAATTCAGAAAAAGTTTCCCGTTGTTGGAGGACAGAGATGAGTTTACTGTTGTGTAGGGGCATGAACCGCAGCGGTGGGGCGGAATTATGGTAGAACGAGTGTTCCTATAAGTATTTAGTAGGTTGTTTGAAACACCGGCCTCCGCAACCGAATCTTTTACCCCGTCACCTGGGGGTGGCGACTGGTTCAGGGAGAAAATGGGTATTACAAATGCTAACCCGCTTATCCAGGAAATTAGAAATTTTATGGCATTAGAAAAATTAATCTCAAATTTAAACAGGGAGATTTGTGTATTTGATTTGAGTTAAATTTTAAAACAGAAAACTTATATTTACCCAAAAATTCCCATTTAAAACATGGAAAAACTTAGATTCTCGGGACACGATACTTTTATAGTCCGTACTTTTTGGCCAAAAAAAGGATACGATTTTATAAAAAATGGCGGAAATTTCAACGACGAAAATGCTGTGGTAGCCTTAGGCGTTGGTAAAAATATGGTGAGTTCAATTTATTTTTGGATGAAGGCTTTGGGGCTTTACGATGAAAAAAATAAAATCCCCACCGATATTGCTGATTACATTTTTTCAGACAATGGATTTGACCCATTTTTAGAAGACATCGGAACAATATGGCTTTTGCATTATTATCTGATAAAAACCAACTATTCTTCCATTTATAACCTGATTTTTAATGAGCTTCGGATAGAACGTGCTGTTTTTAATAAAGAACAACTAAAAGCATTTATTAAACGGAAATATTCTCAACTGAATGATAACACACTCAATTTAAATACCATTGATAAAGACATTTCTGTTTTTACCCGGCTTTATGGTAAAATTGATTATCAGGATGTTTCCAGAGATTTTGAGGAAGAAATCAATAGTTTAATGATTGAACTGGAATTGATTTCAACCACGATAGAGGACGAGATTAAAGAAGGCACCAATAAAAGAGAAAAGGTGGAATGGTTTCATTTGCACGGTGAAAACAGAAATTCAATACCTCCGGAAATATTACTTTTTGCTATTTTGGATAATTTCCCAACGTCGAACAATCTTGCATTTAAGCGACTTGAAATAGAGGCCAATAGCCCGGGGTTGGTTTTTCTGCTTAGTAAAGATGGATTATATAAAAAGTTGAAAGAAATCGAGAAAGAATTCACCGGTGTAATTTTATCTGAAACCGCAGGAAATTTGGTTTTGGTGTTGCCCGAAGGATTGAACAAATGGGAAATTTTAAGGAATTACTATGCAAACTAAATATTATTCTCCATCCATTAATATTCTACGCGATGGCAAAAGCTATCTCGAATATATTCCAACGAGAAATGGAGAAAAAGCATATCAAAAAATTACTTCTGCATTTTTCGGAAATGGGAATCACTCCTTTAACATTATAGGAGCCTATGGAACAGGAAAATCAGCATTTATCTTAGCATTAGAGAAGGTTCTCAATAAAAAGGCAAACTATTTTATCAACCCACTCATTGGTAACATTGATTCCTTTGAACCCCTGTTTATTGTTGGAAATTATTCATCTTTTAAAAATGCCTTTTGCGAAACGTTAAATCTGAATCCGTTTGGTGATATTTTTAATGAATTTAAAGAGATTACCAAAATAAAGGAGCAATCCAAAATCGGGCAATTAATTGTCGTTGATGAATTTGGAAAATTTCTGGAATATGCTGCCAAAGAAAGTCCTGAGGAAGAGTTATATTTTATTCAACAATTGGCCGAATTTGCAAATACTCCTGAATTTCACGTTCTTTTTATAACAACGCTGCACCAACCTTTTGAGGATTATGCACTCTCGTTGAATAAAACTCAAAAAAGCGAATGGGACAAAGTTAAAGGTCGGCTGACCGAAGTCTCTTTTAACGAACCGGTTGAGCAACTGCTTTTTCTGGCCGCAGAAAGAATTAAACAGAAAAAATATTCGTGCAATATTGACTCAAAAACACAAATACAATTATTCGAATCAATTGAAAGTGCCGATGTATTTCCCATGCGCGACTATTTTTCTTTTGAATTTGCACAAACACTTTTTCCTCTTGATATTTTATCAGCCTCGATAGCTACAGTAGCCTTTCAACGGTATGGACAAAATGAACGTTCACTTTTTTCCATGCTGGAATCAGAAGATTATTTAGGTCTTAATGATTTTGCCAACGGAAATGATTATTACAACATTGCCTGCATTTATGATTATCTGAAATACAATTTTCATAGTTTATTAAATTCCAGGTATAACCAGGATTCCGCGCAATGGAAAGCAATTGACGAAACATTGCAAAGAGCCGAAACAATTTTTGAGAAGGATTTCGAAGCTGCCGCTCAACTTATTAAAACCATCGGATTAATATCGGCTTTAGGAAGACAAGGACAAAAGGTAACAAAAGAATTCCTTGTTAAATACGCACATATTGCACTCAATATCCCTGATGCTGAAAATGTAATTGAAGTTCTGGAAACGAAACAATTGATTCGTTTCAGACAATACAGCCAGCGGTATGTGTTATTTAAAGGTACTGATTTTGACATTAATAATGAATTGAATTTAGCCGAAGGAAAAGCAACAAAAGACTTTTCAATCATCCATCAACTGCAAAGGCATTTCAATTTTCCTATTGTCCCGGCAAAACGAATTTACTTTGACAAAGGAACTCCACGATATTTCGTGTTTGAATTAAGCGAAACACCGATTCCAAAAGCTCCGGAAGGTCAAATTGATGGTTATATAAATTTAATCTTCAATGATGTTTTGGACTTTAATAAATGTGTTTCCCGTACTCTGAAACAAACAGAAGCAATATTGTTCGGTTGGATGCAAAGTTCAGATGAAATAAAAAACTTGTTGATTGAAATTGAAAAAATCAGGATAGTAAAAGCCAATAGATCG
>JBFXFM010000055.1:0-29540 GCA_050179035.1 Draconibacterium sp. | reverse complement strand
CATTTGCAGATGAACCAATTGTTGTTTTGTATTTTGAGTTTAATTGCTCTTGAAACTTATGTTCGATATGTGTTCCAACTGCTTTTCCGTCAGTTACCCCAAAAAGTGATTTATTTTGAATTTTTGACTCTGCGATGCAAAACGCTTTGGCTTCAGCTTTTAGTTTGTCTATTGTCAGTTTTTCTTTCATTCTAATTCCTTGTATTTTAGTTTACAAATTTAATAATTTTTCCTGTCATTTGGTACGCTGTCGGTTTCCTTAGCATGAGGCATAACTAGTTAATAGCACGAAGTTATTATACTTTTTTTGAAAAAATATTACTCCGTTTTTGTAATCCTGTCAATTGCCAGCAACTCCAGTTTTCTGAATTCCACTTCGGAGCCTTCGGCCTGAACGGCAACCTGACCGCGGGTGGTGGTGCAGTTGATTCCATAATTTACAAGGGCATCGTTTACCCACACTTTGATAGTGTCGGCCACACATTCAACCACCATTGTGTTCCATTCGCCCAAAGGTTTTTCAGAGCCGTCAGTAAGATTTGGTATGCGGCGCGCTTTTCCTTCAGTAATCCCCCACTCTTCCTTTGGGCCGCGGCGGGCTTCCATGTCGGGCACAACAATGTCTTCAACAATACACCAGAAGTCGCCGGCATTTTCGTGCATCATCTGCACTTCGAGTGATTTCGGGAACATTTCGTACAATGCACGCGGAGTGGAAGCGTGTACCAGCAAACCGCAGTTTCCGGGGACTCCGGCAAAACTGTATTCGGCTGTAATGCGGTAGTTGCTGTAAACCGAGTCGGTAATCAGGTGACCACCGGGTGTGCCGAGGCTTACAAGCATCGAATCGCGTACAATAAACGGGTTCACTGTGTCGGGGTTCTGATCCATCGCCGGAACATCCACGTGCCAGCCGGTTAAATCAACACCATTAAACAACGATACTGGTTTTGGAGATTCGGGAGTTGTGCAGGCAAACATTGTTGCCATCAACAGGATTGGAAAAGTCAGGTTTTTCATAAGCTATTTATTTATTTACAATTTAACCCCCGAAGCGTCGGGGTACAATTTACCATTTTATATCAAAAATCGTTAATCATCATTCGTTAATCTTTTCACCACATAGGCACATAGAACACATAATTAATTCTACCTCAATTCAATCATAAATTCTTAAATCGTTAATCATCATTCGATATTCAACTGTTCTTTTGCCCATTTAATGTATTGTTCCCAGTCGTATTCGGTTACATCGTGTTTTCCGGTGCGGATGTGGTAAGCCACAGTGTTAAAAATTGGCTGGTTTACCGGCGGCAGTTCTGTTATTGTAATCCCCTTTTTGCCGTACAGACTATAAACGGGAGTTGCATAATAAGCGCCCAGCAGTTCGCCTTTCGGGTCGGCCCACTGGTCTTCCTCGGCACTGGCAACATACAATGGCCGAGGCGCAATCAACGCCAGCAGTTCGTGCTGGTCGAATGGCATTTGCTCCTCTTTGTTGTTATAATTTTTAAAGTTGTCGCAAAACCAGTGCGGAAAAGCTGTATTGATACGGCCAATCGTTTCGCCAAATTTGCGTTTTGAGACTGCGGCCCCGCCACATCCCGAATTATTGGAAATTACTGCGGCAAACCGTTGGTCGGTGGCACCCGCCCAAAGCGAGGTTTTTCCTAACCGGGAATGACCAAAAACAATCACTTTCGAAGCATCAATATCGCTGTCGGTTTCGAAATAATCCATCGCACGGCTTAATCCCCAACTCCATGCAGCAATACTGCCCCATTCGTTCACAGCAGGTTTTTCCTGTTCTTTTTTGTACAAAAGCGGATGCACACCGTCGGTAAAATCATTTTTATCGGGGTCCACTTCGCCGTAGTAAATGGTGGCAACTCCAAATCCGGCTTCCAGCATTTTTTCAATGGCCCAGCGATTGGTACGCACCCCGCGCGACTGTTCTGTTAACTGATTGTTGATAATACCAAAAGAAGGGTTGTCATCAACCCAGGCTTCTGAAATTATCACATCAGCATCATCGGTAATGGTGTGGTTTCCGTAAAAATTATATCCCAGAAACAGGGGTGCCTTTTCCACATTTTTCGGCAGATAAATTAAAATAGTAAACCCAAGTTTTTTGCCGTTTTTTTCGAAATGCAGCAATACCTGTTTGCGATTTGCCTGGCTATTATATGCATTTTCCGATTGCTCCAAAATCTCAACAGACGAAACTCTCAGGTCTTCCGGAATTTCGCCAAACATATTTTGGGTAAAAATTTTTATTAATTCTGGCCGGCGTTTTTTCTCCCAGTCTTTCACATTCTTTACCTTTTTCTGGTGAAATGTTACCAACGGATCGGGCACCACAAATTTTGGCACTTTGCTTTCGTCGTAATTAGGCACAAACTGTTGAGCGAAAACAAGTTGTGTTATCAACAGGGTTACCAGCAGAAAGAGTGTCTTTTTCATATCAGTTTTAGTTTCAGGTTTCAGGTTCGAAAATCCAACAATTTATCAGTTTAACAGTTTTTCCATTCATGCACTCACGCATTCACGTATTATTTTTAGTACGCAAAACTGCTTCCACCCAAAAATTCGCGTAAAAGAGAGGTGGGCGGAATTTCGCGGTCGTCAATTTGTTTAAACCACGACAAAAACTTGAGCAACCGGCTTGCTTCGGTATATTCAGCCCGATTTTCCTCCACATTTTTCAAAATTGGTTCGGCATATTTTTTCAGTACTGCAAGTTCATAAAGCGTAGCCGAATTAAACATCACATCGGCATTTTCCTGATGCGGAAAAATGTTTTTCTCTTCGCCCCGGCGCACCGAAGGCCAGCGTTTGATGGTTTCCCACGCGGGGTAACCGCGGTATTTGCTGTCGCGGATGATGCGGCGCAGCAACCGGTTGTCGGCAGTTGAGATATGTGTGTGCTCGTCGTAAGCAATTTGTGTTAATGCCGAAATAAAAATACTAAACGTGAATTTCCGCTCAATATGTGGCAACAGTCCCGGGTTCATCCCGTGAATTCCCTCAACCACAAGAATATCGTTTGGTCTCAATTTCAATTTTTTGCCCGATACTTTTCGTTTTCCGGTTTGAAAATCAAAACCCGGAAGTTCAATTTCTTTACCTTCAAGCAATTCGTTCAACTGTTGATTAAAAAACTCAATATCGATGGCTTCGAGCGCTTCAAAATCGTATTCGCCAAACTCATCAACCGGAGTGTGTTCGCGATCAACAAAATAATCGTCAAGCGAAATCTGGTGCGGGATCAACCCATTTACAATGAGTTGAACCCCGAGCCGTTTGCTGAATGTGGTTTTACCCGATGCCGACGGCCCCGAAACCAACACAATTTTAACGTCGCCATTTCGCGAGTGAATCATGTTGGCAATTTCAGCAATCTTTTTTTCGTGGAGCGCTTCCGAAACCTTAATTACATCGCCGCTGCGCTGTTTCTGGGTAAACCTGTTCAGCTTACCAATAGTAGATACATTCAGAATTTCGGCCCAATCTTTTTGCTCCTGAAAAATGCCAAACAGTTTTTTTCGTTCGGTGAGTTTATGAAGCTTTTCAATATTTTTCTGTTTTGGAATCTGCAACAACAAACCATTGAAATATGGCACCAGTCCGAAATTTGTAATGTATCCAGTTGATGGCAGCAGATGGCCATAAAAATAACTGCCCAGATTTTGCAGAAAATAGAGGCTCGAATACAAACGCCCCTGCTGCTCAAACAGCAATGCTTTATCGTTCAAGCCCTGTTTTCGCATCAATTCAACTGCTTCGGTAGTTAGCATCCGTTTTTTCACAAATGGTAAATCTCGACTCACCAGCAATTTCATTTCCTGCGAAATCGTAAAAACATCTGATTCGGTTACAGGTCTGTCCAAACCATTGAGTTCAAAAAAATAGCCATTCGAAATTCCGTTTTGTATTCTGAGGTTCACCTCAGGAAAGGTTTCTTTTACCGCAGCGTACAACAAAAAGAACAAACTTCTGATATACAACCGGTTTCCATCGGGATGGGTGATGTCGAAGAACTCGATTTGCTTTGGTTTTACAAGGCAAAACGAAAGTTCGCGCACCTGGTTGTTCACAATGGCACCACAAACCCTTTTTTCGGTTTCTATTTCGAGTTGTTTACAAATTTCGAGTAACGAAGTTCCCAGCGGATAGGCATGACTGGTTTCAGTATTTTTGCAAAATATTTCAATATGTTTCATGAATATTTTTTTGGTTCAGGTAAAAGTATTAAAAAAGAGAGTGAAGCGGAAGGGTGGCGCGGATTTTATCCGCGAAAAAACCAGAAGAAAACGTGCAAACTTGCAAAAGATATATGAAGATTAAAACAGATTCAGCTTATAATCCGAAATGACAATTACGGCGGATAAAATCCGCCACACCCTATTTAAGTTCCTCTTTCAGAAACTTAGCTGTAAATGACTTTTTGTTTTTGATGACCTCTTCGGGAGTTCCGGCGCATAAAATTTCGCCACCGTTTTTTCCACCCTCGGGCCCGATATCGATAATGTGGTCGGCCACTTTAATTACATCCATATTGTGTTCAATCACAATCACGGTGTTTCCGCGGTTAACCAGTTTATTCAGCACTTCCAATAAAACACGGATATCTTCGAAATGTAACCCCGTAGTTGGTTCGTCGAGAATGTAAATGGTTTGACCTGTGTCGCGTTTGGCTAATTCGGCTGCCAGTTTCACGCGCTGCGACTCGCCGCCTGAAAGTGTGGTTGACGACTGTCCCAGCGTGATGTAACCCAATCCCACATCCTGCAAAGTATGCAGTTTTTGCGAAATTGATGGAATTGGCTCAAAAAATTCCACTCCCTGCTCAATGGTCATTTCGAGTACATCGCTTATTGATTTTCCCTTGTAACGCACTTCGAGCGTTTCGCGGTTATAGCGTTTCCCGTTGCATTTGTCGCAATGCACATACACATCGGGTAAAAAATTCATTTCGATGAGTTTCAATCCCCCACCCTGACATTCTTCGCACCGGCCACCGGTAACATTAAACGAAAACCGGCCGGGTTTGTAACCCCTGATTTTAGCTTCGGGAAGTTGGGCAAACAAATCGCGGATTTCGGAAAAAACATTGGTGTAGGTAACCGGGTTCGACCTTGGTGTGCGGCCAATGGGCGACTGATCAACACGAATTACCTTATCCACCAGTTCGAGTCCTGTAACCGATTTGTACGGCAGCGGGTCCTGCACCGAATTGTACAGGTACTGGCTTAAAATGGGTTGCAATGTTTCGTTTATCAATGTTGATTTTCCGCTGCCCGAAACCCCGGTGATACAAATAAATTTACCCAGCGGAATTTTTAAATCCACATTTTTCAGGTTGTGACCCGAGCAACCTTTTACTTCGAAAAGTTTACCATTTCCTGCCCTTCTTTCAGCCGGAACTTCAATTTTCCGGCGGCCATTCAGATAGTCGGCAGTGAGTGTACCCGATTTCAGCACTTCTTCGGGAGTTCCGGCAGCCACAATATCGCCGCCGTGAACACCGGCCAGCGGCCCCATATCAATCAGGTAATCGGCATTCATCATTGTTTCCTTGTCGTGTTCCACCACAATCACCGAGTTACCCGAATCGCGCAGTTGCTGCAACGCATGTATCAGTTTCAGGTTGTCGCGATGGTGAAGCCCGATGCTTGGCTCGTCGAGAATATACAGCACATTTACCAGTTGCGAACCTATTTGTGTGGCCAGCCTGATGCGTTGCGACTCGCCCCCCGAAAGCGTTTGCGCGGTGCGGTCGAGCGAAAGATAGTTGAGTCCAACACCCAGCATAAAACCCAGCCTGTCGCGGATTTCCTTAATTACTTCAACCCCAATGGTTCGTTGCCTTTCCGTGATGCGGTTTTCCAGCCCGGTGAACCATTCGCCCAGTTCGTTTAAATCGAGTTGGGCAAGTTCCGAAATATTTTTGCCGTCGATTTTAAAATGAAGCGATTCATTTTTCAGCCGCATTCCGTTACACTCCGGGCAAATATTCGTTTTTACAAACTGGTTGGCCCATTTTTGAGCTGTTTTCGAAGGGTTGTCGTCACGCTGACTATCGATGTATTTTACCACACCCTCGTAACTCATCTGGTAACTCATGCTGTTGCCAAGTGGTGTATTTTTTAGTTGAATCCGTTCGTTTGTGCCAAACAGTACCGCCTGCAACCCTTCCTCCGAAATTTCACCCACCGGCGTATTGAGTGTAAAATCAAATTTTTCGCCAAGCGCCTCAATCTGCCAGAATATCAATGTGTTTTTGTATGAACCAAGCGGTGCGATTCCCCCTTTCGAAATGCTGAATTTTTTGTCGGGGATAATTTTCTCCATGTCGGTTTCGGTCACCCGCCCGAGACCATTGCAATGCGGACAAGCACCCTGAGGGGAGTTAAACGAAAAGTTGTGTGGTGCAGGCTCGCTGTACGAAATACCCGTGGTTGGGCACATCAGCAACCGACTGTAATATTTTACCACGCCACTGTCGGGGTCGAGAATCTGTAACACGCCCTGCCCGTGTTTCATGGCAGTTTGTACACTTCCTTTCAGCCGGGTGACTGCTTCATCTTCCATTTTCAATTTATCGATTACAATTTCGATAAAATGGTTTTTGTAACGGTCAACGCGGTGGTTGTGTTTTAATTCGGTAATCTCACCATCAATTCGGGCCGAAAGAAAACCTTTGCGCAGAATCTGTTCAAACAACTCTCGGTAGTGCCCTTTACGGCCTTTTACCACGGGAGCAAGAATGATAATTCGCTTGCCGGCAAAATCTTCTTTTATCAGTTGAATGATTTTTTCTTCGGTGTATTTCACCATTTTTTCGCCAGTGTTGTACGAAAATGCTTCGGCGGCACGGGCAAAGAGCAAACGCAGGAAATCATAGATTTCGGTTACAGTGCCTACGGTTGAACGTGGGTTACGGGTGGTTACTTTTTGCTCGATTGAAATTACAGGGCTGAGACCGGTGATTTTATCCACATCGGGCCGCTCCATATTTCCAAGGAAAGAGCGTGCATAAGCTGAAAAAGTTTCGATGTAGCGGCGTTGTCCTTCAGCATAAATGGTGTCGAACGCCAGCGACGATTTGCCACTGCCGCTGAGACCTGTGATTACTGTGAGTTTATTGCGCGGGATTTCGACATTAATATTGCGCAGGTTGTGTTCGCGGGCTCCGTAAACCACTACTTTGTCATCCGACTCTAATGGTTCGTTCTCCATCATTACGATTTCGCTTTCTGAATAATTTTTCATACTGAATTCCGGTTAATTTAAAACCGGTATTTTAACTGTATATTTTTTTCTGCTGGCATTGGTGAGTTTATCGTCGCGCAACCAGGGATTAAAATCCTTCAGGTATTTATAATTGATTCCCTGACTGATGGCAAAAGCGCCGAAGTCGGCCACCGGCCCTGTAATTTCCACATTACGGGTTTTGATGAAGGGGTATTTTTCGCTGTCTTCAACCTTGAAGTTGTATGTTTCAGGATTTTCAACCACTAATTTTATTGCAACAATCCGATAAATGTAGCGACGGGTTTCCTCAGCAAAATAGAGGTCGTAATAGTTTGTCAGTTTTTGACGTTCCATCTGGCGTTGAACCCGCGCCATACCACCGTTATAAGCAGCAGCAGCCATTGTCCAGTTACCAAATTTCCGGTGACCTTCCTTAATATATTTGCAAAAAGCCTCTGTCGATTTTTCGACATGGTAACGCTCGTCGATTTCTTTGTTTACTTCAAGTCCGTATTCTTTTGCAGTAATATCGAGAAACTGCCAGAAACCAACGGCTCCGGCAGGAGATACAGCTCTTGGATTCAGGGCACTTTCGGCCATTGCCAGGTATTTAAAATCGTCGGGGACGCCGTTTTTCTTTAGAATGGGTTCAATTAGTGGAAAATAGCGGGGAGCCAGTTTTATAAGACGAAAGGTTTGTGAGTGAAAATAGGCATTTGAAATCAGTTCTCGGTCGAGGTATTCACGCACATCAAACAATTCGAGTGGCATTTTTTCGCCTGCAAAAGTTACTTTTTCAGGTAACGGATATGATTTAAACTGCTCTTCTATTGCCGTTTTATTTACGTTATCATCAGACTTTAAACTGCTTACAGCAAACACTACAAACAGAATTTTAGCCACAACCACTATCGATAGCAGAATCTTCCACCACTTTTTATCTTTGAATTTCTGAAGCATCATTTTATTGTTTTTCGCGAAACGGCAAAAATACACTTTTACCCTTTGCATAACAAACAAAAAAGCCCGGCAGTTTGCCAGGCCTGACCTGTTTTGAAAAACAATTTTATTTGTAAATATTCTGTCGATGTCCAATCTTAATAATTTCAACAATGACTTCCTGCTTAAAAATCTGATAAATAACCCTGTAACTTCCTATTCTTAAACGATGGATATTTTCAAATCCAGCCATTTTTCTCGCATCGGGAGGAAGCGGATTAAAAGCAAGAAGCTGTATTTTCCCAATTATTTCAAATCCCTGCTTTGCAGGAATGCTCAGCAATTGCTTTTCTGCTGATTTTCTGAAATTAATTTTGAAAACCTTATCCATTTATAGCTTCAAATTTAGCGATCACTTCTTCGAAGGGGACTGTTTCTTCCCCAACCGTCCGCTGCAAATCGGCTTTATCTTCAAGATATTCAAAATAATCTGTAATAAAATCTTTATGTTTTTTCAAATCAATCTGAACTGCAATTTTTCTCCCCTTTTCATCGGTTAAATATTTAACTCCTTCAATCATTTCCTTCTGTTTAAAATTATATAACAACCATTCACAATCAGTTAATTATTGCAATTTAAACAATAATTACATTCAGTAAAAATACATTTTATACCAACAGCCTGATAAAATGAAATCAATTTATAACAAAATGGTGTTGTATTTTTCACTGTCAACAAAAAGGCCCGGCAGTTTGCCAGGCCTTAAAAAATCTGAAACAGATTTGAGTTACCCAAGTCAATAGTACTGATATCGTGTGCACCACCAGTTTGCTCCACAGGCGGCAGTTGCGTATTCGTTTAACTCAACCAGTTTGCCAGCTTCAAAAACTTTTACTGAACTCAGTATTTTATCAGCAGCACCTGCTTTTTGAGCATATTTTTTAATGGAGAGTGTTGCTCCTTTAAGTATGCGTTCAAAAGTTATCGTCGAATTCAACTGGCCATCTTTAAAAATCAGGGTCTTCAGGAGCAAGCCGTTTTCATCATATTCATTTTCATACGTTTTAACTCCATTCAAATCAGTGACGACAGCAAGCTTTCCTTTGGAATTGTACTCATAGTTGAACCCACCACTACTCTTTCCGGTAAAATGTGTTTCGCTGATTACAAGGTCGCCATTATAAACATAAACAATTGAATCTTCAACAATACCCGATTGGTTGCGAATTACTTTTGTGCGCGTATTTGCCTGCGGATAATTGTAATGATATTCTTTCGATACTTTTAAGCGACCATCGGTTGTGGTTTCGCGAAGCAATTGTAACTGTCTGAACAGTTTTTCGTCGTTGTACATAAAGGTATCTTTCTGCAAAACAACTGGTTGCGACGTTTTATAATCGGTAAAGATTTTGCCCGCGATTTGTTCATTTTTATAAACATATTCTATATCCGACTGAACCACGTAATCGTCGCTGTTAATGAAGTGAAACTCTTTTTTCACTTTCCCTGATTCGCTTGTACCGAACGTGTAATCGATATGAGATTGATTGTCAACCACAGGTTCTTCTGTTTCCAAAAGAGAACATCCTCCTGCAAATAACAAGGAGAATAAAGCAATTAAAATTTCATTCCGCTTTTGCATAACGCTAATTTTTAAGTTTAAAAATCAAATAACCTAAATGCTACACAAACCCGGGACGCGTAATATTTCTATCTCACAAATTGCAAACACCAGAACTTATAATTGCTAAAGAATAATTCTTGTACTGAATTACAAGCCCGCTATGTTGTTACTCTTAACAACAATTTTGCCCGAAAAATCAAAGGTTAAACCCAAAAACCAAACCTTTGAAGTTTCTGATTATGTCAACAAAAAAATAAAAATATTTACGTCCAATTCTGTTAGAAAAACAAATACAGGTGCAAATGTTAGGAAAAAACGCTGAGAATTCCAAATGCTATTCTGTAGTTTTTTCATTTTCAAAGCATTATTAACCAGGCTAAATAAGTTTTGCTTATTTCCCCGGGTTGAAAACGATGCTTCTGAATGCAAAAAAGGCTGCTTCTGAAAACAGAATGCAGCCTTAAACTATACATAATAAACAATTAATCCTTATTGACCGGTATATGGCTTATCTGCTTAATATCCTGTAGATTGGAATAATCATATTGGTAGAAACCGTCATCACCAATCATAAATAAATATCCATCCACTGGAATCACGTCATACGTTTTTATTCCCGGGAAACGGGCTATCTGATGATCGTCAATATTCAGTTTATCCTCCACATCATAAATTTTCAGTCCTGCATCGCCATCGCATATAAAAAGCGTGTTATCGTCAATTCCCAAACCGTACGGACCAGTCATCGGATAAGAAGCTTCGAGGGTACTTGTTTTATAATCATCCGAAAGTTTGACTACATCAAGACGGTTTACATCGCTGCCACATGCATTTCCTCCACGAAGCGTGATATATGCATACCCTTCTGAAATCACCACAGGGTCGCAACTGGTTACATGCCAGAACGAACCCACATAACTTAACGCTGTTGGCACTTTCAGGCTCATAATCTGCATCCCGGATTGAGTACCGAGAAACATGTGCCCATCGTAAATAAACATGGTTTCCATCGCCCATCCAATCTGCTGTTTGCCAATGCTAACCGGTTTGGCAGCGTCTTTTACATCAAACATGTAAACCGTTGAATTATCCACGGTGTAAAGGTAATCGTCGTACAAACCAAACCGCGCCATTGAACCGCCCACGCCAAAACTACTGCCTGCCGTTGTCGTGCCTCCGCCCGCATAATTCCCATCCATTGCGTATTCTGCTTTTCCCATAAAATAATATGGATAATAGTGATATTCAATTTCCTGGCGCACCTTTTTTATTTCCCAGTCAATCACAACGCCCTTTTCCTGTTCCACCGAGGCAAGTCGCAAATCTTCATCGGCAGGTGGTGGTGTCATGTACGGAAAAACATCTTTCACACGACTTACTTCCTTTGGATTTCCAATATCCGAAATATCGATGGCCACCATGTCGATGTAACTGTCGGCATATAAAATATCGTTTTTAACTGCCATGTCAACATTTCCGGGTATTTCAATAAATTTCAGATTAACAGGGCTCTGTGGGTTGCGGTTGTCGATAATGTGAATGCCTTTCATTTCCTCGTTCACAAAGATGTATCCGTCTTTAAAATAAATTTTCCCCGGATTAACCAGTTCAGCAGCGCTTGTAACCTTTACTGCTGTGCGCAGTTCTTCGTAGCTCATATAAACCGGCGAATTGGCTGTAAAAACTTCGGCATATTTGTCCATACAACCATTGGCAAACACAAGCAGAATAAGGAGTGAAAATATATTTCTCATTGTTTTCATAGTCGCAAAGTTTTAATTGAAAATGAAACCTAATTTAATGGTAAGCCGGTTGTAGTCTATATCCATCCGATAGTCGTTTTCGCCGGTATAACTCAGCCTGTGAAACTGGTATCCAAAAGCAAACGACATTCCAAAACCTGACGAAAACATGCGTTGGTAGCCCAACCCGGGGTTAATCATAAAGCCTCCTTTTGTATCAAATGCCTCGTAGTTGTATTGCGGCCATGTTCCTGGCCAGATATCGTAATAATAAACCGGTTGAACTCCGCCATAAATCTCATTCGATTCCTCAAGCGGAACCTGGTAACCAACTTTCAGAAACAAATATGGTGTTGCGTATGTATCGCGAAGTTTGTATTCAAAATTCGCAAAAGCCGGCAGGTAGGTTTCTTTCAGAAATTCAAAACCGATTCCCAATCCTGCCGAAAGTTTCGAACTAAAATTGTAATTGAGTGAACTTGTAAAACTAAATGGTGCAGCCTGGCTATTATCCGAATTACCGGCCAGAACCCCCAACTCAGTTCGCAGAAAAAACGGCGCTTTTTTGAAATCTTCCTGTAAAGTCATTTCAATCAGCTCTTTCTTGTTTGAAACACGATCAATTTCGTCGGCTTTAAATATCCAGATATTACCAGCCGATTCGATTTTTAGCTTCGAGAGATCCTTAGTGTACTGGTATTTCCCTTTCAGGATGGTTCCGTTTTTCAGGTAAACATAGCCTTTCTGCGGCTGCGCAAAAACGGAAAACGCAAAAGTGAATGCAAAAAGTAACAGCCAGATTTTCTTCATTTCGTTTTAGTTTTCTCACAAGACGGAATCCCTGATTGTGGGGTTGCGTTGATGAAAAATTAAACCCGATTATTTTAAAAGGCCTGCTTTGTCAAGAATTTCTAAAGCATTTGTTGCCGATTTGGCATCCGAAATTTTGATTTTATACTGACGGAGTATCTTTTTTATTTCACGTTTTTGATCAGGATAAATTTTGGCTAACGAATGATTTGAATAGGTAATGCGGCTTAACCCGTTTTGGATTGAATAGATGAAGATGGCTTTTCGCAAAATAAATTCTGAGTCGCGGAATTCGCCGTTGCTGTCGTTATAAGGCGTTACTTTTTTCTCAATTACACGGTTCGAAACCAACAACATAACGGTACCACGATATAAACACTCGAAATAATTTGTATTTACAAAAATACTTACCGAGTCGATATTTACAAAAGTGGGGTTTGTTGCATTTTCGTCTGAATCGCTGAAATTCAGCGTAAATTCCTTTACTTTCTCCTTATCAATTTTAACCAGCACACGGTTGTTTTCGTTGAAGGTAATTAATTCATCGTTAAAAGCCTGGTAGCGCAAATCAATATTTTCGAAAACCTCGCCTGTTTTAAAAACCACCGACCCTTTTACCCACTCTTTATGAAGAAAAAAATAATTGTTTGCTTTCGGGTTCAGGTAATATATTTCGCCAGTTATTTTTCCACCCAGATTATTCGACGATTGTTTCAGGTTTGGATTGTACAATCCTGTTGTTTGCCCGAAAGTGAGCGCAGCAACAGTTACTAAACAACTAAGAAACAGATATCTGATTAACACATTCATCTTACTTCAATGGTTTTAACCGATTTAAAACAACGATTATCGCGGGTAAATCCTTCCACCGAAATCTCCACAGTTCCTTTTCTGTCCGATAAATCGAAGCTTAAATCTTCTGGTGTACCCGTAACTTTTTCCCACACATAAACCTGACGTGTATCGGGTTCTCCACGTTTCGTTGGTGTTGCATTATAATAACCCGGAGTTTTGTATGGCTGTAGAAAACTGATGTTTCTCCGGAATAAATTGGGCTGATTACCCAGCAGCGCATTCGATTTATCTTTTAACGATACTTCGAGCACCCCGTTCAAAAGTAAATCGCCATAAACACGTTCGTACAACACCAAATCAATATGACTGATTTCTGTTGATTTTAATGAGGCAAACAACTGATTGTTAAAAACCGGAATACCATTAATCAGCCGCAACGGTTCCACTTTAAAAAATTCGCCCCTGGTTCGGTTCAGCATTCTGAAAACATTTTTTTCATTTCTGACACGGTACTGAAAACCAGGCAGTAATTCACGCGATATTTCACGAAAGTCGGGCAAATCAACAAATTCCTCCGGGCGTACACGGGTTGTTGGCGGGCCATAAAAAGGAATACTGTCGGCAACCTCCATCGAAAAATATTCAGTTTGGACAAGGTTTGCCGGGTTAAAAATCCGGCTGGCAAAACTACTGTTCAGCGCATTTTTTATAAACGTGGTTTGTTCGCCGGTGAGTACAAAAGGTTTAGCAATTACAAAACCTGTTCTTTCGGGAGCACAATTTTCGATATGAATTTCGAATTTTTGCTCAGTATCTGAAAAAACCTGGAAAATTGCATCGGTAGCTCCGAAAGCTTTTTTTACAAAAAAATGAAAAATACCGGCACTGTCGGTAACGCAATAATCGAAATAACTTTCGGGAGTGGTTAATGAAACAACTACAATCACACCCTGTTGCACCACCCCATTTATTCCCGTTACTTTTCCACTTACAAGATAGCCGCCTTTTTCTATAAAACCAGGTGCAGGCGCTGATGGAAACCGGTAATTGAACCGATAACGGGTTAATTCTTTTTCAAGCGGATCGATAATCGTTGCCCTGATAATTGCTTCCGAAATATTTAAATCAGATGGTAATTTAAAACTTACATTTACCTTTTCACGGGGTTTATAGGTTTCTGCATCGGTTTTAATCTGAATTTTGTCTGACTGGCTATTATCAATTTCAGCACTTGAAGCAGTTACCAGATTGATTTGCGCAATATCCTCATCGAAACGATTGTAAACCAGTAATGATTTTGTGACCGGCCCAACCTGGTTATCTGCACCATTGAGCAGAAAAGCTGTAATAAAATACTGGCCTGTGCTCAGCGAATCGGGAATCATAATAAACCCGCGGGCCCAACTGCCACTGCTCTCAATTGCAACTCCATCAATCAAATTACCATCAATTGCTTCAATCTGAAATCTTGCAACCACATCTTCATTCTCAAAATTTCCGGGCAGTTTCAGCATTACCCAAACTGTATCGCCCGAAACACAAAATCCGCGGTCGGTAAAAAGCACCGGAGTTCTTTCATCGTTTTGCGAGGCAAAAGTTGCAAAACCGGCAAAAACCAGCCAACCCTGAAATAATATTTTAAACCACTTATTCATTGCTCAGGATATTGTTTTGACGGGGTTTCCCAAAAATCGGGCGGAATATCGAGTTGTTGTCCGGAAACCGGTATATTATAAAAATATGGAATTGGCTTAATCAGGTATCCGCTTTTATTTGAAATAAACCGAACGAAATACCGGGTTTCTTTCACTGTGGCAATTTCAAAATTACCCAGAATAACCTGTTCGGGATTGTTGATACACCTGATGTTGCTTTCAGCCTGCACATACAACGGGTCGAACATTTTTCCACTGGCATTGAGCTGGCTGTTTAAATCGTTGTAAAAATCGTAAGCCGATTTCGATAATCCATGATGATAAAGAATCAGAATCCAGCCTTCAAAAGTTTCGTTAAAATTGAGTCCTGGCCTTTTCGACAAAAACCAGAGCGGATGTTTTACTATTGCAGTTGACGAAGAATAATCTGCCGGACTGGCAATATTGAATGCATCTCCCGAAGTGGAAGAATCCCAGGCATACATGGTTGCCGATATCATTCCTCCCGGAACCGGTATATCAACGGTGTAAGTAAATTGAATAATTCTGCGGGTGGTGAATCTGTAATATGGCAATTGTTTCTCGTTTAAAATATTGCCAAACAATTGAACTCCTTCAATTTCAATAATATCGTCAACATCGTTATTCCCATCGGGGGCAAGAATTTTTATACCCGGCTCACCAAAAATGGTATCGAGTAACGGAACCGGCGGAACTGGTTCAAACGACGATTCGTAAGTATTTCCCCCGCTCTCAATTTTTATTTTGTATTGTTGTTCAGGGTCCAGATTTCCGCTGACTGCAAATTTCCCGGGAGACGATTCAACCAATTTATTTTCAATTCCTTTATTCGAAATTATAGAAACCGATGCACCGGCAACCGGCGGATAAATTATACCATTATCGTTGTAACTCAACGATTGGTAAAGCGAAATCACATTGTTCGAACCACCTGCAACAATACGGGCATCGGCCACAATCACACTTTCAACCTTATCAACTTCGGGCGTGTAAATTTCCTCGCAGCCTTGCAGAAGTGCAAAAAGAAAAAGGCAATATTTTATCAGCCGATTCATGCTAAAACTTAAAATTATAGGTTAACGAAGGCACCGGAATTCCGATAACCGAAAGTTTGTACAATGAAAATAGTCTGTAATCGTTGGCAGCCGTGGTGAGCGACTTTTTGTAATAAACTGAATACGGGTTGTTCCGTCCGTAAAGATTGTACACCGACAAAGTCCAGCTCCCTTTCCACATCCGCTTTTTGCGCAGGTTTTCGTCGAAAGTGATGGAAACATCAGCGCGATGGTAAGGCGGCATTCTGTACTTATTTCTTTCGGAATAATAAATGAGTTGTTCGCCTGCAAAAACATATTTTATTTCGGGCAAAGTTACCGGCCTGCCTGAAATAAAAACAAAATTGGCCGAGAAACGCCAGCGCCGGCTGATGTTGTACGTTATTGCAGCTGTTAAATCGTGCGGTCTGTCGTACAAACTACGGTAATAATCGCCGCCCCAGAGATTCTCTTCTTCAAATTTGCTTGTGTTTTTTTGCCTTGTAAACGAAAAAACATACCCTGCATAACCGGTTAACCTTCCCGTACTTTTTGTGGCGCTCAGTTCAATCCCTGTCGAATAGCCTTGTGTTGGAATGAGCGCTGTTTCAAGATGGCTGTTCATCAGCAACTGAGCTCCGTTTTTGTATTCAATCAGGTTTTGAAGATATTTGAAATACAGCTCGGCAGCCAAAGTTGTGCTACGCAAAACCGAACTATTTTCAAAAACTAAAGCCACCTGGTCGCTGATGAGTGGTTTCAGGTAATAATCGATGCTTTTCCAGGTCTCGGCAGGCGAAATAACCGCTGAATTGCTGAACTGAAAGATATTTTGCCTCACCCGTTGATAATTGAATTTCAGTGCATTATAGTCATTTAAATCAAAACTCAGCATCAGTCGAGGTTCAAACCCTGAATAGCTTGCCGAAACTTCGTTTTCAGCAAACAAAAGCGAATCTGTAACATTTGCCTGGTCGAGTGGTTGTTCGGAGTCGTACAAATAAACCACCGGCTGACCAATATTTCCGGCCCACGAAAACCGCAGACCGGCAGTTATTGAAAAATTAGGCAAAACCTCAAACTCATCGCCAACATAAACCGCCCATTCAAAAAGCCTTTCATCGTTCAATTTCTTGTAATCGATTAAGGTCTGGCTTTGCATAGGTTCTATTTCGCCGGGGCTTACAAAACTGTAAACGGCTTTAAAACCAGCGTCGGCATTGTGCCGTGGCGAAATATGCCATTTAAAGTTGTACCCTGCCGAACTGTAATTCAAATTATTGCGCAGATAATATGACTCAAGCTGATTGTTGTTTGCATAATCTGTCAGTTGGTAGTTGTAGCGGCTGTGCGCCAAATTTAACTCTCCATACAGCGATTCAGAAAACCTGTTGTTCAATGTCAGATTTCCAAGTATGCTGCCATATTTATTTACCGACTGAGCGCTTGTACTGTACTCGTCGTTGCTGATGTAACCCATCACACTGAGTTTGTTGTGCGCATCAAATTTCCAGGTGATTTTACCGGTGGCGTCGTAAAACCGGGCCACACTCTGCGAGATATTCGGATCGGGAATTTCTTTTAAAATCCAGTCGGTGTAAGAATTCCTGCCACCGGCAACAAAAGTTATTTTTTTGCTTTTTGTCATTGGTCCTTCAATCGCAAGGCGGGAGTTAATCAGTCCGATTCCGCCATAAACCCTTATATTATCCTTGTTTCCTTCCTTAAAATCAACCTCCATCACCGACGAAACGCGTTCACCAAATTGCAACGGAATTCCGCCTTTAAACAATCGCACATCGTTAACCACATCCGGGTTTATCAGCGACAAAAAGCCGAACAGGTGCGACGCATTAAAAACGGGTGTGCCGCTCACCAGCAACAGGTTTTGGTCGGTATTTCCACCGCGCACGTTGTACCCTGGTGAAAGTTCGCTCACCATCTGAACCCCGGCACGCATCGTCATTCCTTTCAAAATATCAACCTCTCCCATCAGCGCCGGCAGGTTTTTAATTTCCGCCGAAGTCATTTGAACAAGGCTCATTTGTGCACGTGGTAAATCGCTCTGAACACCCAAAACCGTAACCTCAGCAATTTTGTGCGATTCTTCAAAAATCTGAAAATCTGCAAAACCATCCTCAATCAGCTTCACTTTTATCATTGAGTTTTCAAATCCTACAAACGAAAACTGCAGCTGATGCTCACCAGTGGGCAACTGAATTTCAAATTGCCCCTCGGCGTTGGTAGAAGTTCCTTTTTGAGATTTTGGGTCGAAAACCACAGCGCCTGTTAAAGGCTCGCCTGTAGCGCCGTCGGTAACCCGCCCTAATAATTTTGCCGTTTTGTACCGGCCAATATTAAGCGGGTTTCCAACCACTTTAAATTGATCTGAACCGTAATTTTCATTTACAGCTTCGTACTCTTTTCTGTAAATCAGAATTCCATCGTCCTGAAAAAAACGCCAGGTAAGCTGTTGATCGGATAAAACAAGGTTCAGCGCCTGAACAAGCGGGGTTTCGGTGAATTGTGCCGTCACTTTACGCGATTCAACCCAACCCGTTTTGTAAAACACCTTCAACCCATAATCTTTTTCAAGTAGCGAAATAAAATCGGTAAACGGCTGATTGTTGAATGAACCATTAATTTTTATTTCTTCAGGTTGCTGTGCTGAAAGTATGTTCACCAAAAGGAGTAAAACAATAGTTGGAAAAAACAGGTATGTTCGCTTTGGTTTCAAGGCTTTGTTAAGGTTTATTACAAAGAAAATGATATTAATAACAAAACTCGTATAAACAGCGGTTGATTTTTTGAACAGTCCGTTTTTTTTCCAATCTTCGGATGCGGTTGCAAACAACGTTAACTGAACATATTTAATAGTAAAGTAATGGCACGAATAATTACATCCCTGGTCCTTGTTTTTTTTACTCTAATTGCTTTTCCGCAGGAAAAGCTGGCTTATTTTCTGCCAACCGATGTGAATTACGATTCAAAAATTACAACACCCGAGCAGTTTTTTAAAATGCAAATGGGCGAATGGCACCTTACACACGACCAGGTTTTGAACTACATTAATGAAATTGACAGGATTTCGGACAGGGCGATTTTAATTGAATATGCCCGCAGCTGGGAAAACCGGCCATTGGTTTACCTTGTGTTCAGTTCTCCTGAAAATCAGCAAAAGCTGGATGAATTAAAGCAACTTCATTTCAATTTCAGCGAACCCGGTTCAACACTGAAAGCAGAAGATGTTCCGCTGGTGGTAAATCTGGGATACGGTGTGCACGGCAACGAGTCGAGTGCCACCAATTCGGCGGTTTTAACGGCTTACTACCTTGCAGCGGCACAAGGCGAAAAAATTGACAAGCTGCTTAACAATACGATTATACTTGTTGACCCGTGTTTAAACCCCGACGGTTTTACCCGCCACAGTACCTGGGCTAACATGCACCAAAGCAGCACTGTAATGACAAAAACCGACTCGCGCCAATACCGCGAAGTGTGGCCAGGCGGCCGTACCAACCATTACTGGTTCGATTTAAACCGTGATTACCTTTTACTTGTGCACCCCGAAAGTCGCGGACGTGTGAAGAACTTTCACGAATGGAAACCAAACATTGTAACCGACCACCACGAAATGGATGCCAACTCCACTTTCTTTTTTCAGCCCGGTGTAAAAAGCCGGAACAACCCGCTCACCCCTGCAAAAAATTATGAATTAACCCATGAGATAGCACAATTCCACGCAGCATATCTCGATAAAGTCGGCGCCCCGTATTTTACCGAGGAGCAGTTTGATGATTACTATTTTGGCAAAGGCTCATCTTACCCCGATATCAACGGAAGTATCGGGATTCTTTTTGAACAGGCCGGATTTCGCGGGCGAATCAGGGAAACAGTAAACGGAGTGCGCAAACTTGCATATGGAATCAGAAACCAGTTTACAGTTACACTTTCAACCTTCGACGCAGCCGTGGAAATGAAAAATGAACTGCTCAGCTTTCAGCGTTCATTTTATGCCGATGCATTGGAATTGGCAAAAAAAGAAGTTTCAACTGCTTACATTTTTGGCAGCGAAACCGATAAAATAAAAACGCAGGAATTTGTAAAACTGATGAATCAGCACCAAATTGAAGTGTTTGAAAATTCAAAAGAAATCAGGGCCGACGGTAAAGTATTTAAACCCGGCAACAGTTATGTGGTTCAGGTAAAACAGAAACAATACAGGCTGATAAAATCGATTTTTGAAGTAAACACAACTTTTGCGGATAGCACGTTTTACGATGTTTCCACCTGGACTTTACCATACGCATTTGGAATCCCATTCGCCAAAATTGAAGCAAATCCAGCTGGTGAAAAAGCGCAGGCAATAAAAGTCGTTGGAAAAATTACGGGTGGAAAAAGCAATCTGGGATATGTTTTCAGGTGGAACGAATACACAGCGCCACAGGCTTTGTTCGAATTACAAAATGCCGGATTGGTGACAAAAGTGGCAACCGAACCTTTCAGCTTAACAATTGATGGGAAAAAAGAACAATTTACGTATGGTTCGGTTTGGGTACAGGTAGCAGCCCCGTTGGCTGCCGACCAGGTTTTCAGGTTGGTTTCGCAGGTTGCAGAAAAAACCAGTGTCGATTTTTATGCCGCTGCAACCGGATTGACGCCATCAGGAATCGACCTTGGAAGTAACAGTTTTGTCAGGCTTCAAAAACCTGAAGTAATGATGCTTGTGGGTGCAAATGCCAGCAGCAGCGACGCCGGCGAACTTTGGCACCTGTTCGACCAGAAATATAAGATTCCTGTTTGTCTTACCGAAAGTAATATGCTGGCTACTGTTCAGCTTGAGAAATATAACGTACTTATTTTGCCGGGTGGCACGTATCCGGAGCTCACAGACGAAACCGCAAACAAAGTGAAAGACTGGGTAAAAAATGGCGGCGTTTTGATTGCTTACAGGGGAGCATCTGCATGGACAGTAAAAAACGGATTGAGTAAAATCAAATTCAAAAAAACAATACAGCCCGACACCACCCGTTTTTTGAATTATGCCGACAGAATTAATGAAACCAACGAAAACAATATCAGCGGAGCAATATTTAATGCAGCAATGGACCTCACCCACCCGCTCTGTTTTGGCTATTCAGTTAAAAACTTACCCATTTTTAAAGCCGACGAACTGGTGGCTGAATCGCTGAATGTAAAATTTGCCGGGCCGGTAAATTTTACCGGAAATCCATACACCAGCGGATTTGTTTCGGCTAAAAACCTTGAAAGGATAAAAAATGCGCCTGTAGTAACTGTTGAACCGTTTGGCCGCGGAAAAGTGATAACTTACCACGAGAATATGGCTTTCAGGGGAATTTGGATGGCTACGAATAAATTGTTTATTAACGCTGTATTTTTTGGAAATACAATCCGTTAAAATTCATAGGTCAAACCTGTAAAAATGCCGATACGGTAAGGTTTAAAATTTATATCGGGATTCTTATTGATCGAACTAAAATAGTAACTGAATCGGGGCTCAATAGCAAGCGAAAGATTTTTGCCCAAAGTGTAACTTGTTCCCACACCCACTGTACCCGACAAATTCACTGTCGAAATATCCTGTGTTTTTCCAATATTCTGCAAACCGTACTGGTTGTCGATGTAGGCATTGTTGCCCACCAAAAATCCGGTGGTAATGCCAGTCATCAGTTCAACTCCAAGCCGGGCATCAACCACCCGGTACCGCACCAGCAGCGGAACTTCCATGAATTCGAAAACCTGGCTGAACTCGCCGTCCGGAACCATCAGATTTGTTTTTTCGGCCAGCGACTCAAATCCTCCTGAAAGCTCAGCGCCTTTTGGTGTTGCTGTAATTGCAATAACGCCGGCAGTGCTGTTCATGGCCATACTGCCATTTTCAAGTTGAACATTATTGCTGAAATAAGTTACTTCACCCGGTGAAAAAGCATATTCGGCATCCTGGCTTTTCGTTAAAACATTAATTGTATTTGTCGATTTCTGTCCATTTTGTGCATAATAAACGCCGCTTTCAACCATCAGTCTTTTACTGGTTTTATAAATAACCGATAAACCACCGCCAACATTGGCATTTCCACCGCTTCCAGAATAGGTCATGTTTTGTTCATATTCGTTGCTGTGGGTTGCAGTGTACGAAGAATAGCCGGGCGTAAGGTACATTCCCATTTTCCAGCCTCCCTGCCTTTGTTTTTCTGCTGCCATTGCCCGAAGATTTCTGTCGATTATAAATCTTTCGGCATCAACCAACTCAGTATCATTATATTTAACCGGTTGACGTTTAAGCTCGGGCTGAGGAAAAGGGTCGGTTTCGAAACGTGAATTCCTCGATTTTAATTTTGAAAAACCTGCGATGGTGCGTTTTACAACTGCATTTTCATTTATAAAAACTGCCGGGGATACAACAGCCTCTGTATTTCTTTTATCTGAATTTGCTGCAAGAAGTATTTTGTCATTCTTAACAGCGTCAGCAGAAACAGCCTCAATATCATCATTTACCTGATTCAGGTTTTCATCCTGATTAACAGGCAATGTCGATCTTTCTATTTGTTGTGTTGGAGTTGCATTTTCTGAAACTACCGGCTGATTTACTGTATTGTCATTAAAATACCATCCGGCCAGAAAAGCCAGCACCACAACTGCTGCGGCAGCTGTAACGCGGTACCAAAGCACCCGCGTTTTGCGTTTTCTGCTTTCGAGCTGATGTTGTACCTGTTTCCAGATATGGGCAGGCGGCGTAACCGAATAATTTTCGAGTTTCGACCTTATCAGTTCATCTGTATCGTTACTTGTTCTCATCTTTTTCATTCATTCATCTGTAAAAAATCAGGCTGAAAAATTTCTGGTTACTGGCATTTCGCCATAAAGTTCGTTTACACGCAGTTTTAAAATATCCCTTGCTCTTGCAAGATTCGATTTCGAAGTTCCTTCTGCAATATTCATCGCTTCACCAATTTCTTTGTGATTCATCCCTTCCATTACATACAGGTTAAAAACCATACGGTAGCGTGGCGGCAGGCTTTGTATCAGTTCAATCAGTTCGTCGGCCGATATTTTTTCTATAATTTCTTCAGGCTGATGCTGGTTTTCGAACACACGCATGTCATCAACCGGATGCATTACCTGTTGTTTTCTGAATTTTTCGAGCGAAACATTCACCATTATTTTTCTTACCCAACCTTCCAAAGAACCTTCGTGCCTGAAGTTTTTCAGGTACGTAAAAACTTTGATAAACCCTTCCTGCAAATTGTCTTCAGCCTCGGTAACATCTTTCGAATAGCGCATGCAAACCCCAAACATTTTGGGAGCAAGCATGTGGTACAATGTTTCCTGTGCGCGAACATTCCCCGAAACACATAGTTCAACGATATTTTTTAAATCTTCCAAAACCGGTTTGTCAATGTTCGCCCAAAATTACAGATTATTGTTTTCCTTTTGTTTAAATATCTCCCAGTCCGCATTGTTTCTGTTTAATCCTTTTCAGCTTTAAGGCAAATGATAGACGGTTACCCTTAAAATATGGTTGCGTGACTAACATTTTTTTTTGAACGCAACCTTTAACGGCCTCAATCCGTCTTGGAAATAAAAGTTAAATTGCAGTTCGATGAAAAAAATAATACGATTGGTTTTGATTTCAGTATTCGTTTTTACTGCCTGCGACCTGAACAAAACCATCGATGAACCGGAAATAAATATTTCAGAAAAAACTGCCCGTTTGCTCGAAGCTGAAAACGATTTTGGGTTTGAACTATTCCAGCTGGTTTATGCATCGGAAACTGAGCATGAAAATATTATGCTTTCGCCGCTGAGTGTGAGCCTGGCACTTGCAATGACATACAACGGTGCCAACGATGAAACAAAAACCGCCATGGAAAAAACACTGAAGGTTTACGGACTAACACCTGACGACATTAACAAGTCGTATTTCGATTTGGTAAATGCTATAAAATCGCTCGACCCAAAGGTTTTGCTCGAAATTGCAAACGCCATTTTTTACCGGAACGATTTTGTAGTTGAGAACAACTTTGTAAATACAAACCGACAATATTACAATGCTGAAATTTCGGCGCTCGATTTTAATTCTCCTCAGGCTGTGAATACTGTGAACAATTGGGTGGCAGAAAAAACGCACGACAAAATAAAAACCATTCTCGACCGGATTACTCCCCAGCAAGTGATGTTTTTGCTGAATGCCATCTATTTTAAAGGAACATGGACCAAAGAATTTAACAGTAAAAGCACTGAATTGCAGCTGTTTTATCCCGAAACCGATAGCAATATTCAAACCGAAACCATGCAACGGGTCGACACTCTCCTCTACACATCGAACAACCTGTTCAGCGCTGTTCAGCTCTCTTATGGAAAAGGAAGTTACAATATGTATGTTTTTCTGCCAAATCACGATAAAAAACTTCAGGATATTGTTGATAACCTGAATGCTGATAACTGGGAAACCTGGATGAAAAGTTTCAGTGAAACCCAAAATGTGGACATCAAATTCCCAAAATTTAAATATGGGTACGAAATAAAACTGAACAATGTTTTAACCGAAATGGGAATGGGAGTTGCATTTACAAGTGCAGCCGATTTTACAGGCATCAATCGCAGTGGGAGCCTGAATATCGACTACGTAAAACACAAATCATTTATCGAAGTAAACGAGGAAGGAACTGAAGCTGCAGCGGTTACTATTGTGGCAATTGAACGCAATTCGGTTGAGCCACAGAAAATACCATTTTATGTAAACCGACCTTTCTTTTATGCCATTACCGAAAAATCGACCGGGGCTGTGCTATTTATGGGAACTGTGAAAAATCCTTTAAAATCAGAATAAAAACTTAAAGTTGTACGTTAAAAAAAAGCTAACCATGAAAACATTATTCACTATTCTTTCTGTTTTCGCACTTTGTGCATTTTGCTCATGCCAGACCGAAGATTCAAATATTGACGAAAACAAAACCATTAACCTCGATGAAAAATTGGCACAACTCATTGAAGCCGACAATACTTTCGGGCTCGAACTTTTTCAGAAAATCAGGAAGGACAGCGAAAAGGAAAACATCATGATTTCGCCACTGAGTATTTCAGTAGCGTTTGCCATGGCTTACAACGGAGCCGACAAAGACACCAAAACCGAAATGGAGAGAGCCATGAAACTGAACGGGCTGACAACCGAGCAAATCAACAATTCATACAAAATGTTGATTAAAGCGCTGCAATCGCTCGACGAAAAAGTGGTTTTCGAACTTGCCAATGCCATTTTTTATGCCGATGGTTTTACGGTGAAACCCGATTTTCTGAACATCAATAAAACGGTTTATGATGCTGAAGTTGAAAAACTGAATTTCAGTTCGCAGGCTGCAGTTGACAGAATTAACGACTGGGTTTCAGAAAAAACCAACGACAAAATCACCAAAATAATTGAAAACCTTAGCCAACTCGACCGCATGGTTTTGCTGAATGCCATTTATTTTAACGGCATCTGGACCAACAAATTCGAAGAAAAAGGCACACACAATCTTTCGTTTACCAAAACAAACGGAACAACCATTGAAGTTCCAATGATGCAAAAAGAAGAAAAACTCTATTACACAACCAATTCGTTGTTCAGCGCTGTAAAAATGCCATACGGAAACGGGCAGTATAACATGGTTGTACTGTTGCCCGCAACCGGCAAAAATTCGCAAAATGTAATTGATGCACTTTCGTTTTTGAACTGGAAAAAATGGATGACGGAATTTGAAACCAAAGACCCTGTGGTAGTAACCATGCCGCGGTTTAAATTTGCGTTCGAAATCAAACTGAACGAAGTTTTAAAGCAGATGGGAATGAACAAAGCTTTTGAACCGTTTGTGGCCGACTTTTCCAAAATTTCGGAAACCGGTTTGTACATTAGCTCGGCCATGCATAAATCGTTTATCGATGTAAACGAAAACGGAACGGAAGCTGCCGCAGTTACTTCAATTACATTTACAACAACCAGCGCTGGAAATGAACCTCCAAAAACCTATTTTTATGTTGACAAACCGTTTGTTTTTGCCATTACCGAAAAAGATACCGATGCAGTTTTGTTTATTGGTGAAGTGAATCACCCGGAGTATGAATAAAATAGTTTGGACACTTATTTTAATTTTTCTGTTCTCCTGCGGAAAGGAAACTGAAGATTATGAACCACCGATTTTGGAGGAAACCGGAACGTTGTGGCTTAGCGGCGGGTTAATGAATTGCGCAACCCAAATCAGGATGGAAAATGGCGATACTTTAATTCCCAATCAGTTTAATAATGAAATAATGAAATTAAAAACGGGAAACAGGGTTCAACTGAAATATCAGGAATTGGTAATACGTGAATCGGGTTGTACGATTGGAAAAGATTGTAAAATAATTGAGGTGAAAGTGATAGACTAAATTCGTTGTTATTACGTTCTTTTTAAAATTCAGAAGCCATGAAACAATTATTTATATATACAATAATTGCATTTGCATTCATTTTTACTGGTTGCCAACACGATGACCACGAAATTCAGCTTGAAGATACCGGAATGGTTGTAGATTATGCCGGTGCCGGAAATTGCGGGTTTATTATTGAACTTGAAAACGGAGCCCGGATTCAGCCCTTATATTATCCTGATGGTTTTACTTTCGCACAAGGACAACGCGTACATATTGAGTATGTTGAACTTGCAAATGTGGTACCTTCTTGTGACCGTGGTACACCTGCCGAAATAGTTTTTATTGAAGAGCTGAGTTGTGCACCTTTTGTCGATTTGTATTTTACAAACTACGACAGTTTGGCCCGCGATCCCGTTCATTTGCACGAAGCATTTGTTGATGGCGATTGTTTGCAGATAAAAGTTTCATACAGTGGCGGATGCAAGGAACATACCATTGAATTGGCACGGATGCACCCCTGGATTTCCGGAACATCATCGGTCCCTGTTTTCGAAATCAGGCACAACGGCAACGGCGATATGTGCGAAGCCTGGTTCACGCGGGAACTTCGGTACGACCTCACGCCGCTGAAAATGGAAGGTAAAAAAGAGTTTGTATTAACCGCTAAACTCACCGATGGTACCGTTTACAGCGAGATTTTTGAATTAGAATAATCGGATATATTTTGATACTGTGTTAAACGAAAGATCGCCGGGAAAAGGCGGTCTTTCGTTTTTTCAGGGAGCTTTATTACTTTTGAGAAAACAAAATCAAATGGCTGTAAGCGATATTTTACTGATTGGCAACCCTTTGCTTTACGAAAAGGCAGAAGAAGTACAACCTGAAGAAATCCCCGGATTAATGCCCAAAATCAATTTAATGTTTGATACCGTGCCCGATTTCAGACAGCAATATGGAGCTGGACGTGCGATTGCTGCACCTCAGATTGGATTACTTAAACGTATAATTTGTTTGAACACCGACCGTAAGGTGGCGATGATTAATCCTGTTCTTGTTGATTTAAGCGATGAAATGTTTGAAGTCTGGGACGATTGCATGAGTTTCCCAAACCTGCTGGTAAAGGTTATGCGCCATAAAAAACTGACAATCCACTTTTTCAACCTGAATTTTGAAGAAGAAACATGGCATCTGGAAGATAATATGGCAGAATTGATTCAGCATGAATACGATCACCTAAATGGAATTCTGGCCACCCAGCGGGCAATTGATAATAAGTCGTTTCGATGGAAAGCATAAAAAAAGCCGCTCTTTCGAAGCGGCTTTTTTTTAATATTCTTGCTTTAATCTTAGAAAATACTGTACGATAAACCAACGGCAAAGTCAAAGGTTGTTTTGCCATAAGTGTCTTTGTACGAGAATGATTCGCCTAAATCAGGGTCACCATTGTAAGTCACAGTCTGGTCTTTGTAGAACGTATCGGAGAAACCTGCGTCTAATGTGAGTTTATCGGTCACTTTCCACATAAAACCTGCACCAACAGTAGTTGATGGGTTACTGTAGCTGAAATCGCTCTGGTAACTGTCGGCAACACCCATATCGCCCATTAAACCGCCAACACTCACAGCAAATTTTTCAGAGAGATTAAACTGTAAACCAAGACCCAATTCATAACCCATTTTTTCGATTTCGCGGGCACGCACTTTTGATGGATTAGCACTTCCCCAAACAGCCATGTCACGTGTATTCATTCCCCAGTCAACACCTTTGTTGAAATAGGCAGTGTACGAAAGTTGAGCTTCAAGCCATTCCAAACCTTTGTAACCAGCTCCAATGCTTAAAATTGCTGGCACATCGCTGGCTGATTCAGCACCATCAGGAAAAAGACCGAGGTCATCAACGTCAGTTTTATTGGTTAGCGTCATGTAAGTGGTATGTTCATATTTAATACCAATATTAAAATCTTCTGATAGGTTCAGGTTCACCCCAATAATCGGAGTGAAGCCGGCTCCGGTTTGTTCTGTTTTAACTTCTTTATCACCAAGTTGTCCGGCTGTTCCGTCAAGTTTTGCCGCTGTTCCGTTTAAAACGGCTGCCTGTTGCTGAAACGTTGGGCTAGCCTGAGTGTATGCACCGTGAATCTGAGTTAGATTCATTGCATCAATTTGCGCCTGCGGCAAACTCATTAATTTCAAACCTGTTTCAATTCCTGCACGTTGCGCAGCACTTAACTGACCTGCTCCTTCGAGTTGAGCCAAAGTATAATTACCACCTTGCGCAAGGTAAGGTTGTAATGTTGTTGGCATATTGGCAAACGTAGTTGCACCTGCTGCAAGACCGGTAACGGTTGTTGCTGTTTGTGTTAACCAAGCTGAAGCTAAGGTATTTTGTCCGGCAACTTCAAGTTCAATATTTTTAATACTTCCTTCATACACATTTTTCGAAGGCATATAACGTACACCGCCGTAAACCGATATCATGTCATTAATTTCGTATGTTGCACCAAGTTGGATTCCCCAAAATACAGAGCTTCCGGTAAAGTACAAATCGGCGTCGTAACCTGTAACATCAAACGCGGGACTAATCTGTTTCAACCCGGCCAAACCGGGAACTACTTTTGAAATCGGGATTTCAAATGAAGGTAAACCTCTTTCAAACTCAGCCGATCCTCCACCGCCATTGGGTCCAAATCCCAACGAAAATGCCCAGTTTTCTTTTTTGTAAACTGCAAATGCAGTAGGGAAAGCCGGAACTGATACCTTTCCAAGATAATCGCCATCGTTTAATAACGGAAAACCACTATTTACATTTTTATCCTGGAAAATAGTCTGGTTGTAAATGGCAAAATGCCATCCATCCTGCATAAGACTTAATCCTGCCGGGTTAAAATATACCGCATCAATATCGCGCGATGCATTACGCGACATCATTCGGATATACTGTGCACTCTGGTTTGTGTTGGTTAACAAGCCTCCTCCAAAAGTCAAGGTTGAAAGTAGCAGCATTACTGCCAGAAAAGTTAGTTTTTTCATTGATTTTAATTTAAATGAATTATCACTTTTAAAAATAATGTTAGTATTGAGATACACTTCAAGATGGTAGCTGAATATGGGCAGCAAAAATAAAACTATTGAATTAGGCATTTTGACAATAACGCAAAAATGAGTAAATTCAAGCCATTCAATAATTAGAGTATGGAGCAACAATTTCAAAGCCTAACGATTTTTGATTTTCAGGCCAAGTTTCCTGATGATC
>JBFXFM010000054.1:0-29566 GCA_050179035.1 Draconibacterium sp. | reverse complement strand
TACCTGCAATTGTATTTGGATGAGTTTTGCTACAAACTCAATCGCCGATATTTCGGAGAAAAATTATTCGACAGGCTAACTATTGCTGTCGCTGGAAATTACTGGTATAATAACGGATGAGCAATTTCTAAAATGATAAAAAAATAGCTTCTCCCGCTCGTTTAACCGTAGGGGTAGGTTGTTCAGGGTTTTAAAACCTGCAAAAAGAAAAGGCCTTCGGAGCAAACGAGGGGCAGCAACAGCAGCATCAATAAAAATGATGGAAATACAGATAATTCAGGCAGAAGGTAAAAAAATAGCGGAAATTATTTCGGATAATATTATCATCAGCGAAACGCAGGATACGCTTGATTTAATGGCCGATGCAGGCTGGCAGGGCGCTGTGGGACTGATGCTGAATGCCGGGAATTTCATATCGGCTTTTTTCGATTTAAAAACAGGGATTGCCGACGACGTGCTTCAGAAATTTTCGACTTACAACATGAGGCTCGCCATTATCGGCGATTTTTCGGGTGTAAAAAGCAGGAGTTTAAACGATTTTATTTTTGAAAGCAACAATACGGCCAAATCAGTTTTGTTTCTTCGCGCGAAGAAGCCCTGAAAAAGCTTTCACGGTAGAAATTTAATTGGCTGATTCGGAAAATTCTTCTCTCCGCTCCCCTTTAACAACAATTACTGTAACGGCAAATCAAAAAGCTCAAGCGCCCACACATTGAGGTACGAGTCGGTTTTTACAGTTTTAACCGCCATCAGTTTTGTTCCGGCTGTATTACTGAAAACAGACGCCACATCCATATCGGGATAGGCAATACCGTTGACTACCCCGGGGAAAGGTGTTACTTTCACCATTTTCTCGGGGTTGTAATTGATTTCGTTCACCTGGTAAATTGCATCCGAATTCTCTGGTACACGAATTCCATCAGTACCGACAGCAAAAAAACACTGCAGTTTGCTGTTATAATCGAGACTCTGAATAAGGTTTTCAGGAATATTAAATATTGTAATTTCGGGTAAATCATGAAAATAGGGTTCGGTTGTGTATGCCGGAATATTGTGTATTTCTTTATCACCAGCAATAATTTTTGTACCGTCGTCGGTAAACCAGAGGTTTGCGGCCAATTCTTCGTGCCATTTTGGGATTGTGTCGTTGGCACGCCCACCGGCGATATTGATAATTTGCAGTCCCGAAGGATAGGAACTCTGGCAAGTGGAATAAATCAGTGGTTTTCCGGGCATTTTCTTTAAAACCGACTTTTCGTAAAACGTATATAGATTGCTGTTATGAAAGGTTACTCCCGATGTAAGGTTCAGGCTGTAAAAATAAACCCATTGGTCGGATTTGGGAGCAATATAGCACCAGCCGTTTTCGCCAAAAACAATATCGAACGGTACACAATCGGTCTGGTACAGTTTTATGCGCTGCAGCGTTTCTGCGTTGAGCAGGTCAACATAAGCCTGGTTATAACCAATGGCAATGGTTTTGCCATCGGCAGTAACATCGATACAGTTGGGAACGCGGTCGAGCGGGTAGGCCATCAGCGAATCGCTTTGTGCAGTTTTCACCAGCAGGTTGTTTGGCGATTCTGTGAGTATATACAACACATCGGTTTCTTTATGGTAATAGGCATCCTGAACAGTTCCTTCAATCCACTTAATTTTTGCCGTATTTACGCGCGGCCCCAGGTCAAACACTTCCATTTTCACCAGAATCCCGTGCGAAAGCTGCGGATTGTCGCTTTCAACATAAATAATCTGCGAATAGGTTCCGGGAGCAAGTCCTTCCCGGTTAACTGTACAATTAATAACCAAAGTCTGGATTGGTTGAAGATTCCCATTGGTTGACGACAATTTGAGCCAGGATGGAATGTTTTCAATGTGCCAGTTTTTAGTGATACTTCCATTGTTCGCAATAAAAAAATCAGAAACAGCCTGAAACCCAAAATTTATTTCGGCAGTACTGCAATACATTGGGGTTTGCCCGTCAGGATCAGGGTATTCCACCGGATCAGTTCCATAAGTTACCGTTATGAGGAAAACACCGGCTCCATCCACTTTTACATAAACATTGCCCAATACCCTGCCGTTATACACAAAATTTTCGACCCCTTCAAATTCAAATGGAATGGTTGCAGCATCATTTATCAACTTGCCTTCGTGCTTTTTTATCACCATCCAACGCGGATAAACCATAACAGTATAAGGTCGGCTGCCTATTCCGGGAATATTCACACTGATTTCGCCGCTGGTGGTTCCGGTGCTGAAATGGTTATTGGTTTCGATTGCATAAACCGGATCGACAACCGACTTTGTAAAATCGGGATCGCAGGAATTAAAAAGAAAAGAAACAAACCCCAGGATAAAAAGGGTTATCCGGTAATTTCTTGTGATTGACCTTTTTAAAAGGATGTTTTTTTTGTTTGCATTTTTCATTGTTTCAGTCTTTTGGGTTACCAGTAAAAAACAACACCCAGTGCCAGGTGCAGCCGGCTGAAATTTTCAGCTTGTTCGCCTTCCAGTTCTACATCCTGTGAGCCCTGCAGCGTTGTAATGTTTACATTCCGGAGCTTTGCCATAAAATAGGAAGTATCAAAAGTGAGCGAGAAACCTGGGCTGATAAAATATTCGGCACCAATAGTAACATCGGTCCCCATTGTTGCCCCTTTAAACAAAATATGCTCGTTAAAAATTTCGGTTTCGTTGCGGTAAAATGCAGGGCCAATGGTAACCGAACTGTTAAAACCCAGTTTTTTATTTTTCCCTACGCGGGTCATCGAGTACAGTGAAAGCCCGGCAAAATTCACAAAAATTCGTTCGCCGGCCCTTCCATAGTACATCTCCATCCCATCGGGTGTCAACGGCGTATAAACCTCGGCATTGGTATAAAAGCTCTGGTATTTTGCACCCAGCCAGTAATCGGCGTTTAATTTGTAATATGCTGTAAAAGTGCCAAGATAGCCGTTTTTGAGCGACTTATAATAGTTGGCGGCAACGTCAGGCGAAGCACCCAGGGCAATAAAGCTTTCTTCGGCTTCTTTTGTATTGCCTGTTAAATGCCCCAATCCTCCGTGTAACGATACCCTGAACCTGCCACCTTCGGGTTTTTCTGTTTTTGCAGTATCAACAGGGTCTGCTTTTTCAACAAATACCACTTGTTCTTTTTTTATTTCAGCCTTTGCTTTCTGCTGAAACGACATCTCCCTGATTTTGCTTTTGTCGATTTCGCCTTTCGCCGTTATTCCTTCGGATTTTTGCGAATATTTTACCGTGTTGCGGGTTACTTTCCCGATGGTGCATTGAATGGTGTCTCCAGATATGAGAACAATCCTGTCCTGAGAAAAACTTTGTCCGGTGAAAAGGAGCAATACAAAAGCAAGGAAGACCGTCGTGGGTGATATTTTTTGCATAAAGGTTGATTAAAAGTATCTGGAGTGCCACCGGGTTGATTCAGTTTTACGCCCCAACAAAAATAACGGTTTCGGCCAATTTTTATTGGCCGGAAGAACCATTTTTTCAAAATAAGAACCGCTATTTTCAAAAAAAACAGCAGTTCTTATTTTGTCGTTATGTTGCGTGATTTTTACATCGAAAATAAACCCCTCATCAGGATAAAAACTGCTTCTGAAAGCCATTCACGCATTCATGCATTAAAGCATTCACGCATTCTTTTATTCCTTTTTTCCCACACTCTCATACGAGCTTGCCTCATCAGCCGGGCCGCCGGTGTATTTCGGATATTCGGGATAAGAACAGAGCAGGTAACCCGCTCCCTCTTTTTTGTCGCTGATGCGGCCCTGCGGATTTACCACCAGTGTTTTTGCCGGAGCCTGGTTATTTTCCACCCAGTTGAGCAGCAGGTTCAGGTTGTCGTCGCCATTGGGGCCCGGAACATTTTTAACAGGGATGGTCTCGCCACGGCCATTTTTGCTGTAGCTGCGGCCTGCCAGTCCGTGACCGCCCTGCGGAACCACGTACATGCGCGCAAACTTATCGATGGTTTCGCGGCCCATTTTGTCGAGCAGCGACTGGTAATAATCCAACTGTGCACCTGGCGAAGCGATATTGTCCATGCAACCGATGGTCATGATGATTTTTCCACCGTTTTTATAAAACTCCGCCAGGTCAGGGTTGGTGGAATCGAGCCACTGCGAGATTTGTTCGCGGCGTTTGTTCCATTTTCCGCCTTCCACGTAATCCAGCGGGTTGGCTTTTAAATCCTGCATCAGAAAACCGGTTACACCCAGTGTTCCGAGTGAACCATGATTGCGTGCATTTTCGGGAGCGCCTTCCTGACCGGCAAAACGTTGCCCGGCAATCATACCAAAACCATCGGGTTCGATGGTGGGTAACCACATGCCAAAACCTTTCACCCCGTTGGCCAGCGGTGTGGCAAATTTGTAGGTGCTGTAAACAAACTCCATGGTTTTTATCTGCTCGTTGGTCAGTTTTGCCGTTTCGGTTTTGTTTTCGGGGTCAGGGTCGGTGTTACCCGGCGCACGCAAGGCAGACCACGGGTCGGTTGGGCCTTTGCCATCGTTCACATTAAAAATTTCGCGGGCAGCCATGTAGTTGTTGATGATGCCGTCGGCCAGACCGTCAAGTTCATCGCACTGACGCAAAAACTCGGCTCTCACAGCATTCACTTTTGCCGGAGTCACCCAGTTTTTCAGCTGTTTTTCCTGAATGCGGATCAACTCAGGTGCCAGCATCAAACTCGAAAAATTAACGATTGGCACATTGGAAATAACACCGTTATAATCTTTTGGGTAGCGTTGGGCAACAGTCAGCCCTTCGCGGCCGCCATGCGAACTTCCCACATAATAACTGAACATTGGGCGTTTACCGTAAACCCGTTCAATGATGACCATGACGGCGTCGTGTGTTTTTTTGAGCTGGGCGTACCCGATGTTAATGATTGCCTCATCATTCAAAGCCCACTCGTCGCCGGGAGCCGGACCTTCTGCCAGCGGTTTTGTTGGTGGCCCGCCAAAACCCGCTGCCTGGTGACCCGAGTCGCTGCCATACAGGGCAAAACCTTTGGCAAGCGCAGGATTCCGGCCTTCGCGGACTGTTATGCTTCCGTTCATTCCGCCGCCACCCTGATGAATGGCACGCTGCGACCAGCTTGCAGGCAACAGCACCCTGAAATTGATGGGCCAGCCTTTGGGATCGACCGGAAAAATTGACCCCTCAACAACACCATAAGCCGGCGCATTTTCGGTGGCTTCCACCCAGCGCGGTTCGTACAGTTTTACCGAACCTGCAGGCTCGCCAAGTGCCGAAACGGGAACAGCTGTCCCAACCTTTGCCAGGTCGGCTTTGGTAATTACAATTTCCGAAGGTTTTTGATTTTGCCCGAACGCCGAAGTGGCTGCCAGCAATAACACGGTCAGCAAAAAGGAAGATGTTCTTTTCATTTCTGTTTCAGTTTTTAAATGGTTAAAAGTTTTCAGTTCACGAAGATACTACAAGAAGTGAGTTTAATATGAGTTTGCCTGATAGTATTCAATTATCGAAAGGATAAATTAAAAAAGACTTTTTTTATCTCTTTCAACATATTGGTATATTTTGAGCGTAGTTCTGACCTTTCCCTGCAAAAATCGGGGAAAGGAGATTTTTCAATTTCTTTGGCGATTGTGTTTTTTACTTTGGGATTACAAATAACAACATGGGGATATCGATAAAACATGATAACATTCTGATGTTTACAATCATTCTATTTGTCTAAACTTTTTTAGTTTTGCACCAAACAAGTCCCGGGGATGAAGATAAAGACGCTTTCTATACTTTTTATTCTGTTTTTTGTATGCTCTGAAGTTTTTGCGCAATATAAGGTTTTGGTTAGTACCGACTATCCGCCTTATAATTTTGTGAATGAAAAAGGAGAACTTGAAGGGTTTAATATTGATGTTTTAAATGCCATCAAAAAGTTGTATAATGTTGATATTAATATAGCTGGAGCCGATTGGAAAACTGCGAATACGCTACTTGCTGAAGGTAAAATACATGCAATTGCAGGTGCCCATTACTCCGGAACTCCCGACTACAGTTACAACTACACCCGGTCGGTTATCCGCACTTCGCATTGTTTTTTATTCAACCATGAATTCCGGAATAAAATTTCTGCTGATATTATCCGCACCGAAAAAGAACCATTAATTGTAATGTGGCAAAACGATGTGCTGATGCGATATATTCAGTCGATAAACCCTAATGCCAGTTTCATTTTTGTCGATAATTACAATGACCTGCTTGACGAACTTGAAAGAAGTGATGTTACTTGTGCGTTTTCGCAAAAAATTACAAGCATGTTTTATGCGGCAAAAATGAACAGAACCCACATCAGGACAGGGAACGAAGAGGTGCTTGAGCGCAATATGGGTTTTAAAATTTCGAAAAGCACACCCGAACTCGATAAAATGCTGAACAATGGTTTAGAGGTAATAATGTCGAACGGCGAATACCAGAAAATTTACAACCGCTGGATTGAAGATTACAACAAGCAAGGTAACAACTGGTCGTACCTGGTTAAATATGTAATCCTTGCCAGTATTTTTGTCACCGGCATAATTCTGATTCTTATTTTCTTTAATTACCTGTTGCAAAAAAGCGTAAAAAACAAAACAAGAGACCTTCAGCTTCAGCTTGAACTAAATACAAAAATTACCCGCGAACTTGAAAAACAAAAAATAAAAGCTGAAGAAAGCGACAAGATGAAATCGGCATTTCTTGCCAACATGAGCCACGAAATCAGAACCCCGATGAATGGCATTTTAGGTTTTACCGAATTGTTGAAATCAAACACCTATTCGCCCGACAAACAAAAACAGTTTATCGATATCATTCAGCAAAGTGGCGAACGGATGCTGAACACAATCAACAATATCATCGAGGTTTCAAAAATTGAATCGGGGCTCGAAACTGTTCAAATAAGCGAAACCAACATTGAAAAGATTATTTACGAATTGCTCCAGTTTTTTGAACTCGAAGCCCGGAAAAAGGGAATTTCGCTGGTGATTGAAAAGAAAGAGGTTTATGCCGAAAATACCTACTATTCCGACAACTACAAGCTAAACTCGATACTTACCAATTTGATAAAAAATGCTATAAAATTTACACAAAAAGGATATGTGAAAATAGGGTACACAATTACTCCCGACCGTTTCAGTTTTTATGTATCCGACACCGGCATTGGAATCGAGAAAGAGAAGCAAAATGCAATTTTCAACCATTTTGTACAAGCCGACACATCCAATTCGAGCGGGTACGAAGGTTCAGGTTTGGGATTATCTATCAGCCGCGAATATGTGCGCATGCTCAACGGCGATATCAGGCTCGAATCGGCGGTTGACAAAGGCTCAACATTTTTTGTAACAATACCGAACCATGTTCAGAAAGCCGGAATTAATGCGACATACGAAAATAACACAGTCAACAGCGAAACAGAAATACCTGCCGGTCTGAAAATTATTGTTGCCGAAGACGACAAAATCTCATTCTTTTACCTGAAATATATTCTTGAAGAAATATCGGCCGAAATACTCCATGCAACCACAGGTTTCGAAGCCATTAAATTATCAAAAAATAACCCCGACACCGACATTATTCTGATGGACTCAAAAATGCCCCAATTGGACGGGATGGAAGCTGTGAAACAAATTCGTAAATTCAACCAGAAAGTTTTCATAATTGCACAAACAGCTTATGCGCAGGATGATTATAAAACCAAAGCCATTGAAGCGGGTTGTAGCGAATTTATTGAAAAACCGGTTGACAAGCATCAACTGATAAAACTAATATTAAAAGGAGTGTCGAACAACTAAGCGCAAATTTTAATCCCACTGAAAACGACTGAAAGTACTTGTTAAAAAAACACAATTTTACCATCGCTGGCAGGCAGCCTATTGAACCATATAATGAGTTATTGCAGTGCTTGGGAAAAACCCTAATCAAAACGAACCATAGTTGCAATTATGCAATAAACAATACCTGACGACGAAATTGAAAAATCGAAGTTATCATCCTGATTTTAAATATAAATAAGTTTTATTTTATCGACCGGTTTTCATAATTTTATATCAGCAAAAAAGCCGGAAAAACAGCGTTTTAAATAGAACAAGGAAGTGTGATTTTTCAGAAAAACAGAGAATCGTTTTTTTTAACAATTAAAATCATCAGTCATGCAAAAAATCTGTTTCACAATTACGTTGCTTTTTGCAATTTATATGCTGAATGCTCAAACCTGGCAATGGCTAAGTCCATCTCCGCAAGGCCACACACTTTACGATATTGAATTTGTAAGTGAATATACCGCTTATGCTACAGGAAGTTCAGGAACTATGCTGAAAACCACCGATGGAGGTCATACATGGAACCCGTTATCCACCGAAACAAAGCATGATTTTTCGACATTGAGCGTTACCCCATCTGGAACAATTTATGCAGCCGGACTAAACGGAACTATGGAGAAATCGGTTGATGAAGGTAAAAGCTGGATAAAGCTTAACAGCGGCACAGACAGATGGATTCAGGTTATCGATTTTCCGGATGAAAATACAGGTTACGCGCTCGATGGCAACGGCAATGTCTATAAAACAACAAACAGCGGTTTGAACTGGACAGTTAAGACTCCTGCACTAAACCCGTCATTAAACTGCATTTATTTTTTAAATGCCGATACCGGTTTTATTACGGGCGATGTTGGTGTTATTTATAAAACCATAAATGGTGGAAACACCTGGACAGCAAAGACATCGGGAACCACGGTTTTTCTGAATACAATTTCCTTTACCGATGCCAATACCGGTTACATTGCCGGTTACGGAGGCACCCTGTTGAAAACAGTAAATGGTGGTAATACCTGGACAAAACTCAGTTCGGGAACAACCAAAGAGCTGTATTCCATTAAGTTTTCATCAGCACAAACAGGTTATGTCTGCGGGCGCGGATTTGAAATTATAAAAACCACCAATGGCGGTGCTGACTGGGAAAAGGTAAATCATGGAAAACCAGCGCCAGGAGACGAAGCTTTGTTAGCATTGTCAGCAGCAAATGATAGTACGGTTGTTGCCGTTGGACACTGGGGAACAATACTGCGCACCAGCGATGGAAAGAACTGGCTTTCGGTTTCAAAAGGTCCTGTTAACGAGTTTTGGTCGGTAGATTTCCCCGATGCGAACACAGGTTACGTGGCAGGTCAGGCCGGTATGATTATGAAAACCAAAGATGCAGGAAATACCTGGATTGAACAGAACTCAGGTGTAAATACATGGTTGTTCGACATTGAATTCACTTCTGTTTCAGCAGGAATTGCCGTTGGTGAAGGTGGAAAGATTGTAAGGTCAACGGATGGGGGTACAAATTGGAGCCTGATAAACCCGGGTATAGTCGCCGATTTATGGACAGCTTGTTTTACTTCGGCTGACACCGGATTTGTTGGCGGAGCTGCCGGAACTATTCTGAAAACCACCGATGGCGGCCAAACATGGAATGTCAAAACAACAGGTACAATGCAAACCATTTATGATATTTACTTTCCTACTGCACAAATCGGATATGCAGTTGGTGATGCAAGCCAGATTCTGAAAACCATAAACGGCGGTGAAACCTGGTTGGCCTTAAACACCGGATATCCCAATTACGATCTTCTGTCGGTTTTTTTCAAAGATGCATATACCGGATTTGCGGTTGGCAATCCTGAAAATTTTGTATTGAGAACAACCGATGGTGGTAATACATGGACAAAAGTTTCGACTCCCGTTATTAACACTGCATTCTCGATATATTTTGCCAGTCGCGACACAGGCTATATTGCAGGATACTGGTTTATTCTGGAAACCAATGACGGTGGATTAACCTGGAAATACATGGATGATTTCATCCCCGGAAATTACTATTCAATTGAATTCACCAGCGAAAAGACCGGGTATTTTTGTGGAATTGGAGGAGCAATTGTAAAATATACAAAAGGTGTGAATACCGGCCTGAATGACAATTTCATAAAGCAAAACGAGTTTAGGTTTTACCCAAATCCTGCAAAGGGAAGCATTACCATTGAAATGAAAAATTACAAAGGCAAATCTGAAGTTGAGATTGTTGATATTCAAGGTAAAATATGGTTGAAGAATCATGTGTTAAACGAAAAAACCACACTCGGAATTTCGCACTTGCCTGCCGGTGTTTACCTTATAAAAGTTGTGAACGAAAATAAAACCGAAACCGTAAAATTTATCAAAGACTGACATAAAATATAACATTTATGCTCTCACACTTTTAAAACCCGAACCCGACTTACACAGGAAAGATTTTAATTTTAAAACAGGTACTTACTTGAAAACAGTCAACTGAAAATGAACAGAGTTTTCAACTTACCGGGTTTTAAATATCTTATTGTTCTTTTTATCCGGTTGATTGCTTCGGTTACAGGCTAACTTCTTGATAAAATCGCTCTGTGGCTGTTGGGTTTACAAAAACTTTTATCCTCTGATGAGCTTAAAAATTACAGTCAGATTGAATGCTGAAACAGGACCGTTCATTGCACATTGATATTCGTCAGATAATTATCAGTCGAAGAGGTTAGTCGTATTTTATTTGTAACGCCTTAACGTTAGTGTGAATATCTTAAATATAATTTTTACCTTATTATTCAGGCTCAAATAACTGAAAACACTTCTGTGCGTTGATTTATAGTATATTAAGTATTCATTTTTGATGCCTGACAGGTTATGGTGCGACGCCTGATTATTATGTAACCTGAACGCGGCTAATTTTTTGTTGATATACCCAATTTTATACTTGGGCAATATTCTGTACCAATATTCATAATCCAGGGTCTGTTTAAGTTCCTCCGAAAAAAAACCAATTTCATCGAAACATTGCCGTTTAAGCAGAACAGCCGTTGGTTCTCCAATTTTATTCCTTGGTGTTTTAAAAAAATCCGGCTGTTTTAATAATGATTTACCTTCCTGTATTGGCTTTAAATCGTTCCATTTTGCCGAAAGGTTTTTATGCCTGTGTAACCAATCTTCCTTGTCCTTTAAATCGCCAATAATATCGCGGTTGCAGAACGTTAATCCTATACTTTCATCTTTTTCTGAATGAGCAACCATTTCTGAAATGCAATTTGAATAGATTAGATCATCCTGGAAAAGAAACTTTATATATTTTCCTTTTGCCTTTCTTACACTGTTATTCCAGTTGGCTCCTATACCAGATGGTTTGTGATGATAAATTGCAACAGTAATATCCCATCCAGCGGTTGTATTTAAAATAATCTCAACCGTTTCATCAGAAGATGCATCATCAGAAATAATCAGCTCCAGCGGCCTGTAGTCTTGCTGATAAACACAGTTTAATGTTTCCTCAATATATTTTGCTCCATTTCTGGTTGGAATACATACTGATACCAAAGGTAATTTCATTCAAAAAAAAATTTTAAAGCATTGAAAATCAAATTTAAAATAGAAATAGTTGCTTACTTTTAATCGTTTAAATGCGAATTAAAATATTCTCCGGGTAAAAGTTAAAATCATCAATCCAGAGTTTATTCAAAACTCAATGATAAACATTTAAAGATTGAATTGGTTGTTTAACACGATTTCGGGCAAAACCTTACATCGAAATTTTCTATTTATTAACGATTCAAGGTTATTTGTTCTCTTTTCAACTAATTTTCCCTTTAGTTAAAATCATGATACTATTTACAAACTAATGATTTCATAAGATAAAAAGACAGGATAAAATTCAGAAACGAACCGGTCTTTTTGACGAGACCGGTTCCTAAACTCAATTTTGTTAAATTTTCTTACCGATATAAAAAACATACCCGTAAAACGCCTTGTACTTTTGGTACAACTGTGCTTCGCGCCGCTCATTGGCTACAAGCTCTTCAGCTGTTTTATTGCCGGCATGTTTTTTCAGAAAGGCTTCCTGAGCCTTTGCCTGTGGAACATAGAAATTTTCGTTCCAGCAGTTTTCGGGCAAAATAAAGTTGGCAACCGGATTATACCCGGCATTTTGCAGTTGCGCCACTTTATTCGGAATGGTGTCAATTTCGGGATACGCGTCTAACCAAAACTTTTCAATTTCTTCAGGTCGTTCGGCTGTAAACCACGACGCGTCGGTAACGGCAATGTAACCTCCGGTTTTCAGAAACCTGCGCCACTCCGTAAGTCCGCGTTCAAACCCTATGTTGTAGATGGCGCCTTCGCTCCAAATCAGGTCTAACTCCTCTGGTTGAAAAGGCAGGTTGTCCATCGAACCAACCACGCCGCTTACTTTTTCGCTTAACCCAAGTTTCAATGCATTGGTATTTAAAAGGTCGATAAACAGGGGAAAGAGGTCGATTCCGGTAAAATGTCCCGGTGCATTTTGGGCCAGTGTCATGGTTTGTCCGCCGGTTCCGCAACCAATGTCAGCAATTCGCGACTCAGAGGTGAGGTTGTCGATAAAGCTCAGGGCTTTGATGGTTACTTCCCCGCTTCCGGGCCCCTGCCGTTCTATGGATGAGAAATATTCGCAAATCAGGTTAAAATCGAATTCGTGTATTGATGAATTTTCGTTACTCATGATATAAAATTTTATTGCTGAAACCCGGGCAAAAACGCTGCTTTTTACTTAGCCGGGCTTCAAATTGTTTTAAAAGAAATAAATAAAAATAACTCTGACAGGAATCTGCCTGAGTATTCAAATGGATAACCGCCTGCCAAAGCAGGGGTTATTTACCTCACACTATCCGAAATCAAAAGTAACATCCAATGTTTTTAGTGGCGGCAAATGTAGATTATTTCTCCGTAAAAGAATCGGGGTAAGTTACAAAAAGCCCTTTTTCGTTGCTGTGGGTTGGTTCCCACAGGTCTTTGTCCCTGTCGGCATTATAGACAATACGTACCCAGGTATCAAATTTCCGCTGGCCTTCGTACAGTTCAATCACACGGTAGCCTTTGCCAATGGTGCCATAACATTCACGTCCGGTTGCCTGACCATAAACCATGCAAATTCCACGCAAACAGCCAATATAATTGTTATCGTGGTCGTGGCCCACAAACATCCCCATCACATCGCCCGATTCAAGAAAAGCATTGTAAATACCCGAATTAATATCCGATGAACAAACATCTTCCTGTTTAAGGCCAACTGTATTTTCCCTGCCCCACACTTCTTTGTATTCGGGCAGCGGAATATGGAAAAATGCCAGTGCCGGGTAAGGTTTTCCCCCGTTGGTTTTGGCCAGTTTTGTGCTTTCGTTGCGATACCACTGAATCTGGTCGTTTTTGATGTATTCATACGACCCCATCGTACTTTCTTTTGGAAAACTTGTATGCGAATCAAGAAAATACAAAACAGCCTTCGTGTCGTTTGATTTAGCTGATTGCACAGGTAAAATATAGTTTCCGCTTCCCGAAATATCTTCGGGGCCCGAAACCGCCATGCAGTAAGGCAAACCGGTGATTGTTTCAATTATCTGTTTGTTTGTCAGTTCATATTCCACATCGTGGTTGCCCAGCACCACCGCCCACGGCACTTTAGCATCAACAAAAATTTTTGTTAAAGTGAGCCAGGCTTTTTTTGTGTTTTCAGAGCAAACCACGTCGCCGGTTAAAACAACCAGACCCGGTTTTTCGGCTTCAACTGCATTTTTCATCAGCACCAGCGCGCTATCCGACTTGTAAGAATTGTACTGGTAATGAATATCTGTAAACTGTATAATTTTCAGCTTTCCGTTTTCTCCAAATTTCAAAACGGGTTTTGTATTGGCATCAGCAATATTTCCTGAAAAAATCATGACAGCAAAAATTAAAACAGAGGCGATAGTCTTCATATTCAAATGGTTTAAAAAACTCAAACTGCTTTAGGGCTTTTCAACCCAAAAAACCAAAATAAAGATTTATTCGGTGAAAAGCGATTACAAAATGCTCAATTAGTTTTTAAATTCTGATTAAAAAGCTCCGGCTAAAAAAAATCGAGTCATAAATAACTTTTCAGTTCCCGATGTTTGAGATTTCAAGCGACTTCGGAAAACTCATCCAACTAATATTTTACGGTGTATTTTGAAACTCCCCTGCAAAGCCTTCCATCTTTTGTAACGCCTTCCACCACAATTTTCATATCGCCAATTTCATCGCTTTGGTAAAATGCTTCGATGGCAACACCCGTTGAATCGGTGCGTACCAAAGGATTCCACCAGATTGTATTCCTGAAATCCTCTTTTTTATCATTCTGTTCGGGCTTATCATAAACCGGAGTATAAAATTTACGCGATACGGAATACCCGATTACCCGCACACCTTCAATTCCCAGTGGCTTTATCGGGGTACGGTTAAAGTTTTTCATTCCACGTTTTGTATAAAAAAACAGAATTCCTCCCCGGTAATTGATACCTGCAAAAATTCCCGATCTTACATACTCTACTTTGTCGAACATTTGGCTTGAAAGGTCTTTAATCGGAATTTCAGGTCTGATTTCGATACCATCCATATAAATCTTCAATACATCACCACGTGCATAAAAACTTTCACTTTCCTGGTCATATATTATTCCGGGAATTTTGCCTTCAATTGCTTCATAAATGTTGCCTGGTCCGTTTTTTTGTTTGGCTATATCGAATACAAAATCAGCTTCCAGATATGGCCGGGAGAGTTCATCTTGCTGTTCCGATTTCCGGGCCAGAATATTAATGTCGCCAATTAAAATGGTGTCGCTCAAACTCCATTTCTTTTTAATCAAATCGTTTTTTGTTTCGCTCAGAAAAAACAAAGTTTCAACAGGTTTGTCGCCAACATACTCCACAAAAGAAGGGAGATACTTTGATTCTGGCGAGGTTGCCGAGCTGGAATCAATCTCAATGGTGGTGGCGGTTTTTCCGCGACTGTTTTCAGCTTTCAGCGAAACATAAATCGTGTCGTAAAAATAGAGTTCGGGGAAAACAAACTGCCCCAGCGAGTCGGTTTCCTGCTGCGAAACATTGAGCAGGCTTTTCAAAGTCATCATCGTTACTTTTCCACTTTCAACCGGTTTGTTGGTATTAGCCGAAATCACCCTGCCCCTGATTTCGATGGAAGGTTCGGGTTGGTGTGTAATCTCCGGAAAGTCATCTTCGAGAATCTCTTTCCATTCAAACTCGCGGTAACCGTGGGTCAGCATCAAATTATCGAGCGCCTGCAAAGTGCTCAGACTGTCGTCTTTAAAATAGTACGCCGGGTTTTCGATGTTGCCTTTTAACTCTGAACTCAGCAAAAAATGTGTAAAAATATTATTGGCGTATTTTTCCTCTTTTAACTGGGTGGCCACATTGTACACTGACATCGAAAGATTGGCTTCGCAGGGTTGTCCGCTACCGGTGATGGCCGCCACTCCAATTTTTACTTTTTCGCGCTGTTTGTATTCGGGTTTTCCGGGTTTAATCACCAGGTTCACCACATCAACATAATCGTTAAAAAACAGCCGTTCGCAAACCGGAATGAGGTTTGAATCAAACAAAGTAAATTTCAGAATCCCACCCGGAAGTTTTGCTTTATCGAGTTCGAGCGTACTGATTTCACTGGTTGCCGTAATTTTTGACTGGTGACAAATATTGCCGCCACTCTGTGTAAAAAGGGTGAACGCTTCTGAGTCATTCGATGACGATTTTTTTACTGTGTGAATCCTGATTTTTGTTGCATCCAGTGCATCAACTGACAAAAGAACGCCCTCGTTTTTGGGATTCGGAAGGTCGGTTTTTTTCTCCACACTTCCGGAAAAAACAGTTTCGGCTGTATATTTTCTCCCGCTTTCGGGCTGAAAGACAAAACTGCCGATTCCATTGTAAATGCTTTTGATTTCAGCGACTTTATTACCTGCATCGTCTGTGATTACACCTTCAAAATCAATTCCTTTGCCCTGATTATCGGTGGCTTTAAAGGCAACCCTGTTTTTTACCCCGGAAACAAAAGTTCCGCCTTCGGGGAAAAACTGCAAATCGATATCACGCTGCCGCAGTTTCATGGGTTCGGCTTCAATTTTTTTGTCACGCGGATTCCAGATAACCAAGTCTTTGCGGAAAAACCACACCTCATCGAAGTTCCGCATCCAGTTGGTGTACGCCCTGATTTGGTAAACCCCGCTGGAAAGTGTGTCGGCCAGGTGAAAGTCGCCATACGCCAGTCCGTTTTGTACCCAGGCTATATTTTTATTCACCACATCGCCTGAGGCGTTGATGATCTCGATGTACAAATTACTCTCATTAACAGGAGAGTCTTTTACATACGCCTTAAACCAGACATCATCACCGGCCCAGTACGATGGCCTGTCGAGGTGCAGATAAACCCGTTCCTGTGGAAAACGCATGTTAAAAAGATTGGTTTTGGTGATGATTGACTGCTCGTTTTTATCCTGTTCTGCCATGAGATAAAAGGAATAAAAAGCAAAGCTTACAATCAGTAATATTAACAGGTTTCGAAACGTTTTCATTGGCTTTTTTATTATGTACAAGTTTAATATTTCGCAACGTATTTGCCAACTCCTCTGCAAAGCCTTCCATCTTCAGTGACACCTTCAACCACAATTTTCATTTCACCGGTTTCGTCGCTCTGGTAAAATGTTTCGATGGCAACTCCGATTGAATCAGTCATAACCAGAGGATTCCACCAGATTGTACTTCTAATATCTTCTTTTTTCTTAGGCTGTTCTGGGGAATCATAAACAGGTACATAAAATTTTCGTGAAACAGAATATCCAACCACCCGTAAACCGTCTGTTCCCTGTGGTTTTACATAGGCCGGCTTTTCATTCTTCATTCCTCGTTTGGTGTAGAAAAACAGAATTCCTCCTTTGTAGTTAATCCCGGCTGTAATTCCCATCTTTATGTATTCCACCTTATCAAATGCTTGCACTGGCATACTCCCTGTTATGCCCATTTTGTCTTCAATTCCGTCTAAATAAATTTTTACAGCATCGCCGCGTGCGGTAATGCCATTATTTCCAAACATCACACCGGGCATTTTCCCTTCAATTGCTTCAAATATATTTCCTTGTGGGCCATTGCTGTTTTTAACATCATACACAAAATCAGCTTCCAGATATGGACGCGGAAGTTCCTGTGATAGCTCATTTTTTCTTTTCCGCGCCATCACATTGATGTCTCCAATCAGAATCGTATCAGTTAAACGCCATTTTTTGTGAATCAGGTCGCTTTGTGTTTCGCTCAGGTAGGTCAGTGTTTCAAAAGGTTCATCATTTTTATATTCCACCAAAGAAGGAAGATATTTTGTTGCAGGAGAGGTTGCCGAACTGGAATCAATCTCAATGGTGGTGGCGGTTTTTCCGCGACTGTTTTCAGCTTTCAGCGAAACATAAATCGTGTCGTAAAAATAGAGTTTGGGGAAAGCAAACTGTCCCAGCGAATCGGTTTCCTGCTGCGAAACATTAAGCAGGCTTTTTAATGTCATCATCGTTACCTTTCCTCCACTAACTGGTTTGTTGGCGTTAGCTGAAATCACCCTGCCCCTGATTTCTATTGAAGGTTCGGGCTGGAAAGTAATCTCCGGTTGTTTATCTTCCAGGATTTCCTTCCACTCAAACTCGCGGTAACCGTGGGTGAGCATCAGGTTATCGAGTGCCTGCAAGGTTGTTAAACTGTCGTCTTTAAAATAGTACGCCGGGTTTTCGATGTTCCCTTTTAACTCTGAACTCAGCAAAAAATGGGTGAAAATATTATTGGCATGTTCGTCCTCTTTTAACTGTGCCGCCACATTGTAAACCGACATCGAAAGATTGGCTTCGCAGGGTTCTCCGCTGTCGGTGATAGCCGCCACACCGATTTTTACCTTTTCGCGTTGTTTGTATTCCGGTTTGCCGGGTTTAATTACAAGATTAACAACATCAGCATAATCGTTAAAAACCAACCGCTCGCAAACCGGAACCAAATTGGAACTGAACAAGGTAAACTTCAGAATTCCTCCGGGGAGTTTTGTTTTATCGAGTTCGAGGGTACTTGTTCCGTTTGCGGGAGTAATTTTTGTGTGACAAAAAATCTCACCTCCACTTTGAGCAACCAGAAAATACGTTTCCTGTTTGGATGATTTTTCAATTACCTGAATCGTGATTTTTGTGGCATCCAGCGCGTCAACCGACAAAAGAACGCCCTCGTTTTGTGGTTTCGGAAGATCGGCTTTTTTCTCCACACTTCCGGAAAAAACAGTTTCGGCTGTGTATTTTCTGCCGCTTTCGGGCTGAAAGACAAAACTGCCGATTCCATTGTAAATGCTTTTGATTTCAGCGACTTTGCTGCCTGCATCATCGGTGATTACACCTTCAAAATCAATTCCTTTGCCCTGATTATCGGTGGCTTTAAAGGCAACCCTGTTTTTTACACCGGCAACAAAAGTTCCGCCTTCGGGGAAAAACTGCAAATCGATATCACGCTGCCGCAGTTTCACGGGTTCGGCTTCAATTTTCTTGTCACGCGGGTTCCAGATTACCAAATCTTTGCGAAAAAACCACACCTCATCGAAGTTACGCATCCAGTTGGTGTAGGCGCGAATTTGATACACCCCGCTGGAAAGCGTGTCGGCCAGATGAAAGTCTCCGTATGCAAGTCCGTTTTGTACCCAGGCAATATTTTTATTCACCACATCGCCCGAGGCATTTATGATTTCGATGTACAGATTGCCCTCGTTGATGGGGGAGTTTTTTACATACGCTTTGAACCAGACATCGTCATCGGCCCAGTAGGATGGCCTGTCGAGGTGCAGGTAAACCCGTTCCTGCGGAAAACGGAGGTTAAATAGGTTGGTTTTGGCGAGAAGTTGCTGAACTGCGTCTTCGTTATTTGAGTGGTATGCAAAACCAAAAATTCCAATGAATATGATTAATGACAGAATTGGTATGCCAGCCTTCTGCATAAAAATAATTGTTGCAGGGTTTATGTTCTTAATCGACTCTCACATATTTATGAATAACACAGTTGTTTTTGTCATAATTAAAGTTTGCATCGCAAGGCCAGATTTGAATAACTGTATCACCTTTCATTTCCAAATGCATTTTCAAACTCACACCCCGAAAGCTGATGGATGCGTGGTGCTGAAAATTTTCGGTGTAATGATTTCCGTCCAGTTGGTAAGTTCCTCCACCTAATTCGCCGCCTCCTTCACCTCTTGGATTAGAATTTACCCAAAGAACATAATTGTCAGACCATGTTTTTAACCCACTGTCATTTTTATCATATAATCGAAAAGTGGATTTCCCATTATTGACAAACTCTTCAGATGCAAATCTATATGTCCCGTTGATTTTTGTTTTTTCGGCTGTACAGCTATAAAATGCAAATGCCTGAAGCAACAGGAGTGCAACCGGGATAAACAATACAAGTTTTATCCCTGTCCATCGGTTTTTGTTTTTCTTTTTCATCATTTTAATTCGTTTTAAAATTGGTTTTTGTGTAAAATGGTTTGCCATGGCGAAACGTCTTTCGCCAACAGCTTTCTCAATCACCAACAGTTGGTATTTTGCAGCATCGATGCCTTTGTTCAGAACAGCCTGGTCGGCTTGGTATTCGTGGATGAGTTTTAAATCGCGGCGAAGCAGCCACACAAACGGGTTAAACCAGTGCAAAGCGGTAAACAATTCGCAAATCACGAGGTCAACCGCATGAAAATGTCTGATGTGGGCATATTCGTGGGTTATCACCATCTCCTTGTTTTCGGTGTAATCTTTTTCCGAAATCACAATGTTTTTCAGGAAGGAAAACGGTTGGATAAAATCTTTTACAACGGCCAGCATATAATGCTGAAAAGATTGTTTATCAGCTTTTTGAATCAACTGTGCAACCCGAACCAGTGAAACTACAAGGCGGACAAACAACAAAATAATGGCAAACAGATAAATCAGCAAAACAGGATTTACCGACAGTTCGTTTGTTGGCTGAATCGTTTGAATCTCACCGGAAACAGAAGGCAACGGATTATTGAAAACCGGCGCTTCTGCAATTTGCCTGAAAACTTCAACCTGTGGAAAACCCTGTTTTTCCTGCAAAACAGGAATTTCAGCAAACGGAAGTAAGGCCGAAGTAACCAGGATTCCCAGCAAAACAAACCGATTGACCGAGTGCATTTTGTCGCGGCTGACAGCCAGTTTAAACACGATGTAAAACAGCGCCAGACTGATTGTCGATTTTATGAGGTATTCGAAAAACGGGTTCATTGCGGGTTGTTTTTGTTGTTTTCAATTTCCTGAATCAGCTTTTTTAACTCGTCGAGCGAAAGTTTCTGGTCTTCCACAAACAGCGAAACCACGTTTTTGTACGAGTTGTTAAAGTACTTTTTCACCACATTTCCCAAAGCACCTTTCCGGTATTCTTCCTCACCAATTGCAGCAAAATAGCGGTGTGTGTTTCCAAACTGTTCGTGACCGATAAAACCTTTTTCCTCGAGAATGCGCACCATGGTTGAAAGCGTGTTGTAATGCAGGTTCTGGTCTGAATACAATTCTTTCAGCTCTTTCACGAACATCGGGCCGTTCTCCCAGAAAAGGTTCATGATTTCTTCTTCTTTTTGTGTCAGCTTTTTCATGCTATAGATTTTGAGTATGAAGTAATGAGTACAGAGTATTAAAAAAACAACAAAACAAATATAACTATACTATTTAGTTGGACAACTATTTTAATAAGTTTTTAAACTAAAATAATTAGTTGTGATAAAAATCTGTTCTGAAAATAACTTTTAGTGCCTTATAAGTTCCATTTTATCGCAGAAACTGTTTTCCATTCATTCACTCTTTTTACGCTTCTGTCGCCCTGTTTCGCAGGTTCATCCCCAAAAGTTGGTTTAACTGACTAAAGTTTTTCACTTTTGGTGAAAGTAAATTTCAACTATACTAAAAACAAAAAACATGAAAACAGTTTACACCATTGGAAAAATCATCGGAGCCTTTTTAATTTCTCTTTTAGTTCATCAAACCATCAACGCACAAAACGCCATCACCCGTGACTCGGTTTTAGCAGCCGCCAAAGACATCATCGGCCAAACCACTTATTGCGGGCTTGTAACCGTTGATGCAACAGGGCAGCCGCAAACCCGAACCATGAATCCTTTTCCGGTGGGCGACGACTATGTTGTGTGGTTTGCCACTTCACGCACCAGTACAAAAGTAAAGGAGCTGAAAAACAACCCGAAAGTGAGCGTCTATTTTTCCGACCACAGCGTGGCAAAAGGCTATGTAAATCTTTCAGGAACAGCCACTGTAATAGACGACAAAGAGTTGCTGGTAAAGATGAAACGCGAATACTGGAATGGCATTCCCAACTGGCAGGACATTTTTGTTTTAATCAGAATCGAACCAAAATCGCTGCAGGTAATTAACTACAAATACGGCATCAACAACGACCCGCAGACTTTTAAAGCACCAACGATTGAATTTTAGCTTTGCAAAAATAAGTTTGTTGAAAAACCTGATTTTTGCCCCCATAATCCGCAGGTATGAATTTTATTTGATTTATTAGCTGTAAGTAAATCTTAATTCACCTCATTTCTCAATTCACCTTTTACCCGGCTTTTTTCAAATAGCTGACAAGTAGATTTTGTAGCGGCTACCACAGGATTTATAAAGCCTGTGAACCCAACCATATGTTAACTATCCCGCCCAGCTTTCAACAATCCGGCTCCCGGTTTCATCTGAATTAATGACTCGAAGATGAACTTCGATTTCCTGCTGCATTTCTTCAACGTGCGAAATCACGCCCACAATGCGGTTTTCGTGGCGAAGTGATTTCAGTGTGTCGAAAACTATGGAAAGCGATTCTTTGTCGAGCGAACCAAAACCTTCGTCCAAAAAGAAAAAATTCTGGTTCGATTCGGTGATTTTCTGGATGTTATCGGCCAGTGCCAGTGCCAGCGAAAGCGCTGCCTGGAAGGTTTGTCCGCCCGAAAGCGTTTTCACGCTGCGCACTTTGCCGCCATTCATAAAATCGCGCACCTGGAAATTGTTGTCTTCGGTAATTTCGAGACTCAGTTTCTGGCGGGTGAGTTTAAAAAACCTGTCGTTGGCAGCATTGCAAAGGTTTTGCAGGTACACCGACGAAATGTAATTCACAAAGCCACTGGCTTTGAACAACGATTTCATGGTTCTCAGGTTTTCGGCCCGAAGTTGAAGCTGCTCCAGTTGGGCGGTTAACAACAATCGGGTTTCGATATTTGATTTCAGTTGAACCAGTTGTTCGTTTAGTTTGCCTTTTTCCTGGTTTTTTTGGTTCTGAAGTTCCTTGTTTTTAGCCAGTTCCGCTTCTGTTTCGCGGTGTTTTTCGGCGTCGTAATTTCTGTCGCCCAGTTCGTTGTGGATGTTTTGGATGTTTGTGCGCGTACTCAGTACGTTTTGCCTGAACGTTGTGATTTCTTTTCTGAGTTTCTCTGTATCAAGATTTTGTGTAATCACCTCTTCCACTTTTTCCACTGATTCAAAATCTGACGACGCCAGTTTTTCTGTAATCCGAAGTTGCAATCTTGCAGTTTCATCTTTTTCCTTTTTCAAATCGGCCCGGTTGTTTTCAAGTGTTCCTTCAGTTTTTCCAAAATCAACCTGTAGCTGGTTCATCTTTTCTGTGAGTGAATTGAACTGCTTTTCTACTTCATCAGCTTTTTGTTTCAAAGCCGAAATTTCGTTAATAATTGCCTCCGTTCCGGTATTTTCATATTGGTTGCTGTCAATGAGTTGAAGTTGGTTTTCAAGCGTTAGCGCGGTTGTAGCAGCGGTATTTTTTTCTTCTTTCAGGTTGTTGAGTGCGTTCCGGTATTTTTCAACCAAAATCTGCGATTCCTTCAGCTCTTTCGAAATATTCACCAGTTTTTCTTCCCTGATTCTGATGTTTTCCTGCAGTTGCCGGGCACCCGAAAATGCCAGTTCAACCGATTCAGCCGTTTCAAATCCTTTCCATTGAAACCTGAGGTTGTGTTCTTCAATTTGTTTCAACAGCAACGATTCTTTTATCCTGAATTCTGAAAGCTGTTTTTCCAGCAATTCAAGATGTTTGCCGAAATCGGAAAAAACCTGGATGATTTGGCTCAGATTTTCACTTTCCTTTTCAATGGTATTAAGCTGTTTCTGAATGTTTTCAAGGGCTTTTTCTGTACCTGATGCGCTGTATTTTTGCGGGTGGTGAACCGCGCCGCAAAGCGGACAAGGATTTCCTTCTTCCAGATTGCCTGCGAATTCTTCGAGTTTTAAATTTATTTTCAGTTGCGTGAATTCGTGTGTCAGTTTTTCGTTTTCAGTTTTCAGTTCAGTCAGCCTGTTTTTTATAAAGCCGATGCTTTCATCAATTCCGGCAGGTTTCGGAAGTTTTGCCAGAAGCTGATTTTGCTGTTCAGCTTCAATTTTATTTTTGATGGTTTGAATTTCTTCGGAAGTTTTGCCGGCGTTTTCCTTATTTTCTAAAACCTGTTTTTCGAGCAGGACTTTTTCCTGGTGCCAGTTTCTTACCTTCGCTAATAATTCAAAATCAGGTAATTTCTGCCGTTCTTCTTTGATGGATTGTTCTATCGATTCCTTTTCCAGTTCCAGATTTTCACACTTTTTTATTTCTTCGGCAGTTTTGGCTTCTCCGTTTTTAAGACGCTCTGTGAGCGTTTCTACCTGCGATTTCAGCAATTTTATCTGAACCACTTTTCCCAGTTCAGTTGCTTTTTGACGGAATGTTTCGCGTTTTTCGAAATCGGGTTTCAACCCATTTATTTTCGTCTGAATTTCCTGTATTTGTTTTTGAATATCAGCGAGTTTGGTTTCATCGGTTTTTATTTGTGCCGATTTTATGGCAGCCCGGTTGCCCGAAGCTTTCCATGCCTCGATATCGCTTTTAAAACTGAAAACACAGTGCTCGTATTGCTGCAATTGTTTTTCGAGTAAATTGATTTCCGGTTCTTTTTCAACAAGTTGAGCGAATGTTTTTCCGGCTGCTTCCAGTTTTTCGCTCAGCTCTTTTATTTGCAGCCACGCAGAAACACTTTGTTGTCCTGATTCCACTGATTTTCCCAGATTCTCAAGTTCTTCTGCAAGCTGTTTCAGGGTTGTTTCAAGTTTTTCAATTTTGCCCGGTTCGGTTTCGCCAAGCTGTAAAAGTTGTCCTTGTAAATTTTGAATTTTTTCGATGTTGGCATTTTCGAGAGCCACAGTTTTTCCGTACAATTCAAATTTTTCGAGCCCGAATAGCTCTTTCATCATTTGTGTGCGGTCTTTGTTTCCCAGTTGCAGAAACTCCTGAAATTGTCCCTGCGGAATGATGATAGTGCGTTTAAAGTTGTCGTAACTCAGCCCGATTGCTTTTTCCAGCGTTTCAGGTTCCACCGGAGTCCAGGTTTTATTTTCATAACGCAAGGCGGTTCGTTCCAGTGTTTTTACATCTTCAAACTTTTTGCTGTTGCGTTTTCCTTTCACAATGGCGCGGTAAGCCGTTTGGTCTTTGCCGGTCTCAAACTCAAAATCAATCAGCATTTCGGCCGATTTCAGGTTCATCATGTTGTAGTTGCGGTTGTCGCCCGAAAGATTCAGTCGGTCGGTTTTGCCATACAAAGCGAAAGTAATGGCTTCAAGGACAGAGGATTTTCCGCTTCCAACAGCACCAAAAATGCCGAAAAGTTTAGCACCTTTGAGTTTTCCGAAGTCGATGGTTTGTCGCTCCTGGTAAGAGTAAAGTCCTTGTATGGTAAGTTTTACAGGTATCATATTTTTGTTTTTACCACAGATTTTTAAAAAGTCAGACCACAGATTGCTCAGATTTACACAGATTTTAGAATTCTTTTTTTAATGTTTTTCAATCTGTGGTTATCCGTGTAATTTGTGGTACATTATTTACATTACAAACCGATTTATGCCTTTTTTCATGTCGGTTACATTAAAATTCAATAAAAGGCCAAGACTCAATTCTGATAGTTTCAGGTAAGTCATAATTTGCGCTTTGTGAATGGGTTCGATTGCTGCAACCGATTTTAATTCAACAATTATCGAATCTTCAACCAGTAAATCAATCCGGTAACCTGCATCCAGCTTTTTATCATCGTAGATAACAGGTAATGCTTTTTGTCTTTCAACTTTGAATCCTCTTTTTATCAGTTCGTATTCAAGACAAACCTCATAAGTTGATTCAAGCAATCCGGACCCAATTCGGAGTGTACCTGGTAAGCAGCACCAATTATTTCGTAACTGAGAGAATTTAAGTAATCCATAATTGTAAGTTTTATTTTTATCCACCACGGATTACGCAGATTTACACAGATTTTTGAATTCTTTTAAATGTTTTTTTAATCTGTGGTTATCTGTGAAATCTGTGGTGTCTTATTCCTCTTCTGCTAAAATCTCGGTAAAAAGTTGCATGATTTCATCGTTCGGTTCCTGGCCTTTTGCAAACTGGAAGTACTCGCGAAACAATGTGTCCATGCTTTTTCCCGGGTCGATATTTTTTCTGCTGAGCGTTTCTCCTAAACCGGTATTTTTAACTTCAGGAATCAGCGCCACAATCCCGTCATGCGCCGCGTTCAGTTGTTTTCGTTCAGCGGCAGTCAGAAAGTTGTTGGTTGCCAATGTGAGTTCAACCAGACAATCCTGGTTTTGCTGCAACCATTCCAGTGCTGCATCAACACCTTCAGCCCTGAAACGCAAAAGTTTTTTCCCCGATTTCAGTTCAACGGGTGTGACTTTTGCCTGTTTCCCGGGTTCAATTTCTGCTAACAGAATATATTTTTGTTGTCCGGCTTCGGCAAAACTGTAAGAAAGAGGACTACCACAATACCATGCATTTTGGCCTGGCGAGTGCATCCGGTGCAAATGTCCCAGCGCAGTAAACTGGATGTTTTCAGGAATATTTTTTGTGTAAACCGCCTGCACGCCGCCCACATGCAAAACAGGTTTTTCGTCGTCGGGTTCTTTGGGTATTTCGCCTCCTTCTTCCACCACAAAAAGGTGACTTACCAGCACATTCACGCCTTTTTTATTGCAATGTTTTGCAGCCAGTTCTCCCCATTTTTGTTGCAGCAGGTTACGCATTTCCTCTTCGCTGTTTTCTTCACCCAGAAAGGTTTTAAAACGCAGTGCATTGGCATACGGAGTGAGCAAAATCCGCAGTGGAACTGGGTTTCCGGGCAGGTTGATTTCGATAAAACCTTCTTCCGACTGCAAAATTCTTAATCCTGTTTCGAGTTCAAATGTCGGAACAACTGTTCCGGGATATCCTGCGAAAATAATCCCGCACTCGCGGGCCAGCGGGTCGGGCGCTTCAATCCTGTCGGGCGAATCGTGGTTGCCGGCAATGGCAATAACCGGGCGTTTCCCGTTATTTGTAAGTTTTTTGAGTGTCTTGTAAAGCAAGTCAACGGCTTCGGTTGGCGGATTAAACGTATCGAACAAATCACCTGCAACCAGCACCGCATCCGCGTTATCATGGTCGGCGATTTCGCAGATTTCGTTCATTACAGCCTGCTGTTCCTCAAAACGTGGAAAATCGTCAAGCCGTTTACCAAGGTGCCAGTCGGAAGTATGTAATATTTTCATCGGTAACCGTGTATTTTGTTTCAAAAGTAGTGAATAAATTTTCTGCTCATTTTTGAATCATCCTACAACAACCGAATTTTTTGTTTCAAATACAACATAAGCGGGTGAAATTCCACTGTAATCTCAGGTCATATGGTAAAATTTATGTTTTGATAAACAATAATTGCGAAATGTGATAATCGTCACGTACAATCAAATGGTAATATTCATAAATTGTGGGCTAATGTTCGAAGGTAGTCGTGCTGTATTATTTTAAAACTAGAAATAGCGAAACATACCGGTTTTCGACAATCAGGGAAACAATTACTTATTAAACTCTAAATTTTTAAATTTATGAAATTCAAATCTTTACTTTCATTCTTGATTATCTCACTGACGTTTGTTTTGTCGGTTAATGCTCAGGTTCCCGACAGAAGTGGTTGGTGGAAATTTGATGATGCCGCTGATTTGGTAAAAGCCACAACTGGCGACCCATTGTTAATAGTTGGTATGCAAACTTCGGTTGATGGTCCGGCTGAAGGTAATAAAGCAACACAGATTCCTTTAGGGAATTATTTGCTGATGACACACAATATTGCTGCTAATGGAGGTGGCACAATGGTGAATGAATACACTTTGCAGATTGATTTTGCAATTCCCGAAGCCAATATCTGGCATGCGTTTTTTCAAACCGACCTGACCAATGGTGGCGATGCAGATTTATTTCTCAACACGTCGAATTCAGTTGGTGTCGGTGAACTTGGTTATACATCGAATTCAGTTGAAGCAAATACCTGGTATCGGATGATTGTGTCGGTAAAAAACGGTGAGTTTTTTAAAGTTTATGTTGATGGACAGCTATGGCTTAATGGCGATGCACGTGATATTGACGGACGTTTTGGATTAGCCGACAAGTTGATGGTTTTTGGAGATAACGACGGGGATGATGGTACGATTAACTGTTCAGAGCTTGGAATTTGGGATGTTGCATTAGACGAGGAACAGGTAAAATCGCTGGGTGGAGCAACTGGCGAACGGGTTCCGGTTCGTACCAAAATGGGTTTGTGGAAATTTGATGATGCCGCCGACCTGTTAAAGGCCGAGGTTGGTGAAGCTCTCGTTTTATCTGGTACACAGCAGTCGGTTGCCGGACCCGATGAAGCAAACAAAGCTGTTCAGCTTGATGCAGGAAGTTATTTGAAAATGACCACCGGAATTCTTCCCAATGGCGGAGGAACGCTGGCTAATGAATATTCAATTCAAATCGATTTTGCTGTTCCGCAAACCGGAGCATGGCACGCATTCTTTCAAACCGATGCAGCAAATGGCAGTGATGCTGATTTGTTTACCAATACCAGCGACCATATCGGAACCGCTGCAACCGGTTATTCGGCAAATGCTATTACAGCCAACACCTGGTATCGCATGGTGGTTACAGTTAAAAACGGCGAGTTTTACAGAATCTATATCAATGGCGATTTATGGCTCGAAGGTACCCAACAGGATATCGACAGCAGGTTCGCGCTTGGCAGCGAACTGCTTCTTTTTGCCGATAACGATGGTGAAGATGTAACAATTCTTTGTGCTGAAGTTGCCATTTGGGAAGTTGCCTTAACTGAAGCAGAAGTGCTTGAACTGGGAACCGACCCGGTAAGCCCGATGCCTGAAAGAATGGGCCAGTGGAAGTTTGACGACGTACTTGATTTGATGAAAGCAACCATTGGTAACGATTTGGTTCAAAACGGAAATGTAACATCAGCAACTGGTCCGGCAAATTACAATCTTGCTGTTAATGTGCCATCGGGAAGTTACCTTACAATGGCTCATGGCATGTTTGGTAATGGCGACGGTTTTATGGTAAACGAATATACTTTACAAATCGATTTTATGATTCCCGAAGCTGATATATGGCATTGTTTTATGCAAACGGATCCGAATAATACGGGAGATGGTGATTTATTTACCAACACTACGAACAAAATTGGAACTGCTGCCACAAGTTACACCACAGATGCAATTGTTGCTAATACCTGGTACCGAATGGTTATTGTGGTTAAAAATGGTTCTTATTTTAAACTGTTTATCGATGGTCAGCCTTGGTTAAATGGTGCTGGTCAGGGAGTTGATGGAAGGTATGCGTTGGCTGAAACTTTACTGATGTTTGCCGATGACGATGCAGAAGATGGAACTGTCCATTGTTCTGAAATCAGCATTTGGGATGTTCCGTTGACCGATGAACAAGTGGCTAAACTGGGCAATGCAACTACAATTCCTACTGCCGTAAACGATATTCAACTGAGTGAAAACAGCGACTTGGGACAGAATTATCCTAACCCGTTCAACAACACTACCACTTTTGATTATCGTGTTCGCGAGGCCGGAAAGGTTAGTTTCCAGGTGCTCGATATTACCGGACGTGTTGTGAAAGAAATTGAAAAAGGTGTTCAGGATGCAGGTAATTATAAACTCGAAATGAGTGCCGAAAACCTGAACAACGGGATTTATTTCATGAAAATGAATGCTGGTAAACTTACAAGTACACGAAAAATGATTGTGAGATAAACTTATTTCATCATAAAAATATAATTATTAGGAGGATGCTTCACTATGTGGGGCATCCTCTTTCTTCGTTTTATACAGCAAACAAACCTTTTTCAATCTTAGTGGTTTAAATTACAGATTATATCGATAAAAAATGAGCAAAAGCATTGCTATCCTGTTTCTTCTGAGTTTTTTGGTAAGCCCGGTTTTTTCGCAAACTGTTGTTCCGCAACCCATCGGCTGGTGGAAATTTGACCAGCCCGGAAACCTGACGGTTGCCGAACCTGGTTATGGGCTGTCGCTTTCACTGGCAGGTAATCAATCTGTGGCAGAAGGGCCGTCATCCGAAAATGGTGCTACCCGTATTGGCGTTGGCAGTTATTTTAAACTTACACATGGAATTGCTCCCAATGGTGGCGGAACCAAAGTAAATGAGTATTCGCTTCAGTTCGATTTCAAAGTGACTGAATTGGGCGCCTGGCGTTGTTTTTTCCAAACCACAGTGAATAACACAGGCGATGGCGATTTTTTTATCAATCCTTCT
>JBFXFM010000053.1:0-30089 GCA_050179035.1 Draconibacterium sp. | reverse complement strand
GCCCCTTCTTTGAGGCGCTCAATGGCTTCTTTCTCAAATCCTTCAAAATCAAAACTTGATTCTCTTTTCATTTTGCCAAATTAAAAGTTATTAATCTTTAATTTGACACACTTATTTGAACAGTGTCGAAAACAGATTTATACTGTGCTGAAACAGAACTGCTGTCTAATCCCTCAACCAATTTTGAGAGTTGTCCCGACTCAGCGGTTCCCTGGTTTGAGAACAAAATAACAGCCAAAAACAGCAACACAAACAAAGCGATTATTATCCAGAACCCACGCCCCAGAATTCTCTCGCTTTTTACCTGTTCTGTTTTCACCATAGCTGCTTTTTCTTCCCAAACACGGTCCATCACCTTCAAAGTAAAATCTTTTGATGGCGATTCAAGCTGAATTTCTTTCAACAGCTTTCTCAGTTCCTTATCGTTATCCAATGTTTTCATCTTTGTCAGCTTATAAAATGGTGTATAATTCTTCTTTTAACATCTCGTTTAAAAAAGTCTGCAGTTTTTTTCGTGCCCTGAATAGTTTTACTTTTACATTGCTGTCAGTCATTTTTGTAATTGCTGCAATCTCGTCAACCGTTTTATCCTCAAAATAGTAGAGCAAAATCAGTGTGTATTCATCCTGCGGAAGTTTGTCGAGCGCGGCTTTTACATATTTAGCGCGGTTTTCAGCCGGAATTCCATCGAAGTTCATTTCCTCTGGCTCATCGGGTAGCTGAACATCGTCGGCAGAAACAAATTTCAGTTTTCTTTTTCGTACTTCCGAAATACAATTATTATAGGTAATCCGGTAAAGCCAGGTCGAAAACTGCGCTGTGCCTTTAAAAGTATGCAGCGATTTGTAAGCTTTTATAAAACTCTCCTGCGCCAACTCTTCAGCATCTTCACGATTTCTGAGAACTTTCATTGCAATAGAGAAAACAATATCCTTGTATTTGTCAACAAAGTAGGTGAAACATTGTGTGTCGCCGCCTAAAACCTTGTTCAGATACCAGATGTCGTCTTTTATTTCCATTTACACCGATATTGACGCTAAATTATAAAAGTGGTTACATTTTGAAAAAAATATTTTGAAGTTGTAACCGAAAAAGAAAGGGTGCGTCATAAGGGCAGAAAACAAAAAACAACAATTTAAAAATTACAATTATGGAAGGTTTATTTGTACCACTGGCATTTTTTCTGGCAATATTCGCCATACTTTACGTGTATTGGACAACCCGCACAAAAGAGCGGCTGGCACTCATTGATAAAGGGCTCGATGTAAGCATCTTTAAAAACGAATGCACAAAATACAATCTGTTAAAATGGGGTATTTTCCTCATCAGCCTTGGATTTGGCGTACTTGCAGCTTATGCTTTATCGCAGGTAATGAACGAAGTGGCTGCCTACTTTGCCATGATTCTTTTACTCGGCGGTATCGGACTTATTGTTGCTAACCTGATTACCAACAAACTTGAAAAGAAGTAAAATTGGTTTCAGTAGTAAAAAAGAATGGCGGATGAAAACATCCGCCATTCTTTTTTATTCGCAGTAAAACCTGATTGTTTTTTTTATGGCATCGTTGCAAACCGGGCAAAAACCTGACTGGTTACTTTTCATCCGGCAATCCATCGCCGGGCTGTAAATCCCCTTGCTCATATATCCGCCACCTTCAAAAACACCCACAATATTTTCGTTTCCGGCTTTCCGGGCAGTTGGAACGGGCGTGTTTTTGTCAACCAAAGTTTTCCACTTTTTATCAAAGTCAACCAAAGTGGTAATATTGGGTTCCCAGGGTTCGGCTTTCAGGTTATAAAAATCTTCGTAGGCAACTTCCGAGTTGTAATATTCATCGCCCAAACCGGCAAAACCGTGGCCAAATTCATGCACAAAAACTTCTTTTGTAAGCATGTTATCGGAAGTACAAACCGAAACAAAATTGTAAAAACCACCGCCACCATACCTTTCGGTGTTTACAAGTACATAAATATGGTCGTAAGGTACAAGCGCTGCCGCATCCAAAATCGGGCGCATGTCGCTGGTGGTGAGGTAGCGCGAAACGTCGAAAGTGTAAAAAGTAGAATTGAAAACTGTGTTTCTATAGAGATTTTCACCTGGAACATCAGTGCCCGATTCAGCTGAAGTTGTAAACACCGCGCGGATATTGAATTTTTCTTTTTCCGATTGAAAAGGTTCTTCACTGAACAAATAGCCAGAAACCCGCTGTGCATCGGCCTTAAATTTTTCGAATTCCTTTTCAGTGTAACCTTCGGCTAAAATTACAAGGTCAACCTTGTTTTCAGGTTTGCCATGAATTACAACATCAAATGTTTCGTAATGAACAGGCTTTTCATCGATAATGAAATAACTTTTTGGGTCGATTTCAGTTTTAAAGATATTTTTAAACGACCCGTCCCATTGCCGCGAATCGATTTCGAGCCGAATTTTTTGTTTTGGAAATGGAAAAACTGCGGTTTGATAATATGTTCTGTCAATTGTTTTAGCTTCAGCTGTTGTTTGCCATTCGTCAAACAGGGTGCTGAACCCTTTTGAAAACAGGAGGCTGTCCGATTTCAGGTCGAAAACCCTGAACCTGAAGTTTCCATAGTTAAATACATCGGTTAAATTGGTTCTCGAACCAGCCCAGAAAGGTTCTTTCTTCATTTGCTGGAAGTACACTTTTTCTTCTTTTGCATTACCACCCAGCAAAAAATCGAACCGAAGTGAGTGATTTTGAAAGTATTTGTCGAAATTAATTTGCGAAAACCCCAGAAAAGGCAGAGTTATCGCCAGTATCATCAGCTTTATCTTCATAATTTTTTTTGGAAAAATAAGAATTATTCTGTTCGCGGGCAGACCAAATCAAAGTAAAATCGAAGATGGTTTTATAAAATTTTGTGTTTCTCCGATGTTGGCTATTTTACAGTCGAAATTTACAGATTATAACTAAAATGATATAATATGGGGGCCATATTTACCGATTGTAAATTTTTAATAAATTTGTCTGATAATTTGAAACTGAAAACAAAGAATAGAAAATGAATACAAACGACTATCTTGAACATCCGGCTGATATTGATGCACTTGACGAGAAAATTTTAAAGCTGATTACACAAAATGCCAGGATTCCATTTCTGGAAGTGGCCCGTGAATGCGGTGTTTCAGGTGCTGCCATTCACCAGCGGGTTCAGCGGCTGTTTAATATTGGGGTTGTTCAGGGTAGCGAATTTATTGTGAATCCCACAAAACTAGGGTACAATACCTGTGCATACATGGGCATTTATCTCGATAAAGCCAAGTACCATCGCCAGGTGGTTGAAGCGTTACGAAGCATTCCCGAAATTGTTGAATGTCATTACACCACTGGTCAGTATGCCATCTTTATAAAAATTCAGACCAAAAACAACGTACATTTAAAACAGATTATCGACAACGAGTTGCAGGAAATTGAAGGTATTGCACGTACCGAAACTTTTATCTCGCTCGAAATGGATTTTAAACGACAGGTTCCGATTAAATAAAGAGAAAGCCGGTTTTACCGGCTTTTATTTTTTGTACCAACCCGAATACATTTCGTAAGCATTGGCAATCCGGACAATTTCACCCTCCAGCAATTCTTTGCTGATTTCCTTGATTTTTTTTGCGGGAATACCCGCGTAAACGCACCCCGACTCAACCACAGTTCCTTTGGTAACCACAGACCCGGCTGCAATAATTGTGTTGCTGTTTACCACAGCATCGTCTAAAACCACTGCATTCATCCCAACCATCACGTTATCGTGAATGGTGCAGCCATGCACAATTGCCCCGTGAGCAATGGTTACAAAGTTGCCAATATTCGTTGGCGATTTTTTATAAGTTGCATGTACCACCACGTTATCCTGGATGTTGGTGTTTTTCCCTATTTTAATGTAATGTACATCGCCGCGCAAAACTGCGTTGTACCAGATACTGCAATTGTCGCCAATCTCAACATCGCCAATAACTGTCGCCGTTTCAGCTAAAAAGCAGTTTTCTCCTATCTTTGGGGTTATCCCGTTTAATGTTTTTACCAGTGCCACTTTCCAAAATTGTTTAAATTGATTTCAAATATATGGATTGATTTAAATTATTGGTTCAGCAAGGATTAACTTGTTAAATAATGGTTATTTTTGGTGCGCATTTTAAAAACAAAAATTCAACTAAAATCGATTTTGAAATTACAGGTAACTGGTTTCGGGATCGTTTTTCTTTTGTAAATGAATGAACAATAAAACTTTAAATAAATGAAGGACACAAGAGTAACAGAGATGGAAGAAGTTGCCATCCGGTTTTCCGGTGACTCGGGAGACGGAATGCAACTTACCGGAACGCTGTTTTCGGATGCATCGGCATTGTTTGGGAACGACATTTCAACGTTCCCTGATTATCCTTCCGAAATCAGGGCGCCACAGGGAACCGTTGGCGGGGTTTCGGGTTTTCAGGTGCAGTTTGGCCGGAAACAAATTAACACTCCCGGCGATTATGCACATGTTTTAATAGCAATGAATCCGGCAGCGTTAAAAGCAAATGCCAGATTCATGAATCCGGGCGGTACGATTATTTATGATTCAGATTCGTTTAATGAAAAGAACCTGGCAAAGGCAAATTTCAGTACCGATGATCCGTTTGCTGAAGTAAAATTAGACGACCATGTAAAAATACCGGTTCCTATTACTGAGCTTACACGCGAAAGTCTGAAGGATTTTGGACTTGATAATAAAAGTGTTCTTCGCAGCAAAAATATGTTTGCACTTGGTTTGGTTTGCTGGATGTTTAACCGTCCGCTCGATTACATCGATGAATACATCAAAACCAAATTTGCCAAGAAGCCGGGTGTGGCCGAATCGAATATAAAAGTGTTGCACGACGGGTTTAACTACGGTATGAACCTACAACACATGACCCCCAATTTCATTGTTCATCCGGCAGAAATAGAAAAAGGAACCTACCGCAACATCAGCGGAAACGTTGCTACCGCCTGGGGTTTTCTGGCTGCTTCCGAAAAGTCGGGCCGTCCGTTGTTTTTGGGTTCATACCCGATTACGCCGGCAACCGAAATTCTTTCAACACTTGCAGAAAGAAAAGATTTGGGTGTAAAAACTTTTCAGGCTGAAGATGAAATTGCTGGTATTACATCGGCAATTGGTGCTTCTTTTGCCGGAAATCTTGCAATTACCTCTACTTCGGGGCCAGGGTTGGCCCTGAAATCGGAAGCCATCGGGTTGGCAGTTATGGCCGAAGTTCCGCTGGTTGTGGTTAATGTGCAACGCGGCGGGCCGTCAACTGGTTTGCCAACAAAAACTGAACAGTCAGATTTGTTGCAGGCGCTTTATGGCCGCAATGGCGAAAGCCCGGTTGTTGTAGTTGCTGCCAGCACACCTTCTGATTGTTTCTGGTATGCATTTATGGCATCGAAAATTGCTTTGGAAAGAATGGTTCCGGTTATACTTTTAACCGACGGCTTTTTAGGCAACGGCAGCGAACCATGGAAAATTCCGTCAATGGCCGAACTTCCGGCTATTACACCCCGAATGGCCACGAATGTTGTAAATTTTAAAGCTTACGCTCGCGACCCCAAAACACTGGCAAGAGAATGGGCAATTCCCGGAATGGCTGGTTTTGAACATCGTATTGGTGGTCTTGAAAAAAATGCTGCCGGAAATGTTAGCCACGATCCGGATAATCACCAGGTAAACTCTGATATCAGGGAGAATAAAGTTCAGCGCGTGGTTGACCTTATACCCGATCTCGAACTTTATGGCGATGAAGATGGCGAAGTTCTTTTGGTGGGTTGGGGTGGTACATATGGCCACATGATTAGTGCAGCCCGCGAATTACGCGAAGAGGGAAGAAGTGTGAGCCTTGCTCATTTCAATTACATTAAACCACTGCCAAAAAATACTGCTGAAGTTTTCGGAAAATTCAAAAAAATAATTGTAGGCGAACTCAACCTTGGGCAGTTTGCCGGGTATTTGCGTACTGTTTTACCTCAGTTCAGCTACCACCAGGTAAATAAACTGAAGGGTTTACCATTTACGGTTAACGAAATCAAACAAAGCGTTTATAAATTGATGGAGGAATAAGCGATGACCGATATACAATATACAGTTAAAGATTTTAAAAGCGAAAACGAAGTTCGCTGGTGCCCGGGTTGTGGCGATTATGCCATTATGAATGCGGTGCAACGTACCATGGCCGGACTGGGAATCCCACGTGAGCAATATGCAGTGATTTCAGGAATTGGCTGTTCGTCGCGGTTCCCTTATTACATGAGTACTTTTGGTTTTCATACCATTCATGGCAGGGCAACGGCTGTGGCATCGGGCGTGAAACTTGCAAACCCCGATTTGAGCGTTTGGGTTATTACCGGCGACGGCGACGGAATGGCTATTGGTGGAAACCACTTTATCCACCTGGTAAGAAGAAACATTGACTTGAATGTGATTCTTTTCAACAATAAAATTTACGGACTTACAAAAGGCCAGTATTCGCCAACCACCGACCGCGGTTTTAAAACAAAAACATCGCCATTCGGCACTGTTGAAGACCCTTTTGTACCGGGTCAGTTGGTTTTGGGAGCGCGGGGTACATTTTTTGCCCGTTCTATCGATAGTAATATGAAACTGAGCCAGTCGATATTTGAATCGGCAACCGACCATAAAGGAACTTCAGTGGTTGAAGTGCTACAGAATTGTGTGATTTTTAACGATGGTATTCACGATGCCATTACCGATCCGCAATTCAGAGCCGACCGACAATTGATTCTCGAACATGGCAAACCCATGCTTTTTGGCGCAAACAATGAAAAAGGTATTGTTTTCGATAACAGGGGAAAACTGAAAGTTGCTTTGATAGGAGAGAACGGAGTAACCATCGACGATATTCTTGTTCACGATGAAACAGAGGTTGATCCGACAGTTCACATGGCTTTGATTAATATGCAATACCCCGATTTTCCTGTAGCTTTTGGTGTTATCCGCAAAGTAGCTGCACCGGTTTACGATGTGGAAATGGTGGCGCAAATCAACCAGGTTCAGCAAACACGTAAAATCAAATGTGTTGACGATTTGCTGAAATCGGGAAACACCTGGGAAGTAAAATAGCCTGAAAAGGCGGATAAATTATAGGAAAAGCCTTCTGCTGAGCAGGAGGCTTTTTGTTTTTAGTTCAGCTCAAACCACTGAGTTTTGGTAATAAAAATACCTGTTGGCAAACCGGGATAAATCCGGTACGTAATCAGTGCCTCGTTATAGTAAATGGGTCTGTCTTTCAGATAATCATAAAGTTTTTCAAAATTTTCAGCTGCAAAATCAACAGAGTACCCGGCAACAATTAAATGCCAGAATGCTTCCAATTCGTCATTGCTGGCGTTTTTAAGTTTTGTAGCAACCCGGGTGAATTTGTGACAAGGTAATAAAGATTGAATTTTCCGATGGTAATCGAATTCCATTATATTTTTCATGACCCCTATTTTTTTGTGAGTTAAAATTAATTCAACTGTATGGTTTACAGTTCTTTTAAGTGGATGAACAAAAGGGTGCGAATTGCTGAAAAATATGGGTGATAATTTCCGGTGAAAATAAACTCAACTAAGATTGAATTTTTCCGATGCTGATTTGCGGCATGTTTTCCAATGTATTCATTGCATTAATTAAACCTGCCTTCTGAAAATGGAGTAAATCATTCGCAGTGATACGGGAGGCTTTGATAATGCCGGCTTTCAATAATTGTGCTCGTTGGGTTCCCGGTAAAAGCGGTGTGTCGGGTGTCCACCATTTTTTACCATCGAAGAAAACAAGGTTGGCCGAAAAACTGTCAGTAATCAAACCGTTTTTTACGATAATAATGTCATCACAATTACCGCGTTTTTCAAAAAGCTGTTCAAGATTTTTACGGTCAGCAAATTTGAATTTGTAATCAATGGTATTGTCCACTACCAGTTGAAGTGAGTTAATTACCCGATAAACGTGCGGAATAAATTCAATTTTTTCGATTTGTTGGCCATAAATCACGCGGCAACGAAATAATCCGGCCCGGGCAAAATCGGGAACCTCGACTTGTTGTTTTAGTGAAATTTCGCCTTCTGTCTTGAATTTCAATTTTCGGGCATGTGAAAACCGGGCTTGATGAAATTCAAGATTTTCAAGCCGACCATCAGCACATTTTATGGTTTCAAGCAATTGGCACATATACTTTTTTCAGCATTTCCTCGTACTCCTTTTCAGCATCACTCATAAAAGTGATTCCACCACCGCTTTTGTAAATAAGACTGTCTCCATCCATTTCAATGAATCTGATTAAAACACAACTGTCGAGGTTCTTTCCATCGAAAACTCCAAATACACCAGTGTAATAACCTCTTTTGTAATTTTCGGCAGCTTTTATAATTTCAAGTGTTTTCCTTTTTGGTGCGCCCGAAACCGAACCGGCCGGCAGTAAAGCAAAAATAATATCGCCAATTTGTTCAGCGAAATTTGCTGGCAAAACCCCCGAAATAGCCGAACTAACCTGCAACAGGTTTTTGTTATTGGTTTTAATGTGGCTGATGTACCTGAATTTGTCAACCCTCACATCATCAGCAACAAGGCTGATGTCGTTGCGGATGAGGTCAACGATGGTGTTGTGTTCGGCAAGTTCTTTCTTGTCGTTCAGTATTTTATCAATCGCATTTTCCTGCTCGGCGTCAATCGTTCCCTTCATTGGGTGAGAGAAAATTTTGCCATCCTCAATTTGCACAAAACGCTCTGGCGAAAAGCAAATAAACTCGTTTTCGAGATAAATTTTAAACGGAGCCGAACTGACAGAAAATATCTCAGCCGGCGCCAGGTTTGTTTTAACAGGTGTGGGTTGCGTGTAATTTAAAAGATAAGTATCACCATTCAGAATATGTTTTTTTACCAGGTCGAATCCAGTTTTGTACCTTTCAAATAAAACGGGAGAAGTCTCCCAGTATTTCAATTTGATTTTTCCCCGATTCCCGGGTAGTTTGGCGAAACCCGGAATCTCAAACCATATTTTCTGGTCATTCCCGTTCAACGAAAACAACCGGGGTTTTTCCATTTCAAAATCAACCAGAAACACAAATGGTTCGCCTTGTTTGCCAAGGCGGTTCATCTTGTTTTTTATTTCTTCTGATTGTTTCATCGTGTCCGGCAAAAGTAGAAAAAAATGGTATGCAACCGGGTTGTAGAGTTGGAAACTCCGGCGATTGACAATGCCACTCCCGAAAAAATTTCTATTTTTACTGCAAATCAAAAATCGTGTACATCGCCAGAAATATAGCTTCAATTGTTCAGTCGATACCTGCCGGTGTGAAATTGGTTGCGGTTTCGAAAACAAAGCCTGTGGAAGATATTCTTGAAGCTTACCATTCTGGTCAGAAAGCTTTTGGCGAAAACAAAGTTCAGGAATTGGTTCAAAAATTTGAAGCGCTTCCAAAAGATATCGAATGGCATTTTATCGGGCATCCGCAAACCAATAAAATCAAATATATTGCGCCATTTGTGCACCTGATTCACGGTGTCGATTCGCTGAAATTGTTAAAGGTAATCGACAGTGAAGGCGCAAAAAACAAACGCAAAATTGCTTGTCTTCTTCAATTTCATATTGCCGGCGAAAGCACAAAATTCGGACTGAATACAACTGAAGCCGAAGAAATACTGAACGACACTGAGTTTTCAGAATTGAAAAATATTGAAATTGCAGGTGTGATGGGAATGGCTACTTTTACTGATGATGAGGAGCAAATTCGTGGCGAATTCAGAACCTTGAAAAGTATTTTTGATTCATTGAAAAGCAGCCACTTTCTGGCTGGCGAAAGTTTTAATGTGATTTCGATGGGGATGTCAGACGATTACACGATTGCCATTGAAGAAGGAAGTACGATGGTGCGTATCGGGAGTAAGATTTTTGGAGTACGGAATTATCAACATAACAAAATAACAGATTAAAGACTCAATTGTATGGGTAATTTACAAACAACTTATTTGGGCTTAACAGTTAAAAACCCATTGGTGGCAGCCAGTTCGGGATTGACCGGTAACATCGGAAAATTAAAGGAACTTGAAAATGCCGGAATTGGCGCAGTGGTGTTAAAATCGATTTTTGAGGAGCAAATTTTGGGCGAAGTTTCGGGTATGATTGCCAATGAACCACAAAATGCAGAGTATCCGGAAGCAGAAGATTACATCAGATATTATCTGCGCGACAATTCGGTGCGTAAACACATCGAATTAATTGAAGCTGCGAAAAACGAACTGAACATACCAGTAATTGCAAGCGTAAATTGTATTTCGGGCGATGAGTGGACCTCGATTTCGAAAGAGTTTGAAAAAGCCGGGGCTGATGCCATTGAACTCAATATATTCTACGTACCAACCAACCGTAGCGAAAAGCCGGGTGTGGTTGAACAATTGTACCTCAACGTGTTGCAAAAGGTAAAAAGCGAAGTTTCGATTCCGGTTGCCGTAAAATTCGGCATCAACCACAGCAACATTGTTGGCATGGCCGACAAGCTGAAAGGAGCCGGCGCCGATGGCGTTGTGATGTTTAACCGGTTTTATGAACCCGATATTAATATTGAGACCCTGGAACTTACTGCTTCCGAAATTTTTAGTTCGCCAGCCGATATCCGCCGCACACTGCGCTGGATTGGAATGGTTTCATCGTCGGTAAACAATCTCGATATTGCTGCTTCAACCGGAATACATGATTCCAGTGCTGTGATAAAAATGTTGCTGGCAGGCGCAAGGGTAACGCAATTGTGTTCAACACTTTATGTGAATGGTTCGAAAGTGGTTCCCGAAATTCTGGAAGGAATTTCAGGTTTTATGAAAACCTGGAATTTTAAACATATCGACGATTTCAGGGGGCGCCTTTCGTATAAAAATATTCCCGATCCGATGCTTTATGAAAGGGCGCAGTTTATGAAATATTTTTCGAACCGAGGATAACCAAAAATATTTTGATTTAAAGTATTGAAAACAACCTGGACCAGGTTGTTTTTTTTTGTAGTGCCATGTTAAAAAAATCAAATAATCTTTAATAATCGGCGGTGTGGTATAACAAAAACACCATTTCAAACGTATTGAAAGGTGTTATGAAAACTATAGATAATAACAATTTCAGGATTTTCAGCGATGCCGGATTCCGCGACAAAACATATGTTTTCAGCAGGCAGGTTAACTTTAGAATTAATGAAAATCAGGGTTTTGTTGTTCCTTGGCAAATGACTGAAAAGAGAACCACCCAAAGGGTGGAAGAACAAGTATTCAGTTACAGTCACTTTTGATTTATTGATTTGTTTTGAAGGTAAAAGTCCGGCCAAAGTGCCGGATTTTTTTTACATCAGACTAATTCAGTTTTGCAAGAATTTCGGTTAAAAAATATTTTACCTGGCCTGTTGCCATTGGAAGTTCATTTTCAATTTTTTGTTTCGAAACGTTCAGAATATCTTCGTTTGGCAGGTACTCCAGATTGTCGATGAGGGTAAATGCCTCAAATGCCACTTCCCATTCGTCGTTGATAATCAAATCGATAAAAACAGGCATGAAATTACTGAAATCAAGACCGTTTTGCCAGCAGGCTGAAATCAAAGTTTTCCTGATTGTTTTGTATTTTTCGTCTTCAATGGCGCGCATAAAACTGTTCACCGATTCCTTGTCTTTTACCGAACCCAGCAGTTTAATAATTTCAAGTTCAACTTCGTGTTCAGGCAAGGTATTCAGTAAATCGAAAAGCAACGGCAAATACAACCGGTTACCTTCGTTACTTATTTTTTCGATGGCCATTTTAACCATTTCAACATCGGCGGAAAACAGCGCCATCTTGATTTTCTCGTTTATATTTTGTGTCTTCATAAAGTAATTTTCAGAGTGCAAACATACATTTAAAAGGTATAAAGTGGACTGGAAAATTCAAAAACCCAATTAATACTTACCTTTGGCTGCAATGAATAAGTTAGAAGAATTGGGCAAAACCGATGTCGGGAAACTGATGTGGAAATACTTTGTTCCGGCCTTTGTTGGTGTGTTTCTGAATGCACTTTATAATATTGTTGACAGGATTTTTATTGGTCAGGGTGTTGGTGCGGAGGCGCTTTCCGGCATCTCGGTAATTTTTCCGGTGATGCTGATTATGATGGGCTTTGGAATGATGATTGGGATTGGAACAGGGGTGGTTGTTTCGATAAATCTTGGTAAACGTGACCTTGAAACAGCAGAGAAAACAATTGGTACAGGGTTCGTACTTATGATAATTGCATCGGCTGTTGTTATGATTTTAACCTATATTTTCAAAAAACCAGTTTTGCAATCGTTTGGCGCCACCGTCGAAACTTACCAGTTTGCCAACGATTACCTCAATATTATTTTGGCCGGAACGATATTTATGGTGGTCGGATTTTCGCTCAATAATGTAATCCGTTCAGAAGGAAATGCCCGCATTGCAATGATTTCGATGATTTTGAGTTCAGTTACCAATGTTTTTCTCGACTATATTTTTATTTTCAGGTTTGGCTGGGGTGTGAAAGGAGCTGCCTGGGCCACCATTATTTCAATGTTTGTACTGATGGTTTGGGTGCTGGTTCATTTCAACAGCAAGCGGTCGGTGGTGAGGTTGAAACAAAATAATATCAGGTTTGACTGGTTCATACTGAAACAAATTGTGGCCATTGGAATGGCGCCGTTTGCCATGCAAATTGCGAGCAGTGTGGTGCAGGGATTGCTCAACAAAAAGCTGATTCAGTTTGGTGGCGATTTGGCCGTGGGTGCAATGGGAATTATTAATTCGATGGTGACTTTGTTTGTAATGTCTATCGTGGCTATTAATATGGCAGCACAACCAATCATCGGGTTTAACTACGGTGCAAAATCAGTTGAAAGAGTAAAACAATCGCTGAAGATTTCAATTGTTGCTGCCACTGCAATTGCGGTTGGCGCTTTTATTCTGATTGAAGCTATGCCCGGAGTTTTTGTGAAATTGTTTAACAACAACAGCACAGTTTTGTATGAATTAGCAAGAAATGGAATGACACTTGTTTTTCTCGCCTTACCGATTGTAGGCTTTCAGGTTGTGGCGTCCAATTTTTTTCAGTCGGTTGGAAAGGCAAAATATGCCATGTTTGCCACGCTTTTCCGACAGGTAATTTTGCTGATTCCGTTATTATTTATCTTGCCGGTTTTTTTCGGAATCAATGGCATCTGGCTGGCTTTTCCAGTTGCTGATGCTGTTTCCGCAATGGCTGTGACCTTCATTTTATATCACGAATGGGAAAAACTTAATTTACTTGAAAATGAAATTGCCTGAAAAACTATTCGCTGTCTTTTTAATTTCAGTTATCATTTTTTCACTGCTTGTATTTTTGTTTAAAGCCGAATGGCTCACCATTGGCATTGGCCGGAGTTTGCCTGTCGGAACACTGGTTTCGTGGTTACTCATCGTTGCTTTTGCCGCGGTTATGTTGCTGCTTTTTAACCGGAAAACGGAAAACCGGGTGAAGCGATTTTTAGCTGCAATTTTGAAGATAAACTTTGCGCTGGCAGTCGTCTGGGGATTTGTTTCTTTTCTTTTATCCGGAAACTGGTCGTTTAATTTTGACAGCGAAACCCGGGTTACAGTATGGGTTTATTACACTTCAGCAATAATTGTTTTACCGCTGATTGTTTTTATTATCTGGGGTACAATCCTTCTGATTCGTAAAATTTTCAATTCGTAATAAACAGTTATTCCTGTTTTGATGGATACAAAAGCTTGTCGCCTGTATGCTCAATCACCTCTTTTTTCCACGATTCGGGATAACCCGGGAAGGATGGTGATTGTGGGTATCCCCACGGATTGCGCAGAAATTCACCGTCTTTTTCCTGTTTTACATTGCCATCGAGAAATTTCACCAGCAGAAAATCACCCAGTTCCGACCAGCGCTTTACTGTGTAATCGCCTGTATTACAAGAATAATCGGTAATAAATTCGCGGGCAAGTGTCGAATCTATTTCCCAGAGTTGAAGCGCTGCGGCATCAACCGCCGGTGTGTAAGTGGCAAATTTATTTTCGAGTTCACTTTGCACTTTTTGTACATCGGGCATCACGCGGTTGTAAAAAAGATAGGCAAAATGGGCCACGCGGTTAAAAACCCAGAAAGCCGCATCGCTTTTGTAAGTTAGTATATCGCCATAACCTTCGCTCCATATTTTTGGTACGCGGTTAATTCCGCAGTAAAACGGGACATAAACAGTGGTTCCGGCATCGTCAACACCAAACCAGTTAATACCTCCAATCGGGTCGGGAAGCCAGTTGCGCATTTGTGCGATAAACGAAAACCCGGTTTGTTGTGTCTGAACAGTTCTTTCGTTAAAATATTCCCTGTCGTTATATTTCCATGTCAGCGGGCGCCAGCGGTAAGGCATCTCAAACGGACCAGCACCTGCATCTTTGCTCATGTCGAGTTCGGTTTCTTGCAAATGGTTTCGCTTAGCGGCCATCAAATCCTGTGGTGTCAGTTTTTTTGCCGGTTTTACGTAGAGCGGCATTCTTTTTTCAAGGTTTTTGCCAGTGGCATAATCCCAGTGTTCTTCCATTCCGTCGGCCACCTGGTTAAAAAATGTCCAGACCCTGATTTCGCAAAAACGTGCAGCATCAAATGTGAGCGGCGCATACACATCGCTGAAACTGAAATCGGCATCCGCTCCGGAGAAATACCCTTTTTCACGGGCAAAACTTATAGCGTCATGCGCAAAAACAACTTCAACTTCAGGATTGAAAATTTTATTTAGAATTTTACTGCTGATGCTTTGTTTCCCATCTTCAGCAGGAATCTGGGTGATTCGGGCATGATTGGCATGTGCAGAAATATAGCCATCTGGAATTTTTACTGCCACCCAAACGGCTCCTTTTTGTGAGTTAAACGATTGTTTCGTTTTTTTATCGGTTTGCCATTCAGTACCCTTGCCAATAATTTCCATAATCCAGACCTCGTTTTTATCACCAATCGAAAACGATTCGCCTGAACTTGCATAACCATGTTTTTCAACCAGTTCAGCAATTACTTTAATGGCTTCTCGCGCGGTTTTTGCCCGTTGAAGCGCAATAAACATTAGCGCAGCATAATCCATAATTCCTGTTGTGTCAACCAGTTCAGGCCGTCCCCCAAACGTCGATTCGCCAATGGCCAACTGGTGCTCATTCATAAAACCGATGGTTTGATAGGTGTATTCAATCTGTGGAATTTGCCCTAAAGGTTTTGCCGTGCTGCGGTCGTAAATGGTTACCAAACTCCCGGCAGGCCAGTGCCGGGAAGGGCTGTAATACAACTCTCCGTACCTGATGTGCGAGTCGGCGGCATACGAAATAATGGTTGACCCATCAACTGTTGCGCCTTTTGTAACCAAAAAGTTGGTGCAGGCAGTACTTTTGTTTACACTTATTGCAATTATCAGGCTGAATGTCAGCAGGAAAATATTTTTGAATTTCATATTGTTTTAATTCGAATATTTACTTGTAATAGATGATCAGATTTTTGCGGCCAACGCTTCACCGGTATATGAGTTTTTTACTTTTACCAAATCTTCCGGAACTCCGGCAAAAATAAGTTCGCCTCCTTTATCGCCACCTTCCGGGCCGAGATCAATTACCCAATCAGCCGATTTAATAATTTCAAGGTTATGCTCGATGATAATAATAGAATGTCCGCGTGAAATCAGTGCGTTAAATGAATCGAGCAATTTGCTGATGTCGTGGAAATGCAGGCCGGTTGTAGGTTCATCAAACACAAAAAGCGTGGGCGAATCTTTTTCAAGTGCCAGAAATGAGGCCAGTTTAACGCGCTGACTTTCACCACCCGATAAGGTACTCGACGACTGACCCAGTTTGATGTAGCCCAAACCCACATCCTGTAAAGGTTTCAGCCGTTTTGTAATCTTTTTTTCTGTCGAACTTTTACCACGGCTGAATAATTCAATGGCCTCATCTACAGTTAAATTGAGGATGTCGTCGATGTTTTTGTCCATGTACCGAACGTCGAGAATATCCTCTTTAAACCGTTTCCCGTTGCAGCTTTCGCAAACAAGGAAAACATCGGCAAGAAACTGCATTTCAACTTTTATGGTGCCTTCTCCCTGGCATTCGTCGCAACGACCGCCATCCACATTAAACGAAAAATGTGAAGGTTGTAATCCCTGTATTTTTGCCGCCTGCTGTTCAGCATATAGTTTTCTGATTTCGTCGTAAGCTTTCAGATAGGTTACCGGGTTTGAACGCGACGATTTTCCAATGGGATTCTGGTCGATGTATTCGATGGCAGTGAGCAACTGGTAATCGCCCAGAATTGCGTCGTGCTGGCCAGTCCGGTCGCCGTAACCGCCAATAATTTTGGTTAATGCAGGCGCCAGAATTTTGGTCACCAGCGACGATTTTCCCGACCCGCTCACACCTGTAACAACTGTAATCACATTCAGCGGGAATTTAACGCGAAGGTTTTTCAGGTTGTTTTCGCGGGCACCAACTACTTCAATAAAATTGGTCCATTTGCGGCGCTGTTTTGGAACTTCGATTCGTTCAACGCCGGTCAGGTATTTGGTTGTCAGGCTTTCGGGTTTTTCTGCTAATTGTGTGTGGTTGCCCTGAAAGACAACCTCGCCGCCGTGTTGCCCGGCAAACGGGCCGATATCGATAATTTCGTCGGCAGCACGAATAATTTCCTCGTCGTGTTCAACCACTAAAACCGTGTTGCCGATGGATTGCAGTTGTCGCAAGACTTTAATGAGTTGTTGTGAATCGCGCGAATGTAAACCAATACTGGGTTCGTCGAGGATGTAAAGCGAACCGACAAGACTGCTTCCCAGCGAGGTCGCCAGGTTGATGCGCTGCGATTCGCCACCCGAAAGTGTTGACGAAAGTCTGTTCAGCGTGAGATAACCTAATCCTACGTCGCACAGAAAGTTGAGCCGGTTGTTGATTTCGGTCAGTAATCGTTTGGATAAAATGGTTTCGTGGTGGTTGAGTTCAAGCCCCGCAAAAAAAGGTTTTAATTCCGAAACCGGCATCAAAACAAGCTCGTGCAGTGACTTATCTGCAATTTTTACATAACCGGCTTCTTTTTTTAGCCGGCTTCCTTTGCATTCGGGGCAAATGGTTTTTCCACGATACCGCGAGAGCATTACCCTGTATTGAATTTTATAGCTGTTTTCTTCCAGCATCTTAAAAAACTGGTTCAGCCCATCGAAGTGTTTATTGCCGGTCCAAAGCAAAAAGCGCTGGGCACTTGTAAGTTCGTAAAAAGGTTTGTGAATCGGGAAATCGAATTTGTTTGCTGCATAAACCAGCTGGTTTTTCCATTCACCCATTTTTTCACCTTTCCAGCAGGCAATGGCATCCTGGTAAATCGAAAGTGATTTGTTCGGAATAACAAGGTCCTCATCAATCCCGATTACTTTTCCGTAACCTTCGCAGGTTGGGCAGGCTCCCACCGGATTATTGAAACTGAACATGTGAACTGTTGGAATTTCAAATTCGATTCCATCAGCTTCAAACTGGTTCGAAAACGATTTGCTAATGTTCCCGTCGGCCACGCTAATTTTGATGATACATTCGCCGTGACCCTCAAAAAAGGCAGTCTGCACCGAGTCGGCCATGCGGCTTTGCGTATCTTCATCCGCATTCACCGAAATACGGTCGATGATGATGTTGCAACTTCCAGTACAGGTTTCCTGCGATTTATCTTTTACAAACTCTTCAATTTTTACCGTTTTGTTGTCGATTTCGAGCCGGGTAAAACCCTGCTGCAATAGCAACTCAGCTTCCTGTAAAAATGTTCTTCCATTTTTTGGTCTGAGCGGCGCGGCTACAATTACCATCGTGTCAACCGGGAAAGTGTTAATGTAATCTAAAACATCGGTAACGCTTTCGCGTTTCACTTCATCGCCCGAAACCGGTGAAATTGTTCGCCCGATGCGGGCAAAAAGCAGCTTCAGATAGTCGTATATTTCGGTTGAAGTTCCCACCGTTGAGCGCGGATTACGCGTATTTACCTTTTGTTCGATGGCAATTGCCGGCGGAATTCCTTTAATAAAATCAACTTCGGGTTTATTGATTCTGCCTAAAAACTGACGTGCATACGACGAGAGGCTTTCCACATAACGCCGCTGTCCTTCGGCAAAAAGCGTGTCGAAAGCCAGCGAAGACTTCCCCGAACCCGAAACCCCGGTTACTACAACAAATGTGTTGAGTGGGATTTTCAGGCTGATATTCTTGAGGTTATGAACCCTGGCGTGTTGAATTTCAATGTATTTTGGTACTTTTTGGTGTGGCATAATCCCGGGTTACTAATTATTGGGTTAAAAATTTGTATTTTTCCTTAAAATGTGTCATTTTTACCAGCACAAAATTAGTAATTTGTTTCACTTCAACTTAAAAACGTCGCCTATCGAAAAAATTTACTTTGTATTTAAACTTAAATAGAAGGTAATGTCGAAAGAAAATTTTCTGAATGACAATGAGCTCGTTCAGCGATTTATATCAGGTGACCAAAATGCATTGGAAATTCTTATTCACCGTCATAAAAACAGGGTATTTTCGTATATCCTTTTGATTGTGAAAAAACAGGAACTGGCCGAAGACATCTTCCAGGAAACCTTTATCAAAGTTATCCGCTCGCTTAAAAAAGGCAAGTACACTGATAATGGAAAGTTTATTTCATGGGTGCTTCGGATATCGCACAATCTGATCATCGACCATTTCAGAAAAGAAAAACTGAAAGGAACGATTTCGAACGACAGTTTTGAAGGCGATCTCTTTAATTCGCAAAAATTTGCAGAGGATACCATTGAAGACCAAATGGTTTATACTCAGATTTTAACCGAGGTAAAAGATTTAATACAGGAACTTCCGGAAGATCAGCAACAGGTGATTTACATGCGCCACTACCTCGACCTCAGCTTTAAAGAAATCGCTGATTTAACCGATGTTAGTATTAACACTGCCTTAGGCAGGATGAGGTACGCACTGATAAATATGCGCAAACTGGTAGAGCAAAAAAAGCTGGTACTCACAAAGTTTTAACCATTGTTAACACAATAAAAGCAGGTAACAGGCGTTTTTGAATAAATGAAATTTTTAAAAATGCCTATGAGGAAAAACTCTACCTTAATTTATGTTGTTAATAGAATTGCAGCTGAAATAGAATCAGATCATTCCACCCGGATTGATGAATTCATTAACAATTTGCTGGATGAAATGCCGGATGACAGTAAATCTCCATCCGACAAGATAATCGGTAATATCTTAAACTTTTCCCGCAGTTACGATGCGAAAAAAACAAAAACTGTGGGTTATGTTGAAATGAATCTGAATTAGAAACAACGGGATGTCCAAATCAGGATATCCCGCTGTTTTTTGCGCCTTTCAGTGTTGCCCTGAGAACAATAAACCCAACCGTTCCGGTTATCACCGAGCCAATCAGTATTCCTATTTTGGCTGAGTCAATTAAAGCTTGGTCAGTAAAAGCCAGGTTGTTGATAAACAACGACATTGTGAACCCAAGTCCGCCAAGAATTGAAATTCCCGCTAACATTTTCATGGTTACATTCGCTGGCATTTCAGAAATTTTTAGTTTGATTGCCAGATAAGAAAACAGGAAAATGCCCAGAAAATTACCAATAATCATACTTAATGCAATGTTGATGGAAAGTCCGAAGTTGGTATCGCCACTAAAACTGAAAGCCACACCGGCGTTGGCAAAGGCAAACAATGGCATAATAAGGTACGAAACCCAACCGTGAAGCGAATGTTCGAGATATTGCAGCGGAGGGGCGGTTTTTTCTGATATATCCTGAATTTCTTCGATGGCTGTCAGCTGATTGTGTGTTAACAGAACAGCCGGTTCTTTCTGTTTTTTACAATCGTTTACAAACAATTCGAGTGCTTCCTTTGCCTGGGTGTAAAACGAAGTGGTTTTTGTTTTTCGTTTCAATGGAATGGTTAATGCAAGCAAAACTCCTGCGATTGTTGCATGAATTCCCGATTTCAGAAACAATACCCAAACGATAATGGAGATGATGAAAAAGAAATATTTTGAATACATCCCACGCCATGAAAGAAGGGCAAGCATGGCAACTAATAAAAGCGCAAAACCAAGATATTCCCACGCCAGATTGTTGCTGTAGAAAAATGCAATTACCAGCACAGCACCCAGATCGTCAATAATGGCAAAAGCCATGAGAAAAACTTTTAACCCGACGGGCACTCGGTTTCCGAGCAGTTGCATTATTCCCAGCGTAAAAGCAATATCAGCAGCAATCGGGATTCCCCAGCCTTCGGCGCCAGGTTTCCCGTTATTCAGAATTGTAAACAGAAGCGCAGGAAAAATCATACCGCCAATTGCTGCAAACATGGGAAGCGATGCTTTTTTGAAACTGTTAATTTCACCGGCAATGAGTTCGCGTTTTATTTCAAGCCCGATTAAAAAGAAAAAAATTACCATCAACCCGTCGTTTATCCATTTGATAACTGGTTTTGAAAGCTCCAGTCCCGGAATGCTGATGGTGATGTAATTGTTCCAGAAATCCAGAAACTGAGCGCCAACCGGACTATTAGCCAATATTAATGCAGAAACTGTTGCAGCAAACAACACGATACTTGATGACGATTCAAGCTTTATGAATTTGGCCAGTGGTTCTCTTATAAATTCCATGACTTTAGTTTTTTAAATTAACTAAGTAAACGTGATTTTGTTTAGTCCTGCTAATTTCCGAAAAATATGTTGTAAAACATCTTGTCATTTTCATTTCATTGTTATAATTTAGCGATATCAAAATAATATCATAATACTAAAAAATTAATGTCATGGAAAAACAGTATTCAGGATTCTCAGGTTATCTGTTCCTTTTTCTGGAACTCGCTATTTTAGCTGTTGCAGTAGTCGGATTTTTTAATTTCTGGATTATTCCGGCAATCATTTTTGTAGTGCTTTTTATTTTTCTTGCGGTTGGCTTTACAGTTGTAGATCCAAACCAAAGCTGTGTGATGGTTTTATTTGGAGCTTACAAGGGCACCATAAAATCGAATGGTTTTTATTGGGTGAACCCGTTTTTTGTAAGGAAGAAGATTTCACTCCGGGCACGCAATTTCGACAGTGAAACCATTAAAGTAAACGACAAATTGGGCAACCCGATTATGATTGGGCTGGTACTTGTGTGGAAAGTACAGGACACATTTAAAGCAGCTTTTGGTGTTGATGAATTTGAACATTTTGTGGTTGTACAGAGTGAGGCCGCCTTAAGAAAACTGGCCGGTATTTATCCGTACGACAATATTGAAGATGAAAAGGCCAAACTTACCTTGCGCGAAAGCACCGAAGAAGTGAATGACCAGTTGGAAGCTGAAATAAAAGAACGCCTTGATATGGCAGGTATTCAGGTAATTGAAGCCCGCATTAACCACATTGCCTATGCACAGGAAATTGCACAGGCAATGTTGAAACGTCAGCAGGCAACGGCAATTGTAGCCGCCCGTTTTAAAATTGTGGAAGGCGCTGTGAGCATGGTTGAAATGGCGCTCGACGAACTCAGCAAAAAACATATTGTTGACCTCGACGAAGAGAAAAAGGCAACCATGGTAAGTAATTTAATGGTGGTGCTTTGTGGCGACAAAGATGCCACGCCGGTTGTAAATACAGGTACTTTGTATTAAAAGCTGTATGGAAAAATTTATTTTTCAGGAAGAGCAAAAAGGTAACCAGATTTGGCTGACGATTATACTGATTTTTTCACTCTTCTCTGTTGTAACACCTTTTGCGTATGGTATTTATTCACAAGAGGTGCTTCAAAAACCATTTGGAAATAATCCGGCCAGCACGGGTACACTAATTGTAATCGGATTGACGGCTGTAATAATTATAGGTACGGCAAATCTGTTGCTTGTAAGAATGCGGCTGAAAATTAAAGTTACCAACGAGGCGCTTTGGGTTAGTTTTCCTCCTTTAAAACGGTGGAAAAAGATTACTCCTGAAACAATTCATCATTATGAAATAAGAACTTACAATGCACACCGCGAGTTTGGCGGACATGGACTGAAAAGAACGCGAAAAGCAGGCACTTCGTACACTATCGGTGGCAACGTAGGTTTACAGCTTTATTTTGTCGGTGGAAAGAAATTTTTGATCGGTACTCAGAAAAAACAGGCGTTGGAATATGCCATGCGAAAACTGATGACCGGTGAAAACCAGGATGGATTATGACGAAAAAAAAGACATTTGTTTTAAGAATAAGCCCTGAAATGATTGCTGCTGTTGAGAAATGGGCAGCCGATGATTTCAGGAGCATCAATGGTCAGTTGGAATGGATTATCAGCAATGCATTAAAAGATGCCAAGCGGTTTAAAACTTCAGCTGAAGGTGAAACAGAAACCAATTCAACAGAATGATTTTAAAAATTTCAAAATGGAAATGAGAAACTATACCTGCCCGAAATGTGGCAACCGCAAAGCCGAGACCGACCAGATACGAACTACTGGTGCCGGTTTCACCAAATTCTTCAATATACAGAACCGACGATTTCTGGCAATATCGTGCTCAAAATGTGGATACACTGAGCTTTACCGCCAGGGAAAAGCAAGTGGTGCAAGCAATGCACTCGATTTTGTAACCGGATAGTTGGCGGGTTGATTTCGGTGGAAAACCCGGTGTGCTTTTTATACAAATAAACAATGTTCAGTCCCGGATTAGCTAATTATAGCTTTTCCGGGATAAACTTTTAAAGGTTTTGTAAAATAAAGCACAATGGAAATAGAACCACAATAAGTTTAAACCGCGGAAATAAAGTATATAAGCATAATGTTGAATTATCTGGCTTTTAACTTTACTTTAAATCATCTGTCAGGAAGGGCGTAAACTACTGGTGGAAGGCTAATTCCACTAATTTTGATTCGCTTTTGAAAAATGTATAAATAAAAATCAAAAATTATGAATATCAGTGCTTTACAAAAAGAGAGGGCCTTGTATCAGCCCAAGCTTCCAAAATCGCTTCGTGGTACAATACAAATGACTGAAGGTGCCAAGACCCAATCGGTTGCCGACCAGGAAGAAATTGCCAAACTCTTCCCGAATACCTACGGAATGCCATTAATTGCTTTTGAAGAAGGAGCAGCGAAAAAAGACTTTGCACCGGTGAATGTGGGTGTTATTTTATCAGGCGGGCAGGCACCCGGTGGTCATAATGTAATTTCCGGAATTTTCGATGGTATCAAACGCATCCACTCCAATAGCAAATTGTTTGGTTTTCTGGGTGGACCGGGTGGTTTGGTAAAGCACGAGTATGTTGAGCTGACAGCCGAAATTATTGATGAATACCGCAATACCGGTGGTTTTGACATTATCGGTTCGGGTCGTACAAAGCTCGAAGAAGAAGATCAGTTTGAAAAAGCTTTGGTGATTGCTAAAGATCTTTCGCTGAATGCGCTTGTGATAATTGGTGGCGATGATTCTAATACAAATGCCTGCGTACTTGCCGAGTATTATGCAGCAAAAAATGCAGGTGTTCAGGTAATTGGCTGCCCGAAAACAATTGATGGCGACCTTAAAAATGAAATGATTGAAACCTCTTTTGGTTTCGACACAGCAACAAAAGTTTATTCAGAGCTGATTGGGAATATTCAGCGTGATGCCAATTCAGCCAAAAAATACTGGCACTTTATCAAACTAATGGGGCGTTCGGCTTCGCATATCGGGTTGGAATGTGCGCTTAAAACACAGCCAAATATTTGCCTTATTTCAGAAGAAATTGCCGAAAAAAAGGAAACACTGGCACAAATTGTTGATTATATGGCTGAAGTAGTTGCCAATCGTGCTGCTCGTGGCGACAATTTTGGAGTTGCACTGATACCGGAAGGTTTGGTGGAATTTGTCCCTGAAATGAAAAAGCTGATAAGCGAACTTAACGATTTGCTTGCTGAAGGAACAAAAACTGCCGAGATTTTTCAGAATGTAAAGAAAAGCTATCGGCTTGAATGGGTGGCCGAAAAGATTTCAAAAGAATCGGCAGCAGTATTTAAATCGCTTCCTGCCGGCATTGCCACTCAGCTTACACTCGATCGCGATCCACATGGAAATGTCCAGGTTTCGCTTATTGAAACTGAAAAACTACTTGGCGAAATGGTGAAAACCAAACTTGATGAAATGAAAAAAGAAGGAGAATATTCCGGGAAATTTGGTGCTCAGTACCATTTCTTTGGTTACGAAGGCCGTTGTGCAGCTCCTTCGAATTTCGATGCCGATTATTGCTACTCGCTGGGTTACACATCAGCTGTACTTGTAGCTTCGGGAAAAACCGGATACATGTCATCGGTGCGTAACCTTACTTCTCCTGCGAACGAATGGATTGCCGGTGGTGTTCCGATTACGATGATGATGAACATGGAAAAACGTCACGGTCACATGAAACCGGTAATTCAAAAGGCACTTGTAAAACTCGACGGTGCGCCGTTTAAATATTTCCTGTCGAAAAGAGGTGAGTGGGCTTATAAAACAGACTATGTTTACCCTGGCCCAATTCAGTATTTCGGCCCGACTGAAGTTTGTGACCAACCAACCGAAACGCTGAAATTAGAAAAGGCATAAAATAAATTTAAGACGTTTATTCTAAAGGAGCTGTAACCAAAAGTTGCAGCTTTTTTCATTTCTGAAAAGGGATTTTTGAGTTACCCGAATGATTATCTTTAGAAATTCTAACTAAATCAAAATGAATATTAACAGAAGAAATTTTATCAAAGGAGTTTCGGCAGCAACTGCCACGATTGCCGGAGCAGGAGTTTTCTCATCTACATTTGCCGCTTTTCATGCCGCCCCAAAAAATCAAATTGCATTTTTTACCAAGTTGATGGATGGCTTCGAAACCGGTTTTCTTTGCGAAACGCTTGCAATGGCGGGAATCGATGGGCTTGATGTTACGGTGAGACCTGGTGGAAAGATTGAACCTGAAAAGGTAAAGGACGAAATGCCAAAGCTGGTTGAAACAGCCCGAAAATCAGGATTAAAAACTGAAATGATGGTTACGTCAATCGCCCACCCCGATGACCTTTTTGCCAAAGATATACTCGAAACTGCTGCCAGGGAAGGAGTAAAACACTATCGCACCGCTTGGTTTAAATACGATTTAAAAAAGGATGTATCCGAATCGCTGAAAGAATTCACAAGCCAACTGGAAGCGCTGGCAGCAATAAACAAAACGTTGGGAATTAGTGCCGGTTACCAGAATCATTCAGGGGTAAGTTTTGGTTCGCCGGTTTGGGATTTGTGGTTGGCAATAAAAGACTTACCACCCAAATATATGGGAGCACAATACGATGTGAGACATGCCGTGGTTGAAAGTACTAATTCGTGGATTGCCGGACTTAACCTTTTGAAAAACAATATTAGTTCAATTGCTTTAAAGGATTTCCGGTGGGAAGTTTCAGGGAAAAAAGCCAGTGTGATTAGTGTTCCGCTCGGTGAAGGTCTTGTTGATTTTGATTTGTACTTTAAAACTCTGAAAGAATTGCAGATTACTGCACCAATTACATTGCATGTCGAATATGCTTTGTTAAATACAGCAGAAGCAAAACTTTCGCTTACGGAGCAGCAAAAAATTCTTGTACCCAAAATCAAACACGAAGTGGATTTTATCAGAAGTTATCTGAAAAAATACGGGTTGGAATAGACAAAAAATGAAATACCAGTTCAGATTTTTACTGCGCCGGTGTTTCTTTTTTTATCAAACAGCCATTATCTCGTTTTCCGATAATGCCCGGCAGTGATTTTTCGAAGCACCTTCGATAGAAAACCTGCTGCAATCCTAACTATTTCTGCTGAAGTGCAAGTTGATTTAATTTGGGTGTTTCCGAGCAGAATTGAGTTGCAGTTAAAATTGTATTATGAAGTGCTTAAATTGTATAATCCTATAATTCAAAACTATTATAACTTGCAGCACTATACTAAACCTTAAAATGTGCCGAAATGAAAAATCTGATTCCGTTTTTATTTGTACTTGTTTTTGTGCTTAATTCTGTAATTTTAAAAGCACAGAATAATCAACATCCTCCATTAGTTACATTTACACAGCAGCAGGATCAGGAAAATATGATGCAGCAGTTGGGAATAAAATCGCTCCGGCCCGGGCCAAGCGGAAATGAGGCTGACCCAAATCATGCCAATTACGATGAATCACAGGCAAATCCTTGTCCGAAGTTGCCCGACTTGCTGAAGACCAAAAGTGGTGAAAAAGTTACTACCCCTGAGATGTGGTGGAACAAACGCCGGCCCGAGATTGTGGAAGATATTGAACGGGAAATTTATGGGCGGTTACCTGGAAACATTCCACAGGTAAACTGGAAAGTTGAAATTACCGATTATGAATTTATAGGATGGACACCGGTTGTGGCAAAAAAAATAACCGGATATGTCGATAACAGCGCTTATCCGCTGATTGATGTGAAAATTGAAATGATGCTGGTGGTTCCGCTCAACGTAAAAGGGCCGGTGCCTGTGCTGATGATGTATGGGCGACCTTCGTTTCCTTCGCCTGCACAACCCTCTGAAGAACACATGAACAGCATCAACAAGGCCTTTAAAGATTTGCTGATAAAAGAGAATCCCGAACTGAAAATGGTTTTTGAAAAATACCCGGCTTACCAGCCACTCAAACGCGATAATCCGTTTATGTTTGGGCAACCCCGAACTGGTGAACCATCTCCAACAGAACAGTTGCTGGCTGCCGGTTGGGGTTATGTTACAATCGACCCGAATAGCATTCAGGCCGACAATGGCGCCGGGCTTACCCGCGGAATAATAGGACTGGTGAATAAAGGCCAGCCCCGCAAACCCGACGACTGGGGTGCACTCAGGGCCTGGGCCTGGGGTGCGGCACGTGCACTCGACTATCTTGAAACCGACAAGCTTGTGGATTCGAAAAAAGTAGGGATTGAAGGTGTTTCGCGTTATGGAAAAGCTGCTCTGGTTACACTCGCTTTGGAACCCCGTTTTGCTGTCGGGTTAATTGGTTCATCAGGAAAAGGGGGCGCTACCCTGCACCGTCGCGTTTTTGGCGAAGCGGTTGAAAGCCTTTCAGGCGGGGAATATTATTGGATGGCAGGAAATTATATGAGATATGGTGCCGAAGAATCGTCGTTTGGTAGAAAAACCGGGTGCGATCTTGGTGTCGATTCGCACCAGTTGATTGCACTTTGCGCACCTCGCCTTACATTTATCAGTTATGGTATCCCGGAACAGGGCGATGCAAAATGGCTCGACCAGAAAGGAAGTTACATGGCCACAATTGCAGCAGGACCGGCTTTCAAATTACTGGGAGTTAATGATCTTGGAGTTTCAAACGATTACATGAAAGAGGAAATGCCACCCATAAATATGGGATTGCTCGATGGCGAGCTTGCCTGGAGACAACACGACGGTGGGCACACTGATGCACCCAACTTCAGATATTTTATTCCGTGGGCAAGTAAATTTTTGAAATACGAGAAAGCTTCAAACCGGTAATACTTTTAATGAATCATTCAAACAAAATCAGACTGATGAAGAAATCTTTGGGACTTGTATTGATTATTTTTCTTTTTGGTTTGAACAGTTTTGCACAAAACCTGTCGCTTTGGAACGGGAAAAAGTGCACTGTTGTGCTGACTTATGATGACGGGTTAAATGTACATCTTGATAATGCTATTTCAGTGCTCGATTCATTAGGCTTGAAAGGGACATTTTACATCCCTGCAAACTCGCAACCATTTGCCCGGCGGATGGAGGAGTGGAGAATTGCCGCCCAAAACGGGCATGAGTTAGGCAATCACACGCTTTTTCATCCGTGTAATGGAAATTTGCCTGGGAGGGATTGGGTGAGTAAAGACCACGATCTGGCCAATTACAGTTTAAAACAAATTGTTGATGAGGTAAATCTTTGTAATACTTTTTTAAATGCAGTTGATGGTAAAACTGTACGCACATTTGCCTACACCTGTGGCGACAGGGAAGTGGAAGGAAAAATGTTTTATGATGAAGTTGACAATCAATTTGTTGCCGCCAGAGGAGTTACGAGCTTATTAAACCAAATTGAAACCATCGATCTGAAAAATGTAAACAGTTTTATGATTAATGGGGAAAACGGTGACGAGCTGATAAAAATGGTTGAAGATGCGGCCAAATCAAATGCAATGATTGTATTTCTTTTTCACGGGGTGGGAGGAGAGCATTCATTAGATGTATCGCTTTCCGCACATCGCGAGTTACTTACCTATCTCAGTAAAAACGAAAGCTTAGTCTGGACAACAACAATGGCAGAGGCTGCTGTGCATATTCGTGTAATTCAAAAAAAGGAAATCGGGAAATAGCTTTATCAAAGGTTAGCCGGATTCTCCCATAATCATCCTGCCTGTAAAGCAAATTTACAGGCAGGATAATTTTTTAAAAATATTTGTGTTGTTGAAAATATTTGTTTTTCTTTGCGTGTGAATATTCACTCACGTAAATAAATTTTTAATGAGCACAGAAATTACAGAACGCCAGCAGGAGATTATAAATGTTTCGCTGGCATTGATAACTGAAAGTGGAATACAGTCGTTAACCATTAAAAACCTGGCAAAAAGAATTGGTTTTGCTGAGTCTGCTATTTACAGACACTACGAAAATAAAATACAGATTTTACTTGCAATCCTCGATTTCTTCAAGCGAAACACCGAACAGCTTTTCTCTAATCAGTTAAACTCCAATGAAAATGCACTTGTCAGGATTGAGAAACTATTTGTAACTCATTTCAGAAAATTTACAAATACGCCATCGTTGGTGGCCGTGATTTTTTCGGAAGAAATTTTCAGAAACGAAAGGGAATTGTGTAAAAAGGTGGCTGAAATTATGAACCTGAACACAGAGAGTTTAACAACAATAATTAAAGATGGTCAGCAAAAAGGCGAAATAAGAAACGATATTGAAGCTTCGCATCTTGCCATCATGATATTAGGTTCGTTGCGTATGTTTGTGAAACAGTGGAGTATGTCGAACTATTCATTCAACTTAGAAAATAAGGGAAATGAACTTTCAAACAGTATAAAAACATTACTTGTACCATAAATCAGAAAGAACTATGAATATCAATAAGTTATCAGAGAATATAGTTGAGGCAAATCCACACAAAGTAGCTGTTCACAAAATGTACGATAAAGAATCGGCACAAGCCATGCACATAACTTTACAACCGGGCGAGGCATTAAAACCTCACATTACACCGGTTGACGTTTTTTTCTATGTTTTGGAAGGAACTCCAGAAATACTTGTAGGAGAAGAAAAAGTACAGATAAATGCCAACATGTTGGTTGAAAGCCCAAAGGATATCGTGCATTGTATTTATAACAATTCACCGCTGGTTGCACGGATTCTGGTGGTAAAAGCGCCCCGGCCAACAATGCAGGCGAAATTATTATAAGAGGTTAGTTAGCTAGGCTCACTACTTGAGGTGAGTTTTTTTTGGCAATAAAATGTTAGTTAATATTAACTAACTTCTATGTCAATTGATTTAAACAGTAATGATGTTATCAGAGATAATCGCATTTCCACACTAAAATAACTTTTATGCACCATGATTGAAAAGAGGGACATAATGAAAAATAACCGCAAAAAATGGAGAGACAATTCACTCCTCATGTTTAAATATGTAAGAATAGAATTTTCAGATAAAATAAGGAATAGTAAAGTTAAAACCATTCTGTGTCTTATTCTTAGCATTTTTATCTTCACTTCTGTCTCAGCAAAACCAGAAGAATTAGCTGCTAAATATAGTATTCATTTGCTGGGTGCAAATGTTGGTGAATTTGTTGTTACTCAAACAACTAATAACGGCAATATAAATATTAATGCGATAACCGAGATAAAAGTTAATCTTCTTTTTTCTTTTCATATTAAATATATCCAGAGCACGGTTTACAATCAAGGTGTTCTTCAAAACTCACATGTTGAAACATACAAAAATGGGAAATTAAATTCTTCCATGTGGATGAAATATGAAAAGGAAGCATACCAGCTTATCGTTGATAAGGACACCACAACTATTAAAGAACCAATTACTTATAG
>JBFXFM010000052.1:0-30239 GCA_050179035.1 Draconibacterium sp. | reverse complement strand
ACAACATTGGAGAAATAGGCTTAACCGAAGGTTACAAGATAAAGGTAAACTGGTTAGACAGTATCAATGTATGCGGACAGCATGTGAAATATCCTTATGCGATAGCATTGCAGACAGGCTGGAACATCATCGGCTATCCACAGAGCAGGGTGTATGATGCGCAGGAAGTGGTACAACAACTGATTGACAGGAACACGTTGGTAAAGGTACAGGATGAACTGGGCAACTCGCTGGAGAACTGGGGAATCTTCGGAGGCTGGCAAAACCATATTGGCAATTTGCTACCGGGTGAAGGCTACAAGGTAAAGGTGATTGCACAGGACACCTTGTGGATTTATGAAAGCTACACGAAATCAGGCGCTATTCAACCTGAATTAGTTGCTTCGACACACTTCAGACAAAATTATGCAGGCAACGGGGTTGATCACATGAACATCAATCTGGTTGGATTACCTATCAACGTATTGCAGGCAGGCGATGAATTTGCAGTTTTTGAAGGCGAAGCCTGTGTTGGCGCAGTAACGCTTACGCAACACAACATCAATAACCAGGCAGTTCAGTTGACAGCCTCGGCATTTGATGGACAGGCAGCAGGCGGATTCACCGAAGGGAGCCGTTTTACACTGAAGTTGTGGAGTTTGGCCACCGGAGCAGAATACACAATAACCCCTGAAATACATTCGGGAAGTGCAACATTTGCCAAACACGAAACCACAGTTGCCAGCCTGGAGAAATACACAATCACGGGCTTTGATGAAATAGCCGGCTTGGAAGGGACAACGGTAAGATGTTATCCGAACCCGTTCAGCGAATCTGTAACCATCGAAATCAACCTTTCAACTGAAGCTGAGGTGGAAGTTGAAGTGCTGAACCAGTTGGGGCAGGTTGTAAGTGAACTGATACCCAATCAGCGACGGGCAGCCGGATTACACCAGTTGGTGTGGAATGGCAGAAACACGCAGGGACAACAGGTCACACCCGGAATGTACCATCTGAGGGTGAGTATGAACGAATCGGTACTTCACCGCAAAGTGATTTTTTCAAAATAAGGCAAAATCAAATAACAACATAAATTCATAATAAGAGAACGTATGTAATAAAACCTTCAAAAGCCATGAAAGTTAAGCCGGACAATTTGAAGATCATGATTATTGATGAGAAAGCCGAAACAAGTTTTTCGGTGCAAAGAATCCTTCGTGATTTAAAGCTTGATGATTTCAGAAATTTCATAAGTTTTAAATCAGCAGCAGAAACCATCAAATATTGGATTCCTGACCTGATCTTTATCGATATTCAAAGCAATGAGATAAGCATTGGCATTGAGTTTCTAAAATATATCGAATCGGAAATGATTCACACCCATGTTGTTGTGATAAGTGATACTGAAGACACCTCCAAAGAACTGATTCATTATTCAATAATCGATTTTATTGGTATGCCAGCAGAAAAGGAAGCCATTGTCCGGTCCATAGACAGGTTCTGGAAACATAAACATATACATAGAGCAGAACTTGAAAAAGTAAGAATTAACACTAAAAGTAATCATCTGATTGAGATAAACAGTAACAAAGAAATCAGGTACTATCAGCCAAACAGATTAATAATGGTTGAGGCTGATGGTAACTACTCACATTTATACATGGAGGATGGCAGAAAAGAGACGGTAACCCAGAATCTTGGCAAGTTAGAAGAAAAACTTCCTTCGGGGCAATTTATCCGAATCAGCAGGAAATCGATAGTAAACTCAGCATATATAAGAAGATTGAATAAACAATCGGGGGAGATGGAGTTGGAGTGTAACGGAATCAAATTAAAAACAATTGCTTCAATGAAATACTTAAACAATACCAATTGGTAAAATCAAGGTTCGTTTTTAATAAGTGTATGTTCATTGCGAATTTACATGGCTTTAATAAAAATCAAAACTAATGAAGGATGCCAATTGCCTGATACAGTATTTTTACTAACACGAAAAGATATTTTTTACTTGCAATAACCTAAAATAAATCATAAAATGAAAATGCTTTACTTGCTTCTTACTTTAGTAGTAATTATTTTGTCAGTTAGTGAGTCGTTTGCTCAGACTCATTTTGTGCCGGTTTACGGCAATGCTGCACCAGGATACATGAATTTAAACCTCCTGGAAGCAAAAGTGAATGGGACCAATCTTGTCGCCGGAGATGAAATTGGAATCTTCGACACAGTTTATGTTGTTATAGATTCGGTATTGGTTTGCGATACATTTTGTGTTGGAACAGTTGTTTTAACCGGAGATTTGGGCATACTGCTGGATTTGAAAACAGCCGCAGCCAGTGCAGGTGTTGATGATCCTGATACTAAAAAAATAATCGACGGGTTTATCAATGGGCATAAAATATTGTATAAATTTTGGGATGCTTCTGAAGATGAAGAAATAGCTGAGGTTGTGCCTGCATATATTGATCCAATGACAGGCAACCCTATACCAGCTCCTGTTTTTGAAGTGGATGCTTCTGTTTTTGTATCACTTACAGCAACGCACAATTACAAACCAAAGGCAAGAGCTGGCAGTGATTTTGATTTATTTGAAGAAGAAGCCGGTCAACTTGACGGGACGGCTTCTTATGATTTTGAAGGACTACCGGTTACTTATACCTGGACTGATATTGACAATCTGGGTATAACACCTTTAAACATAGCTAACCCAACTTTTACAGCTCCTGTTGTTAACGCTGATGAAATATACAGAGTTGTACTCACAGTAAACGACGGAGTCAGCAATTCAAAACCCGATACTATTTTAGTAACTGTAAAACAGATTGATCTGCCGCCGGTTGCAAATGCAGGGACTGATTTTGAAATAGCAGAAGGCGATGCCGGACAACTGGATGCCAGTTCTTCTTGGGATCCCGATGGATTAGGTTATTCTTTTTCATGGGTTATAGAACCGGCAGAAATTGTTCTGGATGATGTCAATGGCGCAAAACCTAATTTTACTGCTCCCCTGGTAACAAATGACAAAGAGTACCTGGCGATTTTAACTGTCACCAATACGGTTTCGTTAAGCGATAAAGATACAGTTGTAATTACGGTTATTAATTATAATCTGAAACCTGTGGCCGATGCAGGTTCAGACCAGGAAGTGAACGAAGGGGAGGCAGTTACGCTTGATGGATCTGGTTCTTCGGACCCCGATAATGCGCCGAATACTTTTCTTCATTATAAGTGGGTTTCGCTTGAAGGAATTACGTTGGACGACGATACGCTGGCAAATCCAGGGTTTACATCACCTTTCTTTTTAAAAGATTCGGTTTTAAAATTTGTTTTAGTAGTAAACGATGGAGGAGCAGATTCTGATCCTGATACAGTTTTAGTAACAGTGAAGCATGAAAATTTGCTTCCGGTTGCAAATGCAGGAGTTGATTTTAGTGTGAATGAAAATCAGCTCGGACAGTTGAATGGAAGCGGATCTTCGGACCCTGATGGAACAATCTCGTACCAATGGGAAGGTCCTGATGGAATTCTGAACGGAGTTGATCCAACATTTACAGCTCCCGAAGTTCAGGCCGACAGTGTCATCACTTTTATTTTAACTGTAACCGATGATAAACTTGCGACCGATAAAGATACAGTTGAAGTAACAATTAAGCATGTCAATAAAAAACCGGTTGCCAATGCCGGAACAGACCAGGAGGTTGATGAGAGTGTAACGGTTACTTTGGATGGATCAAAATCAACTGATCCCGACCTTTATGATAAAATCTCCTATAAATGGGTGGCTCCGGCAGGAATCACGCTTGATGATGATACTTTGGTAAATCCAACTTTTACTTCTCCGGTAATTGTTGACGATTATAAATTATTTGTTTTCAGTTTGGTGGTAAATGATGGTAAACTTGATTCTGATACAGATAAAGTAGTAATTAAGGTTATCCATTTGAATATTGCTCCCGTGGCTGATGCAGGTGCTGATTTCAGTATTAATGAAAATACACAGGGAAATCTGGATGGAACTAATTCCTCCGATTTTGAAGGTAAGCCATTATCATACACCTGGGTTGCCCCTGCTGGTTTTGTTATTGATAATCCTGATTATTACTATCCATCGTTTACCGCACCAAATGTTGAGAGAGATACAGTTTATACCATAATATTAACTGTTAACGATGGTGTGAGAAACTCACTGCCTGATACAGTAAAAGTTACAGTAAAACATATCAATAAAATTCCGGTTGCCAATGCTGGTGATGATCAGACTGTTGACGAAAATGTGCTTGTGAATTTAGATGGAACAGAATCGTATGATAGTGATGCTTATGATAAAATATCATACTTGTGGAGTTCATTGGATGGAGCTGTTCTTGACAATGATACCATTGCAGAACCTTCATTTACAACGCCCTGGTTGATGAAAGACAGTGTTTACTCATTTGTTCTTGTGGTAAATGATGGTCAGGTAAATTCAATACCCGACACTGTAGAAATATTGGTTTTACACAAAAACCTTGTCCCAACCGCAAAAGCAGGAGTTGACTTTTCGATTGATGAAAATATTGCCGGTGAGCTTGATGGTTCAGGTTCAACTGATCCTGAAGGAATGATGCTGACCTATTCCTGGAAAGCGCCAGCTGGATTTACAATTGATAATCCCGATGCAGCAATTGCTGATTTTACAGCTCCCGAAGTTGAAGAAACAACTGTATTCACAATCGTTCTTACTGTTGATGATGAACAGTCGGAAAACAATATCGATACTGACACTATTCTTGTTACTGTTTATCACATTAATAAACAGCCAATTGCCAATGCCGGAACCGACATTGTAACAAGAGAACAAAAACTTGTCACACTCAATGGTTCGGCTTCTTATGATCCGGATGCCCTTGACACATTGACTTTTATGTGGCAGCCTCCTATCGGGATTACACTTAGTAGCACAACTGTTCAGAAACCGACATTTACTTCGCCTGACATTACTGAGCCAACCGATTATTCTTTTATTCTGACTGTGTATGACGAGCCAAAGAATAAAACTAAATCAGTAAATACGATGGCTTCACATGATATTGATACAGTTGTTGTTACAGTAAATCCAAATAAAGCACCAGTTGCAGCAGGGTATAATCAAACAGTGAATGCAACTGAAACAGTAACATTGCCCGGTGCATTATCTTTTGATCCTGATGGCGATATTTTAACCTATTCATGGACGGCTCCGATCGAAATTACCCTCTCCGATTCAACAGCAAAAAATCCGACTTTTGTCGCACCTGCAGCCGATGATATTCAGGTATATTCAATTGCACTTGTAGTTGCTGATGATTTGGGCTTAAAAGATACAGCTACTCATTTAGTTACTGTGATCAGCAATCTGCCCCCGGTTATCAAAACCGAGATGGAAGTATTTGTACTTGAAGGAGAATCTGTCTCACTTGATGCGTCGGAAACCTTTGATCCGAATGGTGACGCCATGTCGTTCGAGTGGGTTCAGTATTATGCATCATTCTTAAATACAGTACCACTTGAAAACAGCAAAACTTCTGTTGTTTCGTTCACTGCCCCTGAAGTGGATGAACTTACCTATATGCCTATAAAATTAGTAGTAAGCGATGGAGCTGAAACTTCAGAAATAATAGTGAAAGTATATGTGAAAGATATACTCAACAATATTCCGCTTGCAAAAGCAGGTATCGATTTTGGCGTAAACGAAGGGGAACAAGGATTTGTTGATGGTTCAGCATCTGTTGATCCGGAAGGCAATACATTGGAATATTTGTGGGAATCGGATTACCTGGTTTTAAGTGATCTTACAGTTGCTAAACCAACTTTCACAGCGCCGGAAATAGCTGAGGATACTACAGTGTTGATTACACTGGTTGTTAATGACGGTAAATTTGATTCGAAACCTGATACAGTATTTGTAACAATCTATAATAATAACAAAACACCGTTTGCTGATGCAGGAGACGATATTGTTGTAAACGAAGGAGATGAATTTACGCTTGATGGTTCAGCATCCTCAGATCCTGACGGAGATGATTTAACTTACAGCTGGTCGGCACTTGGTATAACTCTGCCTGTCGATGATTTTGAAGCGTTCTCATTTAATGCGCTTGCGGTTGAAGAAGATGTTTTGATACCGGTTGTATTGATTGTTAATGATGGGAAAGTAAATTCTTTACCAGATACTTTATGGATTCAGGTAAAACAGGTAAATCAGTCACCGGTTTGGGTATCGGTTCCAAAAGACAGTGCTTTTGTCGGATATGATTATTCGGCTGAAATAGAAGTTGCCGACCCGGATGTTAAGGATCAGCTAACCATTGTTGCCGAAGGTTTACCTGCATGGCTCACACTGACAGATAACGGAGATGGAACTGCATTGATTGAAACAGATTCAATTCCAAGACTGGAAGATTTGCTTGGTGTACACAGTTTTGCAATTAAAGCTACCGATGGTAAAATAACGATTGAAGAAACCGTTGAATTAACAATTACAGTAAAAACCGGCATTGTGGAGATGATGTTAAGTAATGTGAAGCTTTATCCTAATCCATCTCACGGAATTGTAAATGTTGAATTTAACCGTTTGCCTGAAATGGGAACTATCATCCAGGTATATAATCAGTTGGGACAATCAATTTTGATCAGGCAGGCAAGCTCACAAGTTAGCCAATTGAACCTTGAAAACAATCCGGCAGGATTGTATTTCATCAAAATAACCTCCGACAATACATCCTGTACCGAAAAGGTTATTCTTCGATAAATCATATTTTGATAAACCCTGCAGGATTCCTGCAGGGTTTTTTTTCCTATCCATAAACTAACCTATCTCTGATATTTATGAAAAAAGTAGCGTTCCTGATTACCTCAGTTTTGTTTTTTGTAAACGTGTATGTTGTGAGTTCAAACAATTCTTCTGTTAAAAAGGAGAAATATGTTAAAAATGAATTCATTTTAAAATTAAAAGAACCAGTCAATGAAGATGTCCAATCTTTAAACGAAGCATCACCAACGTTAAAATCATTAAACAGCAAATTTAAAGTTAAAACATCCTATTCTATTGGGAGCAAAAAGGTGTTGGGCAAACAGAATGCGTTGATTCAGGGGACGATTTTATTGATTCAGTTTGAAGACACAGCAGATGTTTTGAATGTTATTGCTGAATATAAAAAGCTTGAAGTTGTTGAATTTGCCGAACCCAATTATATTGCTACATATGGTACTGATTTTAAAGGAAATTATATTCCAGGAGATGAATTTTTTCAATATCAGTGGGGTTTAAAAAATACAGGTAATGCAATATCCTATGATGGGAATATGGTCGGGAATCCCGGAGAAGATGTCAATGCTGTTCCGGCATGGGATGTAACATTGGGTTCGTTGGAAGTAGTGGTTGCTGTAATTGACGAAGGAGTGGATTTATCGCACCCCGAATTTGCCGGAAGGTTAGTAAACGGGTATGATTGTGTAAACGAAGATAATGATCCTAATCCGCTTTCGGCTGATGGACATGGGACAGCTTGTGCCGGAATTGTTGCCGCAGCCAACGATGGAATAGGAGTGGTTGGCGTTGCCCCCGGGGTTAAAATAATGCCGGTAAAATCAATGCAGGGGGGATCTGGTTCATATGATGATATCATTCAGGGAATATATTTTGCTGCTGATAATGGAGCCCATGTAATAAGTATGAGTCTGGGTGGTTCCGGTTACTCGGTAGCAATGGAAGAAGCAGTTAATTATGCCGTAACCAATGGTGTAATTGTTCTTGCAGCTGCCGGAAATGGAAACTCAAATAACCAGATTACTCCCAATTATCCATCTTCATATGCTAATTGTATTTCGGTTGGTGCAATGTCACCATGTGGGTTACGAAAAACCCCATCCACTTGCGACGGTGAAACATGGTGGGGAAGTAATTATGGCGATTTGGATTTTATTACTCCCGGAACAAGAATTTACACCACGGATATCACAGGTGGGGGAGGATATACAGGTGATAATTATGTTGCATCTTTTAATGGTACATCTGCAGCTACTCCTTTTGCAGCCGGTGTAGCTGCCTTAGCCTTATCGATAACACCAAATCTGACTCCCGGAGAATTGCGCGAATTAATGCGAATGGCCTCTGTTGATGTAGGTGATATTGGTTATGACCTGGAAACCGGATATGGACGACTGGATGCTTTTGCATTACTTGCCGTTGACGACAGTATTGCTCCGGCTCCAATTACAGACGTTATTGTTTCTGATATTGGTGTTATTTCGGTCACACTTGAATGGACAGCCACTGGAGCAAGCGCCGACTCGGGCAAAGCTTCTTTTTATGATATCAGGTACGCAGAATTTCCTATAGATTCGGTAAATTTTGATTCGGCAATAAAAGTTATCAATACACTCCGTCCTGCAATGGCGGGTGAGATGGAGAGTTTTAAGGTAACAAATCTTCAGCCTTCAACGCAATATTATTTTGCTATAAAAGCAAGTGATAGTTTTAACTATTCAAAAATTTCAAATGTTGTTGAAGCAACCACCCTTCTTGCACCGGCAATGGCTGTTAATCCGGCAACCATTTATCAGGAACTTGATACCGACCAGTCGGAAATAAGAAAAATAACAATTCATAACTCAGGCCCGGGATTACTGAAATTCAATTTTCCTGAATTCTCAGGCATTCAATTATCCGGCGCCACGAATGAAAGCAGCAGTTCTTCGGGAACCGTCGCACAACCGGGACAATTTATCACTTCAATATCTCCTGACAATGGAAGCATTTTTCCTGAAGGGAGTATCGAAATCTCATTACAGATAAATTCAACTGGTTTAGCTCCTGATAATTATGAAGAAATAGTGGTATTAGAGTCAAATGACCCCTCGCAATTGTATGTGGAACTACCTGTTTATTTGCATGTAAATGGTGTTCCCGAAATAAGTTACAATGAACTTGATTTTGGTATTGTGTTTGTAAATTACTCAAAATCAATGATGCTTACAGTTACTAATTCAGGAACTGATACGCTTGAAGTAACGGGAATAAGTTCAAATAACAACTCTTTTACATTAGTTGAAGAAAATGCACAGTTTAAGCTTTATAATAATGAATCGCGCGTTTTTGAAGTAATATTTCGTCCAACTTCACTCGATTATTATCAAGGAAACATTGTTATCAACAGCAATTCGCAAAGCAATCCGGTTGCCAATGTTTCACTTTTTGGTGTAGGATTAAATCCCCCGGTTATATCTGTTTCTCCCGATTCGCTTTATGCCGGTTTACAAACCGGTGATTCTCTTGTTCAACAAATTACCATCGATAATAGTACAGGAGGTAGCGAACTTGTTGTATCAATTTCAAGCCAAAGTCGTCAGATATTTGGCATAGAAACAAGTTTTGGAGGAATTGGGGAGCTGGCACAACCACTGAATTCATTTGCCTCCGGAAGAAAACCGTTACGGGAAAATCTGCTTGTGGCTGATGCCGGTGTTGAAAAGCTTTCGGCTCAAACTGAGGTGTTGATATTACATGACGACGAGAGTAATGTAAGTGAGATTCAAGGATTACTTCAGGCATACCCTGATTTGAATATAAGTGCTTTAAACGGCGATGCAAATGTTGTGAATTCTGATATATTGCTTAATTATCAGATAGTTATTGTGTCAAACAATGGAGTTTGGAGCGACCCGGTTAATATTGGAAATGCATTGGCCGACTATGTTGATAACGACGGAAAAGTGATTGTTACGGTCCCAACATTCTACAATAGTTTTAATTTGCAGGGACGTCTTGTCGATGAGGGATATTTGCCCGTAAACACTGCGAATCTTTTAGGATATGAGGTATTAGGAGCGTATGATGCAGCTCATCCGATAATGAAGGATGTCAATACTATATCTGCAGATTTAATTCACCCCGATGCCACCCTTAATTCTAATTCATCAGATATAGCAAGGTTTTCGGCAGGTGGTGTTTTTGTTGCCCAAAAGAATAGCGTTGCGGCAATAAACATATTTTTAGCAAGTTCCGGGTTTTGGGCGGGTGATGTTCCTACTTTACTTCACAATGCAATTAATAGTTTGAGCAATGTAAAATGGCTTGTTCCAGAGACAAAAGATTTGACTATTCTGCCAGGCACAAGCCAGACGATTAATGTAACATTAAATGCCACTGAGCTAAATGGAGGAAACTATGATGCTTTTCTAAATATCTCAAGTAACGATCCCGTTAATCCGGTTGTTCAGGTACCCGTTCATCTTAAGGTTACCGGAATTCCTGAAATAGCTGTAAATACAAATAGTCTTGATTTCGGTGATGTTTATACCGGATACAGCAAAACATATTCGTTAGCTGTTAAAAACACAGGAACCGACCTGCTTACAGTTACAGGAATTACATCCAATAACCCAAATTTTACGGTAATTAATACAAGCTTTAGTCTGAATCCTAAAGAAGAAATGGCAGTTGATGTTACATTTTCAGCAGACAATGTAGTACAATACTCAGGTATGCTTGCCATTTCCAATAACTCGGCAAGTAACCCGAATCTTGAAATTTCATTGTCAGGAGCCGGATTATTGCCACCTGTAATAACTGTTGCTCCCGATTCACTTTATGCAAGTCTTATAGGTACAGACTCATTAACCCAGCAACTTACAATAGGTAATATTACGGGTGGAAGCCAGTTGGTAACCGAAATTAGTGTTGTTCCTAAGCAAGTGCTTTCTTTTTCGCGCGATAAAACAAACGACATTATTCGCACAAATCGAACTGCTGAGGAATTCTCTTCGATACCCTTTACAACAAATGAGGCAGTGGTGAATTTCAGCCCAAAACCTTTGTCGTTTTATGATGGCTTTGAGTCAGGTTCGCTTGATGAATGGATTTTAGATTCAGGTACCGGAACCAAAGAAATTGTAAGTACAACTGCAGCAAAAGGGAAAAAAAGTCTGCATATTCAAAACACTTCGACGGGTCACTTTATCGGGGTTCACCAGGAATTTAACCCGGGTTCTCAGCCCAAATACATTAGTGCATATATCAAATCAGGCAGTACCAGTCTTGCCGATGCATATCTGGTATTTTTAGATCAGGCTGGTAACGAGGTTATCTGGTTTTATGCCACCGAAAGTGGAATGTTCTATGTAAACGGTGACGTCGGTGGACATGATAGTTTTATTTACAATGCCAATGTTTGGTACCATATCGAATTTAAAGATATTGACTGGATTGATAAGGATTTTGACTATTACGTTGACGGAGAGCTTGTTAAAGCTGATATTCCCATGAGGAACAGCGGAAGTATAAACGATATTGCATTTTTGAATCTATACAACTTTCATACTTCGGAAGCCTGGTGGGATGAAATTAATGTTGGAGAAAATCTTTCGTGGTTAACTGCCGAAAATTCGGAATTGACAGTTATGGAAGGTACTTCAGAACAAACCGGTATAAAAATGAAGGCTGCCGGTTTAGTCAGCGGACTTTATGAAGCTGATATTCTTTTAAGCAGTAATGACCCTGCAAATCCTGAAGTAAGAGTACCTGTTTCATTGAATGTAACTGCTATTCCCGATATCGATGTTTCTCCGATGACCATCGATTTTGGGGAAGTGTTTATCTCGGTAGGTAAAGAAGAATTGATGACCATTACTAACACTGGAATGGACACATTAAAAATTGCTGACATTACCGCTGATGTGCCAGAGGTAACAGTATTCAGTGACGCTCCGTTTGTTCTGTTACCGGGGGAAAGCAGGGATTTATATCCATTGTTCTTACCTGTTTCAACCGGAGTGATTGCCGGAAATATTAAGATCGAAAGTAATGTATCAGGAAAAGAAACGCTTTTTATTTCTTTTACCGGCGAGGGAGTTTATCCTCCTGTAATTGAAGTAACTCCTGATTCTTTATTTGCCCACCTGCTTACAGGTGATACAACAATTACACAAATAAATATTTACAACAGCAACGGAGGAAGCGCTTTGCAATATTCAATCACGGTTCAACCCAAAATTCAACCTTTAAATTCAATCTTAAATAATACAGTCTTTATCGGAACAGAACCAGTTGCTGATGATATCGATAAAACATTGATTACAAACGATGAATCAGTTTCTTTCAAATTTGAAAGAAATGGCGCTGAGATGAAAATTTTTGGAAATGAACTACCATTGGAGGAGATCAAAGCCAATTTTGACATATCCAATACTGAAATAATAAACCTGATTCCCGATAATTATTCCTTTAGCGAAGGAGAATCTGGAAATAGTATTAACGATGGTGGAAATGATATGTATGATGGTGGAAACATGCTGACCACCGAAAATGGAAATTATTTGGATTATACACAGGGAATAATCAACAGTTCACCTGTTTTAAACGGCGGCTTATATTTTACAATGAAATATCCCGGATTATTCGTTTTTGCAGGAGATATTAATTCCGTTAATTCATTTGTGATATTAGGGGACAATGGAGCTGACGGTGGCGGAAGTGCTGATGGCTCGGTGTTAACCATACAAAAGAATGGGATAAATTATATCGGTTTTGTAAAACGTGTTTATAATGCGGGAGATCCTTCCATTAACCATTTAATCATTTTGGAGGACAATGGAATTGTGAGTCATCAGTTTAGTACTTATACAAATGATGATTATCACGAAATTTTTAATCTTAATGCATCTTCCCGAATTTATTACTTGTTGTACGCAGGTGCAAACGGTAAATATTACGATGATGAAACCACACTCGCAATTATGGACAAAGTTATTGATATTGTGGGTGCTGGCTCTGATTGGCTGACATTCTCTGAACCTGCCGGAAGCATTCCTGCCGGTCAGCAAAAAAATATTGATGCTAAATTCAATTCAACCAGGTTAAAAGAAGGATTATATGAAGCAGATGTGGTTTTTGCCACCAACGATCCGGTAACCAGCGAGTTAATAATACCAGCTTCATTGCAGGTATCAAAGGCTCCCGACATTGCAACCTATCCAAAGAGTATTGAATTTGGGTCAATTTTAACTCCTGCAAATGCCGAAAAGCAATTATGGTTACAAAATATCGGAAGCGATACGCTAAAGGTGTATGAAGTGACCGTGAACGACGCGCATTTTCAGGTCATAAATGGTAGTTTTGTCCTTGTACCTGGCACCTCGGCTGCTTTAAATGTTACTTTTTCATCGGGTGATGCCGGAAACTTCCCTGCAAATATTTCAATTGCCAGCAACGATCCAAATCAACCTGAATTTCTGGTACCATTACATGCTGAAGCAATATTTACCCCTTGTAATGCTGCCGACTCGCTGGCGCTTGTGGCCATTTACAATGCGACTAACGGAACCAACTGGCAAAATAAAACAGGTTGGCTTACAGGCAATGTGCAAAATTGGTATGGCGTAAAACTAAATGATACCGGAAGAGTTGTTGAATTAAATCTGGTACTAAACGGTTTGAATGGTTACATTCCAATAGAAATAGGAACCCTGACCGGTTTGGAAAAGCTTCATTTGGGAAATAACATGTTCAGAAATGAAGGAAATTACTGGAACAGTTTAAGTCAGCAGCCATTGCCACAAACTATGGCAAATCTTATTAACCTGCAAATTTTATCGCTCGACCAACTTTATTTGAACGGTGAATTACCAGATATGTTTGGAGGGATGATTGCCTTACGCGAATTATATATACGCGATAATTATTTTACTAATCACAGTTTTCCAGGCAGCATTACATCATGCAGTAGTCTGGAAAGATTGCAAATTTCGTATAACGGTTTTTATGATTTAGCTGATTTGTCGGATTTGAGTAGCCTCGCATATCTCGAAGCTTATGGTTGCTATTTTGATTTCGGGGACATTGAACCCAACTTATGGATACCTCAATTTGAATATTGTTGTCAACAACTGTTATTAGGTACCCCATTATCAATAAATCCAATAGAAGGAGAAACAGTAGTGCAAACTATTGAAGTTGGAGGTGTAAACAACATTTATCAGTGGTTAAAAGATGGTGTTGAACTGACTAATCAAAATACCAATGCATTGATATTACCAAATGTAACTATTTCCGATGCAGGTATTTATACTTTACGGGTTACAAATAGTATTGCCACACAACTCGTTTTAAGCAGCCACCCGATTATTATTTACCAAAATCAAATGCCAGCGTTCCATGCTTTAGAAGCTTTATACTACAGCACAAATGGCGATAACTGGTTTAACAAAACCAACTGGCTGAGCAACGAACCAATCACAACGTGGTATGGTATTTACGTATATGATGGGTTAATTTGGTTTGATTTAAATGATAATAATCTGGTAGGTACATTCCCTGTTGAATTTGGCGATTTAACACCTTTTTATCAGATTGCCATTCAGAATAATCAGGGATTAACGGGTGAAATACCTTCAACCATTGGACAATTATCTAATCTTAACAGGCTTTATCTGAGTAATAATAACCTGACAGGAAGTATTCCTTCAGAAATTTTAAGTTGCAGCAATTTAACCGGGATTAGTATTATAAATAATCAAATATCAGGAATGCCTGATTTTGGAGGAATGTCAAGTCTTGATTGGATTGAGATTCAAAATAACAAACTTGAGTTCGACGATATTATTCCAAGTACAGGGAATCCATTTTATTTTGGTTATTCCCCGCAAAAGAGTTATGGAGAATTGGTTATCAAAACATTAGTTGTTGGAGAATCGGTAACATTTAACGGAATAGCTGGTGGTGACGGAAATCAATACCAATGGTACAAAAATGATCAACCAATGGATGGGCAAACCGGTAGCGAACTTGTTTTCAATTCGCTTACTACGGATGATGAAGGGACTTACGTTTGCCGCGTAACAAATCAGGCAGCGCCAAATCTGGTTTTGGTTTCTGAAACAAAATCACTGGTTGACCCATCAAAGCAGGATGCTTACGAACCCGACAATTCCTTTGCATACGCACAGGAGATTTCGGGAGCCGATTACCAGCAACGCAGCCTTTTCCCGGCAGGCGACAGGGATATCGCGTGGTTCGAAATTACGCAACCTTCTCAGGTACAAATTTGGTTCAGTAATGGAGAATGGGGCTCACGGCAATTAACCGCTTACAGCACAGATACCACTACTGTGCTGGCTTCTGGCAGCGATTATTGCACATTTATAACCCTTGTGCCGGGTATTTATTACGTAAAAGCCTGGTCGCAAAACAGCGAGATAGTATCCGAGTATTTCCTCGATATCGAAATCACACCTTTTAGCATTGATGCGTATGAACCTGATAATAGTTGGACCGATGCAAAACAGATTTATCCTTTCTTTGCGCAGGACGACCATAACCTGAAACCGGTTGGCGACACGGATTATGTGAAATTTGAAATTACCGATGCCCCGCGCACCATTACAGCAGATGTATTTGATGAAAATGAATGTCGCCAGTTTGGTGTCTGGCTTTATGGAACTGATGGAACTTCAGAATTAGCTTACTCAGAATCGGGTGCTCAGAATTGTGGTGCACGCCTGCAATTTACAATTCCGGAAAACGGGACATATTATTTAAAGACAAAAGTTCCATGGCAGCAGATGTATGATTATTACACGATTAGTGTTGTAACCGACGGTCAGCCACCGGTAATTACCTGCAATCCACAGGATTCTCTGGCTTTGGTAACCATATATAATGTTACGAACGGTCCCAACTGGGGAGATAAAACCAATTGGCTGACAGGCAATGTGCAAGACTGGTATGGGGTAACGTTAAACATAGAAGGTAGGGTAACTGGTCTTAACCTAGCATGCAATAATCTTTCTGGGTATATCCCAACCGAAATTGGAAACCTTACTGAATTGAAAAAACTCCATTTAGGAAACAATATGTTTGTAACAAATTGGTATGGGTCGAACAGTCTCAGTCAGCAGCCTATACCGCAAACTATGGCAAATCTTACCAAATTAGAGGTATTGTCGCTCGATCAGCTTTGGATGAATAGTGAATTGCCTGATGTATTTGGCGGAATGACAGAATTAAGGGAGTTATATATTCAATATAATTATTTCAATAATCACAGTTTGCCTGCAGGTATTGCATCGTGCAGTAGGCTGGAAAGGATGAGTATTTATTACAATTATTTTTACGATTTACCCGATTTGTCAGGCTTAAATAACCTGATTTATTTAGAGGCAGGCAGATGTTATTTCGATTTCGAAGACATTGAACCAAATCTTTTCATTCCCCAGTTTTACTATTACAATCAACGCCTGATACTGGGAGAACCGGTTACATTAAATCCTGCAACAAGTGATACTGTTACACATACCATTGAAGTTGGCGGAACATTTAATAATTACCAGTGGCTTAAAGATGGTGTTGAATTGAATGGGCAAAATACCAATACTTTGGTGTTACCGAATATAAGCGCTGGCGATGCAGGCATATACACGCTGCGGGTAACCAACAGTCAGGCAACGCAACTTACTTTAACCAGCCATCCGGTAATTATTTACCAAAACCAGTTGCCCATTTACAAAGCGCTTGAAGCCTTGTATAACAGTACAGGCGGAGTTAACTGGAACAACAAAACCAATTGGTTGAGCAATGAGCCTTTAACTACCTGGTTTGGGATAAATATTGATACCTATAGCGGTTTGTATTATTTAAACTTGTATAACAATAACCTTATTGGTTCATTGCCACAGGAGTTTGGCGATTTATCCATGTTTTATAACATTTCTATTGGAGGCAACCTTGGTTTATCGGGCGAAATTCCTGCAACAGTTGGACAATTAACTCAATTGCAATACCTGCAATTGTATAATAATAACCTTACAGGAAGTATTCCGGATGAAATTCTCAACTGTACAAATTTAAGGGGCATTAACGTACAAGATAACCAGATAACAGGGTCGCCAGATTTATCCGGTTTTAATAATATCAGTTGGGTTTATGTAGATTATAACAAACTCGAATTCGATGATATTATTCCAATGATTGGAAAAATTCCGGATTTCTATTATGCCCCTCAAAAAAGATTTGGCCAGTTTGAAATACATCTCAAACAACCTGGCGATAGCTTAATTCTTTCGGCTATCGTTGGCGGAACAGGTAATATGTACCAGTGGTACAAAGATGGAACTCCGCTTGAAGGTGAAACTTTGAATATACTTGGGTTTGATGCCTTAACTGCTGGTGATTTTGGAAGTTATACCTGTCAGGTTACCAATCCCGATGTTCCAAATCTGACTTTGGAATCAGAAACAATGTGGATTATCGACTCCAACCTTGTTGATGCCTATGAACCTGACAATTCGATTGAAACTGCAAGTACAATTTTGTCGGGCAATGCGCAGGAACATAATATTTATCCGGTTGGTGATGTGGATTATGCCAGTTTCGAAATTTTATCTCCTTCTCAGGTGGAGATAAGTTTCACAACTGAATCGGGAGGAAGGCAAATCCAGCTTATTGCACCCGATGGCAGCACAGTGCTTGCTCAGTCATGGAATTATATTAATACAAATCTGAACCAGCCTGGCACATATTATATACGGGCATGGAATCCTGAAAATCAGCTTACTGTAAGTTATCAGCTTGGTTTAAATGTAACTCAGTTAATTTTGGTTACATCAATTGATATTCATGATGGAAACATAACCAGCAACAACGGCACCTTACAAATGGTTGCAGATATTTTGCCAGTTGATGCCGATAATCAGGCTCTGAACTGGACAGTTGAAAATGGTACAGGCAGAGCTACGATTGACAACAATGGATTGCTTACAGCCATTTTGAATGGCACAGTTACAGTAAAAGCAAAAGCAACCGATGGTTCTGGTGCAGAGGGAACTGCTTTGGTAACCATCTCTGGACAGGTTTCTGAATTCGAGGACTTTAATATTGTCAGGAATGGAAGGTTTGATTGGGTAAATGAATCTGATGGTATGCCCATCTTTTGGGGTACCTGGGTTGATGGTATTTCTTATGGCGATGTACCTGTAGTAAATGATGGAGTAGCTGTTTTGGCAAGTACCGGGTCTCATCCTTCTGAAAACTGGCATTACCAGTTTAACCAATCCAATCTTACCGGATTACCCGATATTCCTTATGTTGTTTCTTTTATAGCCTGGGGTGACAATGAACGGAATATTTGTTTCGATTTTGAAGATACTTCAGAAAATAATTACAATCGATATGGTATATCTTCAGATCCGGAATCAAACGGCCGGTCAGAGTGGACTTTCCCAATAACTACCACACCAACAAGATATACGTTCCATGTAACATTTGATCAAATACTGAATAATACTGTTCAGAAAATACAGTGGATGCTTTCTCAGGCTACCGGAACAGTATATCTCGACAGTGTATCTGTAATCAGTGAAGCTGATTTACTCTTATTACAGAAAATGCCATTAGCCAATGCGGGCAGCGATCAACAGATAATGGAAGGTGAATTGGTAACACTTGATGGAACAGCATCAATTAATCCCGAAGCAGGTACATTAACCTATTTGTGGACTGCTCCTGAAGGAATAACGCTGAGCTCCGATACCGCAGCACAACCTGTATTTACAGCACCGAATGTGTCAGATGATACTGATTATATTTTCACATTGGTAGTGAATAACGGGATTGCTGATTCATACCCTGATTCTGTTGTTGTCACTGTTTTAAACAAAACAGTGATATGTGCAACACTTCGGTTCAGAACTGGCTGGAATATCTTTTCTGTTCCGAACAATCCGGACGTTTCCGACTTGAACCCCACCTTCCAGCCAATGATAGACAATACATCTTTAGTGAAAATTCAGGATGAGTTGGGTAACTCTTTCGAAAACTGGGGCATTTTTGGCGGCTGGCAAAACAATATTGGGAACATTGAGTCCACTGAAGGTTACAAAATTAAAGTGGCTTTCGACGATTTGATCGAGGTATGTGGCTCACCCATTGAGTACCCATTTGCCATTCCGTTAAAAGCCGGCTGGAATATTATTGGCTATCCGCAAATAACAGCCTTTAACGGAGAAGATGTTGTACAGGAACTGATAACTCAGGGAACACTTGTTAAAGTGCAGGACGAAACCGGAAACTCCATCGAAAACTGGGGCATCTTTGGCGGCTGGCAAAACAATATTGGCAATTTTATTCCGGGTGAGGGATATAAGATAAAGTTGAGCGAGGCTGATACCTTGTGGATTAACAATGCTTACCCAAAATCGAATGCCATTTTACCGGAACTGATTGCCACCAGGCACTTTGTTACGGCACACGACGGTAACGGAGTTGACCACATGAATATCAACCTGGTTGGATTACACAACAGTGTGATGCAAGCTGGCGACGAGCTGGCAGTTTTTGATGGGGAAATCTGTGTTGGTGCAATTACATTAATGCCATATCATCTGAAAAAACAGGCAGTTGCAATCATCGCTTCAGCTACCGACAATCAGGGAATGCCCGGATTTATTGAAGGCGGAGAATTTTCTTTGAAACTTTGGAGTTCACAAAACAATCGGGAATATAACCTCGAACCTGAAATTGTAAAGGGTTCATCAACATTCACAAAGCACGAAACCACGATAGCCAGTCTTGAAAAATACACCACCGGATTGGAAGGCATAACTGGATTAAACAGTAGCGGGATCAATTGTTATCCGAATCCGTTTAGTAATGAAGTAACTATCGAAATCAACCTGGCTACCGAAACACAGGTAGAGGTTGAGGTATTGAATCAGGTGGGCCAGCGGGTAAAATTTATTACTACAAAACAATTGCTGCCGGAGGGAATACATAAACTCAGCTGGAATGGGCATAATGCAAACAACCAGGAAGTTTCGCCGGGAGTTTACCATGTTAGGGTAAATACCGATGGAATAAATACTTATAAAAAAATAGTGTTTTCAAAATAACAAAACAGCGACAGATTAATGACGATACCTGCCACAGTTTTATGATTTCCTAACCTAAAAAATTACTGAAATGAAATCAAAATGGGTCTTTTTAGCAGTTCTTTTAATCAGTAATGTGCTTTACGCACAAAAGCCTGAAAGTATAATAGTTAAAGCATCTGTTGCTCCTGTGATAGATGGCGTGGTTGATGATGTTTGGGCAGAAACAGATTCGAATGTTATTGACAAAAACTTCAGTACTGATGTTCCAACCCTGGGAGATGTTGGAACCACTTACTGGAAAGCTTTATGGAATGATGACGGTATGTACATCCTGCTTGTTGTGAACGACGATGAGTGGCGTCCGGCATACTTAAATGGTGCTACTGATAACTGGATGTATGACAAACCCGAAATCTATTTCGATGTAAATTATATTTTAGCTGATGGTTTCGGGCCAAGTGTTGGTCAGGGGCATTACAATGTTTCTCCGCCTGCAATTGAAGGTATGATTGATGGCACCCCTGCCACAGATGGTTATGGAGTCGTTTATTCTTTTAAAGTTGAAGACCCTATTTACTTGGCAGAATATTTTGTTCCGTGGTCATTTCTTAAAGACCGGGACGGAATAGATTTTAATAAAACGAATGTCATGGGTTTTGATGTTACCATTATTGACAAAGATGCTGCAGATGATTTGGGTGTTCGCAATAGAGCCGTTTGGGCAAATACAGGTAACATAAATGAATCGTGGATTAATATGGACGATTGTGGATTAATTACGCTTGAAGGCGCAGATTCAGCGATTTATATTGAATCAATTAATCTGACAGGCGGAAATATTACTGAAGACAATGGGACACTGCAAATTGCAGCAACTATTCTGCCTGCAAATGCAACAAATAAAGATTTGAAATGGTCTGTGTTCACTAAAGAGGGTAGTGACGGAAGGGCAACTATTGATCAAAATGGATTACTAACTGCACTTACCGATGGAGTTGTTGTTGTTTCTGCAACCTCTCAGGATGGCTCATATATCACAGAAACCTGCGAAGTCACCATCAGCGGACAGAGGCCTACTTCTGATGAACTTAATCTGATATCGAATGGGAATTTTGACTTGTACGATAATATAACTAAAGCTCCGTATTCGTGGGGTGGATGGATTGATACGGGTTATGGAGACCCATATGCTGTTGAAGGGAGTAATGTGGTTCTTAACAACACACTGGTTAATCCAATAGAAAACTGGCATTACCAGTTTAGCCAAACGAATTTAAATGCGTTACCCGATATACCGTATGTGGTAAGTTTTGTGGCATGGGCCGCGAATGACAGGAATATTACATTCGATTTTGAAGATACCTCTGAAAACGGGTATAACCGATATGGTTACTCGACCGATCCGGAATCAACTGGCAGATCAGAATGGACTTTTCCAATTACTACTGTACCAACAAGATTTACGTTTCATGTAACTTTTGACCAGATTTTGCCAAGCACAATTCAGAAAATCACATTTTTTATTTCGCAAGCTCTTGGGGCTGTTTATCTCGACAGTATTTCATTGATTAGTGAAGCTGATTTGGCTTTAATAAATTCTTATCCTGTTTTAAATACAGTCAATATAAATCCCGTTTCATCAGGTTCAGTACTTTGTGAGAGTAACGTAATTTCTGATGGTGGGAACATCATAACCGAAAGAGGTGTTTGCTGGAATACTTCTCCTGACCCGACAGTTTTTGACTCGAAAATTATTGATGGAGCCGGAACCGGTTCATTTACAACTAATATTTCAGGATTAAACTCAAATGCCACTTATTTTTTCAGAACGTATGCAATAAATGCAAAAGGAACATTCTATGGAAATACTTTATCAGTATTTACCGATGATTGTTCAAACATTGGAATGGTCGGCACATTTAATAATTGGGGAAACGACAGCACCGATGTTTTACTTGAAAACATAAGTGAATCGCCTTGCAGTTGGCAAAAGGTTCACACTTTTTATGAAAAAGGAGAAGTCAAATTCCGTAAGAATTATGATTGGCTGATGAATTGGGGAAGCAATGAATTCCCTTCAGGAATATCTTTGCAGTTTGGCCCGAATATTCCTGTACCGGCTGGTATGTACCAAATAACTTTTAATAGTAATACTGGCGAGTTTAACTTCGAATTAACTGAAAGTTTGTTTAACGATTCTTTGGCTCTTGTAGCATTGTATAATGCAACCGAAGGTAGTGCATGGAACAATAATGAGAATTGGTTAAATGGTCCGGTATCAACCTGGCATGGAATTACAGTAACCAATAATCGGGTTACAGGCATTAATCTGAGCCAAAATAACCTTAATGGTTTTTTGCCTGCAGAATTAGGTCAACTCAGTGCACTGCAACAATTGGTGTTATGGGAAAATAATCTGCAGGGTACCATTCCTGCCGGGTTAGGTGAGTTATCAAATCTTGTAAATCTTGATCTTGGGATTAACCAGTTATCTGGTGTAATCCCTGCTGAAATTGGAAATCTTAATAATCTCGAATATTTGTACCTTGGAGCTGGTAATCAACTCACAGGAACAATTCCACCGGCATTGGGGCAATTATCAAAACTGAAGATTCTTGCACTTGACAGAAATCTGTTAACCGGTTCAATACCTGTTAGTTTTGGAAATCTTGACAGTATTCAAACTGTATTTCTTTATAGCAACCAGTTTACCGGTGCATTGCCCGGAGAATTTCTGAATCTTACAAAACTTGTTTATTTGGATATTCAACGCAATCAGATTGATTATATACCTGAATTGAAAAACATTCCCACCTTAAATCACCTGGATTGCAGTTATAATAAACTTACTTTTTCTGATATTGAAAAGAATACAGGCATCAATGAGTTTTATTATTCACCACAGGCAAATATTGGAGAAGAGCAATATTATACCCTGAATATTGGTGAAAATTTTGTTTATTCAATTGTTACAGGCGGAACACAGAATAAGTATCAGTGGTACAAAGACGGAAACATTTTGGCCAATCAATCGGCTTCAACACTTGAAATAAATATACTGGAACCTACCGATGCAGGAACTTATTATTGCCAGGTGACGAGTGATTTGGTTCCGGATCTTGTCATTTCATCACAAAATATAAACTTGTCCGTTACAACAGATATTTGCTATAATGTAGGATTGGTCGGCACATTTAATCAATGGGGAAATGATAATTCAGACCTTATGATGGAACAGGATGCTGAGAATTCCTGTTTTTGGAGTATAATTCAAAAATTTGACGACGATGGCGAAGTTAAATTCAGAAGAGATTATGATTGGAATGTAAGCTGGGGAAATACTGGCTTCCCCTATGATACCGCATCTTTACAGGGGCCCAATATCCCTGTTCCCGCAGGAACCTACGAAATTACCTTTAACAGCGGTACTGGGGTGTATAATTTTCAAGCAATAAATGTTTCATGTAATCTAATCGACTCACTGGCGCTGGTTGCCATTTACAATACCACAAACGGCCCGGGCTGGAGCCGGAACGATAACTGGTTGAATGGACCTGTTCAAACCTGGTATGGTGTAACTATGAATCCTGATGGAAGAGTAATCGGATTGAATCTGGTAAGAAACGGATTGAATGGGTTTATTCCATCTGAGATTGGTAATCTGTCAGAACTAAGAAGACTCCATCTGGGGAACTATAAATTCTTAGCCAATTGGAATAATTGGAATAATCTGAATTATCAACCATTACCGGTATCAATGGCAAATCTTACCAAAATTGAAATACTGTCGCTTGATGTTTTACAATTTAACAGCATGTTACCCGATATCTTTGGTGGAATGTCAGCTTTACGTGAACTCTATATTCGTGAAAACTATTTTACAAACGGAACTTTGCCTGAGGGTATTGGAGCATGTTATAATCTTAAATTGCTTGGAATAGAGTACAATAATTTTAGTCAGATTCCAGATTTAACCGGGTGTACAAAACTTCAGAATTTCATGGCATACGGATGCTATTTCTCTTTTGAGGACATAGAACCCAATCTCTGGATACCGGGGTTTAATTATTCTAATCAACGGCTAATTCTGGGTACTCCCGAATCATTAAATCCTGCTTTGGGTGAAACAATAACCCGAACCATTGAAGTTGGCGGCAGCAATAATATCTACCAGTGGTTAAAGGACGGAGTGATACTTGTCGGACAAAATACAAACACCCTGACATTGGAGAATGTAAGTGAGGCTGATGCAGGAGTTTATAACCTCAGGGTTACTAACAGTGCGGCAACCCAATTAACTTTGAGCAGCCATTCAATTATACTTTACCAGGAACAAACACCAATTTATACAGCATTGGTTGCATTGTACAACAGTACAGGAGGAAATAACTGGTACCGGAGAAACAATTGGTTAAGTAACGAACCAATTACAAACTGGGAAGGTGTAAATCTGGATGCAGGAAACGGATTATATTATTTGAGTTTGTACAACAATAACCTGGTTGGTACATTACCGCAGGAGTTTGGTGATTTATCGTTGTTTTATAGTATCGAGATTGCTAACAATCCTGGGTTAAATGGTGAAATCCCAACTACCATCGGTCAATTGCACAATTTGCAACATCTGTATTTACATTCCAATAATCTGACAGGTAGCATACCTGCTGAAATTAATGATTGCGATGGATTGTTTTATTTCACTTTTGTGAATAACAATATTACCGGCCTGCCCGATTTTTCTGGAATGAATAACATCTACACAATTTATGTTAGTAACAATAAACTTGAGTTCGACGATATTATTCCTAATGTGGGCCAAATCAATAATTTCAATTATTCACCACAGAAAAATTATGGCGAAATAGAAAGTATTCCACTCGAAATTGGAAGTTCAGTAACTTTTAACGGGTTAGCTGGAGGTGATGGAAATATTTATCAGTGGTATAAAAACAAAGAAATACTTTCTGGAGAAACCGGCACTGAATTGGTTCTGGACACGCTTTCATTGGATGATATTGGTACTTATATTTGCCAGGTGACCAATCCTGCAGCACCCGGCCTGACTTTGGTTTCAGAGCCAAAATCGTTATACGATGAATCACAGCTTGATGAATTTGAACCTGATAATGATTTTTTGTCAGCACAGGAAATTACAAATTCTGATTACCAGCGCCGTAATCTTTTTCCGGCAGGCGACAGGGATATTGCTTGGTTCGAAATCACGCAGCCATCTCAGGTACAAATTTGGATGAGCAATGGTGAATGGAATTCGCGTCAACTTACAGTTTATGCTCCCGACACAACAAACGTGTTGGCTTCGGGCAGCGATTATTGCACATTTACAACCCTCGTGCCGGGAGTGTACTACGTAAAGGCATGGTCGCAAAACAGTGAGATGATATCTGAGTATTTCCTTGATATTGAAATCACACCATTTACCATCGATGCTTATGAACCTGACAATACGTGGGCCGATGCAAAACAGATATTCCCATTCTTTGCACAAACCGACCATAACCTGAAACCAATTGGCGATGAGGATTATTTAAAATTTGAGATTACCGATGCCCCCCGAACTGTTACAATTGATGTGTTTGATGAAATATATTGCCGCAACTTTAATTTATGGTTGTACGGTTCTGATGGAGTTTCGGAATTATCTTTTTCGAGTGGCGGAGCTGTTAACTGCGGTGCTGGTTTGCAATATACAATTCCCGAAAATGGTACATATTATTTGAAAACAAAAGTTCCCTGGCAGGAGATGTACGATTATTATACAATCAGTGTAGTAACCGATGGTCAGCCACCGATGGTTGCCTGCAACGAGCAGGATTCGCTGGCGCTTGTGGCGATTTATAATGCTACCAACGGATCAAATTGGTATAGAAACGACAACTGGTTGACCGGTAGTGTATTAACGTGGTACGGAGTTACAATGAACCCTGATGGCAGGGTTACCGGACTTAATCTGGTAGGAAACATGTTGCAGGGATATCTTCCATCCGAAATTGGCAATTTAACAGAACTGCAAAAATTACAGTTAGGTAACAATATGTTTAATGTTACTTATGGAGGTTCGAACTTCCTGAACGAGCAGCCATTGCCACAAAATCTGGAGAACCTGACCAAATTACAGGTATTGGCGCTCGATCAGCTTAACATGTCTAATGAACTCCCCGATATTTTTGGTGGAATGACAGTATTGAGAGAACTGTATATTCAGAACAATTACTTTACCAACCAAAGCTTGCCAGGCAGCATTACATCATGCAACAGTCTGGAAAGAATGGATATAAATGGCAATGATTTTAGTCAGTTACCTGATTTGTCGGCACTAAGCAAATTAAATACTTTACAGGCGTCCGGTTGCTATTTCTCTTTTGAGGATATTGAGCCTAATCTTTGGGTACTGGAGTTTAATTATTCAGGTCAGCGTCTTGTACTAGGTACACCCGAATCATTAAATCCTGCTTTGGGTGAAACAATTACGCGTACCATTTTGGTTGGAGGTGAATACAATCTGTATCAGTGGTTTAAAAATGGGATGGAACTGGCTGGCCAGACCACAAATACTTTAACACTGGAAAATGTAAGTAGTCAGGATGCCGGTATTTATACTCTCCGTGTTACCAATAGTATGGCAACTCAGTTAACACTTGGCAGTCATGCTGTTATTTTGTACCAGAATCAATTGCCCGTTTATGATGCCCTTGTGGCTTTGTACAACAGTACTGACGGAAGTAACTGGTATAATAACACTAACTGGTTGAGTGACCAGCCGGTTACAACATGGTTTGGGATTACTATTAATCCTTCCAACGGGTTAATGTCTTTAGGTTTATATAATAACAATCTGGTTGGCACATTGCCGCCTGAATTTGGCGATTTGTCCATCTTTTATCAAATACAAATTGCATATAATTCTGAGTTGACAGGTGAAATTCCAGCTTCAATAGGGCAGTTAACTAATCTGCAATATTTGATATTGAATGGAAATAAGCTAACCGGAACGATTCCTTCATCCTTTGGTCAGTTGTTAAATCTTAGGTATTTAATTTTATCAAACAATAGTTTAACAGGTGACATTCCTGCAGAAATAGGGGATATGATAAATCTTTTTTACTTCGACCTTAGCCGAAACCACATTCAAAATATTCCTTCTGAGGTAACCAGTTGCAGTAATTTAAGATATTTAATTTTCAACGATAACTCAATTTCAGTGTTGCCAAACTTTGCAGGAATGGATTATTTATACAGGGTTACAGCATATAACAATAAACTCGAATTCGATGATGTAATTCCACTGGTTGGGCAGATAAGTTCTTTAAATTATGCACCACAGGATAGCATTGGTGAGTTTTTGGTTTATAACAACGAAGTTGGCGATTCATTCAGTTACACACTTGTTACACCTGGTGAGTTAAACCAATACCAATGGTATAAGAATGATGTTTTACTTAATGGTCAAACTAGTTCTACCCTTGCGTTTGGTTCACTTACGCTGAACGAAAAAGGGACATACTACTGCCTGGTAACCAATCCGCAGGCGCCAGATTTGACCCTTGTCAGCCGAAAACTGATACTCAATATTGACGCAGTTAATAATTTGAAAATGCTTGCTTTAACCACGCTTGTTCCATTATCGAATTCAAGGGCATTTTGCGGGTTAAGCAGCAATGAAATTGTTTCAGTAAGGTTTACAAATACTGGGAAAGACCCTGTTTCAAACTTTAATGTTGGATATTCGGTTGACGGAAATCCAATAACTGAGGAAACTTTTACAGGGACAATAAATCCGGGTGATACAATCGATTACACATTTGCAACAGGTGTCGATTTAACAACTAACGAATATTACAAAACATTCACTTTCGGATTATATTTGGTTTATAATGATGATAATCCTGCAGATAATTCACTGAACCGGACCCGGGAAGTATTTGGCAATTATACTGATTTACCTCACTGGAGTACATTTAACTCATGCGATGGAATGTTATCCGATATCTCTTGGGCAATCGCCGAAGATAAAAATGGGAACATCTGGTCAACCGATTTTTATGGTGCTTCAAAATTCGATGGCGAAAACTGGACAACCTATACCACTGCCGATGGATTAGGAGCCAATTACTCATGGGCAATGATAAACGACAAGGATGGAAATATCTGGTTTGCCGGAGCAACAGATTCAGTGATTACAAAATACGACGGCACTTCGTTTACACAATACCCGCAACCCGGTAGTTTTGAAGAATGTATTTATGTAGATTCGAATGGAAATTTATGGTTTGGTTCGTGGACAGCCCAAGGTATTGCAAAATACGATGGTACATCATGGACTTATTTTATGAATGGAGAAGTAAACTTTGGAAGTAATATCTATTCAATCGGAGAGGATGCGAACGGCAATATTTTGGTTTCGGCTCAGGAAAACGGGGTTCCCAAAATTATGCAGTTTGATGGTAGTACCTGGACCGATTTTGTAATCCCTGGCAATACCAGCATTATATCAGAAGTTTTCTTCGATTCAAAAGGATACACATGGTTTACTGAAGGGAGTAATGTATTCAGATATGATGGTGTAAACTGGGCACAATATTGTTCGACTAACGGAACAATTGGGTATTGTGAAGATATATCGGAAGATATTTACGGAAATATCTGGTTTGCCGGAGGCTCCGAAGTGGTAAAATACGATGGTTCATTTCGGACAAAGTATTCAAAAGAGGATGGTTTGGCAGCGGCAAATTTAAGCCTTTTTGCTATAAAGGGCGACAGCAAGGGTAATATTTGGGTAGGTTCTTACGGTGCAGGTATTACAAAATATGCTCCTTCGGGAAATATCAAAATGCTGGCATTAACCACTCCTGCACCTTTAACCAACGGCCGGGCATATTGTGGCTTAAGTAATAATGAACCTTTAACTGTAAGTTTTACAAATACAGGAGACGTGTCATTGTCTGATTTCGACCTGGGGTATAATTTGAATGGTTCATTTGGAGCACTTGAAACCTATATTGGTACTATTAATCCGGGTGATACTTTAACCCACACGTTTGCTTCAGGTGTCGATTTTACAACCAATGAATACATAAAGACATTTAATTTTGAGTTTTATGTTGAGATTGATGATGATAATTCTGATGATAATTTGATTAACAGGACCAAGAGAGTTTTTGGTGATTACACCGATTTACCCAACTGGACTACCTACAACTCATGCGACGGAATGTTATCCGATATCTCTTTTGCAATCGCCGAAGATAAAAACGGAAACATCTGGTCAACCGACTTTTATGGCGCTTCAAAATTCGATGGCGAAAACTGGACAACCTATACCACCGCCGATGGATTAGGTGATAATTACAGTTGGGCAATGATTAATGATAAGGATGGCAACATCTGGTTTGCAGGAGCCAACGATTCGATTATTACAAAATACGACGGTAGCGCATTTGCTCAGTACCCTCAACCGGGGTCTTTTGAAGAATGCATATATCAGGATTCGCAGGGTAATCTTTGGTTTGGGTCATGGCAAGGTTGCGGTGTGGCAAAATATGATGGAACCAACTGGACATATTATCCGGCTGCGGATTATGGCCTTGGCAGTAATGTTGTAAGCATCGGTGAGGATATAAATGGCAAGTTGTATTTTTCAACCAGCGATAGAGTTGTTGTATTCGATGGAACAACATGGAGCCCCTTAAGCTGGCCAGGACAAAATACTTCTGTAACTGAAATTTTTGTCGATTCAAAGAAAAACGTCTGGTTTGCATCTGATGGATTTTACAAGTTCGATGGTTCGGCCTGGTCTCAGTTTACAACTGACGACGGAGCAATTTTCACCGACGATATTGCAGAGGATATTTATGGAAATATCTGGTTTGGGGGTGGAAAAAAATTGGTAAAATACGATGGAAATACATTTGCACAGTTTACTGTTGCCGATGGAATGGCAGCAGCAACAGCCGCAAGTATTTATGCAGTTCATGCTGATAAAAACGGAAATGTCTGGGTTGGGACATACCTGGGCGGAATCTCAAAGCTGGAGCAATTACCAGATCCTTGTCCGCAGCATTATCACCCGATATGGGAAGGTACCCTGGGATTTGACCACATGAATATCAATGTGATAGGTGCCAGGTATGATGGTATGGATTTGGAATCAGGTGATGAAATAGGAGTATTCGACGGCGATATTTGTGTAGGCTATGGCAAGGTAACCGGCCCCATTGGTTTGCAGAATATTCTGAGTATAAAAGTATCACGCGACGACGGAACGGGCAATGGCTTCACCTCAGGCAATGAAGTGACATACAGAATTTGGGACTGTAGCGATTCATCAGAATACACAGTACAGGAAGTAACATGTTACGACATCG
>JBFXFM010000051.1:0-30394 GCA_050179035.1 Draconibacterium sp. | reverse complement strand
ACGGCAATCATTCTGATGGGCTCCGTTTCGCTCCGGCTACGCCTTCGCTTCACTTCGCCCATCAGAATGATTTAAAAAGAAAAGAATTGTCTACTTTTAATCTGTACTAAAAATGGGGAGCCTACAACAGAACGACGGGCGGCCTTCGTCTTTGCTGCGGACGTGTGCAAACCCGAAACTTTCAAGGTTGGTGGCCTCCACAAAGGCATCGATGACCCTGGCAAACGAATCGGCTGCAACAGAACTTTCCAGGCTGAACATCATCATCTGGTTTCGCTGCTGGCCTGTAACATGTGGCATGATTTTGTTTTTTTTGTTTGATATCCTGAAGATACCAAAAACCAACGTAAAAGCCTGATATCACTGCTTTAAGTTATGCACAGCGGGTGGTTAGTTTTTGCACAGTCTGACGGTTGGTACATGTTGTCGGGGCGGATTTCGGAGAGCGTTCCTGTCCGAAGGACACGGAACTGCGAAACGGGAATCCGCAGTTGGCGTACCACCAAACCCCGCCCTGCAATATGTACTTTGTTGTGCGTTCGTGCTTTTTTTCTTTTCAATATTTTAAATCATTTATTTAACTGGTCTTTTGTTTTTATGTGAAATTTAAACTTTTAATTAATTGATTTCCTAGTACCAATCCATTGTCTATTAATTTCTGAAATCCAAAGGTCAAACATCGAGTTATTTATAACTTTTTTACCAACAATCTTATTAATTCAAGGGATTAAAATAAATTTATAAAATCCATGAATAACTGCATCTGAATAATTGTCTTCAAATAAAAAATTTGCATACATGGTATGAGAATGTGTTGAACCAATTTTTAGAGAAGGTGGATTGTATCTATATTCTATAATTAACGGGTCTCCAGTCCAACTCCATAGCATATTTTCTTTTTTTTCAAATATTTCTCCATTTTCTATTGAATTACCCGAAACATTAAAAGAATATTTACCACCAACTTTTTTAAATCCCGAAACAATAAATTTAACGGTAATAATTAAATTATTTTTTCCAATGCCTTTTAGTATAATAGCGTTGTTTCTAACAACAGCAGGGCGTCCATTAATATCTATTTTAATAGAATTTACATCTGAATTTTTTCTTTTATAATATAAAATACCATCTCTGCTTTGGTATTCACTATAAGCATATGTATAGTTATAATATCCAACGTAATCTGGCTTTGGAGAATAAGCTAAATTATTTGTTCTTGGTGCAACATTAGAATATCGTGTTCTCTCTTCAGCTTTTTCTTTTGCTTCTGCGATTTTTTCAGATTGTCTTCTCGCAGCATCTGCTTTTGCTGCTTCAATCCTTTCAGTTTCTCTGCGTTCAGCATCAGCTTGTCTTTGTGCTTCATCTGCTTTTGCTTTTGCAGCAATTCTATCAGCTTCTGCTTTGTCTGCTTGAATTTTTGCATCATATGCTTTTTTTTCTGCATTTTTCTTTTCAATAGCAATTCTATCAGCTTCAAGTTTATCAGCTATAATTTTTGCTTCTAATTCTTTTCGTTCAGCTTCAGCTCTAGCTAATGCAGCAATTCGCTCATTTTCTAATTTTTGTGCTTCTATTTGTGCTTGTAAAACTTTACGTTCAGCTTCAGCTTTTGCTATTGCAATTTTTTCAGCTTCAATTTTTTGAGTCTCAAGCTTAGCTTTATTTTCAGCTTCTATTCTTTTTTCTTTTTCAGTAATTATTTTTTCAACAAATCCGTACTTAATTTCTACAACAGAGGAAATAAAAATCACTAAACCAACTGACATTCCTATGAGCAAAATAAGCCTAATTCTAGATTTCATTTAAATTCTAAGATTTACAGTTTCATTTTTTATCGTCTTCTATAATTTTGTTTTTATCATCATTCTTCAAATTTTCTGTTTCTTTTTTAGGTGATTCAGCATTAGTTTCTTCATTATTTTGTTTTTCAGAATCGGCTTTCTCATGACTCATAATTATTGTTGCATCTAGTCCTAATTGTTTTGTTGCAACAGCCTTAAATACATCTACTTGTCCTTTTGTTCTTGCTAAATCATTATCAAAAGATTTAAGTGCAAATTGTTCGATAATTTTATTGCTACTCTTTTCTTTTTCAAGCTGTAATTCTAAAGCTTTTAATTCTTTTTCATTAAGAGCTTTAAATGCTTCAGGATTTATTTCTGCAAGAATTAATGGATATTTACTTAGCAATTCTGCTTGTTTTTCTATTAGTTTTAATCTCTCTACATTTTCACTAATTTTTCGTTTTAACTCAGCATTATGTTCTTCATTCAAACGTTCAATTTCAGCTTTGCTTTTTTGTTTTGACATATCTATTTGGTGCTGAATTTCTTTTTTATCCTTTTCTCTTTCGTGTTCTAATCGAATTGCTTCAGTTTGGTTTTCTATTTTAATTCTTTGTTGCTGAGAAATTTCCTTTTCCTCCTGAAATTTGGCTTGCTCTCTGTGTTTTCTTTTTTGTTCAAGAAGATTTGCAAAGTCCTTATCTATTGGGGCCAAATTGATAAAAGTTACCTCATCAACATCAAAACAACAGTCAACATTTTTTAAATCCTTTAGTATATATTGTTTGATATTTTCATATTCGTTTTCTTTGAAAATAATAATATCTAACCAGTCTTTATCACTAATAATTTTTCTTACAGATTTTCTAATATGTGAGTTTAAAATTTTTTCTTCCTCATCTTCATTCGATATAAGTCTAAGAAGAAATTTATCTTGCTCAATTACTTTTGTTGTTATTTCAATAGTTCCTTCTATTCTTACTCCATCAGTCGTCGCAACCTTGTCAGTGTCTGTCAATGTAAGAGAAAACAATTTTGGTCGTAAATCAATAAAAGCTAATTCATCATAATCTGTTATTAATCCAACTAAGAACATTCCTTTAGGAGCAACTTTAATAGGTACTCCGCCTCTCATTGGTATTATTCTTTCATTTTCATTTGAATAATGTCTATTTAAGAATTTTGTTGAAACTTTTCTTGTCCATTTGTTCATAACAGTAAATTTTAGATTATTTGACTTGACATAAATCCAAATAATGAATGTAGACATAAATATTCCCCATCCAATTGCACCGAGATAATAAACAGGAAACATATCGTTTCTGCTTCCACCAAATAACATTTGATTAAAAACTAAAATAAAAGCAGGCGAGTATAAAATGGCAACCAAAACTATTTTCCAAAATCTATTGATATGCATCTGCCCTTATAATTTTATTATTATAAATTTAATTCTTTCATATGAATTTTAAATCTGCTTACATTCAAAATGTTTGCACTCAGCATGACGCACAACTAGTTAATAGCACGAAGTTATTATACTTTTTTTCACTTTTCACCAAATGGTTTATTGGTGAATGATAGGCAAAAATAGGTTTCATGAACTTCGCGGGGAAGTTTTTAAATGTTGAGCTTATTTTTGGCGGCTGGCAGTTCATGTCAGGTTAATTTTTCTCAAATTTAAAAAAATACCTGAATCAGGTGTTTTCATAAGGGTTGAAAATTTAAAAGGATTATCATCATTATTTGTAAAAAATGTGTCATGCATTCAGTACATTCCTTCTCCAATCCAAAAGCGGGGCAATGTACTCAGTACACAGGTTGCCCAAACAAAAAGTGAAGCTATTTTTATTTAATGATGGGTCGCCCAACCAAAAAGTGGAGCAGTGGAGATATCTCCACAGGTCGCCCAATTAAAAAGTGAAGGCGCGAAGGTTTCTCCAAGGCCTGCCGGAACAAAAAGTCAAGGCCTGGAGGTTTCTCAATGGCTTCCCAAACAAAAAAGAACATCGTGGAGGTAATAAATATCTTTTTTTAAGAACGGTTCCCTGAGCGCAATAAACGGGGCCGGTGTTTCAAACTGCGGGGTGGGGTTTTGGGGATTCAATAACCGGGGGCTTCACCCCCGGCTACCAATATTTCGCCCTGCCCGACTTTGTCATTCAGTCGGGTCCTACGGAGCTAAAACCTCCGGGTGATATAAAAAAAGAAACCGTTCTCTTTTGTAAAGAACGGTTCCCTGCGGGTAACTCAATTACCCATTCACGCATTTACCCAATTACCCGCGTGTCAGACTGCTAATAGGCGTAAAGCGGATAGTTTTTCATAATTGAGTGAACCTTTTCTCCCACGTTTTTTATGGTTTGTTCGTCGTCGATATTCGATAAAACCTCATCAATCATTTTTACTATAACAGGCATCAGGTCTTCTTTCACGCCGCGGGTTGTAATGGCTGGTGTTCCCACACGAATGCCCGATGTTTGGAAAGGCGAACGGCTATCGAACGGAACCATGTTTTTGTTCACCGTAATTTCGGCTTTCACCAGCGTATTTTCAGCTTGTTTTCCTGTGAGGTTCGGGTATTTGGCCCTTAAATCGATGAGCATCGAGTGGTTGTCGGTTCCACCCGAAACCACTTTGTATCCTAAATCGATAAAGGCTTTTGCCATTGCTTTTGCATTTACAATCACCTGTTTCTGGTACTCTTTGTACGATGGGTCGAGCGCTTCGCCAAAAGCCACGGCTTTTGCAGCAATTACATGTTCGAGCGGTCCGCCCTGCTGACCCGGAAAAACGGATGAATCGAGCAGTGCCGACATCATTTTTACTTCGCCTTTTGGCGTTGTCAACCCCCACGGATTTTCAAAATCCTTTCCTATTAAAATAATGCCACCACGCGGGCCGCGCAGGGTTTTATGGGTTGTAGAGGTTACAATGTGGGCATATTCAAGCGGGTTGTTTAACAAACCTGCTGCTATTAAACCGGCAGGGTGTGCCATGTCAATCATTAAAAGTGCACCAATTTTGTCGGCAATTTCACGCATCCTTTTGTAATCCCAGTCGCGGCTGTATGCCGAAGCACCACCAATAATCAGTTTTGGTTTGTGTTCAAGCGCCAGCGCTTCCATCTGGTCGTAATCAACAAGTCCTGTATCTTCTTTTACATTGTAGGCAATGGGGTTGTATAAAATGCCCGATGAATTTACGGGTGATCCATGCGAAAGATGTCCGCCGTGCGACAGGTCGAGCCCCAGAAAATGGTCGCCTGGTTTCAGGATAACGCTCAGCACAGCAGCATTGGCTTGTGCTCCCGAGTGCGGCTGCACATTGGCCCATTCGGCGCCAAAAACCTGTTTTATCCTGTCGATGGCCAATTGCTCGGTCATATCAACAAACTGGCAACCGCCATAATAGCGTTTACCAGGATACCCTTCGGCGTATTTGTTTGTCATTACCGAACCCATTGCTTCGAGTACCTGTTCGCTTACAAAATTTTCAGAAGCAATTAATTCGATGCCGTTTAACTGGCGCTGACGTTCTTTTTCAATGATTTCGAAAACCAAATTGTCTCTTTTCATGATGAAAAATCTTAAATTTTTTTGATGAGCCAAATTTAATACATTTCCACCGAAGAACAGGAAATAACAAGTTCACGGGGGGCATTAGTTTTTAACATTTAACGCACAGTTGTAAATAGCTTCAGAATCTGGTTCTTCCATCCTCTTTGATTTTTAAAAGAAGATTTTCCATTTTTTTCACTTTTTCAGGGTTCTCGTTCGCAATATTTTTTGTTTCGCCCAAATCGTCTTTCAGATAGTACAATTGTGGTTCGGGATTATTTCCCATTTCGATGTTTGTGTATTGCGAAACCGCCGGGCCCTTGTTGGGGGCAATGTATTTCCAGTCACCATTTATCAGTGCCATTGTTGAAATTCCCTGGTGAACAATGAAATCGCGACCTTTCGATTCCTTTCCAAGCAAAACATCCATTAAATTGAAACTGTCAAACGCATCATTTTCATTCATCTGAACGCCGAGCATTTTTGCAAACGATGCCATAAAATCGACCTGCGAAACCAGCGCATTTGATTCGCCATATTTCATTCTGCCCGGCCAGCTTACAATAAATGGCACTTGTGTTCCGGCGTTAAAAGCGCTGTATTTCCCACCACGCAAAGGGCCCCCGGGTTTGTGTTCACCAAGCAGCTCAACGGACTGGTCAATATAACCGTCGTCGATAACCGGACCGTTGTCACTCGTAAAAATCACAATCGTTTTTTCAGTTAACCCAAGCGACTCAAGTTTTTTGCTGACTTCGCCAACAACCCAGTCCACTTCAAGAATGGCATCGCCACGCGGCCCCATTCCGCTTTTACCTGCAAACTGCGGATGCGGGACCCGGGGAACATGAATTCCGTGGGTGGCCAGGTAAAGAAAGAAAGGTTTCTCTTTGTTTTTGTCGATAAAAGCAAGCGCTTTCTGTGTAAACACTTCAGCCATGTATTCATCAACCCAAAGCGCTGATTTGCCACCGGTCATAAATCCAATCCGGCTGACACCGTTTACAATTGTATTGTTGTGTCCGTGACTGGGTTTCATTTTCAGCAGTTCGGGATTTTCGAGGCCAGTGGGTTCACTGCCGATTTTCTCTTTGTAATTCACCGAAATGGGGTCAGTTGGGTCGAGCCCGAGAACACGGCCATTTTCGGTATAAACGCAAGGCACCCTATCTCCCGTTGCTGGCATCAGAAATGAGTAACCAAAACCCAAATCCTGCGGACCGGGGGTTATTAACCCATTCCAGTCGGGACCACCATCACTACCCAATCCGAGATGCCATTTTCCCACCACACCGGTTTTATAACCTGCATCAGAGAAAATATCGGCAAGCGTGCGGGTTTCCGGGTCAATTATCATTGCCGCATCGCCGGGAGCAATACCTGTGCCTTCTTTTCTGAAAGCATAACCACCGGTGAGCATCGAATAACGCGATGGCGTACACGATGCTGATGAGCTGTGCCCATTGGTAAACCGCATTCCTGTGGTAGCCAGCTTGTCGATATTTGGTGTGCTGATTTTTGTGGCGCCATAACAACTCACATCGCCATAACCCAAATCGTCGGTATAAATAATAATCACATTGGGTTTTGCGGTTTCGGCTTTCTGACTCTGATTTTGTTTGGAAGAACAACCGGAAAGAACAAACACAAATGCAAAGGCCAGCAGCAATGGAAATGATTTCATACCCCAGTTTTTAAAGTTTGAAATCAAAAATAACATTATCAGGCTGATTTTTGATTCGGTCTGAAACAATTCTGATTAAACAAGCTGTTGCTCAAAAACCTTTTTAATTTTTTCGGGTGTTGCCTGGTCGAAATATTTGCGAAACATGGAAAGTCGGTGTGATTTCGATTCGGATTTCTTTTGGCGGATATAATCGAAATGAAGCGGCGAATATTTTTCTATTTCCCTCACAAAGCCGGCAGGGTACGATTCAGCGTTTAACCCGATGGATTCAATAATCATGGTTTCAATACTCCGGTTCATCAATGCAATAAAAACCTCAGAGTCTTTTGCATCAAAGCAATTCATTTCGTCAAGCGCTTTTCTGCCAAAATGAATCGTTTGGTTAACGAAACCGGCTAATTTTTCTCCCTTTTCAAAAGCGCACATGGTTTTTGTACCGTCGCCGGCATCCTGCTTTGTATCCTGAATATCGTCGAGTAACTGCAGATAAACACCATAACCATAAAGCGCCTGTTCCTGCTGTCGATTCAGTTTTCCGGCCACAAGATAACCGTCGGCAAGTACCGATGTACCCCCCTTTTCGAAGCAAATCCTTCTGATTTCTTCTTCGCTTAAACCGTCGGCTTTTGAAAGCCGCAAACTTTCAGTTTGAGCATCGTGAATTGCGTACAAACTCTGGTAAACTTCGGGATATTCGGTGCGGCTAAACTGTTGTTCAAACATGCCCGCGAGTTTAAAAAGCTGTTTTTCGGCAAAACTTTCAGGATTCACTTCAATGCCGTGTAACCTGAGTTTAAACCGCTCACTGAATTTTTGTTTTTCGGCGGTTGAAATGGTTGGGTCGTCGAGCAAATTATCGCTGTACGGATAAATCATACTGTAGGCAAAAACCGATGGGGTTATTTCCACCGGAAAGTTCATCATTAGTTGCAAGCCATTCATAATCCATACATTGCGCATTCCCTGGTAAATATTTTGGGGCGAAAGTTCGGGGCCGAATTCACGTGCATTGTAAAAGAAATCTTTGCTTACACTTCTGAATTCATCAGACAAAATAATCTCAAGTTGTTCAGGGTTAAAATCGAAAACTCCCTGTAACATCGATTTAAAAACCGGGAAGAAGCTGCTTCCGGCATCGCTCTTTCTTAATTTTCTGAGATTTGGTTTATTTTGCAGCGACTGTAATTTCTGCTGAATATCATCAAAATATTTTTCGCGGGCCAGTTTTTCTGAATCAGAATAAACTTTTTCAAAAACCGGAAGATGAGCAGGACTTTGTTCCCAAAGCTGCGTAAAATGGCCGGTAAATAATTCAACTGCTAACATGGTTTTATTTTTTACCGAAAATTAGCAAATCAGCTCAAAGCAGATTTCTTTATTAGATAAACGCCTGTTTTTTGGGGGTGAATGAAACCATTCGTGAGATAAGTAAAAATTGTGCAGAAAAAAAATGGATAAGCCAAGCACTAATTCATGCTGTACAAAACCGCAAAATAGTGCATGATACTGCCTGCCAGAACAAAAAGGTGCCAAATTCCGTGACCATATTTCAGGTTGCGCCAAACATAAAAAATTACGCCAACCGAATAAAAAATACCGCCAAGCAAAAGGAAAAGCAAACTCATCTTTGGCAGGTTTTCTATCATGGGGCCAACAGCAATTATCATCAGCCAGCCCATTCCAAGATAAAGTGCCACCATCAGCTTTCTGAAGCGTGTAAGGTAGATTGAGCGAATTACAACACCTGCAATTGCCAGACCCCAAATAATTCCAAACATAACCCAGCCCAAAGTACTGCGAAGCGCAGTGAGCAAAAATGGCGTGTACGTTCCGGCAATCAGCAGAAAAATGGCTGCATGATCAAAACGTGCAAACAGATTTTTCAATTTTTCGCTTGTAAAACTGTGGTACAAAGTAGATGAGAGGTAAAGCAAAACCAGCGTACTGCCAAAAATGGTAAAACTTACCACATGCCACACACTGCCTTTCATTACTGCAAAAACAATAAGCGTTACAAGAGCGGCAACGCTCAAAAGCGTTCCGATTCCGTGTGTTATGCTGTTAAAAATTTCCTCGCCAAGCGACAGTTTTCTGTATGCCGAAATCTTCCTTTCTTTTTTTTCAGAATTTTTCATCCTAACCCATTTTTCAGATTACGCGGTAAAGCTATTAAAAATAGGGCTGACAGCGTGTTAATATTGGCCGTTCAAACAAACCTTGAATATAAAACGCTGAACTGATGCAAATTGAATGCTTTAAGAAATTGTTATTTAGAAAATGACTTCAACCGCATTTAAAATTGAACGCCCTGAACTTTACAGTTCCGGGCGTTCTGACATAAAACACTTATAACCTTTAAAAGAAGCCTTATTACATTGGCCCTATTAATTCAATGAAAGTTCCGTCGGGATCCTGTACGAGGATAAAAAAACGGTTGTCATCAAGTTTTGATGGTTTTCCGCTTAGTATTTTAATATTGTTTTTTTCGATTCGTTTCATCACCGGTTCCAGGTGATTTACAAGAATTGTAATGTATTGCATACCAGTATCATCGTTCAGATAATCTGGCTTTTTATGACCTGGTTTTGTGCCAAAACTCATCAGTTTCCATTCGTTGGCCTGCGGACTATCTTCGAGTTTCAGCACAGTGACATCGATTTTTTTGCCATCAGTCAATCCCAGTTCTTTTGCTTTTTCACCATCAACAGAGAAAGCCCCGGTTTTCTTCATACCGATAATGTTGGTGTAAAAATCGACCGATTTTTCAAGGTCGGTAACCACTGAACCCACAAAAATTGTTGGGTTGCTGAATTCGCCGGAAGGATTATTTTGCGCGTTACTTGCTATTGCAAACGAAAAAAATAAAAAGATTACTACAAAGTTTTTCATCAGGTATGGTTTTTAATTAATTTATCGGGTTAAAAGTAGAAAAAATTGAATTACATAATCAGCGGGTTGTTGGCTACAGATTTGATTTTTGCATAGCTTTGGCAAAAAACCGGAAATGGATTTACCACAAATCAGCAATCAGAATGTGTCGGGATTTTTTACCCAGGCTGAAATAGTGCAGGAAACAGCTGAGCAGATTATGAAAGATTTTGGCATGTTTGGCGTTGAGATCACTTTTTCGGGCAATACCGACCAGGCATATTACGAACTTCACCATCAGTTGATTGAACAGATTTCGGTTTTAATCGAGCGGAATTACGAACTGTTGCTTTCGGTTTTGTACCAGGTCGATATCAGCGACAGGGAAATTGATCGCGCCACCCGCGAATTGCCGCATTATTCGCATGTCGAGATTATTGCCCATCAGGTAATTGTGCGCGATTTAAAGAAAGTGCTGCTCCGCAGGTACTTTAAAAATCACCATTAATTAAATGATTCTTAAAAACTTTCAGACTCCCGCTTCGTTGTATGCTTTATTGGTTTATTAAGCCAATTTTTGCATGTAGGAAAATGAAAACAGGAAAATATAAACGAATAATGGTCACATTTTTAGCAGTCTCAATTGTACTGATAGTAGTAATTAATTTATTTGTTAAGTCGGCAAAATTTGGCAAACTGCCCGACGGGGAAAGAAAAGCAAGAATTGAAAAGTCGCCAAACTTCAAGAACGGTTCGTTTCAAAACCTGAACCCGACTCCTCAAATGACAAGCGATGGCGGGTTTCTGAAGATATTGAACGATCTCATAAAAGCTCAAAACCGCAGGCCGCCGGTAAAATTACCATCGTTAAAAACTGATTTAATAAATCTCCCGTCCAACGAAAATGTACTTGTCTGGTTCGGTCATTCTTCCTATTTCATGCAGATTGATGGTAAAACATTTTTAGTCGATCCGGTTTTCTGTGGAAATGCTTCGCCTTTTCCGTTTATGATTAAAGCTTTTGATGGTGCAGATGTTTACAAGGCTGAGGATTTTCCTCCGATTGATTTTCTTGTGATTACCCACGACCATTGGGATCACCTCGATTTTAAAACTGTAAAGGAACTGAAACCAAAAGTTGGCAAAGTGATTACCGGCCTTGGAACCGGCGCCCATTTGGAACGCTGGGGATTTCAGCCTGAATTTATTATTGAAAACGACTGGGGCGATTCGGTTCAGTTTGAAGGTGGAATTGTTTTTTATACAACACCGGCACGCCATTTCACAGGGCGTGGCCCAAAACCTAACCAGTCGCTGTGGGCATCGTTTGTACTCGAAACACCCTCAATGCGGATTTTTATTGGCGGCGATGGCGGTTACGATGAGCATTTTGCTGAAATCGGCCAGCGTTTTGGCAGCTTCGATGTTGCATTTCTTGAAAACGGACAGTACAACGAGAGCTGGAAATTTATTCACATGATGCCTGCACAGGTTTTAAAGGCTTCCCGCGATTTAAATGCCAAAAGATTATTTCCGGTTCACTCCATGAAATTTGCCCTGGCCAATCACAGCTGGGACACACCATTAAAAACAATTACTGAGCTCAACAAAACTGCCGGATTGAATTTGATTACTCCTAAAATTGGCGAACCGGTAAATTTGAATGATACTTCAACAGTATTCAGTGATTGGTGGACTACGCTAAAATAAAAAAAGCGCCGGTTGGCGCTTTTCATTATCAATACTTTACTTCTTAATTTCAAAACACAAAACGAACATTCAACCCAAAAGAGTCGGAGCCAAATCTTGTTTCCTCAACAACCCATAAAGTTGGCCTCCAGTCGGCACCAATCGCAATCGGAACACTTGAGAACCGATATTCAAGACCAATTTCACCACTTATCCCAAGCCAGAAACTATCTCCGAGATAAGTTGACGGACCTGCACCAAGATACCAATTGAAAGCTTCACCATTAAGCGGTTTATAAATAAAATCCCAAAGCGCATCAATTCCCACGCCACCTCTGTAGAATCCAAGATCGGCATGTACACGGTTAAACTGTCCGGCACTAAAAACTGCGTCGATAGCTGCACCGCCAGCTCCATTGGTTCCGCCAAAACGAACACCAATTTCCTGCGCATTCGAACTTAAAACACCACCAATAACAATTGCGGCTACAGTAAGTAATTTTCTAAGATTCCTTTTCATATGAAATTAAAATTTTGGTTACACGTAAAAGTTTGTAACAATAGTATAATCAAGTTACATTTCTAACTACGAATTTTGAACATGTCTTTTTGCATAATGCTTAAATCTGCATAAAAAAAAACGATGTTCCTTCCTATATATTTTTTGAAAATTTGAAAAAGCTGTTACAACGGTCTTGTTACCATTATTCCGTTGGCCGATTTACTGTTTTTAAGGTAATCTTCAAGTGTTTCGTCTGAAATCAACACTTTTCCCCCCGATTGCGGCGCGTGCAACAGGTGAATTCTACCATTAACCCTGAGAAGAATCACTGCATGAAGAATATCTACACCGGCAATACCCGTGGTTATTCCGGCAATATCACCATTCTCGAATTTGTTTTCCAGTTCAGCAATTTTTTCTTCCGGGATGTAATACATCTCGCGTGCAGAAATTTCTTTTTCCTGCCTGATAATCAATGGTAAAAAAGCAACATTTTTCAACTGGGTGTAACTATCAGGATGTGTACTCATATAATTTACAATTTTCAGGTAGCGTGTTCCTGCTATTTCTTTTGAAACCTCACGGAGAAATCCGTTCCTGCTGTTTTCAAACATCCAATCGCTGAAATAATGCACCCGCGAAGGGTAACCATTAATAACTCCATTACGATACCTGATGTTTTGAAGAATTTTAATGTATTCATTAAAGCCGGGTTTTTCTGATTTTATTGTTTTTGCAATGGCCAGACAGTTTTCGGCGAAGGTTGTGCAATCGAGTTCACGAAGATTCACAATTAGTTGCTCAGGCTCTTTTTCAAGCGTATGCGCAACATAGGTTGTACCCAATAATTCCCTTCCAATTTTAATAATCAGGTCACCGGTCGGCGTTTTGCTTTCAGCGGAAAATTTTTCGAGCAGATTCTCAACAATCTCCTTATCGCGGGGCTCATAGACCGCCTGTACCGGAACCTGAGCTTCCAACTGCATAAGACTGCTCATCCACAAAAAACCACTTAGTGTAATTAAATAACGAAACGCATTCATTTTGTCTGATATAAAAATTATTTCCGAATTTATGAAAAAGTACTTTGTTCTTAGCAAAACCAAAAACAGAAAACAAATATCAGTTGAAAGAAATCGTTGCTTTATTTTGAATAAAGCCTTTCACGTAAGTCGTGTATTCTTTCGTCTGTGATGTAATCGTCGTAATTCATCAGTTTGTCGATAATGCCATTCGGCGTCAGTTCTATAATCCTGTCGCAAACCGATGAAATAAATTCATGGTCGTGCGACGACATGAAAACGTTGCCCGGATAGCGTTGCAAATTGTTGTTAAACGACTGTATTGATTCCAAATCGAGATGATTGGTTGGTGTGTCCAAAATCAGTGCATTGGCGTTGGCAAGCATCATTCGTGCAATCATACAACGCATTTTTTCACCACCTGATAACACGTTTACTTTTTTATAAATCTCGTCGCCTGCAAAAAGCATTCGCCCAAGATAAGTGCGTACAAAAATTTCTGTAGTATCGGTGGTAAACTGGCAAAACCAGTCGAAAAGCGAAAGCTGGCTTTTAAAAAACTCAGCGTTATCGAGCGGTAAATAGGCAGTGGTTATGGTTTGGCCCCACTGGTAAGTTCCCGAATCGGGTTCGGCTTTCCCGTTGATGATTTCGAAAAATGCTGTCATTGAACGTGGATCGCGGGAAAGGAAAACAATTTTTTCACCTTTGTTGGCTACAAAATCCACATCCTTAAAAAGGATTTCACCATCAATGCTGGCGCTTAATCCATGAACATCAAGAATTTTATCTCCTGCTTCACGTTCGGGTGTAAAAATAATGCCGGGGTATTTTCGTGTCGAAGGTCTGATGTCTTCAATATTCAGTTTTTCAAGCATTTTGCGGCGACTTGTGGCTTGTTTCGATTTGGCCACGTTGGCACTGAAGCGCTGGATAAATTCGAGCAGTTCCTTTTTCCGTTCTTCGGCTTTCTTGTTTTGAGCTGCCTGCTGTTTTAATGCAAGCTGACTGCTCTGGTACCAGAAACTGTAGTTTCCGGCAAACATTTTTATATCGTTAAAGTCAATGTCGATAATGTGGGTGCTGATGGCATCGAGAAAGTGCCTGTCGTGCGATACAACCAAAACCGTATTTTCATAATTGGCTAAGTAATTTTCGAGCCACACCACGGTTTCAAGGTCGATATCGTTGGTTGGTTCATCGAGCAACAAATTGTCGGGTTTTCCAAAGAGCGCCTGTGCCAGCAACACACGAACCTTTTGTTTACCACTCATATCTTTCATCAGGGTGTAATGCAGTTCTTCTTTTATACCAAGGTTACTTAACAGCGATGCAGCGTCACTTTCTGCATTCCATCCATTCATTTCGGCAAACTCAGCTTCCAGATGTGCAGCCTGCAAACCGTCTTCATCAGAAAAATCCGGTTTCATGTACAGTTCATTTTTTTCGTGCATAATACTCCAAAGCCGTTCATGTCCCTTCATTACTGTGTCAAGAACAGTAAATTCGTCGAAAGCAAAGTGGTCCTGTTTTAAAACAGAGAGCCGTTCGCCGGGGCCTTGTGTAATGTTGCCATTGGTAGCGTCAATTTCGCCAGAAATGGCTTTCAAAAAGGTGGATTTGCCTGCTCCGTTTGCGCCAATTATACCATAACAGTTTCCTGCGGTAAACTTCATATTAACATCCTGAAACAGGATGCGTTTCCCAAACTGAATTCTTAAATTCTCAACTGTAATCATCTGATAAATAATTTGTTCTACCCTGATACTTTTAAAGGGTGCGCAAAAGTAGCCATAAAATACGGTATTTCTATTCATGACAATCGATAATCAGTTAAAAACAGATGGAACGTTAATGCAATGTTCATGCTTATTAAAATTTAACATTTATTATATAAAAAATCTTACAACAGCCATCTATCTTATTTACAGATTTATAAGATTATTTTTCAATATTGAGAAATAGAATTAAATCAATATTTGTTAATCTATTTACACTATTTAATGAACATTTATTTCTGTCTATCGTTTTAGTCATCGAAGTTGAACAAATAAAATAATGGTTATGAAAAAATTAAACTTTTACATTTTGCTAATTGCAGTTTTAATAACTGCTCCATTTGTATCGAAAGCACAAAGTGTTGTCGATATTGTTGTTAATAGTCCGAATCATACGATTCTGGAGACCGCTCTTATTGAAGCCAATTTGGTTGATGACCTAGAAGGCAGTGGTTCGTTTACTGTTTTTGCACCAACTGATGCTGCATTCAATGCACTTCCTGCCGGAACTATAGAAGCGTTGTTAGCCGATTCGCGGGGTGCTTTAACTGAAATTCTTCTTTATCATCTTGTTAACGGGAAAGTATTAAGCACTGCGTTAACCAGCGGAATGCAAGTTGCAACTTATAATGATGATGACCGTGAATTGTTGGTGACAATAAATGATGCAGGAGTGTTTATTAACAATGCTAAAGTTACAGTTGCTGATATTGAAGCCGATAATGGTGTTGTACATGTTATTGATGCTGTTCTGATTCCTGCTCCGGATATTCAGGTGAAAAATTCATCGGCATTTGGCGAAATTCTTACTGATGGTTTTGGAAGGAGTCTGTATTTCTTCTCAAAAGATGCTTCGGGCGAGTCGTTCTGTGTTGACGGATGTTTAAATAACTGGCCGGTTTTCTATGAATCAAATCCGGAAATACCTGAAGGACTTAATCCGGCTGATTTTGCTTCAATCGACCGTGGAAACGGAGTTATGCAAACCACTTTTAAAGGATGGCCTTTATATTATTATGCAAAAGATTCAGTACCTGGACAAATCTTAGGTGACGCAGTAATTGGCAAATGGTTTGTTGCAAAACCCGATTACACAATTATGATTACTGATAATCAGTTAACAGGATTAAATGGTATTAATTATAAGGGAGACTATACCCCTGGCGATGAATTAATACAATATTTTACTGATGATAAAGGATTGACATTATACACTTGGAAGAAAGACTTTTATAACATTAATAAATTTACCAAACCTGATTTCGCGAACAATGGAGTTTGGCCAATTTATGAAGAAAGTGAAATTGTAATTCCTTCAGTTTTGAATGAATCGGATTTTAGCATGATAGATGTTCATGGCAAAAATCAACTTACTTACAAAGGGTGGCCATTATATTATTTTGGACAGGATATGTTTGTTCGCGGGAATAACAAAGGTGTTAGTGTACCTGCACCAGGGATTTGGCCCGTTCCAGTAAATAATATGATGATGGCACCAAATAACACCACTGTGGTTGACATTGTGGTGAACAGTGAAAACCACAATACTTTGGAAGCTGCTGTTGTGGCTGCCGGGTTGGTTGAAACACTTAAGGGTGAAGGTCCGTTTACCGTATTCGCTCCAACTGATGCTGCTTTTGCCGCACTGCCTGCCGGAACTGTTGAAGCACTTTTGGCTGATATTCCTGCACTGACTGATATTCTTACATACCATGTGATTGGCACTAAAGCCTTGAGCAGCAGCCTCAACAACGGTCAAAAAATTCTTACCGTTCAGGGTCAGGCAGTCACTGTTACAATCAATAATGATGGTGTATTCATCAACAATGCAAAAGTTACAGTTGCCGATTTGGAAGCAGATAATGGTGTTGTACATGTAATTGATGCTGTTTTATTGCCATCAGCAATTCCTGCCACTGTGGTTGACATTGTGGTGAACAGTGAAAACCACAATACTTTGGAAGCTGCTGTTGTGGCTGCCGGGTTGGTTGAAACACTTAAGGGTGAAGGTCCGTTTACCGTATTCGCTCCAACTGATGCTGCTTTTGCCGCACTGCCTGCCGGAACTGTCGAAGCGCTTTTGGCCGATATTCCTGCGCTGACTGATATTCTTACATACCATGTGATTGGCACTAAAGCCTTGAGCAGCAGCCTCAACAACGAACAGAAGATTGTTACAGTTCAGGGTAAAGAAGTTACTGTTACCATCAACGAAAATGGTGTATTCATCAACAACGCCAAAGTTACCGTTGCCGATATCGAAGCGGAAAATGGCGTGGTGCATGTAATTGATGCAGTTTTACTGCCTCCGACATTGCCCGCCACCGTGGTTGACATCTTGGTGAACAGCGAAAACCACAATACCCTGGAAGCTGCTGTTGTAGCTGCCGGATTGGTTGGAACCCTTCAGGGAGCTGGTCCGTTTACAGTATTCGCACCAACAGATGCAGCTTTTGCAGCGCTGCCAGCCGGAACTGTTGAAGCACTTTTGGCTGATATTCCTGCTCTTACCAATATTCTCACTTACCATGTGGTGGGTGCAAAAGCCATGAGCAGCAGCCTCACTAACGGTCAGAAAATCGTTACTGTTCAGGGTAAAGAAGTTACTGTTACCATCAACGAAAATGGTGTATTCATCAACAACGCCAAAGTTACCGTTGCCGATATCGAAGCGGAAAATGGCGTGGTGCATGTAATTGATGCAGTTTTACTGCCTCCGACATTGCCCGCCACCGTGGTTGACATCTTGGTGAACAGCGAAAACCACAATACCCTGGAAGCTGCTGTTGTAGCTGCCGGATTGGTTGGAACCCTTCAGGGAGCTGGTCCGTTTACAGTATTCGCACCAACAGATGCAGCTTTTGCAGCACTGCCTGCCGGAACTGTTGAAGCGCTTTTAGCTGACATTCCTGCGCTCACAAATATTCTTACTTACCATGTGGTGGGTGCAAAAGCCATGAGCAGCAGCCTCAGCAACGAACAGAAAATCGTTACTGTTCAGGGTAAAGAAGTTATGGTTACCATCAACGAAAATGGCGTATTCATCAACAATGCAAAAGTTACAGTTGCCGATTTGGAAGCAGATAATGGTGTTGTACATGTAATTGATGCTGTTTTATTGCCATCAGCAATTCCTGCCACTGTGGTTGACATTGTGGTGAACAGCGAAAACCACAACACTTTGGAAGCTGCTGTTGTGGCTGCCGGTTTGGTTGAAACGCTTCAGGGAGCTGGTCCGTTTACCGTGTTCGCTCCTACTGATGCTGCTTTTGCAGCGCTGCCTGCCGGTACTGTCGAAGCGCTTTTGGCCGATATTCCTGCGCTGACTGATATTCTAACATACCATGTGGTGGGTGCAAAAGCCATGAGCAGCAGCCTCAGCAACGAACAGAAAATCGTTACTGTTCAGGGTAAAGAAGTTACTGTCACCATCAACGAAAATGGTGTATTCATCAACAACGCAAAAGTTACGGTTGCCGATATTGAAGCGGAAAATGGCGTGGTGCATGTAATTGATGCAGTTTTACTGCCTCCGACAATGCCCGCCACCGTGGTTGACATTGTGGTGAACAGCGAAAACCACAATACTCTGGAAGCTGCTGTTGTAGCTGCCGGTTTGGTTGAAACGCTTCAGGGTGAAGGTCCGTTTACCGTATTCGCTCCAACTGATGCTGCTTTTGCAGCGCTGCCTGCCGGTACTGTCGAAGCGCTTTTGGCCGATATTCCTGCGCTGACTGATATTCTTACATACCATGTGGTAGGTTCTAAAGCCATGAGCAGCAGCCTTACGAACGGTCAGAAGATTGTTACAGTTCAGGGTAAAGAAGTTATGGTTACCATCAACGAAAATGGTGTATTCATCAACAACGCAAAAGTTACCGTTGCCGATATCGAAGCTGAAAATGGTGTGGTACATGTAATTGATGCAGTTTTACTGCCGCCGGTTGATGCAGCATTTCCAATAGATTTTGAAACTGAAACAGATGCAGTATGGGCTGTTTTTGCAAATGGAACAGGTACTGAGGACAATTTCATGGTAATTGCAAATCCTGACAAAACAGGAATTAATACGTCTGATAATGTTTTAAAATTCAAGGTAAATGAAGGCGCAGATCCATGGGCTGGTGCATACTCAGATTCATATGCTCCGGTTGAATTTACTGAGAATTCATATAAAGTTACCATGATGGTATGGAAATCAGTAATTAGTCCGGTAGGTTTTAAAGTTGAAGGAAGCACAAATGGTGGTCCTGTTACTGAAGTGAAAGTTTCAAATACACTAACAAATCAATGGGAGAAAATCACTTTCGATCTTAGTGCTCTTATTGGTTATTCGTACAACAGAATTGTAATTTTCCCTGATTTCCCGGCCAGCAGAACTTCCGGTACTACTGTGTATTTAGATAATATTGAAATCGAAAATTCAATGCCCGCTACCGTGGTTGACATTGTGGTGAACAGCGAAAACCACAATACCCTGGAAGCTGCTGTTGTAGCTGCAGGTTTGGTTGGAACTCTTCAGGGAGCTGGTCCGTTTACAGTATTCGCACCAACAGATGCAGCTTTTGCCGCACTGCCTGCCGGAACTGTTGAAGCGCTTTTGGCTGACATTCCTGCTCTTACCAATATTCTCACTTACCATGTGGTGGGTGCAAAAGCCATGAGCAGCAGCCTCACTAACGGTCAGAAAATCGTTACTGTTCAGGGTAAAGAAGTTACTGTTACCATCAACGAAAATGGAGTTTTCATCAACAACGCAAAAGTTACGGTTGCCGACATCGAAGCTGAAAATGGCGTGGTACATATTATTGACGCAGTTCTTCTGCCGCCGACAATGCCCGCCACCGTGGTTGACATTGTGGTGAACAGCGAAAATCACAACACTTTGGAAGCTGCTGTTGTGGCTGCCGGTTTAGTTGAAACGCTTCAGGGAGCTGGTCCGTTTACCGTGTTCGCTCCTACTGATGCTGCTTTTGCAGCGCTGCCTGCCGGAACTGTTGAAGCACTTTTGGCTGACATTCCTGCGCTCACTAATATTCTTACCTACCATGTGGTGGGCGCTAAAGCAATGAGCAGCAGCCTCAGCAACGGTCAGATGATTGTTACTGTTCAGGGTAAAGAAGTTACTGTTACCATTAACGAAAATGGCGTATTCATCAACAACGCAAAAGTTACGGTTGCCGACATCGAAGCTGAAAATGGCGTGGTGCATGTAATCGATGCTGTTCTGATTCCAACAACAACAGCTATTTCAACATTGGATGAAATCTCGTTTGATATATATCCAAACCCGGCATCAGATTACATTCGCATCAATTCAAACAATGCTGTTGAGAGTTTAATCATCAGAGATATTGCGGGACGGGTTGTAACTCAAAAGAACAATTTAAGTTCTTCAGAAAGAATTGAACTTACTGGTTTCAAATCGGGGATGTACCTGGTTACAATGAAAAACGGAAATTCAGTTTCCACAAAGAAACTGATTGTAAAATAAGGATTTGTTCAATTTTTGTTCAACGGTGATATAGGATTTGTGTTGTGGAAATCAACATTAATTTGAACAATTACCTGAAAACAGCATCGGTTTTGTAAATTCAGATGCACATTTAAAAAAGGTTGCCAATTTTTCTGGCAACCTTTTATTTACAACACGTATTCAATTCTGAATAAAAACATGAAAGCATTAATAATTTCAAGCGTATTGGTTCTGATAATCATTCTTATAACAGGCATTTACACCATGACGAAGGCAAAAACAGAAACCCAGAAATACGAAGTACTTTATACCAAAGAAAACTTTGAAATCAGATTTTATCCAGAAGCTATTTTAGCAACGGTTGAGATAAACGGGACTTACAATAACGCACGAAATTCAGGATTCCAGGTACTGGCAGGTTATATCTTCGGGGGTAATGAAGATAACAGTCAGATTGCCATGACTTCACCTGTTAGGATGTCGGGGAATGAAAAGCTGAAGACCATGAGTTTTGTTTTGCCATCCAAAATGGAATTCGATAATTTACCAAAGCCCATGGATGAAAGAATATTGTTGCACAAGTCGAAACCCATGTACACCGCTTCGATACAATTTGGCGGATATGCGAACGAGAAAGAAATTGCAAAACACAGGGAAAAACTGGCCGAAATTCTGAAACAGCTCAATATTCAGCACACGAACCAGTTTGAGTATTTGGGTTATAATTCTCCATTTCAGCCCGTAAACCGCAGAAACGAAGTGCAGGTTGAGATTATTAATTTTAATCCTGGTTTGTTATCAGAAAATTAGCCTCATTTCAAGGGGGCAATTAAAAACAATTCAGGAAATGAAATAAAAAAATCAAAATGTAGCAGAAAATTTTACCTGTTCTGTTTCATTTTTGCCTTCATTAAATTCTCAAATCTTGTATTGCTGATGGGGTGATGTGCAATGATTTCGCCATTGAAAATGATGCAAAAACTACCAAAGGCACAAGGTGAATTTTGAACATCGCCCACATCATTTAATTCAATAAGTATTGGTTTGAGTTTCAGATTGCGCGATGTTTCAAGAATGGCATTTACATTCTTTTCGGTGTAAGGGCATTGTGGTGAACGTAAAATAAAAAGTCCTTTGCTATACATTTCCTGGTTTTCATTCAGACCAGGTTTAAATGATGGATTTTCTGCAGATTCATCAAATTTCAAAACCAGCAGTTCAAAGTCAGGTTTTGCATTATCAACCACCCGAAAACCATTTTTCAGAAACAAGTTTTTATTTGCCATAAACGACCCGGCACGGGTTACAACCGCCACGCCTGTAGAACCTTGCTTCCGGGCCTCACTGACAACTTCATTCAGTAAAGAAGTGGCAAATCCCTTCCCTTTAAACTCATTTTTAAATCCCACAAAAACACACTGAATAAACAGATACCCATTCGCATTTACCGGCCTGTGCGCAATTTCGCCTGGCATGTATTCTATCATCCCCTGGTAACTACCTGTATCCGAAATCAGGGCTTTTATTCGCAGTCCTTTGGTGTAATATACTGAATACCAGTCAATTTTTCGGCGCAGCTCAACCTGCTTTTTCACATCTTTGTATCCACAGACACCGTAATTGGCTATATTTTCGGGGGTCAAATCGATTAAGGTTATATCAGTATTAACTAAAGCGGTTTCCATACTTTTTGGTTTTTCGGTTGTACTGAAAGAGCTTCAAAACTACAAAAAAATGTGTGTTACTTTTAATCAAGAGCCCATTTCACCGCCATTTCAGCATGAATCGTTGAGGTATCAAAAACAGGTATTTTAACGTCTGCCTGCGAAATCAGCAATGGGATTTCTGTGCAACCCAGAATCACTCCTTCGGCTCCATTTTTTTCGAGATTGCCAATAATTTGCTGAAATTTAAGACGCGATTCATCTTTAATAACTCCCTGAACCAATTCATTATAAATGGTATTGTGAATGATTTCGCGTTCCGGTTCTTCAGGAATAATAACCTCAATACCAAAATTTTCGAGGATGTATTTTTTGTAAAAATCCTTTTCCATCGTGAAACGCGTTCCTAAAAGCGCCACTTTTTTGAGACCCATTTCGGAAATTTTCCGTCCGGTGGCTTCGGCAATATGCAAAAATGGAATCGAAATATTTTCAACGATTGCCGGACTGCAAAGATGCATTGTATTGGTACAAAGCACCACAAAATCAGCTCCGGCAGCTTCGAGTTGTCTGGCCGATTTTACCATCAGTTCTTCAAGTGCATTCCAGTCTTCTTTGTGCTGAAGTTTCTGAATTTCATCGAACTCAACAGTTACCATCACACTTTTAGCCGAATGATATCCACCAAGAATTTCGCGCACTCTGCGGTTTATGGTACTGTAATAAACGGCTGACGACTCCCAGCTCATTCCGCCAATAAGTCCTATGGTTTTCATTTATAATAGATTTAAGATTGTTAGTATCCAGTATCGAGTATCAAGTATCCAGTATCCAGTATCATCCCGATTAGCTATCGGGACCAGCATCCAGTATCAATTCTTCAAGCCTTTTTCTCCCTGTATTTCAATTGCAAACCTTTGACAAAATTCCGCAGCAACTGGTCTTTGCATTCGCGGTATTGCATTTGTGCCGGATTGCGAAACAGGGCACTCAGTTCATGGCGGCTGATTTTCATTCCGGCTAATTCGAGAATTTGCAAAATATCATCGTCTTTCAGGTCAAGCGCAATTTTTATTTTACGAAGAATCAGGTTATTGCTCAATCGCGATTCGGGAATTGGCTGCGGCCCCTCTTTTTTTCCACGTCTGCTGATGATAAAACCATTTAAAAAGGCAGCCAGATTAAAATCGCTGACCAAAACATATTCGGGGTCAACATCTTTTTTCAGCCAAAGCCTTATGGTTTCGGGGGCAGGCTGCACTCCGCCCAATTCGAAAACCTGTGACATTGCAGCATCATTCAATTCGAATGCGTACCGCATGCGCCGCAAAACATCGTTGTTGTCCATTCTGCCCTTTTAAAACCAAATGAAACAGTAGAATTTACCGTTGTATTATTTACTGATTTGAACCCTGACGGCTGTTGGTCCGCGCTGACCGCGTTCCACTTCAAAAGTTACCATGTTGCCTTCTTTGATTTCTCCAATCACATTGTTGGCATGAACAAAAACATCCTGTTTTGTTTCCATGTCTTTGATAAAACCAAAACCTTTTGAATCGTTATAAAACGAAACCACTCCTTTGCGTATCGGGTCTTCCTCTTCTTTTACACCTTTGGGCACACTCACTGCAATATCTTCAAGATTTACTTCGGTCCTGCTGCCCGGATCAACCGGTTCGCTGGTAATATTGCCATTTTCATCCACGTAGGCTATCATATCATCGAAACTCGATTTTTCGCCATCTTTTCGCGCAATTTTTTTCGCTTCTTTGTCTTTCCGTTTCTTTTCTTTTTTGTTTCGAACTTCTTTTTTATTAAACGATTCGTGCGATCTTCCCATAACTATTTTTTTTTCTGCAATTTAATTAAAAACATCCATTTCCGAAATGTATCCGGAATTTGTTGTATGGCTCAATTTTAAGCCACCAAAAAATAATAAAAAATGAAGATTTAAATGTGCAGGCTGAAAATCAACAAAACCAGAGGTTAAAAATGATAACGCACAAATTCTTAAATCCGTTTTTTTTTGCAAAAGTATCATTTTTTTCCCAATCCTTCATTTCCTGTATCAAGTACATACTTCCAATTTCCAGTAATGTCCTTTTTCCATATCGAAACATAGGTTCCCTGTTCCAGAACTGTATCTTTCTTCAAGGTGTAAAATCCGTAAGTATAACCCAATTCACCTGAAACAGCAATGTCGCCGGCCAAAGGTTCCCAGGTAAAATGTACCCCTGTTGTATCGGCTTTTGCATACAATGCTGCAATTGAAGCTTTGCCTGTAATTGGCATACTGTTTTCTCGAAGAATCACCCCGTTTTCGTGCGCAAATTCGGCGAATGCTGCCGGAAATCCCTTCTCAACCGACATTGCCGAAAAATTCCGATCGGCTGTAAATAGTTCTTCAACAGTTGATTTGTGTGCAGGCGAACAGGCAAAAAAAGTTATCAGTAAGACCGTGTAAACTAAATGCTTCATTACAGTAAATTTTTATAAATCAGGTAATTTTCTTCATCGAAAACACAAAAAATCACAGTATCAATTTCAGGATGAACGGAAATAAAGTTGGTTACTTCAGCAAAAGCAATTCCGGCGGCCTCGTGTTTCGGATACCCGTAAACGCCAGTGCTGATGTTTGGAAATGCGATGGTTTTCACCCCGTTTTCAACAGCAATTTCCATGCTTCGCCGGTAACATGATGCGAGTTTTTTCGGTTCACCCGATTTTCCACCATGCCACACCGGCCCGACTGTGTGAATCACAAATCTTGCAGGAAGATTATACCCATTGGTAATTTTTGCATCGCCGGTTGCACAGCCGTTTAACGTGCGGCATTCAGCTAATAATCCCAGTCCGGCAACCCGATGAATCGCTCCATCAACACCACCACCGCCAAGCAAAGTTGAGTTTGCAGCGTTTACAATCGCATCAACTTCAAGTTTTGTAATATCGCCCTGAAAGAGTTTGATCTTCATTTTCAATGCTATAATGCGTTAATGCTACAATGCTATATTGTTTTTAAAGTTCACATTTACTCAATCACACACTTACTCAATCACCAATTCTTCCCTATTTTCCACAACATAAAATTAAAATTCTCATCCCGAAAAAATGCTTTTTTCGATAAAAACTATACCTCATCGTTTTTTCCGATACAATCCTTCAAACAATTAATCAAAACCTGTGTTTCAAATCACATGAACATCAGGGAATTTATTCAAAAGCACCGTATTCAGATTGTTTTTACCATTGCAGGAGCAATTGGCGGATTTTTATATTGGCGTTTTGTGGGTTGCACCAGTGGTACCTGTGCCATCAAATCGGTATGGTACTGGACTACTTTGTGGGGTTCAGCTGTTGGATATCTGGCCGGCGATTTCATTCATGATATTTTGGAGAAGCGAAAAAATAAAGGAAAGGATAAAGAATCATGAGCTGGCGTTTTTTTCATATCATCAAATCGGAAAAACCTGTTGTTGTCGATTTTTTTGCAGAATGGTGTGAACCGTGCAGACAAGTTCCTGTGGTTTTAAAAGAAGTAAAATCTGAACTCAAAAGAAACATTCGTGTTGTAAAAGTCGATGTGGATAAAAATCCGCTCATTGCATCGAAATACAGGATTCAGCATTTGCCAACAGTGATGGTTTTTCAAAATGGCGAACCACGCTGGTCAGGTGTTGGAATGATACGCGCCAGTGAAATTAAATCGGTTTTACAAGGGAATGTACCCAACACCGACAACCGGATTTCTCCTCTGATTTAATTTTTTCACGCCTGCTTTATCAAATGCCGATAAAGCCAGACAAAATCACATTGGATTTTATAATTTCTTATTCGCCATAAACATCATTTTAAACTTTGGTATTTTCCTACTTTCCCCAATAGTTTCAGCAAAAATTGGAATGATTTTTATATTTATATTTTTTACATAAGTTACTTTATCGAGCCTGTTATTTTACCGTTTTGCACTAATCGAAACCAAAGGCAAATCGCACGAAGAAATTGAGAAACTGATGCTGAAATATAAGATTAAAACAACATCGAACTCGTAAAAATAACCACCAGCCTGGGTGAAACAGTTGATTGTTTTAATCTGAAATTATGCTGACAAGATGTTAAAAACTATATTTGCTTATTAATTTATGAGGATCAAAAAATGAATCCATTATCAATTATCGGAGCTTTTATCATCACACTGGCATTACTCTCCTACGGCGTTGGCAGTATTTCGGTACAGCGGTTCAAACTCGTTACGCCGTCGGTGCTTATTTTTCTGACGCTCGGTGTGATACTCGATTTTACAGCTGTTTGGTTTATGATTATAGGTTCAGAAAAAACACCCTTCTCAACCCATGGATTATTGGGTTATTCCGCCATGCTTACCATGATTCTTGACACATTTTTTATCTGGCGTTTCTATCTGAAAAACGGATTTGATATTGAAATAAACAAAAACATTGTTACTTACTCGAAATTTGCATATAGCTGGTGGGTGATTGCTTACCTCACCGGAAGTTTACTTGTAATCTGGAAATAACACAAAAAATGGCAGGAGACTGGAAAGACAGACTGGGCGTGGTTTATTCGACCAACCCCAATTTTAAATTTGATAGCGAAAATACATCAGAAGCTCAAACTTTACCCCCGCAAAAACAAAATCTGCGGGTTCAGCTCGACAAAAAGAAACGTGCCGGCAAAAGTGTTACGCTGGTTACAGGTTTTGTTGGCACCGAAGCTGATTTAAACACGCTTGGCAAAATGTTGAAAACCAAATGCGGCGTTGGCGGCACGGTAAAAGATGGCGAAATTCTGATTCAGGGCGATTTTGTGGCGCGCATAATCGACATGCTCACAAAAGAAGGATACAAAGTGAAGAAGATTGGAGGATAAAAAGCGGAAACCGGATGCTGGATTCTTGATAAAATGGTGATTGTTGGAGATTGATTGTAATGGTCATTTATTAATGGATACTTGATTTTGAAATTTTTGAAACCTGTAACCTGTAGCCCGAAACCTGTAACTTAAAACTCATTTGTGATGAAAAACATCTTACTGATAACATTCCTGTTGATGTCTGTCGTTATTGTGCGGGCACAGGAAAAAGATGAGGTTTATCTGTTCTCTTATTTTATTGGGAATGGCGAAGACGGGCTGCACCTGGCTTACAGTTTCGATGGATTAAAATGGGAGGCGCTGAAAAACAACAAGCCGTTTTTAAAGCCCACAGCCGGAAAAGACAAACTGATGCGCGATCCCTGTATTATCAAGGGACCCGACGGGATTTTTCGCATGGTTTGGACAGTGAGCTGGAATGAACGGGGAATTGGCTACGCTTTTTCAAACGACCTGATCAACTGGTCGGAGCAATACTACCTGCCGGTAATGGAGCATGAACCCGACGCTAAAAACTGCTGGGCACCCGAGATTTTTTACGACGATAAAACTAAGCAATATATTATTTTCTGGTCAACCACAATACCGGGGCGTTTCCCCGAAACCGAAAAATCGGGCGACGACAAATACAACCACCGGATGTACTTTGTAACCACCACCGATTTTATGGATTTCACTGAAACTGAACTTTTCTACGACAAGAATTTTAATGTAATCGACGGGACAATGATCAGCGAAAACAACAAATACATTTTGTTTGTGAAAGACGAAACACGGACGCCGCCACAGAAAAACATCCGAATTGCCACAAGCAGTCAGCTCACTTCGGGATTTAGCCAGCCAACAGCACCCATTACAGGGAATTATTGGGCTGAAGGACCAACCTCTCTTAAGATTGGGAACAACTGGATTGTATATTTCGATAAATATGTTGACCATAAAATGGGAGCAATCCGTTCAACTGACCTCGAAAAATGGGAAGATATTTCTGAATTGGTTTCTTTTCCTGAAGGTACACGGCACGGCACAGTTTTTAAAGTTTCGCGCGAACAGTTTCAGAAATTAGAATCGCTGAATTAACAGACTTCCCTGCCCGTCTGGTCAGGCGAGGACTCCGCTCAGTCTGACAGTCACACTGAGTGGGTATCCAATTTTTAGGCAAAATGTGCAAATGACAGGTAATTTGCAATCTGTTATTGGCAGCGGAGTCAAAGTGTGTATAAATAAGTGCAAAAAACATTTTCTAAACTTTGAATACTAAATGTACTTTTGCACCATATATAAATTGAAATCAAATGGCTGAAATCGGAAAAATAAATACACTCGAAGTAGTGCGCGAAACCGACAATGGGTTTTACCTCGATGGTCAGAATCTGGGCGAAATACTGATGCCACGGAAGTTTATAACCGATGAAGTGAGAAATCAGGGTTGGGCCGATGTTTTTGTGTACACCGACTCTGAAGACCGACTGGTGGCCACTACCGAAACCCCGCTGGTAAAAGTGGGCGAATTTGCCTTTTTGAGTGTTGTGGCTGTTACACGCTTTGGCGCATTTTTAGACTGGGGTTTGCCCAAAAACCTGTTGGTTCCATTTCGCGAACAACGCGCCAACATGGTCGAAGGCCGCAGTTACCTTGTGTATGTATTTCTCGATTTGCAAACCAACCGTATTGCCGCCACCGCCAAAATCGACAAGTACCTCGACAACACGCCACCCGAATATAAAATTGGCGAAGAGGTGGATTTACTGATTGCCGAAGAAACCGACCTTGGGTTCAAAGCTATTATCAACAGCGAACACTGGGGTATTTTATACAAAAACCAGCTGTACAAAACGGTAAAACCCGGCGACACAATGAAGGGCTATGTAAACAAAGTGCGCGACGACGAAAAAATTGATTTGCTTGCCGATAAACCCGGCTACGAAAAAGTGGATGCCATTTCGCAGAAAATTCTTGACGAACTGAAACAGAACCGCGGTTTTATGGCCGTAACCGACAATACCTCGCCCGAAATGATAAAAGCGCTTTTTGGCATCAGCAAAAAGAACTTCAAAAAAGCCATCGGCAGTTTATACAAAAACCGTATGATTACCTTCAACTCCGACGGTATCCGACTGGTGAAATAAGTTTGTTTGTTTCGGTTTCGGGTATCGGGTTTGCAAACAACACCCGGTTAGTTGAATCTCCAAAACCCCTGTCAGCAGTTTGAAACGCCGGTCTTGTTTATTGCGCTCAGGGAACCGTTCTTTCAAAAAGATATTTATTACCTCCACGATGTTCTTTTTTGTTTGGGAAGCCATGGAGAAATCTTCAGACCTTGACTTTTTGTTCCGGCGGGCTTTGAAGAAACCTCCACTGCTCCACTTTTTAGTTGGGCGAGGCGTTATTAAATAATGATGGCTACCCTTTTGGTTGGGCGACCCATCATTAAATAAAAATAGCTTCACTTTTTGTTTAGGCAACCTGTGTACTGAGTACATTGCCTCGCTTTTGGATTGGAGAAGGAATGTACTGAATGCATGACACATTTTTTACAAATAATGATGATAATCCGTTAAAATTTTCAACCCTCAAGAAAACACCTGATTCCGGTATTTTTTTAAATTTGAGAAAAATTAACCTGACATGAACTGCCAGCCGGCAAAAATAAGCTCAACATTTAAAAACTTCCCCGCGAAGTTCATGAAACCTATTTTTGCCGATCATTCACCATTAAACCATTTGGTGAAAAGTGAAAAAAAGTATAATAACTTCGTGCTATTAACTAGTTGTGTGCAATACTAAAACTACAAAATATGAAACAGACACTATTAATTTTGACATTCTTAATATTCGTGATTAACGGGAATTCTCAGGAATATCATTCGATTGTTAATGAGACAAATAACTGGAGTGTTGTTTCTGGAGGAATTGGAGCATTTTTTAAAGTTTGTTGTGTCGAGACAAATCATTATAGATTTAATGGTGATACTACAATCCAATCGACTCATTATAAAAAGATTTTATCCTCGACTAATTCAATTAATCAAATCTGGGAAACAATTGGATTTATAAGAGAAGATACAGTTCAAAAGAAAGTATGGATAAGGGATTTGGAAAATCATGAAGGATTAGTTTATGATTTTGATTTGTCGTTAGAAGAAGAAATAACTCTTTACAATCCATTCTTCTGGGATACAATTACTTATCAAGTCTCAGAAATTGATTCAATTCTAATTCAAACAGAATACCGAAAGACTTTTAAATTAAACAATGGAGGGTGGGAAGAAAAATGGATTGAAGGAATTGGCAGTGAATTTGGAATTGTAAATAGTAACATCTTTGGTTTAGCAGGTGGATTTGTAGGCTCCCCATTTTTAGTACAGATTAAAAGTAGACAATTCTTTTCTTTTTAAATCATTCTGATGGGCGAAGTGAAGCGAAGGCGTAGCCGGAGCGAAACGGAGCCCATCAGAATGATTGCCG
>JBFXFM010000050.1:0-30741 GCA_050179035.1 Draconibacterium sp. | reverse complement strand
TGAATATTGTTACCGTTTCAACCGAAGCAATATGAAGGATGGCATCTTTGACAACCTTCTACGCAGGATGGTCAAGGCCGATCCGTTACCTTATAAAATTTATTGCTTAAATGCCTAATTCATTAAAACTAAAAAATTAACAGCAAAACATTTGTGCTCATTTTCAGCATTTTGAGACTATTCGAATATATCGTTCCCATGTTCAATTCAACACAAAATGAAAAACCCGGAACAATGCTCCGGGTTTTCCTGAATATTTATTGTTTTTAAATATGAATTACTTCGTCGTAAGCCGCTGCTGCTGCTTCCATAACGGCCTCACTCATCGTTGGGTGTGGGTGGATGGTTTTCAGCAACTCGTGACCGGTGATTTCAAGTTTTTTGGCAACAACCATTTCGGCAATCATTTCGGTAACATTACCGCCAATCATGTGAGCTCCAAGAAGTTCGCCATATTTTGCATCAAAAACAAGCTTAACAAAACCATCTTTCTGTCCGGCGGCGCTGGCTTTCCCACTTGCTGAATAAGGGAATTTACCAACCTTAATTTCGTAGCCTGCTTCTTTTGCTTTGGCCTCTGTCATTCCAACCGACGAAATTTCAGGATTTGTGTATGTACACCCCGGAATATTATTATAATCGAGCGGATGAGGATTTAATCCGGCTATTTTTTCTAAACAGATAATTCCTTCAGCAGAAGCAACGTGAGCAAGCGCAGGTCCGGCCACAATATCGCCAATGGCATAAACACCTTCAACATTTGTACGGTAAAATTCATCGGTCTTTACGCGGCCCTTGTCAAGTTCCACTTTCATCTCTTCAAGCCCGATTCCTTCAATATTCGGAGCAATTCCAACTGCTGAAAGAACCACATCAGCTTCAACAATTTCTTCTCCTTTTTTGGTTTTTATGGTCACTTTACATTTTTCACCGGTAGTATCAACTTTTTCAACCGAAGCGCTTGTCATCACACTCATTTTCATTTTTTTGAAAGAGCGCTCAAGTTGTTTTGCAACTTCTTCATCCTCGTTTGGTACGAGTGTTGGCATAAATTCAACCAGCGTAACTTTTGTACCGATGGTTTGATAAAAATAAGCGAATTCGCTGCCAATAGCTCCCGAACCAACCACAACCATACTTTCCGGAAGTTTGTCTAATGTGAGCGCTTTGCGGTAACCGATTATTTTTTTACCATCCTGTGGCAGGTTTGGCAATTCCCGCGAACGGGCGCCTGTAGCAAGAATAATATGTTTTGCTGTGTAGGTGGTTTTCTTTCCTGCGTCATCGGTAACTTCCACTGTATTTTTGCCTGCGAGTTTTCCAAAACCGGCAATCGATTCCACCTTGTTCTTTTTGAACAGAAACTGGATGCCTTTGCTCATTCCATCGGCCACATCGCGGCTGCGTTTTACCATTGCGTTGAAATCGGCTTTTACTTCGCCACTGATGGCAACGCCATAATCAGCTGCATGAACAGCATATTCAAATGCCTGCGCACTTTTCAACAACGATTTTGTGGGAATACAACCCCAGTTCAAACAAATTCCGCCAAGGCTTTCTTTTTCAACAACGGCAACTTTCAGCCCCAACTGGGCAGCCCTGATTGCAGTTACATATCCGCCGGGACCACTCCCGATTATGATTACATCGTAATTCATTTATTATTGTTTTAATTAAATTATTAGCATTTATAACATTTCTGCTATCGAAAGGTTTTGATAAATATACAGCTAAAAACCTGAAACCATTTCAAGCCGACCAGTAACTTTTTAAACATTTCTGCTATTTAATCCGGTGATAGATTTCAAGCAAAATTCCCGCGGCTGCAAACGAGCTCACCGACTGACCGAGAACTTTCAGTTCAAGTTCTTCAATCATAGATTTTATCTCCTGATTTCCGTAGAAATTTCGTTTTAAATGTTCCTGAATTGTTTCGTGCATCCAATAAATCGCCTGTTCATTTCGTTTGTTGGCAAACCAGCCGTTTTCTGTTGTAAGCTTTCTGTATTTTTCAATTTCAGTCCAAACTGAGTCGATTCCTGTTTTTTCAGCTGCTGAACAGGTTAAAACACCGGGACCCCAGTCAGATTCTTTTTTTGGAAACAAATGCAGTGCGTTTTTGTATTGAATTTTTGCTAACTGAGCCTTTTCAAAATTATTTCCATCGGCTTTGTTAATAGCAATCAAATCGGCCATTTCCATAATTCCGCGTTTAATTCCCTGCAATTCGTCTCCAGCGCCGGCCAACATCAGCAAAAGAAAGAAATCTGTCATCGAATGAACGGCAGTTTCGCTTTGGCCAACGCCAACGGTTTCAATAAATATATGATTAAATCCTGCGGCCTCGCACAACACAATGGTTTCGCGGGTTTTGCGGGCAACGCCGCCAAGCGAACCAGCCGAAGGACTTGGCCTGATATATGCATTTTTATCGCCCGACAAATCTTCCATCCGGGTTTTATCGCCCAGAATACTTCCCTTTGAGCGTTCGCTGCTGGGGTCGATGGCAAGCACTGCAAGCTTCCCGCCTTGTTTTGTGATGTAACTTCCGAGTGCTTCAATAAATGTACTTTTGCCAACACCCGGAACGCCTGTAATCCCTATCCTGATTGAGTTTCCACTGTGGGGAAGACATTGCTTAATAATTTCCTGCGCTATTTCCTGGTGTTTGCCACTGGCGCTTTCAACCAATGTTACTGCCTTACTAAGTAAGGTGATATCCCCTTTCAGAATTCCAGCAACATATTCGTTAACTGGTAAAAGATTCCGGTTTTTCCGGAGAAATCGTTTCACTGACTCGTGGTTTACCGCATCAGGTTGTTCAATTCCTTCGTTCACTTTTAATCCCTGAAAACCAGCTTCATTCTCAAAATGTTGGTGGTGTTTTTTATCCTTCATCTTCTTTTTTCTTGCGTTCAAAATTACCAGAAAACACGAAACAAAGCATAAAAAAAGGTGTTGCAATTGATAATTACAACACCTTTTTAATCTGAAAATATTTTTATCAGCCTTCTGTAATCACGTTGCACGAAACACGCAATGTTGAAGTAGAGTTTTTTGGGTCGTTTGTAATCACAGTAACCGATTTGCTTTGGCGTCCGCGTTTTCCGCGAGAATCGAAAGTTACTTTAATCGGGGCTGTTTCGCCTGCTGCAATCACTTTTTTCGATGGGGCAACTGCTGTACAACCACAAGAAGAGCGTACGTTTCTGATAACCAAATCTGATTTACCTGTATTGGTTATATTAAAAGTATAATCCTTTTTTTCGCCTTGTTTCATATCCCCAAAATCGTGTTCAATGGTACTAAATCCAACCACCGGAGCGTTTGCCAGCTGGGCAGGTGTTAATACAGAAAAGTCTTCTTCAATGGTGGCGCTTACGCCAATTGAATTTTTGTAATCTTTACTTCCGTCGAGCGAAAGGTAGAGTCTGTGTGAGGCAAATCCGTATGTATCAGCTAATTTTGCATCATATACAACAATCAATTTACCCATTCCTTTGGCTGGAATAGTTGAAGGTTCAACCGATGCCTTCAAGTGCGGCGGAACTGTTTGCAGCTCAACTTTTACCGGTTTATCTGTATCATTAACAAGTTCAAGTTCTTTGGTTTCAATTGCGGTTTGTTTCAACTGGGCAAAAGAAATATGATTGGATGCAGCACGCAAAGTTCCGATTTGACGCGGATATTTTTCAGCTAAAGTTTTCTCACGCTGTTCTACTTGCCCCGAAATTTCGAGAATCACATTTGAGTTTTGCGCATTTGAACTCACTGTAACTGTTTTTGTAAAAACTCCCGGGCGGTTTTTAGGGTCGTAGCTAACCGTAATCTCTCCCGAAGCATTTGGAGCCACGGGTTCACGAGTCCATTTCGGAGTTGTACATCCACACGATGCTCTGACATTACTTAAAATTAACGGAACTGTTCCAGTGTTTTTAAACTTAAAAGTGGTTGTTTGCACACCGGCGGCTTCCATAAATGAGCCAAAATTATGTGAAGTTTTTTCGAAAGCAATTTTGGCAACATCCTGCGCCAAAGCCACATTTACCAGTGCCAAAAAAAACAGAATCATCAACGGTTGTAGATTTTTTTTCATTTTGACTTTGCAATTAAATTGTGATATTTTCAAGTGTATTATCAGTCACAAAAATAGGTATGCTTTAACAACTATGATGTTAACCTATTCCTCTATTTTGTTAACAAAGTGTTAACTACTTTAACACACAGAAAAAATGCTTAGTTTAGCTTCACGGGTTTACAATAATGAAAGGAAAAACATTTAAATACATCATCATTCTGGCTGTTATTTCAGTGGCTGGCGTGTTTTTAATTCAATTTGGGTTTCTGAAAACCTCGTATAATTTCTCTGAAAAACAATTCAGCGAAAGCACGGGGGTGGCACTGAAAGAAGTGGCCTGGCAATTACTGCTGACCGCTGGCAATACTTCCAGTTTTGATAGTCTTTCTCCAGTAGAGATGATTTCGAAGAACTACTATTTAGTGCATTTACAAGCTGCAATAGATAAAGAACTTCTTAAAACTGAACTCATCGACCAATTTAAACGGCACGAGATTTACACCGATTTTGAGTTCTCCATTTTCAACCCCGAACTTGAGCAAATGGAAGACGGAATACTTATAAAGGACGGCCAGGAATTTCCATCTGAATTTGTATTCCAGGTGGACGACCGTTACTCCAGCTTTTTTGTCGTTCATTTCCCCAACCAGTTTTCTTACTTTTTCTCGCAACTCTCGGTTTGGTACTTTTTTACTGCCCTGTTAATTATAGTTCTCATTTTTTTTTCTTACACACTTTCGGTAATCGTGCGCCAGCGACGGCTTTCGGAGGTGCAGAAAAATTTTATCAATAACCTTACCCACGAACTTAAAACTCCCATTTCGTCGATTGGCCTTGCAGCCAGCGTTATCAACGACCCCGAAATTCTGAAATCACCTGAAAGATTGTTCAGGTATGCAGGAATTATTGAAGAACAAAACAAGCGGCTTTCGAAAAATGTGGAAAAAGTACTCAACCTGGCCAGCATCGAAAAAAACAGAATTCACCTGAATATTGAAGAAATCAATCTGAACAGTTTGATTAATGAGGTTATTGCTCATTTCAAACAATCCAATTTCGGGCAGAAGGCGCATGTTTATACCATTCTGCCAGCCGAAGAATTCATGGTTTTTGGTGATCGGTTTCACCTTTCGAATCTGATGATGAACATACTCGAAAACGGAGTGAAATATTGTGAAAAAGAACCTGAATTGAAAATTATAATTCGTCGCCATCAGGGAAAAACCGAAGTTGCTTTTGCCGACAATGGCATTGGAATCCCGAAAGATCAGCGAAAAAAGATATTCACCAAATTTTATCGTGTACCAACAGGAAACGTGCATAATGTAAAAGGATTTGGTCTTGGCCTCGATTATGTGAACAAAATTGTGGTAACACACAAATGGGAAATCAGGGTCGATGAAAATACAGGTGGAGGTACTATATTTACATTGCTTATTCCAAATAAAAAATGAGTGACAAAGGATTTAAAATACTACTTGTTGAAGACGATGACGCACTGCGTTTTATCGTAAAGGACAATCTGGAACAACATCATTACCAGGTAGAAGCAGCTGAAAACGGTGAAATTGCGTTACAGCTTTTTGCGCAAAACGAATTCGACCTCATCATTCTCGATGTGATGCTGCCAAAAGTTGACGGATTCCAGGTGGCAAAAACTGTAAGGAACAAAAACGAACAGATTCCGATTATTTTTCTCACTGCCCGTTCAATGACCGAAGATAAAATTACCGGTTTAACGCTGGGTGGCGACGATTATATACCCAAACCCTTCAGCATGGAAGAACTGCTGTTGAAAATCAAAATTTTCCTGAAACGAAGTCAGGCGCACCCTGTTTCAAATTCAGGCATTTCAAAGGCGATTACGATTGGTAAATTTCAGTTTTACCCCGATGATTTAATACTTACAATTGATGGAACACAACGCAATCTGACATTAAAAGAATCGGAACTGATACGGTATTTTGCGTTAAACGCCAACAAAGTGCTCAGCCGAAACGAGATTCTTGAAAAAATATGGGGCAACGACGACTATTTTTTAGGCCGCAGCCTTGATGTTTTTATTTCGCGGTTACGCAAATATTTTGAGCCCGACTCCAACATTAAAATCACCAATCTGCACGGAATCGGGTTCCGGTTTTCGGTTTCACACGATCAACAATAACAAAATTATGAGTGCAACACAATTAATCATTTTAATCATTGTAGGAATTATATCAGGGTTGCTGGCCGGGGTTTTTGGTGTTGGTGGTGCCATTATCGTAATACCTGCACTTGTATTTATTCTGGGCATGAGCCAGCACGAAGCACAGGGAACAAGCTTAGCTTTTATGCTACCACCGGTGGGCATTTTGGCTACCTGGAATTACTGGAAAGAAGGGAATGTAAACTGGAAATTTGCGCTGGTACTCTCACTCACTTTTGTAGTCGGGGCGTGGCTTGGTTCGCATTTTTCAATTAACATGTCAGACAAACTGCTGCGCAAACTTTTTGGAGGATTGATGCTTTTAATTGCTTTAAAAATGATTTTCGCCAAATAGACAAGCCTTTCAATATCACTGCGATGCTTATAAAATCAAATTAATGCAAAAAGTTGCAGCAACGTTTGGAAGAGAGAAAAAAAGAACTATTTTTGCAGTCCGAAAAAATTAAAAACGATAATAAAAAATAAATAGAAATGAAAAGAACATTTCAGCCATCGAACAGGAAAAGAAAGAACAAACACGGGTTCAGGGAAAGAATGTCAACTGCTAACGGCCGCAAAGTGCTGAAAGCACGCCGTGCAAAAGGGAGAAGAAAACTTACTGTTTCGGACGAACCGAGACACAAGAGATAAGTTAAAAGCTTCGCACTTTTAACAGAAAGGTAAAGAAACTATTTCTTTACCTTTTTGTGTTTATTAAAATCTGGCATTACACAAACAGCATCTGTTTTTTGCTGTATTTTTGTACCCAAAATTTTACCAATTAGAAAAATGAGCCTGAAGAATTTTTTAACAAGCAAAGTATTTTTTAAGCATCTGGCAATGGCTGTAGGGCTTGTTCTTGTAATTATTTTTATCACTTTGCAGGTTTTAAAATCATACACACTACAACGCGAATCATACGCAGTCCCCGATTTCAGGGGGATGCAGCCATACGAAGCAGAAAGACTGGCTGAAGAAAACAACCTCAGATTTCAGGTAGCCGATTCAATTCATTTTAATGGCGCCGAACCCGGAGCAGTGGTGGAACAGGTTCCCGAGCCCGGGTTGAAAGTTAAGAAGAACAGGATTATTTTTGTTACCATCAATTCAACAGTGCCTGAAAAGGTGATTCTTCCGAAAATTACCGACGTTTCGTTCAGACAGGCACAGGCTATGATCGAGAATTGTGGCTTAATCACCGGGAACATTACCTTTCAACCATCAGAATACAATGATCTTGTTTTAAAAGTTGAACAACGATCGCGCGAATTAAACCAGGGTGACGAAATTTTAAAGGGAAGTACAGTTGACCTTGTAGTTGGCCGCAGCGGCGGAGGTTCAGAAACTCCACTGCCCGATCTCAAAGGATTATCACTCACCGATGCAAAGAATACTTTAAGTTCGGGGATGCTGAACACCGGGGTTTTGATTTTTGATTCATCAGTTATAACGCCGGAAGATTCTGCCAATGCAATCGTATGGAAACAATATCCGTCGATTTCAAATACAAGAATTGTAAATATCGGTACCTCAGTCGATTTATGGTTAACATCAGCCGACACAATCAATACAGAACTGCCCGAAACACCAGAAACAGAACAATAATGGAAGAATATATTGAAGAAATCGACGACCAGGACGAAGGTGAATTATTTGAACATCACCGGCTGACTGTCGATGCCGGGCAATCGGCAATGCGTATCGATAAGTTTCTGGCTAACCGTCTTTTGAATGTTACGAGGAGCCGTTTGCAACAGGCTGCCGATGCCGGAAATGTGTTGGTGAATAACGTTCAGGTTAAATCGAGTTACAAGGTAAAACCAAACGACGATATTCAGATTGTGATGGATTACCCCAAACGCGAACTGAAAATCATTCCTGAAAATATTCCGCTCGACATTGTTTATGAAGATGATCAGTTGATTGTGATAAACAAACCTGCCGGATTGGTAGTACATCCCGGACATGGTAATTATACAGGCACGCTTGTAAATGCGCTGGCCTGGTATTTTAAAGATTTGCCACTATTTAACAACGAAGACCCGCGCCCGGGCTTGGTTCACCGAATTGACAAAGATACTTCAGGTTTGCTGGTGGTTGCCAAAACCGAACTTGCCAAAACCTCGCTGGGCATCCAGTTCTACGAGAAATCGACTGAACGCCGCTACCACGCGCTGGTTTGGGGAAGCCCGAAAGAGGATGAAGGAACGATAACCGGAAATATTGGCCGCAGCCTCAAAAACCGCCAGGTTTTCCAGGTATTTCCCGATGGTGAATATGGTAAACCGGCTGTTACGCATTACAAGGTTTTAAGAAATATGAGTTATGTAAGTCTGGTGGAATGCCGCCTCGAAACCGGCCGCACCCACCAGATTCGGGTACACATGAAATACATCAACCACACACTTTTTAATGATTCGAACTATGGTGGCGACGAAATTTTACGCGGAACCACGTCCAACAAATACAGGCAGTTTGTAATGAATTGCTTTAAAATATTGCCCCGACAGGCACTTCACGCAAAAACTCTTGGCTTTACCCATCCGGTAACCGGCGAAAAAATGCTTTTCGACTCGGAATTACCCGAAGATATGGCCGCTGCAGTTGATAAATGGGAAAATTATATATCAAACCGTTATGAAGAATAAACCAAATATTGCCGTTGTTTCGGGAGGCGACTCTTCCGAATATGTTGTTTCGGTAAAAAGCGGTGTAAATGTGTACAACGCCGTCGATACAGCAAAATTCACCCCGTGGCTGATTCAGATGCGCGGAAATGAATGGATTGTACTTGAAAACGAAGTCAAAATTGCAGACATCGACAAATCTGATTTCAGTTTTAATTACAACGGCAACAAAATCAATTTCGATTACGCCTACATTACAATTCATGGCACGCCGGGCGAAGACGGAATTCTGCAGGGCTATTTCGAATTGCTCGGAATCCCATATTCTACCTGCAATGTGCACACTTCGTCGTTAACTTTTAACAAATGGTTTTGCAACAATTACCTGAGCAGTTTCGGGGTAAAAATGGCAAAATCGGTAAAACTTACGAAGGGCGACAAAGTAAATGCATCTGAAATTGTCAGTAACCTGGGATTACCGGTTTTTGTGAAACCGAATGCCGGAGGCTCGAGCTTTGGTGTTACCAAAGTAAAAACCCAGGCAGAAATTGAACCTGCAATTCTGAAAGCCTGGGAAGAAAGCAGTGAAGCGCTGATTGAACAATTTATAGATGGCGCTGAATTTACCTGTGGACTTGTGAAAATCGGCAATAAAAAAATAGTTTTTCCGGTTACCGAGGTGTTGCCAAAAAATGAATTTTTCGATTTCGAAGCAAAATATACACCTGGCGTTACCGAGGAAATAACACCAGCGCGTTTGCCCGAACATCTTTTCGAAAAATGCCAGAATATCAGTTCCGAAATTTATGATCTCTGCCAGTGTGCCGGAATTGTGCGCATCGACTATATTCTTAAAAACGATGAGTTTTACTTCCTTGAAGTAAACACCACGCCGGGAATGACAGCCACCAGCTTTGTTCCGCAACAGATTGCAGCCATGGGAATGACTCTGAAAGACATGATTTCACTCATCATTGGCGATAAACTCGGATTGTAGGAGCTATCAACATTTGTGAATAAGTCAGGTTAAAAACTCTGTCAGAACTAAAAATCCGTTTTAAAACCTGCTGCATTCAAATCGTTTATTTTTGAGATTCGAAATTTACCGTTGCAGAAAAAACCGCTGGAAAAATTATGGCCGAAAGGAGAAAAAACAATAACAACAACCAGTTCAACATTGAACAAATTAACGCCCAGTACGGGAAATTGCCACCCCAGGCTACTGAAGTGGAAGAGGCAGTTTTGGGCGCACTGATGCTTGAACGAGATGCATACGTTACAGTTGCTGACGTAATTGATACGGGAAGTTTTTACAAGGAAGCCCACCAGAAAATTTTTGACGCCATAAAAGAACTGGCCAACAAAGAAAAGCCGGTTGACCTTTTAATGGTTACCCAGGAACTGAAAGACCGCAACCAGCTTGAGGAAATCGGAGGTCCTGCTTACATTACACAGCTAACCCGGCGTGTGGCTTCTGCTGCCCACATCGAATTTCATGCACGCATTATTGCCCAGAAATTTATCCAGCGCGAACTCATCAGGGTTTCGACTGAGATTCAGTCACGATCATACGACGATACGATGGATGTTGACGACCTTATCGACTTTTCTGAATCGTCGCTTTTTAAAATTGCCCAGGGAAATATTAAAAAGGAAACTGTACCGATTAAACCCATCTTAAACCAGGCGATTCTTCAGATTGAAAAAGCAAAAAACCAGAAAGAAGGGTTGAGCGGAGTTCCTTCGGGTTTTACTGCACTCGACCGAATCACCTCGGGCTGGCAGAAAACCGACCTTGTGATTGTAGCAGCCCGACCATCAATGGGAAAAACAGCTTTTGTACTTTCCATGGCACGCGAAATGGCTGTAACGCACAACAAATCCGTTGCCTTGTTTTCGCTCGAAATGTCATCCATTCAGTTGGTTACGCGATTAATTTCTTCGGAAACCGAATTGGGTTCGCAAAAACTGAAATCGGGTCGGCTAGAAGACTGGGAATGGGAACACCTGAACCGTAAAATCTCGAATCTCGACAAAGCTCCGATGTTTATCGACGATACACCGGCGCTTTCAATTTTTGAATTCAGGGCAAAATGCCGGCGCTTAAAAATGCAATATAACATCGAAGTTGTGATTGTGGATTACCTGCAGCTGATGACTGCCGGCGCCGATAACCGTGGTAGCCGCGAACAGGAAGTAAGTAATATTTCACGCTCGCTGAAAGCCATTGCCAAAGAGCTAGACATCCCGATTCTGGCACTTTCGCAGCTCAACCGTTCGGTTGAATCGCGCGAAGGCAAACGCCCGCAGCTTTCAGACCTTCGTGAGTCGGGTGCGATTGAGCAGGATGCCGACCTTGTTTTGTTTATTCACCGACCTGAATATTACGGAATTACTGAAGATGAATCAGGGAACTCGCTGCTGGGTGTAGCCGAAATCATCATTGCAAAACACCGTAACGGCGCCACCGGCGATATTCATCTTTCGTTTAAAAAAGAACTGGCCAAATTCTCGGATATGGAACACCAGTTTGCCGGAAGTTTGGGCGGCGGAGCAAAAACTTACAGCTCAAAAATGAATGAGGACGCTGAAACGGCAGGAGTTGGAATGAGCCACAACAGCAGTTTTGAAAATCAGCGGTCGGGAAAAACCGACTCACCATTTTAACTGAACATTTTGCCCTCGCTATTTGTAATTTCTGAAACGTACAACCATGAAAACAAAATTAGTACTGATACTATTTCTACTTATATCGGTGATGCAGGTGAAAGCAATTTACCTGCTGATTCCCATGGACGATTCTCAGAAAAACCATCTGAAAGCCTACGGAATAACCTTTTGGGTACTTGAAAAGGATGTTGAGGTAAAATGGTTGCTCAATTACCGCGGAGGTAGTTTTCTGATGCAACATTCTCCAGCTTTCGAAAGCGAATGTATGGTGCGTGGCGTTTCATTCGAATCGGTAACTGATGCGCAGGCAGCTGCAATTTTAGACGAAATTTCTCAGCCCGATGTAAACCAGGATGCGGTTGCCATGAACAAGGCACCAAAAATAGCAGTGTATTCACCACCCAACAAACAACCCTGGGACGATGCTGTTACTCTGGTGCTTACCTATGCCGAGATTCCGTATGATGTAATTTACGATGAAGAAATTTTTAATGGCAAATTAGCTGAATACGACTGGCTGCACCTTCACCACGAAGATTTTACCGGACAGTTTGGAAAATTCTGGCGGGTGTATCAAAACGCGCCGTGGTACCAGCAGGAAGTGGCCATCAACAATGAACTGGCAAAAAAACTGGGTTTTCTGAAGGTTGCAGAAATGAAATCGTTTGTAACCCGTGAAATTGAAAAATATGTACTGAACGGCGGCTTTCTGTTTGCCATGTGTGCAGCTACCGACACTTATGATATTTCGTTGGCAGCCATGGGAATTGACATCTGCGAACCAATGTTTGATGGCGACCCGGCAGATAAGAATGCCCAGGAAAAACTTGATTTTAACCACACTTTTGCCTTTCGCGATTTTAAACTTACAATGGATCCGTATGCTTATGAGTTTTCGAATATTGATGTGACCACCTCCCGAAACGTAGTACGCGAAAACGATTTTTTTACTTTGTTTGAATTCTCGGCCAAATGGGATCCGATTCCAACGATGCTTTGCCAGAACCACCGCAACCTGATAAAGGGATTTATGGGCCAAACCACTGCTTACAAAAAAGAGTTGCTGAAACCCGGTAGCCTTGTGATGGGCGAAAACAAAAATGCAGGTGAGGCACGTTATATTCACGGCGAGCGTGGCAAAGGTTTCTGGACATTTTACGGCGGCCACGACCCGGAAGATTACCGCCACCTGGTTGGTGACGCACCAACCGATTTAAACTTGTTCCCTACCTCGCCGGGTTACAGACTGATATTGAATAATGTTTTGTTTCCGGCGGCTAAGAAGAAGAAGAGGAAAACGTAACAGATAAAGATTGGTATTTCAAACAGTTCCGATTTTTAATTTGAAACTACAAAGAGTTATAGTAACGAACTACTTCTTTTAACCCTTCCGGTTTACCGATCTTAATTTTGTTCTTATCAATAAAATCTTCAATGGCTTTCTGATTGTCAGGAAAGACAGCTATTAAATCTTTCTTACCCTTTATAGAAACAGCAGGTTCAGTTCCAATCCGCAAATAATATTCATCTGCCTTTTTTACAAACTTAGCTGGTTCAGGTTGTTTGTAGGCCGCTGGCTGAGTTGCTTCTTTAAAAGCCACAACAGGCTTTGAAAACAAAGAAGCTTTACCTTCCTCTATCACAACCAGAAATCCCTTTTTAACTTTATTTGAATGAACATAAGACGAATATACGAATTGATTTTTCCCAAATACAGCTATTTCAACAACTTCAGGATTTGCCAATGTCTGAATTTCTCCCGATGGGGTTTTAAATTCAATATTATCATTATAAATATTATATCTTAACTGAATATCAACATACTGTAGTTTCTGAGTAGTGTAAATTGATCCCATCTGAAATTCCTCATCTGCATATGGAGAACCTTCTATATCTTTATCCGTCAATAATCCTGCTCCATTTCCACTGACCAATTTATTCGATTCATACAAGTCCATCGTAGTTCTTACACCATAAGTAAGAGGCAACTGAGCAATAGATAAACTGTGAAGGACTAAAACTAAGAATGCTGTAAACAGTAAATTTTTCATGATATAATATTTTTACTTTTAATTAATGAATCGATTGCGTTCAAATTTAAGTAACATTTTTTGAATTCGATTGCTTTCGCCTCGCAGATATAAGCCTTTGGGTTGTTTTAATTTTAAAGCAATCACTACTCTTGAAAGCCAAAAAAAGAAAAGGTAAGAGCCAAAATTCAGTTTCTTTTTGTAATATTTTTAAGCAAAAAAAGTCCCGGCAAAAATTTGCCGGGACTTTTAATATTTAAGTTTCAATTGCTACTATTGAACACCTGCACGGGTATCCCACCACATTTTTTTACCCCAGAAATCATCGGCAACTTCATTAACAAAAGCTTCAGCATTAGCTTTGTTATAAGTCATTTCATTCTGTGGATAAGGATAACGGAAAGGTGGGCTGTTGTGGCCTGTATAAGGTGAACCCGGAGCCACATAGTGGTCTTTCGGAACACCAGTACGACGGTACAACGACCAAGCTTCCATGCCTTGTTTAAACAACGCAATCCACAATTGTTCATACACCTGATCAGTTGTATTGTTGAATTTAGCATCAGCAGCTAAATAAGCATCAGCATCAGCCTGATCTAATCCATTTTCAAGGATAGAAGCTTCAACAGCTTTATTGTATGCAGTTTCAGCTGTCATACCAACACTGTAACCTTTCATCGCTGCTTCAGCAACATAGAACATAGTTTCTGAATAACGCATGTACGGGGAGAATCCAGCAGCTGTTCTACGATAAAGTGTTCCGATGCGCGATACAGAAGGAAGCGAAGGTTGAGCAACCGCACCAATTGTAAATCCTCTGTATTCTCCATCAGCAACCGCAGGTATCGCATAAACAGGGAGACGAGGATCGCTAAGGGCTTTCATATGATTAACAAGAATGTCTGAAACGGCATGGTCATCACGGGTTTTTGCATCCACCATCCAGGGTTCTTCGTATGGGTTAACACCTGGCCACCAGAAGAAAGCGTTGTCATCATTGCTTTCCATAATCGGGTTAGCTGCTTGGTTACCCATAATAGTTTCTACGGTTGATTTTGCCAATGCTGAATTTACACCTGAAATACGCATTGCAAGACGTAAACGAAGTGAATTTGCAAATTTCTGCCATTTATCTGTATCTCCTCCAAAAAGAAGATCGCCATCACCTAAAGCATCCGTTCTTGTTGCAAGTAATGTATTCGCTTCTGCCAGTGTTGCCAATAATGCAGGATAAATGTCTTCCTGTTTATCGTATTTCGGAAGTAAAATACCATCACTTAACTTATTAGCTTCAGTGTAAGGAATATCCCTCCATGTATCAGTCATTGCCTGATAGATAAAAGCTTCGAGTACCTTTGCCACACCAAGTAAATTTTTAGCATCATCAGCTTCAGCTTTCTTTTTAATTTCAGCCACATTCTGTAATGTAATATAACCGTAATACCATTTGTTTTCAACAGTAACTGGTCTGAACTGATAACGTGCCTCATCAATGTACTGAATCTTAGTGAGGTGTCCACCATAAGTAGAAGGCTCACTCATATTATTCCAAACATCATAAAATGTTGACGAGTGATACCTTAACACAAAAGCAAGTACGTTTGTTGCCGGAGCATCTTTTGCCCTGTCAGGGTCAGTATTTACCTCTACAAAACTATCAGTACAACCAACGATTAAAAAGGTTGCAATGAAAGTCATCGCTAATATTTTTCCAATATATCTTTTCATAATCATGCTATATTAGATGTTAAAATTTCAAATTTAATTTTAAACCGATACTTCTTGATGGCGGATAGCTGGTGCTTTCCAAACCAACACCTCCATTACCGCTTCCGGTAGAGTTTTCAGGATCGAGACCTGAAATATTAGATTTGTGTGTCCAAAGAATTCCGAGGTTGTTACCAACCAGTGAAACTGATGCACCTTTTACCATTGATGTTGCACTGAATAAATTTGAAGGAAGTGTATAGGTAAAGTGAGCTTCGCGCAATTTTACATACGAGCCGTCGTAAATACTTAATTCACGGTTACCATAGTATGATTCAAAAAAGTCCTGTGCACCTGTTACAAGGTCGTTTTCTGCAAATTCTGATTTCTGAATATCAGTAGCATCTAATGTTACAACTTTCACAAATTTCTCGTCAGTTAAAAAATCCTTACCAAGAATAAGTCCATTTTCGCGGAAATCACCATCAGCAGTAAATTCAAGCTGACCAGCATAAGCACCAAACATTTGTGAGATACTAAAGATATCACCACCCTTTCTTACATCGAGCAGGAATCCTAAAGTAAAGTTTTTATAACTGAATTCGTTACGCAAGCCACCAATCCAGTCGGGAGTAACACTTCCCAGTTTCATGTTGGTTTTTGTTCTTGGTCTTCCGCTTGCAGCTACAATGATAGCGTTATCAGATTCGCGTCTAACCATACCAGTTCCATAAATAACACCCCATGGTTCACCCGGACGTGCCTGAACGTAAGTACTCCATTCAGAACCTAAGTTGTATGACTCAACCTTTTGTAATGTAACCGGGTCGGTATAAAGTTCAATTACTTCACTTTGGTCTTTTGCCCAGTTCAGGTAAATGTCCCAGTTAAATCCATCAGCATTTTTAACTACTGCACCGTGCAACTGAATTTCAATACCCTTGTTATTAATTTCACCTGCATTAACAAGCGTGGTGCTGTAACCGGTTGCTTTCGAAATCGGTACACTCATAATCTGATCTGTAGTTGTTTTGTCATATAACGCTACATCAAGACCCACCCTGTTTTGAAGGAAATTGATTTCCATACCTAATTCGCTGGTTACAACCTGTTCAGGTTTTAATCCGGCCGGTGGAAACTCAGTTGCCTGCTGGTACTGAGAAACACCATAAATAGTACTTGTAATGGCTGCAAAATAAGGATCTGTACGATATGCACCTGTTGCATTACCCACTTTTGCCCAACCACCTCTCAATTTGAGGAATGAAATAACATCGCTTTCAATTTCGAATGTTTGCAGTGGCAACCAACTTACACTAACTGCTGGATAGAAAAATGGATCTTTAATAGTTGATGACCAATCGTTACGTGCAAGTACATCAACAAATAAAAAGTCTCCGTATCCGAAAGTTCCCTGTGCATAAACACTGTTGGTACGAATCCAGGAATTATCTTGTCCGGTTACAGAGCTACCTTTCACATTTGCAATGGTAAACAGGTTCGGAACTGTTAAATCATTTGCGCCAATTAGCATCGACGACCAACGAAGATTGCGGTAGTTTGCACCTGCAAGTGCGCTCACTGAGAAATCACCAAAAGTTTTATCAAAATATCCGATAAAGTCGGCGTTGAATTCTGATTGTCTTTCTTCGTTCTCACGAAACCAACCTCCTGAAAATGTTGCAGTTGAAGCATCTAACAATGTTTCGTTTGAGCCAGCATAAGTTACCGGATTATTATTCGAGTTGTAATAATCCAACCCGATACGGCCTTCAAATTTCAGGTATTCTGTAGGAATAATCCACAAAGAAGATTTACCAAAAATCCTGTCACGCTGATAGGAATTGGTATTCATAAACATACTCCAATATGGGTTATTATGGTAATTGCTGTTCCAGTTGTATGGAAATCCGTTCGGCATTGTTGTCTGCCAATTGGCTTCAAGCGCTTTCATATCAACCTGGCGGCCAAACCATTGCCCCATTGACTGCATCGGGTTACTTGCGTTATAACCAGTTATAGGAAGGTTGTCGCTTTCAGTGCGGGTATAATTCATTGACAGGTCATATTTCAGATATTTGTTAATTGTCATATCTGTGTTTAATGCAGCTGTGTAACGGGTTTGATCCGTATTTGGCATAGTCCCTTGTTGTTCGCTGTAACCGATTGAAGCACGGGTTGTAGAATTGTCAGTTACCGAAGTCAAAGCGAAAGTATGGTTTGTAGTAAAGCCAAGCTGATAAAAGTCTTTTACATTACTTGGGTTCGAAACCCAATCGGTTGGGATAATGTTACCATTGGCATCAACCGGGCTTGTATATTGTGGGATTTTTAATCCGATATCCAAACGCGGACCCCAGCTTTCATCAACGCCGTCGTTAACGCCGTTACCAATACCATCAACGTAAGCAAAACCATAACCGGGATCGTAACCACCGGTTGCAAAATCCTGGTATGAACCGGTGTAACCATCAGCCTGAGCTTCTTTGTAGAACCACTCGTCGCCTAAATAACCCTGTCCGTATTTATTCTGGTATTTTTGTATGTGATATACCTGGTCAACATTGAAGTTCCCATCGTATTCTACAGAAATACCTTTTGCTTTGCTTTTGCCTGATTTTGTAGTAATCAAAATTACACCGTTACCAGCACGCATACCATAAAGTGCAGCAGCAGCTCCACCTTTAAGCACAGTTAATGACTCTATGTTATTTGGGTTAATATCATATAACCCGCTTCCAAAATCAACCCCATTATTTACAGTATTACCATTAGAATAAGGGATACCGTCAACAACAATTAAAGGTTGGTTATTCCCGAACGAACTGTTACCACGAATAACGATACGAGACGAAGCGCCAACCTGTCCACCTGCCTGCGAAATCTGTACCCCGGCAACTTTTCCCTGTAATGCTGAAATAGCATCGGGAGCAGCAGCTTCCATGAGTTCCTCACTTTTTACATCCTGAGATGCATAACCGAGAGATTTTTTTTCTCTTGAGATACCCAAAGCAGTTACAACAACTTCGTCGATACCAAATACATCGGTTTCCATTTTAACACTAAAAGTGGATTGATTTGCAATCGCTACTTCGTAGTTTTTCATCCCGATGAAACTAAAAATTAAAGTTTGCGCGTCCTGTGGAATGGTAAGCTCGAATCCACCATCAATATTAGTGATGGTTCCGAGTGTTGTCCCTTTCACAGAAACTGAAACTCCGGGAATAGGCTGGTTGTCCTCAGCAGAAGTTACCGTTCCCGATATACTTCTGGTTTGAGCATGAACCAACACTGTTCCCATGAAAAACATGATCGATAAAAAAAATGCAATTTTTTTCATAGAAATAGTTTTAAATTAATAATTAAACAGCATATAATAAAAAAATCATATTCAATAATTATACAAAACACAACCAATCAACTGTTTACTACGAATTGGTTGAATTATCAGTAAAATCAAATCATTCCCCCATTTGTGTGTTAACAAAAATTAACGGTAACAAATGTAAAAAAAGAATTTAATTACCAAAAAGAATGAAAAGAAAACATGTCAATTCGTAACAAATCATAAGTAAATTCAAGGCTTTAACGATTTGAATTATTGCAGATTTATGAAAGAAGTAAAATTTCTGAAAAGTTAATAAATGTTGAAAAGTGTTTATTATATTTTGCCCCAATAGTTGTCAAAAAACTTAATCCATAATTTACCAAAACCAGAAATCAAAGAAATTAATTGATTTTTTTAATTTTGAAAAATAAAAAAGCCAGCAGGAAATCCTGCTGGCCTCGTAAATTTGTTATCCTATTAATTAAATAGTATTATTTCTCAGTGCCACCTGCCCACCAAACTTTATCAGTGAAAACATTGATTTTCGGAATATTTGCAGAGTTCGATGCTTCTTCACTGGTTGCGTATGGGAATCTCCACACAAAACCAACCTGAGTGTTGTTGGGATTGTTGAGTGTTAAGAATGAAGGCACCCTCCTGTAATCGTTGTATGCTTCAATTGCTTCATGTTCATAGAACCCAATATACTTCTCTGTAAGAATTTGTTTTAATTCATTACCTGCAGTTAAAAGCGGAGTAACCACTGTTGTAAAATAATCAGTTCCCTCCGCCAAAGATAGTCCATGGAAAACAAAGTTGGCTTCAACTGCTTTTTGAAGAGATGCTTTCCATGTATTATCGTTAGTACGGAATTTCGCTTCAGCTTCAATAAACATCAATTCATGATAAGTCATAATTGGCGATGGTGTTGTCCTGCCCTCTTCGGTGATCAGCGAAACAGAATATATACCACCCTGAGTTTGAGTAGCCGTACCGTTAGGAGCCGGAACATACTCACCTTCAATTTTACTAAAGTATTGAGCAATGCGTGGATCATTTCTCGAGGTCATTAGATCGTAAAGCGTTTTACCTACCGATAAATGCGATCTGTCGTTCATAAACTGGTACCAAGCATTTTCGCCAGTAGCAGTAGCTTCATAAGCTTTAAAATAGAAGTTATCCGCACTTGTGGCAAAGCCTTTCGAAATAACACCCAGTGCTTTTGATGCAGCTTGATTGTCAACATTTGATAAACGCAGGTAATATCTTGCTTTCAGCGAATTCGCGGCTTTTATCCATTTAGCTTTGTCGCCGTTAAAAGCATAGTCGCCCACACCGGATACATTTGTAGCGGCTGTAAGGCTTGCAATACCCTCATCTAAATACTGTTGAATCAGCGGATAAATCGTTGATTGTTTATCGTATTTCGGCTGCAAATTAGCCGGCCCCAATAAAGCTTCTGACCATGGCACTTCGCCCCACATATCGGTAACCATTGCAAGGTTATATGCGGTAAGTACCTGGGCAACGCCGCGAACAAACTGGTTGTCCGGTTCCGGCCCGTCAGGAGCTGTTTTGGTAATTATATCCTTGCAAATATTCAATACATCATAAAGGCTGTTCCAATTATTATTAAACAGTGTAGCAGCCGTTTGTCCAATCCTTTTATCTGCATCAATCGACTGTGCCCATGTTCCGGCGCTATGCTCAATATAAACCGTTGCATACCAGGCGATATCGGTAGAAGCAGTTTCGAAACCACTTTTCAGAATAATATCAGGGAGCATACTCTGCACACTCATATCCAAAGCATCATTCAGTTCCATATTAATTTCATCCATTTTTTCTTCACTGCATGAGAAAACAACTGATGAAAGAAGAACTAACAATAATATTTTTAATGTTTTCATATTCATTTAATTTTTAGAATTAAAAAGTTAAATTAAGCGTAACCCCATAAGATTTGGTCTGTGGCAACGACATATATTCGAAACCCATCTGGCCATTACCCATACCCTGTGATGTTTCCGGATCAACGTTTGGTAAAGTTGTCCAAAGCAAAAAGTTACGTCCAACAAAACTAATACTTGCCCCACTCATTTTTACCGGTTCAAGAATTCTTTTCGGTAAATCTAATGTTAAAGCAATTTCTCGCAGTTTGAGATACGAAGTTTCATAAACTGCCATTTCATCAATACTGCCGAAAAGGTCTGCATAGAAATCCGGGTAAGCTTCTATATCATCAGGGCCGCCTCTGGTAATATTATTTGGTGACCCATCAGAAAGAACTCCTTCACCTTTTGCATTTTCAGTATCCTTGTATTGGAATGTTGAAGTACGGTCTTCAGTAAATGCTGCAGAACCATATAAAGCCATCAAACGGTTGGTACCGGAGTAAATATCTCCACCTTGCTTCCAGTCCAATAAAGCAGACAATGTAATGAATTTGTACTTGAAAGTATTTGTAATGCCCATAATGAAATCGGGAGAAACATCACCAATTTTACCTGATTCACCTTCCATTGGGAAGCCATAATAATAACTGTCAGGATCGTCATCTATCAAAATTCTTCCTTGTTCATCACGCGCCATTTGCAAACCATAAATTGTAGGATAAGTATTGCCTGCATAAGCACGAACATTAGGAGTTACATAACCTGCCAAGTGAATACTTTCAATTCCGGGAGCCAATGAAACTACTTCGTTCTTGATTTTTGTAAAGTTTGCGTTGATTACCCATTCAAAATCTTTCATTTGAATTGGTATAATGTTTAACATCACTTCATGTGCCACGGAAGACATTTCACCGGCATTGGTTACAAAACTTGCATATCCGGTTGAACCTGCCATTGGTACGCTGAAAATCTGGTCGGTTGCCAACTGGTCTGAATAGGTATAATCAACACCTAAACGGTTATTCAGGAATTTCAATTCAATACCCAATTCATAGTTTTTTGTATTCTGTGGTTTCAGATTTGGGTCATAAATAGTAGTATTCTGACGGAATCCGGAAACACCACCCAATGGATAGGTAATGCCATCACTTAAGAAACCGCTGCCCGCACCGCCTTGATAATAGGTTGGCTGATTGTACGAACCTGCCTGACCGACCTGTGCAAATGAAGCACGGATTTTCCCGTAAGGAAGTGTTGTATTATCTTTTAATGCTTCCAATTCAGTGAACACAAAGCCAAGCGAAACCGAAGGATAGAAGAATGACCGGTTATTGGTTGGCATACTGGATACGATATCGTAACGACCTGTGAGGTTCAAATACAACATACTTTTATAATCCATTGCAAGGTTTCCGAAGTTGCCTACCGAACGGAAACGTCCTTTTGATTCATCAGCAGTTTGAGTAGTTGTATTCGACATATTGTTCCATCCGGGAATGGTAAAACCGGTTCCTGTCATGGTCCATGACCGGCTGGTTTCATCCCTGAATTCGTTTCCAATAATTAATGTACCGGAGAGGTCTTCAGTAATATCGTAGTTAAATGTAGCTGTAAACAAAGAGTTAATGTTACTGCGCATCACACCATAATTATTTATAGAACCACCTGTAGGTTCCCTGTAACCAAACGTGGTTTTGGTTGGCGAAGTATAATCACCTGCAGTAGGTAAAACCTGGCCGGTACCGGCACTACCTTTTTGACGCAAATCTTCCATATCGGTTGAATATGTGTCAACTCCGAACTGTTCCCGCAAAATAACCCAATCGGCAGGTTTAAATTCAAGGTATGTGTTTCCGAAGAAACGACGGGTAGTTTCAAGATTATGGTTATTTGCAACTGCCCATCTTGGGTTTTCACCCACTGCACCACGACGGTAAGAAATCTGCCTGTATTCACCAAGCGGACCTTCCATGTGATAAGGTGTCCCCATTAAATCGAAAGATGCCGGAGCACCCATTACAGTAAATAAATAACTGTCGTTTCCTGAAGGTAGTTTCTGCAAATCAACATCCGAATAATTTCCAGAGAAACCTGATTTCCATTTATCCCCCATTTTGAAAGATGCAGCCATTTTAGCTGTATATCTTTTCATTCCAGTATTCTGTATAACACCATCCTGATTTGTGGCGCTTATGCCAATGGAATAATCTGCCACATCGGTTGAATTGCTTACATTGGCGCCATAATACTGTGTAAGACCTGATTGGAAGAAGTTTTCGGCGTTATTATAAGCCACCGGATTTTGCCAGCTTCCTTTGTATGGATCCCACCATTTTCCGGGTTGGCCAAGTGCATCGCCCCCTAAGTTTGGAATTTTTGGTAAATCGGTAATCTTTGGACCCCAGGAATACGAAAATGCACTGTAAAAATCTTCGTAATATCCTTGAGCATAAGTTTGCTGAACATCGGGTAACCGTGAAATTACATCTGAAGTAATCGAGGTTGTAAGTGTTACAGTTGGATCGCCTTTTGTCGCACCCTTGCCGCTTTTTGTTGTAATAACGATTACACCATTGGATGCCCTAAGACCATAAAGTGCAGCAGCAGCCTGGCCTTTCAACACGTTAATTGATTCGATATCGTTCGGGTCGATATCAATGGAACGACTTGAATTGTATGCGCCTGTAACATCTTGCCCGTAGTCGGGATTACTTGTTATTGGCATACCATCAACGACATACAATGGCTGGTTGTTTCCGTCGAACGAACGTGCACCCCTGATTAGCACCGTTGCAGGTGCACCGGGCATACCTGACGATTGACGAACTTCAACCCCTGCAAGCTTACCAGAAAGCGAAGTAATCAGGTTAGGGTTATTAGCCCTCGAGATATCTTCGGATGAAATGTCCTGCACGGCGTAGCCAAGAGATTTCTTTTCTCTCGTAATCCCGAGTGCGGTTACCACCACTTCGTCAATACCAAAAACGTCGGTTTCCATTTTGATATTGAAACTGGTTTGTGCACCAATTTCAATTTCCTGGTTTTTCATCCCGATGAAGCTGAAAACCAAAGTTTTGGAGTCCTGCGGAATGTTTAACTGGAACCCGCCATCCACATTGGTAACTGTTCCAACGGTTGTGCCCTTAACAGATACCGAAACACCGGGAACCGGTTGATTATCCTCAGCAGAAGTTACCGTTCCCGATATACTTCTGGTTTGAGCATGTACAAACACAGTTCCCATGAAAAGCAAAATCGATAAAAAAAATGCAATTTTTTTCATAGAAATAGTTTTAAATTAATAATTAAACAGCGATATCAAATAAATTATTTTTTTCGATTATTTAACTCATGTAAATCTACATAGAGTTAGCTTTAAGTATAGCTTTTATATTTTGGTTTACAATATTACTCATGAAAACAACAAATGTTAATGTTAATGAATTTTTGTTAATATGTACAAACTTAAAAAAAGAATAAAACCATACTAATGGTTTCGCTATTATTTAACACTAAAATGTGCAGTTTTTTCAATATCTTCTACTTATTAATCAATTATTTTGATAAGTTTTGGTAATGCACCAGTCCTGTAAATACACTGTTTTGTCAGCCTATTTTCGATTTGTATTAATTCAGATGTCTCATTTCTATCGAAATGAACTGCATCAATTCCAAATTTAACAGCCCCTATTACATCTGCCTCCCAATCATCGCCAACCATGAGACTTTTCGTTTTTCGTGCATTGGACGATTTTATGGCATAATCAAAAATTCCCCGTTCGGGTTTTGAAATCTTTAACTCTTCTGATATATAAACATTTGTAATAAAAGGTTTTAGACCCGATGTCTCAATTTTTTTATGTTGAACTTCCTTGAACCCATTTGTAATGATTGAAATTTCGTATGATTTTTTTTTCAGGTATTTCAGGAGTTCTATCGCACCGTCATTCAATTGTTTCTGGTGAGGCATAACATCCAGATAGTGTGTATTCATCAATCCTGCGTCAACTCCTGTAATACTCAGTTCATCAAAAGTTAACTGAAATCTGAGTTGTATCAATTCTTTTTTCGCAATTTCGCTTTTACGGTAAAACTCCCACAACTTATGGTTGTGTTTAACATAAACTTCATAAAAATTATTAAAATCAGCTTTTTGTGAAAGTTTAAAATGCTCATACGAAATCAGCATCGCATTACGCGAATTGGTCTCAAAATCCCAAAGTGTATTATCAAGGTCGAAAAAAATGTGGGTATATTTTCTGTTCATTAACAGATGATTAGTCGTCTGATTCTTTTTCGCCACCAGCGCCTTCCACTACAATTACAATTTCGCCTTTTGGCGGGTGTGCAGTATAATATTGCAGGAGTTCGGTTACGGTTCCCCGCTTAATTTCCTCAAACATTTTGCTTAACTCGCGGCAAACACAGCACTTGCGCTCGCTTCCAAAAAATTCAGCAAATTGCGAAAGTGCTTTTACCAGGCGAAATGGTGATTCGTAAAAAACCATGGTTCGTGGCTCTTCTGCCAAGTGAATCAAACGGGTTTGTCTGCCTTTTTTCTGTGGTAAAAATCCTTCAAAAACAAATTTGTCGGTAGGTAATCCCGAGACTGCCAATGCCGGAATCAACGCCGTGGCTCCTGGCAAACATTCCACGTCAACTCTGTTTTCAACACATGCACGTACAAGCAGAAATCCGGGGTCGGAGATTCCGGGTGTTCCGGCGTCAGAAATTAAAGCAATTGTATTTCCTTCCTGAATTTTCGACACAAGTGAACCTACCGATTTGTGTTCGTTAAATTTATGATGTGCCCAAAGTTTCTTATCGATTTCGAGGTGCTGCAACAACCGCGACGACACACGTGTATCTTCGGCCAAAATAATATCGGCATCCTTCAACACCGAAACAGCCCGAAACGTAATATCGCCCAGGTTGCCAATCGGCGTTGGCACCAAAACAAGTTTTCCGTATTTACTCATTGCGGGAACCTGCGTTTGATAAGCGTTACAAATTTAAGGCTCACTTCAGTTTTCTTCCATTTAAAATTTTGTTGCAGGTAAACAACGGCATCTTTCAGGTCCGACATTGAATCCAATTTAGCAACTGTCTCGGCAAATTTTTCTGCATTTCCGTCAAAAAGCTCGCGGATGTACTGAAAGCGATCGTTAATACCTATCGCTGCCTGAATACTCGAAACCGGCATATTTGAAATTTTATTTTCAAGCTTTTGTGCATCAGCCGATATCAGGTCGTTTACCGATTTTTCTTTCAGAAAGCTGTCGCCTAACCTTTTACCTTGCTGTTCATCATCCGGTGTTTCATCTAACCGGAGTTCCTGTTGCTCCGCTTCTGATTTTTTGGTCTGAAAACGTTTTTCAGGTTCCGGTTGCTGCCATTCATCCTCTTCCTCTGCTTCCGGAATATTTCCGCCATCTTCCTTTGCAATTTCAGTAATTGTATTTTCAAGATAACCCAAAATCTCATTTACCATAACACCTGATACAGGCTGACTTTTTTCATGTCGCCTGGGAGTTACCGGTTTTTGAACAACTTTTTCCGGCTCTTCAACCTCTTCAATCATAATAACCGGTGCTGCGGCAATAAATGGTTCAGCAGCCTTTTCCTGTTCAATCTTTCTTTCCTGTTTTTCCGCCTTTATTTCGGTGTTATCATTCATAATAACAGCGGATTGCTGAGTTATAGTTTTGTTTACCAGTTCATGTTTCTCACGATTCGGTTCCTCCGTTTTTTCATCCCAATGCCCAATGTACATTTGAACCAGTTTTCGGGCACTTTTTACACGGTTCTGAATAAACTCAGTTTCAATCTCATCGAATTGCAAACAGGTATTTTCATTAAACATTTCTTCCAGTTCCAAAAGGTCTTTCAGAATGTATCCCAGCAGTTTTTTATTTTCCATTCTACGCAGGCTGATGTTTAAAATTTTACTTTTGTCAAAAGTACTAATTTCTGAATTACTTCATGTTTATTGAACGAAACATAAACTCTCCTAAAAAAACAGGCGTTGTTGAGGTGATTGCCGGTTCAATGTTTTCGGGGAAAACCGAAGAGCTGATACGCCGTTTGAAACGTGCCAAAATTGCACGTCAGAAAGTTGAAATTTTCAAACCTTCCATCGACATTCGTTACTCGCTTACCGAAGTTGTTTCGCACGATGAAAATTCAATTCAGTCAACCCCCGTCGAAAATTCTGCCAATATTCTTTTACTCTCCGGGAATGTGGATGTGATTGGGATTGACGAAGCCCAGTTTTTCGATAAAGGACTTGTGGAAGTGGTGGTTAAGCTGGCCAACCTGGGAATCAGGGTAATTGTGGCCGGGCTCGATATGGATTTTAAAGGAGAACCTTTTGGGCCGATTCCTGAATTGATGGCCATTGCCGACCACGTTGACAAGGTACACGCCATTTGTGTGAAATGCGGAAATATTGCACAGTTTTCGCATCGGTTATCGAACATGGAACAAATTGTTTTGCTGGGCGAAAAAAATGTGTATGAACCACTTTGCCGAAGTTGTTTCCGCGAAACAAACGACAGCGCTGTTTAGCCCAAAGTTAAAACAAGACAGGGGTTCACTGACTTTCAAATGATTACAAACTGATACTTTATTGTATGATTGACTTGACCATCGAATCGGTTACCCGCATTTTAAACGGAAAACTTTTCAAAGGAGTTGATTACACGAATTTGCCGGTTAAAAAAATTGTGACTGACAGCCGTAATTTTTTCGAAGGAAACAACACAGTTTTTATTGCGTTGAAAGGCCCGAGAAATAATGGACATCATTATATTTCAAATCTCACTACAAAAGCAATTGCCGCTTTTATAGTTTCTGAGATTGCAGTTATTACAGAAAAAGCAACATTTATTCTTGTTGAAGACACCACAGTGGCCTTGCAAAAATTAGCCGCTTTTAACCGGGTGCAAATGAAATATCCGGTTATCGGAATTACAGGAAGCAACGGCAAAACCATTATTAAAGAATGGCTGTTCAACCTGCTTTCGAAACAATATCGTATAGTTCGTAATCCAAAAAGCTACAATTCGCAGGTGGGTGTTCCGCTTTCGGTTTTGCTGATGGACTCATCACACAATCTGGGCATTTTTGAAGCCGGAATTTCACAACCCGGAGAAATGCAAAATCTGGCCGCTATTATTCAACCCGAAATTGGCATTTTCACCAACATTGGCGATGCCCACCAGGAGGGATTTATTTCGACAAAACAAAAAATTGAGGAAAAACTTTTACTTTTTTCAAAAAGCAAAAAGCTGGTTTACAACGAAGATTCGCCTTCAATTGCCAAATCAGCAGGCGAATTCTGTACTGTTAACGGTATTCAGCCAGTCAACTGGTCGTTTAAAAACAAACAGGCAGCCATTCTTTTTTCTGTAAAAAAAGAAACGGAATTTACCGTGGTCAACGCCAGTTTCAACAACACAAGTGTGCAGTTTCAAATACCGTTTATCGACGACTCTTCGCTTGAAAATGCCTGTCATTGTTTTGCGGCAGCCATTGCATTAAACGCAGCTGTTTTACCGGTTTTAAACGAGTTTGCCACTCTTTTTCCCGTTGAAATGCGACTCGAAATAAAACAGGGAATCAACAACTGTTTGCTGGTAAACGATTTTTATAATTCCGACCTGAATTCGCTGGCAATGGCACTGTCTGTTTTACACCAGCAAGCAGCCAAAGCGCATTTGTACAAGCTTGTTATTATTTCTGATATTCAGCAAACCGGATTGCCTGACAGTGAACTTTACCAACAGGTGAACACTTTGCTTATCACCTGGAAAATTGATGAAATCATCGGAATAGGTACCGGAATTTCGGGACACTCCGACCTTTTTTCGATGAAAAAAAGCTTTTTCGACTCAACTGACGATTTTTTGGCACGCATCAATCGCAGCCGCTTTCAGTCGGCGGCAATACTGATTAAAGGAGCCCGTCAGTTTACTTTCGAAAAAATACAATTGATTCTTCAGTTTAAGGCTCATCTTACGCGACTTGAAATTGATTTAAATGCGCTCACCAATAATCTGAATGTGTACCGTAAACTGCTGAACCCCGGGACAAAAATTATGGTGATGGTTAAAGCTTTTTCATATGGTAGCGGCGATGTTGAAATTGCCAGCGCCCTGCAATATCAACAGGTTGATTATCTTGCTGTGGCCGTAACCGACGAAGGAGTTTTGCTGCGCAATGCCGGAATTTCGACACCGGTAATTGTGATGAACCCCGAACAGCAAAGCTTTCAGCATATTATCGACTTTCAGCTTGAACCCAATATTTACAGCATCGCACTACTCGAAAAATTTCTGCAAACTGCCCGACAAAATGGTCTGCGTAATTTTCCGGTACATTTAAAAATTGATACAGGAATGAACCGGCTCGGGTTTAAATCGGCAGAAGAAATAAAACAGGTTTTACAAATTCTGAAAGAAGATGAAAGTCTGAAAATCAAATCAGTTTTTTCGCATCTGGCAGCCAGCGATGATGCCGGATTCGATGCCTTTACCCAATCGCAGTTTTCGAAATTCGATGAATTTTCAAACCTGATTTCAGCAAAAGTAAAATATCCGTTCGACAGGCATATTTTAAACTCGGCAGGTATCGAACGATTCCCTGAAAAGCAGTTTGAAATGGTTCGCCTCGGAATTGGGCTTTATGGTATTTCTGTCACCGGACTGCCTTTGCAAAACATTGGCAAACTGCTCAGTACAGTTTCTCAGGTTAAAAATATTACGGTTGGCGAAACGGTGGGGTACAGCCGGAAAGGTGTGATAAATAATGAAAGTAGCGTTGCAGTTGTACCCGTGGGTTATGCCGACGGGCTTGACCGGAAACTGGGTAACCGCAACGGATGTGCATTTGTTGGCGGTAAAAAAGTACCAATTATCGGTAATATTTGTATGGATATGCTAATGCTCGATGTTAGCGGAACCGATGTTAAAGAGGGTGATACAGTTGAATTTTTTGGCCCTGATATTCCAATTTCAGAGGTAGCTGAAAAAGCCGGAACCATTCCATACGAAATCCTTACCGGAATTTCGCAACGCGTAAAACGGGTTTATTTGCAGGAATAACACAATGCCTGGTTAAATTGAGATTTTGAGGAAGTTGAAAATTTGTCAGGAAATCTTTTTAGCCTAATTTGCTGATTCTGTCAAGCCGGTACGGATCAAGAATTCTTATTTTCCGGCCATCAATCGTAATTACATTTTCGCTGGCAAGTGTTGACAGTGTGCGAATTGCATTCGAAGTTGTCATATTCGATAAATTGGCAATATCTTCGCGCGAAAGAAAAATCTTAAGTGTAACGCCATCGCTTTCAACCCCATATTTATCGCGCAGCAACATTAATGCTTCGGCGAGCCTGCCACGAATATGTTTCTGAGTTAATGATACTGTGCGCGAATAGGCAAACCCCAATTCCCGCGATAATTTATTAACGATACGTAACGAAAAATCACTGTTCCTGAGTGCACGGTTAAAAATAAATTCGGAACTCACAGTACAAACCAGTGACTCTTCAATCGTAACGGCTGAAGTAAGATGGGGTTCGTTTCCCAGAAGCGCCCTGTAACCTATTACCCCGAGTGGTTTACCCATTCTGATTATTTGTTCGCGACCGCCAACTCCATCTTTATAAATCTTTACTTTACCATCAACCAACATAACGAAACCAGTAGGTTTATCGCCTTCTTTATAAATGAATTCATTTCTGCGATAGTGAGAAAGCGAAACATGTTCCTGCATCTCTTTTTTCTCCTGTGGATTTAAAACATAGAAAATAGATTTAGGATTTTCAGTAATGTCCTTTATTCCGTATTCTGAATTCAACATGCGGCTGGTCTGATAGTTTTTACACCTTCAAAGCTAAAAAAAAATTACAATGAACTCTATTCAGGTTAACAATTATTTTACATTACAATCACCAACTAAGAATAATATTCAACTAACAATCAATTAGTTATAAAAATGCATTGAAACTATTATTTTATTACTTCGAACTGAGTGCCAATTACAGGAATCTGATGTTTATTTATTTTTTTGAAATCATTCTTGAAAATGAGTTAAATGCTCATCCGTAATAATGCCACAAGATAAATAAAAAGCTATATTGGGGAAAAAAGAATGACATGAATATCGTCAAATTTATAGAGGATTTTCCTGATGAAAATAGCTGTAGAGAGCATTTTC
>JBFXFM010000049.1:0-30844 GCA_050179035.1 Draconibacterium sp. | reverse complement strand
TAGTCAATCGCTGAAACGCTACCTCGAATTAAAAGCGCTGGTAAACAGCGAAGCTTTTAAGCAACAGTGTGATTTTTTAAAGGATAAAACCAAATTTGAAAAAAGCGAGGCTAATAAAAAGTATCAGAAATTCAAACTGTTGGAATCTGATAATGAAGTTCGGTTCTTCATCGCTTTCGAAAAATCGAAGTTGTACAAAAACTACCTTGCTGTTAAAGATTCAGCCGAATTAAAACACTATCGTGAGTTAAGCGAAACCACTACTTCAACTGAATTTCTTGAACGTAAAAAATACCTGGAAGACCCCAAAAAGTGGGAGAAAACCGACGAGTACAAACGGCAGCAGCAGTTGCTTGAAATGAAAAAGCTGCCGCATCTTGTAAAATATTTCAAAAATAAGGGAACCACAATTTTTGATTTTCACCGGAACTGGGAAGTAGCTTTCGCCGACGATTTTTCGGCAAACAAAATTGACACTGAAAAATGGAGTTTTACTTCGTTTGTGGCGGGTAAGATGTTGGGCGACAACTATTCGCTCGCGGGCGATTTACATGTTTTTACCAAAGGCAACAATTTAAAGACAGGTAAAAAACTAACCATTGAGGTGAAAAAGGAGAAAGCTGCGGGTAAAGTGTGGAAAACAACAGCTGGTTTTGTTCCTGTTGAGTTGGAATACACGTCAGGACTTGTTTCAACATGGAACAGCTTTGAAATGGAAGATGGAATTTTTGAAGCAAAGATAAAATTTGAACCGGTGCATACTGTCGTCAGTTCGTTTTATCTTGCCGGCGACCAGGATTTGCCGCGGGTTAATCTGTTGGAAATGGGCGCGAAAAACCGGTTGGGTATTTTAACCTTAAATAACGGCAAAGCCAATGTGGAAGGGCTTGATATTGCAAATCTCAAAAAGGGTCAGTGGTATATTTTCAGTATTGAAAAGCAGGGAAGTAATTTTACCTGGAAAATCAACGAAACTGAAGTTTTTTCATCGCAATATCCCGTCATAAAGGGGAAATTACATCTTAATGCTTCGAGCCTTGTTGTTGAAGAAATTCCGGCAGTACAACTGCCTGTGCCTTTCGAGATTGAATGGGTTAAATGCTGGCGTAAAAAGCAGTAATTCATCAAATATCAAGCATCCAGTATCGAGAATCCAGCATCGGTCTGTCCATCAAAATCCACGTTTGTTAAACATGATGTACCCGAAATTAAGCATCAGGTAAAATCGGGTATTTTCCTTTTCGTAATAATTAAGCGATAAACTTAACGGGCCTGCACCGGTTTTGTAAACAATAGCCGCAAGTCCCTGCAGGTAGTAATTATGGATAAATTGCTTTGGTTGAATGACACCATTTTGGGCAGGTAAAAGTTCGTTGATGGGTACAAAAACATAACCTTCCAGCCTGAAATCCAAATCTGTAGCTAATCCAAAAACGGTGTTTATGCCACCGGCAACATAATTGTTTGAATGATAATTTTCGATAAACAGCGATTTGCTGTGAGGGGTTGGGTAAAATCCAGGCGCAGCGAGTTTTGATGAACGGAAGTTACTGAAATCCTTTTTATTGCTGAAAACAGCCTCAGCCAGTATCCCTGAGGTGAATTTGTTTTTCAATTTAAAAAACCTTGTGGTGTGGGCTTCAGCCTGAAAATAGTCGTGATTTTTGGTTGTTTCAAAGGCGTCTTTTCCTGCGGTGGTTCCGGGCTTGTTGGTTTCTTTGCCTGTGATATATTTTACTGTAAAATACCGGTAGGCGCCTTCAGTGGCATATTGGCTGTAATTCAGTGAATTGTTTTCTATCCCGATTTGCGTGCTTAACGCATGAAATGTGGTTTTGTCAGGCTCATCGTTTTTACTGAAAATATCGGTCTGGTAGTATTGATCGGTACTGTTTGAATAGGCTACTCCACCATACACTTTGTTGTGAATTCTCCATGGCAGCCCGATTTCGAAACGGGTGCTGTTTTCGTTTTGAATAATGAAAGGAGGTCGAACATCTTCGAAAAAAAGCTCGGTACTTGACGCAAAATAATCCCACCGGTTATATGTGGAATATCCGGCTAAGTAAAACGGCAGAGCTGCCGGATAATCGATGCGTGCACCTAATTTAAATGAACTGTAAAACCTGCCGAAATAAATATTTGAGTTTAATGAATACGCCCGGCGCTGATAAGTGCGATAGTTAAAACTGGCAAATCCCTGGTTGATGGGTTTGGTAGAAATATTGCCACCGATTTTCACCTCCAGTTTTTTTTGTGGGTCAACTTTCAGGTGCAAATCATAATATCCGGTTTCAGGATTGTACCTCGACACTGGCATAATTGACTTGATGTGTTCATCGGCAATCAGTTTAAAATATTCCTTTTTGAAATCATAAAGTGTAACCACATCGTCTTTTCCTTTAATTGCCTGAATGATGTATTTCCGCTGCATCGGGTCTTTTACTCCTTCAACCTGAATATTCTGAAAGAAAAGCTCAGGTTTCTTTTTATTCAGGTTTGCCCTTTTTCCGTTAACTTCCAACGGAGTTATGCGGCGTTTTATCAGGCTTTTAATACTGTCAAGCGAATTATAGGCAGTGCGCATCCCTTCAACCATAATCATGTCGGCTTTATTCCAATCGAGCAGCCCAACGCCTTTAAACTGGCTTTTTAATAAAATGCCCTCGTTTTCATCAATCTCGAAATTGGTTGGCCGCATTACAAGGTTCGAAATCTGCGCCATTAAATCATCGGAGTTGGCAGTTTTCTGGTCGTCGGCTACCTGGTGACCAATAATTACATCGGGTTTAAAAACTTCTTTCATAATATCGTGCGGAAAATTGTTGACAATTCCGCCATCAAATGCAAGAACACCATCAATTTCGATGGGTTTAAAAACAAGCGGAACCGTCATTGAAGCCCTGACAGCTGAACCCAAATCTCCTTTTCTGAGTATCATCGGTTTGCTGTTGTTTACATCGGTTGCCACACAAAAATAAGGAACCATTAAACTGTCGAAATTGTATTTACAGGCAGCGTTGGTGGCAGCAAAGAGTTCCATAAATGCAAAATCCATCTGCTCTTGTGGTACAAAGTTGGTGGGCGGCAGAATTTTCAGTTTTTCGTCCTGTTTTTCAAACCGTAAATCAATCCAGGCCGGGCTTTCTTCGGGCACTTTAAAATAATAACGGTAGTCTTTTTGTATTTTTCCAGTTGACCAAAAATAAAACTCATCCGATTTGAACAATTCTTCCATCTCGTCGGGAGTGTAACCAGCGGCATATAAACCACCCACAATAGCGCCGATAGAAGTACCTGCAATATAATCGATAGGAATGTGGTTCTCTTCCAAAACCCTGATTACTCCGATGTGCGCCATACCTTTTGCCCCGCCTCCGCTGAGCACCAGACCGACTTTTTGAGCTGATGACTGAACAGCTAAAAACAACACTAAAATCAGTATGAAATATCTCTTATTCATGGCGGCATAAAAAACAGTGTTTTTGTCAAATGTACAAAATTGACTTTTCTGTTAAACAAAGTAAATGACACTTGTAAGGTAAAATTAACCTGCAGCGGTGCAATTTTTTAATTAAAATCAGAAAAAGTAATTTATAGACGCATGTTTTGTTTTTTGTTTGTGTCAAAGCGTTGTGTTTACAATAAAAACTATTATTCATTAAAAACAAGAAAGTCATGAAAAGATCAGGAAAAATGTTTGCTTTTTTAGCGCTGGCAGTAATTGCCACATTTGTGTCGTGTAACAAAAATGAATCGGAGCTTTTACCAGTTGAGCAAAAAACAACAACTGCAGATTATCTGGCATTGTTTAATGCATTTGATTTAACAGAAGAAGAAGAAATTACCAATGGAGATGAGGATGCATTAAAGTCGGCAGAAGTGTCGGGTTGTTTAACTGTGATTGTGCATGAAAATGAAACCGGAGAGTTTTGGCCACGTAGCTGGACTTTGGATTATGGTACTGAAAACTGCGAAACAATTTTAGGTAATACCCGCAGGGGAAAAATTAACATTTCACTTAGTGATTATTGGCGAAACGAAGGTTCATTCCGCCAGATTACCTTTGAAGATTACTATTTCAACGACAACAAACTTGAAGGTACTAAAACCGTTGCTAATAATGGTGAAAACGAAAACGGAAATCTCACATTCACCAAAAAAGTGGTAAATGGCAAACTCACCAATACTGATGGTACATTTATAAGTTGGGAATGTGAAAAACTCAGCGAAATGATTGCAGGACAGGAAACATTGTTATATGCTGATGATGTTTGGTCGGTAACTGGTTCAGGAAATGGGGTTAATATTGATGGCAATACCTATTCATTTAAAATTGTTAATCCATTAATTTATCAAAACGGATGTTTTTACCCGGTTAGCGGTTCAGTTGAAATTACCACAGGAACTTCGGTTCAGGTGATTGATTATGGCGATGGCACTTGCGATAATTCAGCTACTTCTATTGTTGATGGTGTAAGTACAGTAATTGAATTATAAAGTCGAGGTAGATAAATTTTGAGCGAAACCAGGCAATAATTGTCTGGTTTTTTTTATGTTCAGCTTCCATTTACCTTGCTGTGCAAACTCTGGAATCCTTCGCCCAGAATTTCTTTGGTGTCCATCACAGTAATAAACGCATCGGGGTCAATCTGGCTGATGTATTCCTGTAATATGGCAACCTCACGGCGGCTTACCACAGTATAAATAATCTGTTTTTCCTCGCCGGTAAACATACCTTCGCCTTTCAGGTAGGTTCCGCCACGTTCAAGTTCCACCAGCAGTTTTTGTTTTATCTCATCGTGTTTATTCGAAATTATTATCAGCGCTTTGTTATAATCAGCGCCTTCAAGAGTAAGGTCGATGGCGCGGCCTGTAATATAAATCACCACCCAGGAATAAAGTGGAATTGCCCAATCGCCAAAAGCAAATAAACCGAGCAAAACAATGGTTGAATCCACATAAATCATCAGCTTGCCCAGTTGCAATTTTGTGTATTTGGCAATAATCATGGCAATAATATCGGACCCACCCGAGGTGGCACGCGATTTAAAAATCAGTCCAAGTCCAAACCCGATAAGTACACCACCAAACACGCACGAAAGCAAGATGTCGTCAACAAGCGCAGCATCGCCAACTTCGCGCATCATGGTAATGCCATCAATAAAAACTGAGGTAAGCACAAATCCGATGATGGTTTTTACACCGAATTTCGGCCCCAATATCTTAATACCGGCAATGGTGAGCGGGATATTCAGAATTAAACCAAATAACCCTATGGGAATACCATCAGGCCAGAACGAAAATACACCCGGCGTGAGGTAATGCACCACAATTGCAATACCGTAAACTCCGCCCGGAACAATGCGGTGAGGAGTTATGAAAAATACAAAACCGGCTGCCAGAATAAACGAGCCGATAATAATAAGTGTGTAATCGATAAACCACTTTTTGCTGAAAACCCTGTCGCTGAGTAATGTTGCCATAACCTGAAATTTTTGTGCAAATCACTTAAAATCTGCTGAAAAATACGTTGATAATTATCATCGAAAGATAGGGACTAAATTGGAAGAAAAGAGTGAATGAGTAATTGAGGAGGAAAACTGATACTGGATAGTGGAAGCTGGATTGTGTAGAACCAGTACCCCGAAGCATCGGAGGTAAATCAGTAAATTGTAAATCTGAATCGGGTGCTTCAATCTAAAACAAATCTGTAGGTGATGGTTCCTTGCTGAAACGCTGGAGCATTGGGAGCATTATTAAATTTTGCCTTGAGCGCTGCCTGTTTTGCTTCGGCCCAGAACTGCTGCTCCATAATGGTTGTTCCGCGTGCCCCTGGTTCAGCAGCTGTTACAGTTCCGTTTTTATCGACAGTGATTTTCACCACAACAACGCCTTCGTCGTCACCCGGATATTTTGGTTTTGGAAGTGATGAAGCAGATCTTCCGTCGAGGCTGAAAGAGGTTCCGGAGCCTTTGCTGCCACCACCCAAACCGCCCTGGCCGTAAGCGGTGGCATTGGGGTCACCAGTGGGCACACCCTGGTTTCCACCCGGGAAAGTAGCGCCCTGACTTGTTCCTGTGCCTGTCCCTTTTCCGCCGGTGCCAGTGCCTTTGCTGGCAAAAGCGCCCTGCGCCCGCGAATTGATTTCGTTGATTTTACGCTGCTGTTCTTCACGGGCTTTCTTTTCGGCTTCAGCTTTGGCAATTTTATCTGCTTCAGCTTTTTTTATCCGTTCTTCTTCAACACGCTGTTTCTTTATTCTTTCCTGTTCGGCCAACAAATCCTTCCGTTTTTGGTCGTCAACCTTTTTCTTGTTTTCAGCTGCTTCAATGGCTGCAGTTTTTTCATAATCCTGCGTCATGATTTGTTCCTTAGCCTCGACAGGTTTGGGCTGAGGTTTGGGTTGCGAAACCACTGGCGGAGCTGTTTCTTCCTGCACTTCAACCGGTTCGGCAGGGGAGGCTTCGCTATTGGCGGGACTGGGTTCAATATCGCCGAATCCGTTTTCGCTGGTACCAAAATTCACAAGGATTCCTTCTTCGCCGGGGAGTGGGAGCGGGGTGAAAAATTTCAGAAAAATAAGCAATAGCAACACAATCGTATGAAATACGACTGTGCCGATAATTCCTCTTTTATGTTCCCTGATATAGTCCACTGAAAATGGTTCTGTTATAAATGTATTGTTAAAATGAAATTACCGGAATCCGGTTAACTTTCAGGAGCAGTTGCCAGAATCATTTTGTACCCGTTTTTACGGGCAATGTTCATAATTTTTACCACTTCTTCCACAGGCACTGATTTTTCGGCATGTAGCGAAATGTAAATTTCGTCGTTACCGGTTCCGAACCTGTTTTGCAAAAATGGCTCTATTTCTGCAAAGGAAACAGGTTTGATTGCTCCGTTGTCGTTGATGTAAAATTTCAGGTCGCGGGTAATTGAGATGGTGGTAATGGGTTTTGCCGCAGTTTGGTTATTGCTTTCGGGCAACATCAGTTTTAAAGCATTGGGCGCAATTAATGTCGAAGTTACCATAAAAAATATAAGTAACAGAAAAACAATGTCAGTCATCGACGACATGCTGAATTCTGCACTAACTCTACTCCTTTTTTTCAATGCCATGTTGCTGCAGTTAAGCTGGTTCGTTTAACAGGTCCATGAATTCGGAAGTGGTGGCTTCCATTTTAAAAACCACTTTTTCCACATTCGAAACCAGGATGTTATAAGCGAAATAGGCGGTAATACCCACAATAAGTCCGGCAACTGTGGTTACCATTGCCTGGTAAATCCCTGCCGAAAGCAGAGTTACATCAATATTGTTTCCGGCGTTCGACATGTCGTAAAATGCCTGAATCATCCCCATAACTGTACCAAGAAACCCGAGCATTGGCGCGCCACCAGCAACTGACGCCAGCACAGGAAGGCCTTTTTCAAGTTTGGCAATTTCCAGATTTCCAACAATTTCGATGGCAGCATTTACATCGGTGAGCGGACGGCCAATACGACTGATGCCTTTTTCTATCATTCGCGATGCCGGATTGTCGGTGCTTTTGCACAAAGCAAGCGCAGCATCAATTTTACCACCGGTAATGTAAACTTTGACACGTTCCAGTAAACTGGCATCAATTTTACCGGCTTTTTTTATGGCAAAATAACGGTCAACAAAAATGTAAACCGCAATTACCGACAACAAAAGAATCGGGATCATAATCCATCCGCCTTTTATGGCCAGGTCGATAAACGACAATGAAATTCCATCGGGTTGAGCAGCCAAAGCAGTCATATCTTTGGGCACATCGGTTTGAATCAATAATAACTTGAACATATGATTTTCTGTTTTTCCTTTTAATTTATCATTTACAAAACGGCCATCTGCCGCAATTATTATCCAGTGCGAAGGTAACCAATAATTTATTTTGAGGCAGCCGTTGCCGCCGATGAACAGCCTGAGTTATGAACAAACAGGGTTTGATAGCAGGAAGAGATATGAGTGAAGAGATATAAGTAGTGAGAAGAAAGAAGACGGGAGACGGGAGTCGGAAGACAGGAAAGCATTTCCATCGTGTGACAGATTATTTATGGGAATCGCTAATCTCTGATTTTGAATTTGGGCATTAGTCTTGAAATTGATTTTTAGAATTTTATTATTGATATTTGGCAATTGGAATTTGAAATTTAACCTTCAGGATTCTTTCTTTTTAAAAATAGCTCCGATTTTACGGAGCAAGTCGCCAAAAGTATTATATTCTTCTTTAAACGAAATACCCACACCCTGCGTGTAAGGCGCAGTTTCATAAATCAAATCGTTATTCGCATGATTGTAGGCCTTTAACTGTAGTTTTCCGTTAGGTGTAAGTTTTACCCTCACGTCAACATCGCCCACAAACTGGCTGCTGTTTTTCGATTCGGGATTTACATTGTTGCCGATATTTCCGTTCAGGATTACCCTGTCGTTAAAAATCTGAGTTGAAAGTGCAAGTTCAACCTCATCGTTGGTAATCGAATTTCCGGGTCTGTATTTAACTCCAAAATCAACTTTATCGTTTATTTGCGATAGCCAATTACTCAACTGATTTGATAACAATTCACTGGCCGTAGTACCAATCATATTCGAGTTACTGGTTTCGTATTGCCATCGTATATATTCAGGCGTGTAAAATTTTCCCAATATAATAAGCGATAGAATTTGTTTATTTACCTCTTCCTCTGTATTAAAATATTGTTGAAGTTTGCTTTTTTCCCCTTCATTTTCTTCTGGAAAATTGATATCGAAATTAATAGTAGGGTTAACCAGTTCGTCGGTAAGCAGAATAACACATTCAACCGGAACTCGCTGGTAAAGGTAATTTTCATCACCATAGGTGTTACCCACCAAATCGTTTAACGAGGTTTTCAATTGGTAAATTGCCTTTAAATCAATTAATGCATTATAGGGGTCGCCCGACCATACAATCGTTCCGCCGGGAGAAATTATAAACCTTTTGTTTACAATGCTTTGAAGTGTAAAAAGGTAGTCGCCCTTTGCCACTGTGTAGTCGCCTGAAAGAGAAATGTCGCCATACTTATTCATTTCGAAAAGCATAATTCCTTCGCCTTCCGCTTTTATTACATCACCAATTTGTGAGTTGTAAACCAGTTGTATTTTTGCGTCTGAAGTAGCTTCAATATTCAGGCTCACGGTAAAATCGGTTTGTGGCGGATTGTAATAGAAGATATCTTCTTCTTTCTTTTCTTTTGAACTGATAAACTCAATAAAATCGTATTTCTCAACTACTGTTTTGTATTCCATTGATATGTTGGCTGTTGAACCGGGCAATGTAGTCATTGAGCCGGTTAATTTTACCACCAGTCCCTGTCCATAAATTCTGGCGCGACAGTCGGCAAACACTTCTCCGTAAAAAAGCTCGTTATCTTTTAGCGTGGTATTCAGCACTTTTATTTTTGGCGATGTAACGTTAATGTCGTATTGCATTTTACCAAAACTGGTGTGTACAAGTATTCCGTTAAGTTTACCCTTATTTTTATGGATGTCGGTGAGGGTGACGTTTCTAAACAGTATTGTATCGTTTTTAAAATATACCGAATCGCTGGTAAAGTAGCGGGTTTTTGTATAATCCAACGTCAGTCCGCCGTCCCATATTTTTGTGCCTCCGTTCAGGCTGATTTTTTTTATTGTTCCGCCAGCTTTCACCTCGCCAGATACCGAACCTGTAAAACTGTTAATTAAATCTTTGTCAATCACAGTTTCCAACAATTGCAAGGGTAGGCTATCGGCTTTCAGTGCATAATTAAGCGCGCCGTTTTCGGGTTTGTATGAGCCCCGAATTGAAAGACTTCGTTTTTTGTTTTTAACGATTTCAAGTTTCGAATCGATTTCGGCATTTATCTGGTCCCAGAAACTACTTAGTACCACATCGCCAATCAACTGATTTTTGTACTGAAATCCGTTGATATTGGCATCGGCAATTAAACGTGGTTGTTCGTACACATGTGAAATATTTACCGAACAGTCGAGCATTCCTTTCACCTGCACTTCTGAAAAACCTTTCTGAAAACTTTCGAGATTGATATGGTTAAAGTTGATGGATATCATCCGTGAACTGTCTTTTGAAATGCCACCGTCGATTTCTACAAACTGGTTGTTGTTGTGTAGTTTGAATTTGTTAACAGTGATGTCAGTAGAGTCAAACGAGGCTGAAAATGGTTCAATTTTCCAATAATCTCCGGCTAAAAATACTTCTGATGACATAAATTTTGTAACAATTTTTGGCCACAGCGACAGTTCAGAAGCCACAAACTCGCTTTCGCTTTCCACTGAACTGTAGCCCGATGAATCGCGACGTACATACCAATCCATTTTATTGTGCAACTTGTTTTCGGATATTTCAGAGTTCACTGAAAAATTATGTAACGAAGCGCCCCTGATATGTTCTATTTCTTTGATTTTCAGTTTCGAAACGTAAGCATCGTCAATTACTTTATTGCTGATAAAAATATTCCTGAACATCAGGTTTTTATAAATAAACCCTGGAATACTACCCTCAAGTTCAAAATCGGAACGGTCTGAATCAATTTTTCCATATAAAAAGAACGGAGTTTCGATTGTCAGGCCCGGTGCAAAAACATTTGTTATATCGTCGAGGTATTTTACATTTATCCGGTAGTCGAAAATATTAGCTCTGAAATTCTCCGGAGTTTCCAGTTTCAGCGATGGAACAAACTGGTTCAAACTTTTTTTAATTGTATAGGCAATATCCCTGAACTGGTAATTACCTTCAATTTTCAGATCGAAATAATCAGAATTCAGTGAGAGTTCCATATCATTTTGCCGCGGAACCGAAATCAACTGAATCGCGTTTAGTCCTAACACTCCGTTTTTGTTTTTATAATAGCCGTCGTCAACTACAATCACTCCTTTCAGGTTATCAATTTTGTTGCCTGTGAATTTGGCTTTCATGGTAAAAGCAAGTTCCGATTGCGGAAAATCTTTGAACAAACTGAGATTGGCAGGCAATGCCTTGTCGAGTTTCAGGTTAAAATCAAAATCGGGGATTTCCTTGCTTGCATCCATTCTCCCGATAAAACTGAACTGTAAATTGGAGTCATTCATACTCACCATTCCATCAAACATTTTATCGTTGTAAAACCCATCGAGTTGAATGTCTTTGTATTCGTATCCGTGAGCTTCAATTCTTGCAATTTTGCCCTTAAATAAACCCGAAATTTTTTGGTTCGAAGTTTTAAAATCACCGTTTGCTTCGCCGTTAAAAGTCAGTTGTCCAATGTTTTCCAGCTTTAAAAGTTTTCCGATATTAAAATTTGTTGTCGATATTTTTCCTTTGTAAGCAATCAGCCCGTCGGCTTTCGGAATAACAGAAACGTCGGTTTTTATGGTTCCCATCTGGCTTTTCAGCGTTCCAAAAGTTACAAAGTCTGATAAAAAACCGCTGAAATTTCCTTTATAACTTAACACCCCCAATTGGTAAATTGGGGCGGGAATTGTATAACGCACAGGTTTGCCATTACGCACAATTTCGAAGTTCTTTATGTCTTTTAATGTGGTTTCGAGGTTTTTAAGTTCCAGAAAAAGGTACATTGTTTCGGGGTTTTCAATACCATTTACATAAAAATCGAATGTGGCGTTGGTTGTTTCGCCGGTGCGCAAAGTCACATCTTTTCCTTTTAAATCGTGGATGTTCCCGTAAATCCGTCCCGATACTTCAATATCTTCATCCATTCCCTCAAGTGATGGAATTAAATCCGAAAGCTCAGCGATGCTTACCATCGATTTTTCGAGTGTAAAATCAAAATCCATCTTTTCGTTCAGCGTAATTTCATTTTTACCGGCTTCAACCATCAGGTTCAGGTTGTTTACCATCGAACGGTCGCTTTCCATGTTCAACCCGGTAATTTCAATTTTACGCGAAGTGGCGGTGACTTTTGCCGACAAACGGTTGATTTGTACCTGGTTATTGTAATTGAGATTTAAATCGTCGATTTTAAACGCAGTTGAATCGGCAAAATTTACAAAGTCGGATACCGAAAGATTGAGCCGGTGTACAAAAAAATGAATGTACTGTTCGGGTTGCAGTTGGGTAAAGCCGATTTCAGAATCGTGAAAACCGAAACTGTTGCACCTGATATTCCAAAACACATTTGATGTATCGCGGCTTTCTGAACGCAACGAATCGAGAATAAAACTGAAATTAAACTGGTTTAAGGTATCTTTTGTAAGCGAAATCAGGTTATCGTTAAAATTGATTTCACCCAACACGAGTCTGTGTTCTTTAAATTTAAGTGAATCGATTTCAGCCGAAACAAGGTTTGTATAAAAAATGGTGTCGTTTTCGGGGCTGGTAACCAAAACATCGCGCAAAACCAGCTTGTTGAAAAATGCAAAATCAACACTGCCAATACTGATGCCGGCATTTGTTTTTCGCGATAAATTGGTTGTAATACGCTGTATAATATAGGTTTGTATTTTGCTGTTTTGCAACAACAGGTAACTGCCTGCCAGCAAAGTCAGGATGAACACCAGCACATAAATCAGTATTTTCCAACCTTTTTTGATAGTTTTGCTTTTTAAAACGAAACGAACTTAAACTTTTTCGAACGATACAAAGTTATGCAAAACAAGTTTTTGTTAACCGTTCGGTATTAATAACGATAAATTAGTTTGAACAGACATAAAAATTGAAAATGAATAAGGAAAAAATAATCATTCTCGGCATCGAATCATCGTGCGACGATACTTCGGCGGCAGTAATTGCCGACGGTGTGATTCTTTCGAATGTGGTGGCCGGGCAAAAAGTGCACGAAGAATATGGTGGGGTAGTGCCAGAATTGGCTTCGCGGGCACACCAGCAAAATATTATTCCGGTGGTTGAAACCGCCATCAAACGTTCGGGCATTCAGAAGAACGAAATCAGTGCAGTGGCTTTTACCAACGGGCCAGGTTTGCTGGGCTCACTTTTGGTGGGAACTTCTTTTGCCAAAGGATTTTCGCTTGCCAGCAATATTCCACTGGTCGAAGTTAATCACCTGAAAGGCCATGTATTAGCGTTATTTATCAAAGAGAACGGCGTAGAATATAATCCACCGCAATTTCCGTTTTTATGCCTGCTGGTTTCGGGTGGAAATTCGCAGATTATTATGGTACGCAACTATCTTGAAATGGAAGTGATTGGCCAGACAATCGACGATGCAGCCGGCGAGGCTTTTGATAAGTGTGCAAAAGTGATGGGACTTCCGTATCCGGGCGGGCCGCATGTCGATAAACTGGCGAAAACCGGAAACCCGCACCGGTTTGTATTTTCCCAACCCCGTATTCCCGACCTCAATTATAGTTTCAGTGGTTTAAAAACCAATTTTTTGTATTTCCTCCGCGATAACCTGAAAGAAAATGAGAATTTCGTTCAGGAAAACCTTGCCGATTTGTGCGCTTCGCTGCAATACACCATTATCGAAATTCTGATGAAAAAACTGCGCAAAGCGGCCAAACAAACCGGAATCAATGAAATTGCAGTGGCTGGCGGGGTTTCGGCAAATTCGGGTTTGCGCGATGCGCTCCGAGAAAATGCTGCTAAATTGAAATGGAACCTGTACATCCCAAAATTTGAATACACCATGGACAATGCGGCAATGATTGCAATTACAGGTTATTATAAATATTTGAACAATGAGTTTACCGGCCATGAAATAGTTCCGTTTGCGCACACGGAGATTTAAGGAGTGAATGGGTAATTGAGTGAATGGGTAATTGAGTGAATGGGTAATTGAGTGAATGGGTAATTGAGTGAATGGGTAATTGAGTAATTGAGTAAATGAGTGAGTGAGTGAGTGAGTGAGTGAGTGAGTGAGTGAGTGAGTGAGTGAGTGAGTGAGTGAGTGAGTGAGTGAGTGACTTGTCATTTGGAAATGTGATGCTGGGATTGATGGAAAATGAAAACAGTTGATTTATGGTGTTTGCATCGGAGTTGGTTCATGGATTTCTGATTAAACGGTACAAAAGATTTCTGGCTGATGTAAAGCTTGATACCGGTGAAACGGTTGTGGCACATTGTACCAATTCAGGTTCGATGAAAAGCAGTATTGAAACCGGCGCCGAAGTTTATTTGTCGCCGGCTGCCGATCCTGCACGTAAAACACGGTTTACCTGGGAAATGATAAAGATTAACGGCGACTGGGTGGGAATCAACACAGCTAATCCCAATAAGCTCGCTTTTGAAGCAATTTCAGCAGGGAAAATTCACGGATTGACTGGTTATACAAAGGTTGCACGCGAAGTATCTTTTGGCGATTCGCGTTTTGATATTTATGCCGAAAACGAAACTGAAAAATGTTTTGTGGAGGTGAAAAATGTAACCATGAAAGAAGGGAAATTTGCACTCTTCCCCGATGCGGTTACCACACGCGGACAAAAACACCTGAATACGCTGGTTGAAGTAAAAGCTGCAGGTATGCGGGCTGTAATGCTTTATGTGATTCAGCGCATGGATGTTGACGTTTTCGGGGCGGCTGTAAATATCGACCCTGATTATTCCGAAATGCTTATAAAGGCAGCTGAATCAGGAGTCGAAATAATTGCAATGCAGGCAAAAGTTACCCCCGATAGTATTGAATTTGTGCGGAAATTGCCGGTACAGCTTTAATTACTCTTTCTTGTTTTCTACTTCAGAATCTTCTTCGGGCAATTGAAATATTATCACTCCGGTGTACGAAATGGACTGCCGGTTGATGCTCGAGGCTGAAACTGTTGCCAACCCATCAAGATTAATATGGAAATTCAGATCGATTACATCGTGTACATTGGTTACCCTTATTTTCACCAGGTATCCTTTTTTGGTCCGTTTGGTGGTAAAAGTGTCAACAGGTTGTATAAATCCCATTGGACTGTCTTTGAACGTGGTGTAATCGCGCGAGTAGGTATTGCCGTAATAAGGCATGTATGAAAACACCGTATCGTTCCGAACTTCAATTCCAAAATCAGATATCAGCGTTTTTGTTCTTGTATTCAACGGGTTTACCGTTTCGGCTTTAAACACAAAATTTTTGCTTTTTACAATTTCCCTGATGGCTCCGGCTTTTGCCCTTTTGAGTTCAGCTTTCAACTCACTATTGCTCTTTTTTACTTCTTTTTGGGCGAAAGAAGTGGTAACCGAAAAAATAAGTATGAATAATAAAATTGAAATTTTCATGGCCAGGTTTTTAGTTGAATTGTTATGTTGTAAAAATAGTTTTTTTGGTTACTGTTTTACTCAGTGCTACCTGAAAAAATAAAAAAGGAGACATTGCTGCCTCCTTTTTTATTCATTTTCAATTATCAGGTCATTTTTTCTCTTCAATTTTCAACAAATCTCCTGAATAGTTTATCGATTGACGGTTTATACTCGAAACAGAAAGTGAGGTTGAGCCGGTTTCGGAAATGTGTAAAGTACAATCAATTACGTCATTTACATTTTTAACTTTAAATTTTACCAGGTATCCGTTTTTGGTTGATTCACTCGTATATTGTTCAATCGGTTTGTTGAACGTCATCGGGCTGTCGTTCCCACTAAAAGCTGCTCCACTGTATGCTACCCCGTAATAGGGCAAGTATGAGAAAACTGAATCGTTTTTAATTGTCATTTCATAATCCGTGGTCAGGTTCACTGTACTTCCCGACATTGGATTAGCAGCAGAGGCATGGAAAACAAAATTCTTGCTTTCAACAATTGCCTTAATTTCAGCAATATGTTGTGCCTTTTTTTCTGCTTTCAACTCTTTTTTGCTTTTCTTTTCGCTATTCTGCGCCTGAACTGAAATTATCAGAATTGCCAGCGCAATAAATAATGCAAATTTTTTCATGTCATTCATTTTAAATGATTTGCCCGCTAATTTAACTTTTACAGTTGCTTTTTTGGACATTAAAAGACACGATTTTAACAGAAATTGTAATTTCGGGCAGCTTTTTCAGGTTTATTAATAAGTTAGGTAACGTTTATGAAATATGAAAGAGTACATATAAGCACACGCAGTGGAATTGAAAAATTATCTTGGACTGAAGACGTAATAACCTTAAAAAATATGCAGCAATGAGTGAAGTGGTTTATTTAAACGGCGCTTTCGTTAATAACAGTGAAGCTAAAATTTCGGCCAATGACCGTGGTTTCATCTTTGCCGATGGAGTTTACGAAGTGGTGAAATATTACAATGGAAAGGCTTTCAGGTTCGACGATCATCTTGCGCGACTCAGACGTAGTCTTGCTGAACTGGATATTAAATACGATGCAATCGACAGTATTGAGCTCATATTTAAAACTTTGCTTGAAAGAAACAACCTGAGCGATAAACATGCGGGCTTGTATCTGCAAATTTCACGGGGCGAACACAGGCGTGTACATCATTTCCCCGAAAATATTGAGCCAACGGTTTATGCTTTTGCATATCATATGCCGTCGTTTACCGACAACCTTGAAAATGGAATAAAAACCATTACGCACGTCGATATTCGCTGGCAACGTTGCGATATTAAATCGGTTTCGCTACTACCCAACACAATGATGTACAATAAAGCTGTAAATGAAGGTGCTGGTGAGTGCATTCTCATCCGCGATGGATATGTTACCGAGGCAACCCATTCAAGTATTTTGGGTGTTAAGAACGGCACGGTGATAACGCGGCCACTTTCGAACCTGATTTTACCGGGAATAACGCGAAAAGTGATTTTTGAAATCTGCACTTCAAATGGGATTCCTTTTGAGGAAAGGGCTTTTTCAGAAACAGAACTTTTTGGGTTGGATGAACTCATAATCGCCGGTACAGGCAGCGAGATTACGCCAACCGTGAGCGTTAACGGATTGCAGGTGGGGAATGGTAAGCCGGGCGAAATCACCCGGTTCATCCAGAATAAATTTTTCGAATTAGTCTGAGAATCAGGTTATCTGATTCATTATTTCGTCATTCTAAGCTGTTCTATATAAGCAGTATTTACCTGAAAACCCAATTGTTGTGCTTTTAGAGCATCATTCAGGGCATTGGTTTTATCTGCAATTCTGATGAAGGCCAGAGAGCGGTTCATAAAATACGCCCCTTGTTTCGGATTAATGCTGATGGCTTTATTAAACTCTTCAATTGCCTTTTCTGTATTACCCTGGTTGAGGTAACAAAGCCCGACAGTATTCATAATGTCGGCATCGTTTGGTTTCAGTTGAAGGTACCGGTTGTAATCGTCGATGGTTTTCTGGTATTCTCCGGTTTGATAGAAAACAAATCCACGGTTCGAAAGTGCATTGATATCGTTGGGATTCAGTTCGAGTGCACGGTTTAAATCGAAGAGGGCTTTATCGTATGCTTTTTGAACTCCAAATGCTGCGCCCCGGTTGGCAAGGGTTTCAACATTGTCGGGTTCATACAAAAGTGAGTTGTTGTAATCGGCAAGGGCAAGGTCGTTTTTACCGCGGTCGAAATAAATCTTACCCCGGTTGTTGTACGCCAATGCGTTTTTTGAATTGTATTGAATGGCAAGATTGTAGTTTTCAAGCGCCAAATCGTAATTGTTGGTTTGCCTGTAATGGTGCCCCAGGTTGTTATAAGCCATGTCAGCCTTTGGATATTTGTCTATTACATTGTTCCAGAGCGCAATGTTATCGCGCCACGAGTTGCGTTGTCCAATCGTCAGGAAAATCAGAACAAGCAGGTAAACAGCTGTTCCGCCATAAATCACCTTCCTGTAGCTATGAAATTTCAATACAAGTTTTTCTATGGCAAAGGCATAAACCACAAACAATCCAATGTACGCGATGTAGGTAAACCGTTCAGCCAGAAAACCCTGACCGGCGCCAACTATCTGCAAAAGGAACACAATATTCACAATAAAGAAACCAAGTCCGAATGCAATGAATTTGTTCTTTTTGAATGTTAAAACCGGAATAGCGGCTATGGCAACCGCAGGAATCATACTCAGGTAATACAGCGTGTTGATATTGGCAGGATAGGGATGAAGCGCTGAGAGTTTGAGCGGGAAAACCGATTTGATGATGTAAACCATAAACGAATAACTCCCGATAAAAAGTCGTTGCACCAACGGAAAAGTTTCGCCGGTTTCGAGCGAACCCTGTTCTTTCAGAAAGAAAACGCCTGCAAGCCCTGTAATGAGCGAGCCGATAAAATAAGGCACTTTTTCGGCAATGGTTTTATAATCGAATTTACGGCCAAACCAGTAATCGACAAGCAAAATGGAGAGCGGCAGCGAAACTGCCTGGATTTTTGATAAAAGCGAAAGTATAAAAGCCACCATCGAAAGCGCAAAGAAAATCCACCGCTTTTTCAGATAATATTCAATGTAAAGTAATAACGAGAGCAAATAAAAAAATCCAAAAAGAACGTCCTTTCGTTCGGTAACCCACGCCACCGACTCAACCCGCAACGGATGAATTCCAAAAAGCAGGGTCACCAAAAATGTGACTGCCAGCGAAAGCCCCATTCGCTTTAAAATAATGAATACAAGTAATGTACATGCAAGGTGCAACAAAACATTGTTGAGGTGAAGCAACCAAGGTTTGCCTTCAGCCAGCCGGTAATCGATGGCCATCGAAAGGTTCGAAAGCGGGTTGTAGTTTCCTATTACCCGTTCCGTAAAAATGCCTTTCACATCGAAATTAATTACATTTTCGTTTTCATAAATATTGATATCGTCGTCCCAATTGGTGAATTCGTATTTTACCGTTGGAATAAAAACAGCAAACGTTACTGCAAGTGCAATTACAGCGCTTGCCAGCCAGCGATTAAAACCTGTTTTTTCTGCTGCTTTTTTTGCCTTTATTTTGTTGTTGGTTTTCATTTCGGGTAAGTTTAGATTGATATTTCAGCTGATTGAACTCCAGTCGAATTCGGTTGATTTTATATTTTGAAGATTTTTTCGCAATACACGGTTTTCATCGGTTTGCAATTCGGGGTCAATATCCAGAATGTCGGTGGCTACATTTCGTGCCAGTTGCAGAATTTCTCCGTCTTTCCCCAGGTTGGCAATTTTCAGGTCGAACCCGATTCCACTTTGTGCGGTGCCTTCAAGGTCGCCGGGTCCGCGGAGTTTCATATCCACTTCTGCAATTTCAAATCCGTCGTTGGTGCGTACCATCGTATCGAGGCGCAACCGGCTTTCGGGGCCAATTTTGTACGACGACATGAGGATACAATACGATTGTTCGGCACCCCGGCCAACGCGTCCGCGCAACTGGTGCAATTGTGAAAGTCCGAACCGTTCGGCACTTTCAATCACCATTACCGAGGCGTTTGGAACATCAACTCCAACTTCTATTACAGTTGTAGCCACCATAATTTGTGTTTCACCATTTTTAAATGTCTGCATGGCAGCATCTTTTATGGCTGGTTTCATTTTACCGTGTACCATGCTCACTTTTACATCCGGAAATGCTTCAGTAATATGGCGATATCCTTCTTCAAGGTTTTTCAGGTCGAGTGCTTCCGATTCCGAAATCAGTGGATAGACAATATAAACCTGTGTACCTTTTTCGATTTGCTGGCGCAGAAAATTGTACACCTGTGCACGCCGGTTTTCAAAATAATGCATGGTTTGTATCGGCTTGCGGCCGGGTGGCAACTCGTCGATAACTGAAACATCGAGGTCGCCATACACAGTCATTGCCAGTGTTCGCGGAATAGGGGTGGCCGTCATTACAAGAACATGCGGCGGAATGGATTCATTTTTTTGCCAGAGTTTGGCGCGCTGGGCAACTCCAAAGCGATGCTGCTCATCGATTACCACAAAACCTAAATTGCTGAAAACTACGTTATCTTCAATCAAAGCATGGGTGCCAATCAGAATTTGTATCGAACTGGTTTCAAGTCCTTCGGCAATTTTTACGCGCTCTCTTTTTTTTGTAGAGCCGGTGAGCAGCGAAATGCCGACTTCCATGCCGTTCAGCATCCGGTTAATCGAGCGAAAGTGTTGTTGCGCCAGTATTTCTGTTGGGGCCATTAGTGCACACTGAAAACCGTTGTCGATGGCGATGAGCATACACATAAGTGCAACCAGGGTTTTGCCACTTCCCACATCGCCTTGCAGCAACCGGTTCATCTGAATTTCGCGGTTCACATCGCGTCTGATTTCTTTTATCACTTTCATTTGCGCGCCCGTTAACGGAAACGGCAAATACTGATTGTAAAATGTGTTGAAATTGAATCCCACTTTTTCAAACCTGAATCCCTTGAATTTTTTCTCACGGTTGCTTTTTACTGAAAGTATTTTCAACTGAATAAAAAACAGCTCTTCAAACTTCAGCCTGAAGGTGGCATTTTTCAGGTCGTTTGGGTTTTCGGGCTGATGAATGGTAATCAGCGCCTTTTCAAGCGGCATCAGTTTTAACCGGCTGACAAGGTAAACCGGAAGAGTTTCCGGTATTTTCCCCTTAACAAGATTGCCTAAAATGAGTTGTAATTTGTTGATTGTTTTTGAGTTCACATAGGTTTGCTTCATGTTTCCGGAGGTAATGTAATACCCCTGAAACAAACCGGTGGGTTTTAAAAGCTGGTCATCAGCCAGTTCAATGTCGGGGTGCACCACCGAAACGCGCCCGCCAAAAACCGATGGTTTCCCAAAAACGATGTATTCGCAGTTGGTTTTCAAATTATCTTTTTGCCATTTCACCCCTTTAAACCAAACCAGTTCAATTACACCCGAGGCATCGGCAAACTTTGCTGTAAGTCTTTCTTTTGGTCCGGTACCCGCAATTTCAAACGAGGTAATTTTACCTTTAATCTGAATGTAAGGCATTTGTGCGTGGATTTCGGCAATGCGGTACACTTTGGTGCGGTCGATATATTTGTAGGGGAAATAATAAATCAGGTCCCTGAAAGTTCTAATGTGTAATTCCTTGAACAGCAGTTCGGCCCGTTTGGGGCCAACACCGGGAAGAAATTTGATATCCTGATCGAGAAATTCAGCCATACCACAAATATAACCAAAATTGAAACGGATGATTGCCTGCGTGTGGAAACTGAAGATTACCAGCACAAACTTAATTCAACATAAATTAGCCTGAAAAACCATTTTGGCATTTCAATTGTTAAGCGGAATAAATATCTTTAGACCGGTTAAAATACGACCTGTTTGTAACGCAACCGGCAATTTATCTACTGATTATTAAAATTAAAACCATGAAAGAAAGTATTATTCATTTGGAATCGATTGTGAAGAACTACAAAGTAGGAACACAGGTTGTAAGAGCATTGCGTTCTGTATCACTCGATATATATAAAGGTGAATATGTGGCAATTATGGGGGCTTCCGGCTCAGGTAAATCAACATTGATGAACGTAATCGGGTGTCTGGATACACCAACCAGCGGAAAATATGTTTTGAATGGCAAAGATGTTAGCCGTATGAGCGACGATCAGTTAGCCGAAATCCGTAACTCCGAAATCGGGTTTATTTTTCAGGTGTTTAATCTTTTGCCCCGCAGTACTGCTTTGGAAAATGTAATGCTGCCACTCGTTTACTCAGGTATAAAAAAAGCACAGCGAAAAGCAATGGCCGAAACCACGCTGAACGATGTTGGCTTATCGGACAGGATGACGCATCGGCCTAACGAACTTTCGGGGGGTCAGCGCCAGCGTGTTGCCATTGCACGTGCGTTGGTAAACAAACCTTCGTTGTTGTTGGCCGATGAACCCACCGGAAACCTTGACTCAAAAATTTCGGAAGAAATTATGAAGCTTTTTGCCGAAATTCACAAAAAAGGAAATACGCTGGTAATGGTAACCCACGAACATGATATTGCAATGCATGCACATCGCATTATTCATATCAAAGATGGCGAAATTGATTCGGACGAAATCAATCCAAATCCGGTTTACTAAATTATTTTGGCGAAGTGAAAATTTATACAAAAACGGGTGATGACGGAACTACCGGATTGGTAGGCGGGAGCAGGGTAAAAAAGTTTGATATCAGGCTTGAAGCCTATGGTACTGTGGATGAGTTAAATGCCACGTTGGGTGTTTTGCGGTCGATGTCGATTGCAGAAGCCGATAAAATATTAATCATCGAAATACAGAACAAACTTTTTAATATTGGTTCGAGGCTGGCATCCGACGAAAAAGGTGAAGCTTATACTGCAAATCTTGCCATTACCGATGGAAACATTGAATTACTTGAAAAAGCCATTGACGAATATGAGCGTAATTTGCCAGAACTTACCCATTTTATACTGCCGGGTGGCGATCCCGCATCAGCTCAATGCCATGTGGCCCGCACGGTTTGTCGCAGGGCCGAGCGCCGTGTGCTTGAGTTTGCAGGCGAAATGCCGACCCATGTTAATACTATGAAATACCTCAATCGTTTGTCTGATTTACTATTTGTTTTGTCCAGAAAAACAGCACGCGAAAATGGTGTTGCAGAAACTGCCTGGAAAAAGGATTGAGACTTAAAAATTATTTTGTTTCTCTTCATTTAATCTGCAGAAACAATTGATTCTACAAGGACTTTAGACTGTTTTCAACTCACTGAAACTTGTTCATTTTTGAGCAATAATTTTTGTTTTGTTGCATCATATTTTTATTATATTCGCCCAAAAGTTTAACCACGTAAAAATCAACAAATGTATTGGACACTTGAATTGGCATCGAAACTGGAAGACGCTCCCTGGCCGGCTACAAAAGATGAGTTGATCGATTTTGCAATCAGGTCGGGCGCACCGCTTGAAGTAATCGAAAATTTACAGGAAATGGAAGATGAAGGTGAAATGTACGAAAGCATTGAAGACATTTGGCCCGATTATCCGAGTAAAGAAGATTTCTTTTTTAACGAAGATGAGTATTAATCAGGATTTTAAATGAAAATACGAAAAGGCAGTTGCGTGGGTAACTGCCTTTTTTATTGACTATTAACTGTGGTTTTCACATCTATTGCATTTTTAGTCTTTATTCGGTTATTCTGAGGTAATTTGTAGTTTTGTGCCAGGTTGAGAACAGGTCTGTTTTAAGTTTTACTGCTAAATCAATTAAAGTGAATAAAATTCAATTGTTGTTTTTCTTTTTATTTCTCAGTGCAACTGTTTTTGCACAAAGTAAAAGTTATAAACGGGGTGTGGCTTACGGACAACATTCTGCAGCCGACATGGCAAAAGCGTCAGAAAACATTTCGTGGTGGTACAATTGGGCAGGACAACCCGAATATGCCATCAGAAACACCTATGGAAATTATGAAGTTGATTTTACCCCGATGACATGGAACAGTGCGGGCATCAGTGGTGTGAAAACGTGGGCGGATAAAGATACTTTGGTAAAATATCTGCTTGGTTTTAACGAACCCAATTTTAAAGATCAGGCAAATATGACCCCCACCCAGGCAGCAAATGCATGGCCTGCGCTGCAAAAAATTGCGACTGACAATAACCTTAAAATTGTAAGCCCGGCGGTAAATTACTGCGGAACCTGTGTTTCTGAAGGTGGCACAACTTACAACAATCCGTTTACTTATCTCGACCATTTTCTTGCCAAATGCACTGATTGTCAGGTCGATTTCATCGGGTTACACTGGTATGGCAGCGGCGCTTCGATTGTTGGTTATGTAAATACTGCACGAAAATATGATAAACCCATCTGGGTAACCGAATTTGCCTCGTGGGATTACAGCAATCCGGTTAAAACTGTTGAAGACCAGAAAAAATACCTGGCCGGAACCGTGAATTTTTTAGAACGTGATTCAATGGTTTACCGCTATTCCTGGTTTATCGGGCGAACATCAGGTGGGGTATCTGCATTTCCATATATTGATTTGTATGGCGCCAATGGGATGTTAACGCCACTCGGACAATTGTACATGGATATTCCGGTTTACGATCCGAGTGCACGGTTTGCAATTCCCGGCCGAATCGAAGCTGAAGAATATTACAGGATGTCAGGGCTTTTTGCTGAACCAACCTCCGATACCGAAGGCTTTTTAAATATTGGCTGGACCGAAAAAAACGATTGGGCAGAGTACAAAATCACTGTCGATAAAAGCGGGACTTACAATTTGAATGCAAGAGTAGCAGGAACTGCTGCCGGTGCTATTGAATTTCTTATCGATAAAACTTTAAAACTTACTTTGACCACACCCAATACCGGTAGTTGGCAAAACTGGCGGACTGTTTCGAAAGATATTGAATTGGAAGCTGGCGACCATGTATTAAAAATGAATGTAAAAACAGCTGGTTTTAATATCAACTGGATTGAGATCTCGAACCCGACATACGCCGATCGCGGAATGGAAGTGATTGAATCGGTGGTATATCCTAATCCTGTTACCGACGGAATAATCAATGTTGAACTCAAAGGTGTTATTGCCGGTGGCGATTATAGTTGTGAGCTGTTTGATTTGCAGGGGAAGAAAGTTTTGCAAACCGAAGTTTTTCCCGATCGTGTAATGTTTCAGATTAATATTAACGCAAAACAAAAATTGCCGGCCGGCCTTTATTATCTGCACATCAGCGGAGAAAACAGCGTGGCAAGCCATAAAATACTGGTGAAATAGATGAAGCTTTAAAGAAGCTGTTTGTTTAAATGCATAAAAATGGGTTGCTGGCAAAAAAGCAACCCATTTTTATATTCAATTAAATTCCCTGCCCGTTTCTACTTTACAAATTTGGCCTGCTCTTTCAGTAATTTCCTGAAATCATCCATTGATTGTACACCAGAGGCATCCTGTTCCCAGGCAGCGCCAAAATAGTAAGTCAGTTGTTTGTTTTCGGGTTTCAGCACAACCACATGACTGTATTTGTCTTCGGTTTTCTGCAGCAACTGGTTTGTTTTGAAAAAGATGCACATCCCGAGCCTGTCGTTTTGAAGTGTTTGTTTTCCAAAAGTTACAAGACAACTCCAGCCGGGTTTGATGTCGGTAAAAACCTGTATTCCGGTGTCGGGGAGTTTTACAATTCCGGTGGCAATATTGGGCAGTTCTTCTGAAAGTTCCAAAGTGTATTTGGTAAGATAACTGCCCGCTTCAATTTCGAGTGTAGTGTTTAAATTGGTTTTCTTTCCGCCAATTTCCCATCCCGAATATTGCACATTTACGTGCGATGCATTTTTACCCGATTTTACCAAGCAAAATATGCTGTCGGTTTTTTCAACGCGAATGGCTTTTCCGCCATCCCAAAAGGCAATTGAGCCAATTCCGAGTGCCGATCCTACTTTCAGCACATCAACACCCCAGGGTTGTATTTCGTGGTACGAGTCAAAACCATCGAGCCCAACGCTATGCAGCACCGGTTCAGTAGTTTTTTTTCCAAAAATATCAGTGGCATTTCGCCAGTCGAGATAGAGCCGGTAACCGATTTTGTCCGATTCCCAGCCCGGACCTTCAAATTGTATATCGAAAGAGTGGTCGGTGTGTTTCGGGTCCAGTTTCAGACTTTCAACGGGTTTGAATTCACCACCTCTGTATTCGTATTGTTGTTTACCACTTTCCTTGGTAACCCAAACCCATTCGCCACCTGATTTCAGGCCAAGATAAGCCTGTGTTTTTTGTTGCGCTGTAATTGACAAGTTGCAAGAAATAACGATTGTGATAAGAAGAATCAACTTTTTCATTATTGGGTTTATTTATTTCCGGTTTTGACTGATTTTTAAGCAGGTGAAAGTTAAAATAAATAGTTTTCAGCAACAAATTCATCTTGAAAGTTATCTTATGGTGCTGCTCTCAAATAAGCAGCGCCATTTCAGATTATTTAAAAGAATAGGATTTTACATCGCCTTATTCTTTTTATTTATAACGAGCAATAAAACCATTTATCGGCCAAACCGGTACGAAAGTTTAACTAAGAAAATATTGTTGGCGCCAGCAGCAAAAAGGTCGTTTACGTTGTTGCTGAAATCAAAAGTGCCATTGTTAATGTAATGATTCCGGGTTTGCGACCACACAAAAAACACGGTTGAGCCGGGTTGGTATTCCCAACGGATTACAAAATTTGACAGAAATTCCTTGTAGTTAAAGTCGGGTTTATCGAAGCTGTAATCAACAGTGCCATCAGTATTGTCATCCACTGAATAGGTTTCTGAAACTTCGTTGTACGAAATCTGACCGTCGGTGAATACATGGTAACGGTTCGTTACTGCATCTGCCTTGCTGTCGGTAATGTGTTTGTATTCCGAATAGTCGCCCGTGGCAATAAACGGCTGACCCCAGTACTGAATCGAGAAATCGGGTGTGATGTTGTAGTTGATACGGATTGACATATTCAGTGTATGCCTGTCGATCCGGGCCATAACATACCTTTTCTCCTTGTTGTAATCAAACTGGTTCACATACATGAGGCTGTTGTAATAAATGCTGTAGCCGGGAGTTATTTCGAAACTCAGCGATTTCAGCGGGCGGTAATTGATGCCCAAATCGAGTTGAGTCATGTTTTTATATCCTTTTTCGTTGCTCAATACCATGCCGCCTTCCAACTCAAACGACAGTTGCTTTTGCTGGTTGGTCTCAGCGCCGACAAAAATGTTCTTTTCGCCCGGAATCCGTAAAACCGGCCCGCCCCTGAGTTCGTTATTCGATTGCTCTTCGCCGTTGAAATTAAACGAAAGGAAAGTATGCCAGTAGTTGGTAAACTGTGCGCTACCACCAATATTTCCGCCCATTACATTTCGGTTTCCGCCAAAATCCCAAACCGCAAACTGGTTGGCGTGGATATGCATTTGCCTGAAAATAGAAAACGGGTCGTTAAAATGATAATTTGACCAAAGCACTTCGAGAAACTGGTCAACCTGCTGAGCATAACCAATATCGTTGAGTTCAAGCCCCGGGCTTTTTGCCGAGAGAATTGTGCCGAAGTTAAATTTACCGCCCACTTTCGAAACAGAGAATTTTCCACCCAATCCTGACAGTGAAGTAAGTGACGAATCCACTTCAATATAACCGGCATCGGGGCGTTGGAAATTCCGAATCATCGATGTTTGAGTGCGGGTAATCGCTTCTTCAGTTCCGTTTACCTGGCTTCCGAAAATACCTGCATCAAGCATCCAGTTTTTATCATCCCATTTGTGTACAAGGTCGATTCCGCCGGTGTAGGCGCTTTTGTGCAGAAACTCAAGCTGCGAGTCGTTAATGCTTCGGTTTACCCCGGTAATCATTCCGCCAATGTAGGTATTGCCTTTGTTAAAGTCTTTCTGCACGCGGCTCACAAAATAGTTGGTAAGTGGTTCAATGGCCTGTGTTTGTCCTTCGCCGATGCCTCTGATTTTGGCATTTTCTTCGGCTGTAACACTTTCGAGCACACCCACCGACCAGCCATCGGGCGATTTGCCGGTGATTTTAGCCGCCCCCAAAATAGAGGTAAATTCAGGCACGTCGGCGTATTCGCCATCATTCAATTCGGGGTAGTACTGCGGTGTGCGGCCAATCCGTCGCGAGTAAAACAGGTTTTCGGCAGCCAGGTCGCCATCGCCAAACTGCAGCGAATAACTCAGAATGCTTTTCCCTTCGATAAAAAATGGCCTTTTTTCGGGGAAAAAGGTTTCGTAGGTCGAAAGGTTTACCTCCGAAGGGTCGGCTTCCACCTGGCCAAAATCGGGGTTCACAGTCAGGTCGAGCGTCAGGAAATTGGTTAAACCGATTTTTGCATCAAGTCCGGCGCTTAACTTATTTTTCTTTCCCGAACTTCTGAACGGATTCTCAGGTTCTTTGTCAAATCTTTCGGTACGCGCCACCATGTAAGGCGTTACATCCAATGTATTTTTTGGTTCAATATTTTTGATTCCGTCAAGCGAACCGAATTGCGACACAAACCCGGCTTTGTCTTTGTCCATGTGCTGCCAGGAAGATAGCTCGTCTTTGCGGAAAACATAACGCAAAACCTGAACCCCCCACAACTGTTCATCTCCCTCTTTAAAACGGAGTTGTGACAAAGGGATGCGCATTTCAGCATTCCAGCCATAACTTGTTTTTGCTGTATTAACCCACCAGATGGGGTCCCAGGTGGGGTCTTCGTTTTCGCCGTCATTGGTCATCATGTAATCGGCTTTTACACCGGCAGCCGAAACGACGAACGAAAAACCTGTGCGTTTGTCGTTGTAGGTATCGAACATGATTCCGGCCATGTCGCCATCGTAAATGTCGCGGCGTGTCATTCGCAGCGATATACTGTCGGGGTTAATATCATATGATTTGATGCCCACAAAAATATTGTTTTCGTCGTACAAAAGTGCGAATTCGGTTCGTTGAGAGGGTGTCCGGCCATTGTAAGGTTCAAACTGAATAAATTCGTTTTCCCAGGTTGCACTCTGCCATTCGGGTTCGGTTAGTTCGCCATCGATTGAAAAGTGACTGCTCTCTGTTTTCTGAGCTGAATAATTTCTGATTTTTAAATCCTGTGCCGATACAACAATAACAGTAAAAGAAAAAAGTAACAACAGCGCAATCCTCATAAAAATTAGTTTTGGAAGTAAGACTACAAAATGTTAAAATTGTTACATGGGGCAGGGGAAAAAGTTGCCAGGCTACAGAATTTACAATTTAACCCCCGAAGCGTCGGGGTACAATTTACCATTTGAAAAAGAATAGCATCCAGCATCCAGTATCAGATTTTTATCCAGTATCTTCTTCATCCGGTATCCAGTATCAGCTTTTATCCAGCATCTTCTTCAACCAGCATCCAGTATCCGTTTTTTCTATTCAGTATCTTCTTCCTCCGGCATCAGATTTTCTGCGTCTGATTCATATCGATTCTAACCGCGCCAAGATAAAACAACCAGGCGGCAATGGCCATCAAAACATGACTAACGCACAGGTAATCGAACCAGCGGTGAGGGGAGGTTTTGGTCATAAAAAACAAGGCAGCCACGGCAGCAAAAGCCACACCGGCCAGGATGTATTTACCGGCTTTGTTACGTGTTTTCAGAAACAAAAAACCTTCGAGCGACAGTACCACAAACATGAGCCCGTAGCCCGAATGAAATTCAACAAAAAAGAAGTCGAGGGTGACGATGGTAAGCGTGAGAAACGTGAGAAACTCGATGATGTTGATTACACCAAATACCTTTACAATGGCGGGTTTCAGCCAGATGCGCGTATGTTCGATGGCGGCGCGTTCCACAAACATTATCGAAATCATGCTTGTAATCCAGCCGGGCAGTTTCCAGTAAAAACTGAAAGCATACATAAACGCGTGGCCGATAATTCCACCCAGCAAAGTGGCGATGCCCATCGAAAAAAAGTAGATTTTGAAATACAGAAAAGTGCGGCCTGTTTTGCCCGACTTGTGTAGTTTCCAGGCGCTCACAAAACAAACCACCGACACCAGCAGGTCGGTGAGGGTAACCACGGGTTCGTCGATGCGCAAACCCCAAAGCGAGAGGGTGGTGAGTTCGTTCATATTACAACGCTTTTAATTGCAATTATTTGTTGAGTTTTTGAAAATTGCATGTCTCTAAAATACGAATGATTTACGATTTACCATTTAACAATTTACGATTTACGATTTATTGCAATCTGGTTATACACAGGGAACCGTTCTTTTTGATTTACCATTTTGCAATTTACGAATTACGATTTATCTGAAACCATTGTCCTTAGTTTCACTGAACAAAAGTCCGGAGGACTTGACTATGAATAACCTCCGGTGCAACCGGAGAATAACAGCCTCCTGATAGTTCCGTCAGCTGTTTGAAACCCCGGCCCCGTTAATTGCGTTTCAGGGAACCGTTTAAAAAAAACACCCCGAATTACATAGGCGACCTGTTTTTATATAATGATGGCCTTGCATTATTGCCGCCAAAAGCAAATTGGTTTTTACTCAAAAAGCTTGATTGAAACTTTAAATATGAGTGGTTTATAAAATAATTACATAATTATTTCTACTTTTAAGGCCAACGGTAAGCAATTACATATAGCCAGCCATATAGGATGCAAATCGGTAATTGGTAATGCCGAAATAAATGTACTTCTACATAAACGCAGACGTTAGCAAAAATTTTAAAACCAAAAACGATGAAATATCTTTCAATACAATTATGGACATTTTCTATAATAATGATGATGATATTGGGATGTTCAAAAAATCCTTGCGACGACTTGGAAAACGGAATTTATGAATATCCCGACGCCACTGGCAAATCTCTCGAAGAATCGTTTGAAATTTATAAAATACCTGACCAGGTTTTACAATGCATTTCAACCAATGGCTTAGTTCAGACTTGTATATCATATCCGGAAATGAGAATGGTTTGGACAAGAAATTCTTTACAGCAAGGTTTTGATTACATCGAAAATAAATGCAATGGATTTGAAGAACTATGGAGACGAGAAGATAAATTCCACACGATTGTTGATTTGTACAAATTATTGGATTTTGAAAGGGATTGGACAAAATATTCGGATTTGGAAAATGGTTTTTATGAATTCAACATTATCTATCATGAGATAATAATCGCCCAAAATGAAATATTACAGGATTTAACAGATAGTCAAAAGATTGAACTATTTGAGTTGGTGTTAGAAAAACTAAAAATTAAATTCGGAAAATATGAAGACTTTGGGGGACTTGGAATGGCAGGTTCCGTCGCCATTCTTTCAAGAATCATGCTCAGCGACCAATATCCTCCATTTTTGGAAATGTATGAAGATAATTGGGTCTTAATGAGTGCTGTGGAATTAATAGCTGGTTTAGATGAAACTGACAGTGAAGAGATAATAAATTTTTCAGAAGATTACTTAGAACTGTTAAAGACAAATAAATAAAAACTTTTGCTAATAAATAGGACTCTGAGCGGTCGGCACGACCCAGCGATGAGTCGGTGTTGAACTACATCCCTGACCACAGGCCAAATAGGATTTTTCTATGTACTTATCGGCGGTTTTTGATGTTTTGTGATG
>JBFXFM010000048.1:16843-31518 GCA_050179035.1 Draconibacterium sp. | reverse complement strand
ATACTGGGTGTTTCTGCTTTTGACAAAACTCCAATAAAAGAACTACTTACCGAAATACAAGTCAATCAAAATTTCAATGAACAATATGATTTATTTAATAATCAATTTTAACGCATCAGCAGTAATTAACAACGATATAATAAGAAAATAATGGCTATCGAATTAAAACAAAACTGTAAATATTCATTGCTGGTACCCACAAGCATGGGCATCCGCATTACTCCCGAAAATGGTCAGCCGGTTCATGCCAGCGACAGATTTACTATGTATGCCACAAGCGCCGAAACCAATGTGGCCAGCATTCCGTCGTATCTTGGAATGCCGGTAAAAGTGCTCACCACCTTTGTAAAAGGCAGTCCGATTGCGCAGTTCATCAAAAACAACCTGCGCTCGCGAGGGATGGATTATGAAGGCCCGGAAATGGAACAGGGCGATCCGTGGGGTTTCCGCCACCAGATAAACATTGCCGACAGCGGTTATGGCTCGCGCGGGCCACGGGTTTGGAACGACCGTGCCGGCGAAGTGGGCCGTACTTTAAATGTGAAAGATTTCGATCTTGAAAAAATATTTGGCGAAGAAGGTGTACAAATCGTTCATCTCTCGGGTTTAATTGGAGCGCTTTCGCCCGAAACCAGCCAATTCTGTCTGGAAATTGCAAGGGCAGCCAAAAAACACGGTACTAAAATCTCTTTCGATTTGAATTACCGCGCCTCGTTTTGGAAAGGACGCGAAAAAGAACTCCGCGCCAACTTCACCGAAATAGCATCAGTTTCTGATATTCTGATTGGTAACGAAGAAGATTTCCAGCTTTGTTTTGGAATTGAAGGTCCTGAAGCCGGTGGCGAAGGGCTTCATGCAAAAATTGAAGGATTCAAAGGGCTGATAACCCGTGTAAAAGAGTCGTTCCCAAATGCAACTGTTTTTGCCACAACATTGCGCGAAGTGGTAAGCGTAAACGAACATCTTTGGGGTGCTATTATGCTCGAAGGCAGCAACTGGCATGTGGTTGAACCGCGCGCAATCCATGTTCTCGACCGCATTGGCGGTGGCGACGGATATGTCGGCGGTATGCTTTATGGAATTCTGAAAGGCTGGGAACCTGCAAAATGGCCGCAGTTTGGCTGGGCAACCGGCGCACTGGCTACAACTTTCCTCACCGACTATGCCCAACCCGCCGACGAGGAAATGGTGTGGAGCATCTGGAAGGGCAACGCCCGCGTTAAAAGATAGTACTATGTGCTCTATGTGCCTATGTGGTTGCAAAATACCACAATAGACACATAGGCCACAATAGTTTAATTGAAATTGAAAAGATTATGATATTCTACGAAACAGGTTCAAAAGATACCGAACTCACAGCGGAAAATCTGCGGGTGGGTTTGTATCAGGCGCTCAGCAAGCTGGGCCCAAGACAAAAAGTGCTTGCGATTCCGCCGGATTACACACGTTTTCCGAGCCGCGCTGGCGAACTGACCGAAATGGCATGGAATTTTTACGGCAACAGACTCACCGATGTGTTGCCGGCATTGGGCACACATACACCTATGACCGACCACCAAATCAGGCATATGTTTGGCCAAACACCTCGTTCGATTTTCCGCGACCACGACTGGCGCAATGATGTGATTACGCTGGGAACTGTTCCTGCCGAATTTGTGAGCGAAGTTTCGGAAGGAGCCGTAGATTATAACTGGCCGGCGCAGATAAATAAACTGCTGGTGGAAGGCGGTTTCGACCTGATTCTTTCCATCGGACAGGTAGTGCCGCACGAAGTGGTGGGAATGGCCAATTACAACAAAAATATTTTTGTGGGAACCGGCGGTTCCGAGGGCATCAACAAAAGTCATTTTATCGGTGCTGCCTACGGAATGGAAAAAATGATGGGCCGCGCTGACACGCCGGTGCGTAAAATTTTTAATTACGCTTCCAATAATTTCAGCAATCATTTACCCATTGTTTATGTGCAAACTGTTGTGGGACTGAATAAACTGACAGGCAAACTTCAAACTTACGGTCTGTTTATCGGTGACGATTTCAGCGTATTCGACAAAGCGGCAAAATTGTCGCTGCAGGTGAATTTCGAAATGGTGGAGAAACCGCTGAAAAAGGTAGTGGTTTGGCTCGACCCGTCGGAGTTTAAAAGCACCTGGCTGGGGAATAAAAGCGTGTACCGCACCCGTATGGCGCTCGCTGATGGCGGCGAACTGATTGTGCTGGCTCCAGCATTAATTGAGTTTGGTGAAGACAAACAAATCGATAAGCTCATCCGCAAATATGGCTATTTCGGAACTCCGCACACTTTAAAACTGGTAAAGGAAAACGAAGACCTGCAAGGCAGTCTGGGAGCGGCGGCTCACCTGATTCACGGTTCTTCCGAAGGCCGTTTCAGCATTACCTACTGCCCGGGAAAAGGAGAAAAGAATCTCACTCGTGCCGAAATTGAAAGTGTTGGATTTCAGTGGGCCGATTATGATGAAATGACGGCAAAATACAATCCTGAAAAACTGAAAGAAGGATTTAATATCCTGCCCGACGGCGAGGAGATTTTTTATATCTCTAATCCTGCGCTGGGCTTATGGGCATTTAAAGACAGGTTTGAGGAAGCCCCCTAAATCCCCCGAAGGGGGACTTTAAAGAAGCCCATTCCCTTACCCTTCCCCGAAAAGGGCAGGGAGTTTGATGTAATAAAAATTAAAATAGTAATTGTATGACAAACCGAATTAAATGATAAAGCATAATCCTTCTCAAACTGGTTTTCAAAACTCCATCTTTCAGAGTGAGTTTAGGGGAGGCTTTCCTCACTCCCCTCCTTCGGAGGGGTCGGGGGAGGCTTCTTGTATCCGCTGGGGAATTATCGGTGTTGGAAATGTTACCGAAGTAAAAAGCGGTCCGGCATTTTATAAGTCTGAGCATTCTGAGTTGGTGGCTGTGATGCGGCGCGATGCCGAAAAAGCTGCCGATTACGCCCGCCGACATCATGTTCCAAAATGGTATTCAAATGGCTCTGACCTCATTAACGACCCTGAAGTGGATGCTGTTTATATTGCCACCCCACCCGATTCTCATGCCAGTTATGCTATTCAGGCTATGAAAGCCGGGAAACCGGTTTATGTAGAAAAACCGATGGCACGTACATATTCTGAATGTTTAGAAATGCTCCGGGTTTCAGAAGAAACCGGGATGCCATTGTTTGTAGCATATTACAGACGTACATTGCCTGCCTTTCTGGAAGTTAAAGAATTAATCGACTCTGGTACAATTGGCAAACCGTTGATGATAAATGTAAAATTGTTCAAACCTGCCGGAGAACGCGGAAAAACGCCTGAACAAATGAGCTGGCATGTCTTTCCGGAAGTTGGAGGAGCAGGCCATTTTTACGATTTGGCATCACACCAGTTTGACTATTTGGATTTTGTATTTGGCAAAATTACAGATGTAAAAGGCACGGCAAATAATCTTGCAGGATTGTATCCGGCTGAAGATACAGTCACTGCAACCTGGAAACATGAATCGGGAGTTGTCGGGAGCGGCAGCTGGTGTTTTGTGGTGGATAAAAGTCAGTTTACAGATGAAATTGAAATAATTGGTGAAGAAGGAAAGATTGTAATTCCAACTTTTACTCACGGGAAAGTCAGTGTTTTCAATAAAAACGGATTGACAGAACTCGAATTCAGCAATCCTGAGAATATTCAGTTAAATCTTGTAAAACAAGTGGTTAACGAGTTGCGGGGAGTTGAAAAATGTGTAAGCACAGGAATTTCAGGAGCAAGAACCAGTTGGGTTTTGGAGGAAATAGTAAAAGAATATTACGAATACAAACCACAGTAGGCACATAGGACACAATAGTCTATGTACCCTATGTGCCTATGTGGTATTTAAAATATAACTATGACAACACAAAAGCAAATCAACGACTTAACCTACAAAATTATAGGTTATGCAATCGAGGTTCACAAAGAACTGGGACCCGGTTTGCTGGAAAGTATTTATGAAAAATGCCTTACTCACCTTCTGCAGTTAAATGGTCATAAGGTAAGCCGGCAACAGGTTGTTCCCATAAATTTCCAGGGATTGTATCTTGATTGCGATTTAAGATATGATTTGCTCGTTGATGAACTGATTGTGGTTGAACTGAAAACGGTTGATGAATTTCATCCGGTACACGAGGCAAAATTGCTGACCTATTTAAAACTTCTTAAAAAGCCTAAAGGAATTTTAATCAATTTCAATTGTACCAACATTTTTAAGGAGGGACAAAAAACCCTTGTTACAGAATATTTTAGAGAATTACCAAAAGAATAACAACTTATGTGTCCTATGTGCCTATGTGGTTAAGATACTCCACAATAGACACATAGAGCACAATAGAAAAGAAATTTGAAAATCATCATCGACGATAAAATACCGTACATCCGCGGGGCATTTGAAAAAGTGGCCGAAGTAGTTTATATGCCCGGCAACAAAACTACTCCCGAAATTGTAAAGGATGCCGACGCCATCATTACCCGCACCCGTACCATCTGCAACGAAAAGCTGCTGAAAGGTTCTGCTGTGAAATTCATCGCCACCGCCACCATTGGTTTCGACCATATCGATACTGATTACTGCGACAAAGCCGGCATTCAATGGACCAATGCCCCGGGTTGCAACGCCGAAAGCGTGAACCAGTACATTGCCTCTGCCCTCTTTTCATGGTCGCTTAAAAGCAGAACCAAACTGGCAGGCAAAACCATAGGGATTGTGGGTGTCGGACAGGTAGGCTCGCGAGTGGCAAAAACATGCGAAACGATTGGCATGAAAGTGCTGCTGAATGACCCGCCCCGCGAACGTGCAGAAGGGGCAGAAAAATTTGTTTCGCTAAAAACCATTCAGCAGGAAGCCGACATCATAACTTTTCATGTGCCGCTGAACTTAACAGGTGAAGATGCAACCTTTCATCTGGCAAATGCAGCGTTTTTAGCCGGACTGAAAAAACAACCACTACTCATCAATTCGTGTCGCGGAGAAGTTTTCGATACCGAAGCTGTAAAACAAGCCCGCAAATCGGGATTGATTTCGGGGTTGGTAATCGACTGCTGGGAAAACGAACCCGAGCTCGATTTGGAATTGCTGAAAATGGTCGATTTTGGAACTCCGCACATTGCTGGTTACTCGAAAGACGGAAAAGCCAACGGAACGATGATGAGTGTTCAGGCAGTGAGCCGGTTTTTCAATCTCGGTCTCGACAACTGGAAACCTTCGGGTGTTGAACCGCCTGAAAATCCTGTCATCTGTGTCGATGGCAACCAGCGTCGCGAATATTCAATTCTCGCCGAGGTAATTTTATCAACTTACGATATCGAAAACGATGATAATGAACTGCGTAAAGACACTTCTCTCTTCGAAAAAATCAGAGGCGATTATCCGGTCAGGAGAGAATTTGATTCGTTCGCTGTGGAAGCAGAAAACATAAAGGAGGAAACTTTGGAAAAATTACAAAAACTTGGATTTTTAATAAAACCACAGTAGGCACATAGAACACAATAGAATCTTATGTGCCCTATGTGCCTATGTGGTTCAACAGAAATATACATTAATACATATAATATGAAAAATTTAGCAGACATTGGCCTTATCGGCCTCGCCGTAATGGGCGAAAATCTCGTGTTAAACATGGAGAGCAAAGGTTACACGGTAGCCGTGTACAACCGTACAGTATCGAAAGTAGATGAATTTATGAATGCCCGCGGAAAAGGCAAAAAATTCATCGGGGCACATTCGATTGAAGAACTTTGTGCTTCACTTGAAAAACCGCGCAAAGTGATGATGCTTGTAAAAGCCGGCAAACCGGTTGACGATTTTATCGATTTGATAATTCCCCACCTTGAAGCAGGCGACATTATTATCGATGGCGGCAACTCACATTTCCCCGATACCATCCGCCGCACAAAATATGTAGAAAGCAAGGGATTGCTATACATCGGAACCGGCGTTTCGGGTGGCGAGGAAGGCGCTTTGCTGGGCCCGTCGATTATGCCCGGCGGTTCGCCCGCTGCATGGCCTGCTGTAAAAGATATTTTCCAGAGTATTTCAGCAAAAGTGGAAGACGGCTCACCTTGTTGCGACTGGGTTGGCGAAGGTGGTGCCGGTCATTTTGTAAAAATGGTGCACAATGGCATTGAATATGGCGACATGCAAATTACAACTGAAGCTTACCAGTTGATGAAAGAGTTGCTGGGCATGAACAACACAGAAATGCACGAGGTTTTCAAAAAATGGAATACAGGCATTCTCGACAGCTACCTCATTGAAATCACCCGCGACATTCTGGGCTACAAAGACGAAAACGGCGAGGAAACCCTTGATTTTATCCTTGATACAGCCGGACAAAAAGGTACAGGGAAATGGACAGGCGTGGCTGCGTTAGACCTTGGGATTCCGCTCACTTTGATTGGAGAATCGGTTTTTGCCCGTTGCTTGTCGGCACAAAAAGACCTGCGTGTGATGGCTTCGAAAGTAATCACCGGACCAAAAGCAGCATTTAAAGGCGACAAAAAACAGTTTATCGACGATATTGAAAGCGCTTTACTGGGAGCCAAATTGATATCGTATGCACAGGGTTACAACCTGATGATGGAAGCCGCCAAAGAATATGGCTGGAACCTGAACTACGGCGGCATCGCGCTGATGTGGCGTGGCGGCTGTATCATCCGCTCGGTATTTTTAGGCGATATTAAAAAAGCTTTCGATAAAAATCCTGAATTACCCAACTTGTTGCTCGATCCTTTCTTCAAAGAATTAGTGGAAAAAGCACAGGCAGGCTGGAGAAGAGTTTGTGCCACAGCGCTCGAAAACGGCGTTCCGGTTCCTGCGCTCACGTCGGCATTGTGTTATTTCGATGGTTTCCGCAGCGAACGTCTGCCGGCCAACCTGTTGCAGGCACAGCGCGACTATTTTGGCGCACACACCTACGAACGTACCGACAAACCGCGTGGCCAGTTCTTCCACACCAACTGGACAGGCCGCGGTGGAAATACGGCTTCAACGACTTATGTAGTTTAAGCAGCCCTGAAACCTTACTCAGCTGGTGACTTTGAGTCACCAGCTGAGTAAAAAACATAATTGAAAGAGCCGCTTTCCGGATGGGAGGCGGCTCTTTGGCTTATTTAACTGGTGACTCAAAGATTATCTGTTGAATAAGTGAAAAGTTATTTTTGTATATTTCGAATGAAATTCATTTACAATGAGAACGAACGAATTAATAAAAGAAATTGAGCGGCTCCCTGTGCTAAAACGAATGTATGTGATTGAAAAAACAATTCAGTCAATTCGGAAAAATGAAAATGAATTGCAAATGAGTGTAGCTGCAGAATCCCTTCTCAATGAATATAAAACAGATAAACAGCTTACAGCCTTTACCGATTTAGACTTAATCGATTTTTATGAAACAAGGTGAAATCTGGCTGATCAATCTGGATCCCACGATTGGAGCAGAAATCAAAAAAACAAGACCGGCAGTCATTGTAAATGATAATTCTTTGGGAATTTTACCATTAAAAATTATTGTACCTGTTACCGACTGGAAACCGAAATATGAAATTGCCCCCTGGATGGTAAAAATAACTCCCGATTCAGACAATCAACTTTTTAAAGATTCATCGGCTGATTGTTTCCAAATCAGGTCAGTCTCGCAGGAAAGATTTAGTTCCAAAATCGGCAAGGTCTCCGACTCAGTGCTGGATGAAATAAAAATCGGATTAACAAAGGTTCTTTCAATATGGAACGATTAACGCCTTACCGGGTTCACCTTCGCTGGCAGAAAACCGCTGTACAGGAGTGAAAAAAAGAGCCGCTTTCCGTATGGGGAGGCGGCTCTTTGGTTTGTAAAAAATGATGAACCCTGACATTTGTTAAAATTACGCGGAGGTTATTTGCATTGACCCGGAGGCTTAATGCACTGTGAAGTTGCTTACTTGCATTGAACCGGAGGCTTTATGCACTGTGAAGTTGCTTACTTGCATTGTTCCGGAGGCATTATGAACAGTGAAGTTGCTTACTTGCGTTGAACCGAAGACTTTATGCACTGTGAAGTTGCTTACTTGCGTTGAACCGGAGGAATTATGCACTCTGAAGTAGCTCATTTGCATTGTACCGGAGGCTTTATGAATAGTGAAGTTGCTCATTTGCATTGACCCTGACCTTTGTAGAACTCACACGAAGCTTATTTGCAAAAAACTTCCTCAATTGTGCGGGTTTTTCCTTTGACGATGCTTTGTAAAAGCTAATTTATTAACAGGCTGTTATTCAATGACAAATAATTTCTAAATTTGGGAATCAACGCATAATTAAACCAAATGGCATGAACAAAATGTTTCGCCAAAAAAGTACGATTTGCAGTAAATATTCAGTTTTTTAACCATTTAACGTTTTCGGGTAATCCTGAAATACCCACACTCGGAGGGTTTACCAATTTTGTGCTGCATGTAAAAAGACAAAAACAAATTGAATGTCAAGTGAAAAGGATAATTGATTTAGATGAAAATACGGCAAGAGAATTTCTATTAAAAGAGGAAAGTTACGTAAACTTTGATCTGCCCATGTATTTCAAATTCCAGAATTTATTAAACGAGGTTGATAAAAGTCTGACAGGGAAAAGACTTTCAGATTTTAAGAAAATTAATCCAAGAGAATTTGATAATATAAATTATCGCATCTTGACAAACAAAGATGGAAGATACTCATGGAGACCTTTTCAATTGATAAATCCAGCCTTATATGTGTCTCTTGTGCATAAGATAACAGAGAAAGATAATTGGAAAACAATAATAAACAGATATAACGAATTTCAGCAAAATGATAAAATTGAATGTCAAAGTTTGCCAATAATTTCCGAAATAGTAAATAAAACTGACAGAGAATCACAAATCTTCACATGGTGGCAATTGATTGAGCAAAAATCCATAAATCTTTCATTAGACTATCGATACATTTTACAAACAGATATTACTGACTGTTACGGGTCAATTTATACACATTCGATACCTTGGTCAATTCATTCAAAAGAAATAGCAAAAAAGAACAGAAAGAGCTCATTGTTAGGAAATGATATCGACAATCATTTGCAAGATATGAGTTATGGGCAAACAAATGGAATTCCTCAAGGTAGTACCCTAATGGATTTTATTGCAGAAATGGTGCTTGGTTATGTTGATTTGCTTTTATCAGAAAAACTAAGTGAATTGAAAATTTATGATTATAAAATTCTTCGTTATCGAGATGATTATAGGGTTTTTACAAATAATCCTTTTGAAGCAGAACAAATTACTAAAGCTCTTTCCGAAATATTATCAGAAATGGGATTAAAACTGAATACCAGTAAAACAGAAGCATCTGATAATGTTGTAAAAAGCTCTTTAAAATCAGACAAGCGCTACTGGATTGCAAATCAACGCATAACTGGTAATAAGCAAAAATGGCTAATCCAGTTGCATTTATTATCTGAGGAATTCCCAAATTCTGGAACACTCGAAACTCAAATGCGTGACTTATTGAAGGTTGTAAAAGAGAGCAAACGAAAAGATAGAAATATCGAAACATTGATAAGTATTGTTACAGATATTGCATTTCGAAATCCAAGAGTTGTTCCCGCATCAATTGGAATTATAAGTTATTTATTAAAGCAAATTAATAAACTAACCGACAAAAAGAAAATAATAAAGCGAGTTTATAATAAATTTCAGCAGATTCCGAATTCGGGTTTATTGAATATTTGGTTGCAAAGGCTAACTATTAAAGTAGACAGTTCACTAAGATACAATGAATTGATATGTAAAAAAGTTTTTGATAAGAATGAACAGATTTGGAATACAGAATGGCTAATTGATGACTTGAAAAACAAAATTGAAAATACTCCAATAATAATTGAAAGCAAAGTAAAAACTTTGAAAGCCGTGATTTCAAAATCAGAACATAGAAGAATGACTAGAAAGAAAGCTTATGATTATGAATAGCTTGACTACACCAACTGGTGAGGGTCTGTGACCCGTATCTTGCTTGTAAAAACAAAATATAATTTGTCTCTGATGGGAAAGACACAAATTACAAATTTGCGACAATAGTAAAAATATGACGGAATTTAAAAAAAACAAGTATTTCTGTTTAATAGCAAATAAGATAAAATTAATCCTTGAAGTAATGCAGATTTAGGAAGGATTTAAAATTAAAGAGAAAAGGAAACATAAAATAAAATCGTTGGTAACACTAAATCACACTTCAACTATGGACGAAAATGCCAAGAAGATGCTAGAGTTGTTGAATCCCGAAGTATTCAAAACAAATCTATTATTAAGTTCAATATTCATTGCATATTTTGAAAATTCAATAGACTACATTATAGACCAACCTAAATCTTTCTTTTGTAATGGATTTGATTCTGAGAAAGGAGAAATAATTGATCCTGATTATAAATCAAAAGTCTTGAATTTAGATAAAAAGCCAATAAATGCAAGTTTATTATGGTTTAAAGAACAAGGCGCAATCGACGACGCTGACATTGAAACTTTTGAGATTTTAAGAAAATATAGAAATAAATTATCTCATGAATTAACGAAGATTTTACTTGATGAAGGATTAGAAAGTTCTCTCTATACTGAAAATCTGGCTAAATTATTTTCACTCAGAATAAAACTCGAAAAATGGTGGTTCTTTTATTTTGAAATTGAATTTACAGATATTAAAAATGCAGACCTACTTGAAGAAAAAGATGTAACAACCGGAGGTGAAATGATTTATCGATTATTTATGGATTTGTTATCTGATGATAACGAGAAAGCAAATTATTACGTGAATGAATTGAAAAAAAGAATGGCTAATTAAGCGAACCCTGTTGCCGCGAGATTACATCGTTTGATAACCGGTAACTGTAAACCATACGGTACAACGGTGCGGTAGCGATGGGTAATTTTCATTAAAAAATGAATTAAATTGAATAAGGATTGATTTCTTTAAGATAAATATTCAGAAATTACAAAAACACTCGTTTTTCCATCCTGACTATGAAAATTCAATATATTATTAATGAAGGAACCTGAAAAACTCTCGCTATTTTGAGAATGGTGACCATTAAAACTTCCAATGTTTTTATTGAAACATAAATCTATTTGCCCACCACTTTCATCAATAATTGAATACCACTTAAATTCTTCATTTTGCTCAAGTGATACTTCATATAATTTCTTGCCAACCAACTTTATTGAATTTGATTTCATTTTAAAATATCAATTTTGTATTAAACATTTTTACAAAGAATCATATGTGATCAGATCAATTTCATCCTCTTCATCATAAATTTTTCTCAAAATAATTTCAGTAAGTTTCTCTTCTGGCCATATTTTATAAAATGTAATATTTTTCCTAAACATTTCATTAATGTGACCGCTTGGCCACGCTAATCCAAAAGTAAAAGTCAAAATAATTCTATCATTTGAAGAACTAGTATCATGAAAACCTTCAATTATGCTAGTGCAATACTCTCTATTTCTATACATAATTTTTTCTGGAAATTTATTTGCCAAAATTTTCAATAATGACTTTGTCAAGTATTTATCAATAAATTCAAATTCCTTCTCAACGCAATTAGTAAATTTCAGAATAGTTTCAATATTAGTATTCAAATTAACTAAATCACGATTAAATTCGTTCTGAATTTTTATCGAAATAGTTTTTGTTAATTCTTGTTTTCTATTGTAATTATAGCGGATTTGGAAATTGGGATATAATATAAATTTCATAAAAATTAAATATTTTATTCAAACAAATTTACTAACAAAAAAATAAGATACCCTACTTTTTTTGCATTTGGAAAATGATTTACAAAAAACATTTGCCCCGCTGCCGCGCGATTACACCTTAAATCCGCAGGATATTGTTGAAAAAAGCTGTAAAACTATTCAAATGAATACCCCTGCTCGCGCGATTTGCAATCGGTGTGCAATTCTGAAAGAATTGAAAAAATACATCAACCCAATAGCAATCAATAGCTGTAAACGCATTTTCAGATAGTTACAATTTGTAACCATCTGCACCAAACAACCGCCCTGTTTCTGTCGGTCATCATATTTTAAACCAACGGGATTTTTCAGTTTCGCATCAAAATTTTTGAGATGAAAACAATCATCGAATGCGGCAGCAGTTCAATAATCGATTGTTCTTGTTTGGCTTTGGTAAAACAGGCAACTTTGCCAGATGACATATTATCGGTTTTTGTACCCAAATAGATCAAAAGCCTTGTAAATGTTTGAATATGATTGTCCTGTTTCTCCAAAGTTTCCGGCGTGTTCAATTGCTGAGTCCAGTTTACCGTCGTTGCATAAACCTTTAACCCATTTTTCATCTTCCAGAAATTTCGTGCTTTTTTCATAAGAGGTTATAAATTCTGCAAGTTCATTCTCTGCTGCCGGCATTTTCAAAGCGTGACAATTCGTCACGGTTTCATTCCCCTGTTCGCACCGATTTGCAATCGGTGTGCAATTCTGAACGTAATTAAAAGAGCCACTTTCCGGGTTGGATAGCGGCTCTTTTACTGCTCTATATATTTTGCTTATATCGCCTTAATGATTAAACAGGCTCCACCACCCGAAGCAAGTTTTACGTGTATTGTATCTTTTGCATTCAGCATCTGCTTTTGAACTTTCATCACTTCCCGATTTGTAAGGTAATGCGCATTTTCGCCATCCTGTACAATGGTCACTTCATATTTTCCGGAACCCAGAAAACTTAAAGGAATATCAAGTTCCCGTGAATCTTCGTTTGTGGCGGCGCCAACAAGCCAGGTTTTATCGGATGCCTGACGCGCCATAATAATGTATTTCCCAATTTCTCCGCCGAGCGTTTTACTTTCGAGCCAGGGCATTTTTTGCGCTGCAATAAACCGGAGCAAATCAGGATATTTTCTGTAATATTCAGGAATGTCGGGGATGATGGTGGCTCCCGAAAATACTATCAGCGTGCGTGCAGCCTCCGAAACCAATGTGGAGGGAACCGGTTTATTTTCGTCAATACGGGTTGTATTTCCCTGGCGAAGATCAAACATCCCGTTGTTCATATCAATGGGGCCGGCCACCATGTTCACAAAAACCGATGTAACAAAAGTGGAGGGAACAAAAACGCGGTGCGCATCAAGCTGGGCGTGACAAAACTCGCGGGTTACCGCGTTGGGGAAAGTGCGCATTTGGCCGTAAGGATGTACCGGGCCGTCGTGGAAATCGCAGAGCAGGTGATTTTTGGCGCAAAGTTCAGTGATTTTGCGTGTCCATACATTTTTTTCAGCCGGAGTGCCATTCATAAATCCGTATTTGATGCCTGAAGCACCCCAATCGCCGTATTGTTTTAATGTCTCTTCAATCGGATATTTGCGTCCACCCACATCGTTCAGATAAAGCCAGATGCCAACACCTTTGCTTTTGCCATATTTTATCAGTTTCATCACATCAGCCGCCTTGTCGCCTTTCACCGGATCGGATGTGGACAGATGTTCAGGGCCATACCAGTTGGCATCGAGAACAAAATGACGAATGTTGTTCTCCTCAGCAAAATCAACCATCCGAACCCACGACGGGTAATCCATCGCATAAGTAAAACCATCAACCTGTGCCCCGTTTATTCGCCAGTCCCAAAGCGCCACACCCGGTTTAACCCACGAAAAATCGCCTTCAGGCTGTGGATTCAACAGTTCTATTAAGTGTGAATCAACAAGTACTCCCGGAGTTTTTCCGTACAGAATTACCCGCCATGCTGATTGAAATCCGGCTTCGGGTTTCCCCGGAACTGAAAGTACATTAAAGGTTTTGCTGTTTAATTTCGACTCAAGAACCAACGGTTCACCTGAAATAAGATAAGCTTCATGAATGGCCATGAAATTGTCATCATCGGCCATAATTGTCATCACCGGAAACCTTTTTCCATCAGTGGCAGTAAGTTTTTCGGGGCCGATGTTTGGCCGTTCTCCATTATAAAACCATACTGTATAATCACCGGCAAAATTGAAATTTGTCAACTCGGCGATTGCTGTTGCTGAATTTTTTTCGTCGGAAGGAATTGAATAACGAAAAGCCACTCCATCATTGTAAGCTCTTACTTCGAGGCGTAAAAACTGTAAGCCAGATGGATTTTCAGTTTTTAGATCGAGAATCAGTTCATTGTATTTTTCAGGAACCACGGCACGCTTCCCCCAAACAGGCTTCCATTCCGAGGTAACCGAATTTTGCTTCAGAGCATCGATATACCAGTCTTTCGAAGGAATGGTGATGTTGTTTTCCACCACATATCCCAGCGACGATTTATCAATTAAAAGCTTTTTTCCGGCTTTAAGAGAGTAATTCAGGTTGCCTTCATTTGACAGTTGAATCACAATTTCAAGGTTTTTGTCGGGAGAGCGAAGTGGTTTGATTTCTTTTGCATTCAACATCCTGCCAGGATTCAGCAACAGGAAAATCAGCGAAATAAAAAACAGGTTTTTCATTGGTTTTATTTTTTGTTTAGTTCTGGTACAATTTTAAAGTCTTATTTTCAGATTTAATACTGTCCTGTTAATTTTTTAAGATTCCCTGCCCGACTAATCGTTCAGGCGGGCTCGTTACGCGTCGGAATGACAGATTCATGGATACTTTCACATTTGGGAGAGGTGGTTTTGCGGCTTT
>JBFXFM010000048.1:0-16833 GCA_050179035.1 Draconibacterium sp. | reverse complement strand
CCCCACCTCTCCCAAATGCACTTACAAACTTACTTGCTGTCATTCTGAACGTAATGAAATGAAGTGAAGAATCTCTTCTTTTTTTACCGGACAACAATGTTTCAAATTTAAGTTTTGTCGCCTGAAAAGCAGCATAAAATTATGATTCTGCAATCAATCGACTAAAAATTCAAAATAAAAAACCTGTAAATAATTTGAATTACAGGCTTTTTAATTTTGAATCGTATGGAAAAACTAAAATCTGATTTTCACTTTCAACGCTCCCTCAACGTGAGTTTCGGATGGAAAAATAACGTAACCGCCGCCGCTTCCTGAAGTAATTGCTCCCGAATACTTCGGAAAATAGTTGGTTTGCATTTCATGCATCACCCAATCGGGTACGGTATTGGGCAGCATTTCGGCCCAGCATAAAAATGTTTCTTTCATTGCTTCGCCAAGCAACTTCATATCTTTTCTGCGAATAGCTTCAAAACATGCAGCGCCCGACTCACCCAGCCTTTTCACCAATGATTTGGTGAGGTTTTTTGTTTCGATGGGATTGTAACCTTCAGGTCGTGGCTGCAATGGCATCAGGTGCAAAACCTCCGACAACCACTCGCAGGTTTCTTTATCAGCAAGTGTTTCGATATGTTCAGGCCAGAAACCTCCGCTGTAATCGAGCCGCGAAATACCCGGAACCAGCAAACCGATATGGTCTTGTGAGCCCGAAACATATTGTGTTCCGGGCGGGTTTTCGGCGCCAAAAAGTAACCGGGCATTTTTCTGCGGGTCGCCTTCAGGATACTGGTCTCCCCACAAATCGATGGCTACTTTCCGTGAACTTGTAGCCATTCCTGAGCGGTCGTTAAAATCGGTTGTTGGCCAGATTTGCGCCACCACCACCGCCCCCGGATGAACCGCCGAAACCCACGGCTGATCAATCCAACCGCCGGCAAGGCACAGCCGGTAAGGAAACTTCAAATCGCGCTTCGAACCTGAACTCGACCGTGCAGGTAAACCTTCGTCAGGAATTCGTTCCAAAACAATGAGTTCAACGCCGAGTTCGTCGCAGAGTTGCTTTTTCCCGGGAGTGAATCCATCAGAATTCACCACAAAATAGTCGGGTTTCAGCGCCTTCATATCATCTGCAAAGTCGAGCATTCCCATTCCCGACGCGACGGATGCTTTTTCGACAAAACGAACTGCCTGCACCATATACCGGCGTTCTTCCTGTGTAAAATAGGGCGCTTTTCCCTTCAGTTGTTTCAGGTTTTCGTCGCGCCCCAAATACACATGGAGTTTGCCGTATTTCGCAGCAGTTTTAAAAAAAGCGATATGCCCGGCATGAAGCAAGTCGTAGCAACCGCTTACCATTACAGTTTTTTCGTTCATTAAAACCTGTTGGTATTGTTTATCATCTGAATTTTAATCCAATCGTAAGTCTTTTTCATTCCGTCTTTTAACGGAAATGATGGTGCCCAGCCCAGGTATTTTTTAATCAAAGTATTGTCGCTGTTACGGCCACGAACGCCTTTTGGCGCATTCAGATCATAAATACGTTTCAATTTGAAACCTGCAATATTTTCTACAATATCAACAAGTTCGTTGATTGAAACCATTTCGTCGCTACCTAAGTTGATTGGTTCTTCGATATTGCTGTACATGATTTTCAGAATACCTTCCACGCATTCGTCGATGTACATAAACGATCGGGTTTGTTCGCCATCGCCCCAAATCACAATTTCGTCTTTTCCATACATTTCGCCTTCCAGAATCTTACGGCACATGGCAGCCGGCGCTTTTTCGCGACCACCGTCCCAGGTTCCGAACGGGCCAAAAACATTGTGGAACCGGGCTACGCGCGTGGTTAACCCATAATCTTCCCTGAAATGGCGACACATTCTTTCCGAGAAAAGTTTCTCCCAACCATAACCATCTTCGGCTAATGCCGGGTAAGCATCTTCCTCTTTCAAACCGGGATTATTCGGATCGGTTTGTTTTTCGCCGTTATACACACAGGCCGAGGAAGCATAAAAAAAGCGGGTAACACCAAGATCACGGGCAGCCATCAACAAATGCGTGTTAATGAGCACACTAAGCATACAATCGGCTTTGTGATTTTCAATAAAACCCATTCCACCCATGTCGGCAGCAAGGTTAAAAACCTCGTTTAAACCATTCACTGCAGTATAGCAATTGTCTTTCAGGTTTAAATCGAGTACAAGGTTTTCACAATCGTCGTGCAACTGATACCATTGAGTTATAGGTTTTTTATCCACAACACGCACAAAATGACCCATATCAGCCAGTTTCCGGGCTAAGTGGCCGCCAATAAAACCGCCACCTCCAGCTACCAAAATTCTCTTTTTCATTTGTTTAATTTTTAACTTTCATTGCAAAAGTGAACAAAGTTTACCAGTTGCACAATATGCTTTTCACTCACCAGAAGCTGCAAAGGTTTCCGCAAAGGTTTGCTGTTGAAAAAAAATGTTGAATAACATATTTTCAATGTAAATTTTTTGCTCAACGCACCTGACAGGAAATTGTTAATTTTGAATTTTTACAGGCAAAAATGACAAAACCAAGAATATCGCTTAAAGACCTTGCGCTCGAACTTGGAATATCAATTTCCACGGTTTCGCGGGCACTTAAAAATCATCCTGATATCAGTGTTGAACTTACCGCAAAAGTGCAACAGCTGGCAGCTGCAAAAAACTATTCGCCCAACCCGCTGGCCATGGGATTACTAAAGCAGCAGACACGCATGATTGGCGTAATTGTACCCGATATTGTGACGCATTTTTATGCTTCCATCATTTCGGGTATCGAAGAAGTGGCAAAAGAAATTGGTTACTACATTGTGATTGCTTCGTCGGGCGAGTCGGTTGAAAAGGAGCGTGAATCGGTGGAGAACCTGCTGAAAACAAGAGTGGAAGGATTTATTGTTTGCTTAAGCCAGCAAACCTCTGTTTTCGATCATTTTAACCGGCTTGTTGATATGGAAATTCCGTTGGTTTTTTTCGACCGTGTGGCCCAAAACATGGCCGTTCCGTCGGTTACTGTCGATGGTGCCGAAGCAGCCCGGCAAATTACGCGGCATTTTTTTAAGAATGGGCGGCGGCGGATAGCCTACATTTCGGGGCCTGATTATCTCAACATTTCGCTACAGCGAAAAGCAGGTTACCTTGACGGATTGAATGAATGCGGGCTGACATTCGACTCCGGATTATTAGCCACTTGCAACCTGAACACAAACGAAGCTGCATTGGCTACACGCGAACTGTTGAAAAGGAAACCCATTCCAGATGCCATTTTTGGAATTAACGACACGGTTGCGTTTGCCGCCATGAAAGAAATAAGAAAACACGGGTTGAAAATACCAGAAGACATTGCGCTGGTTGGTTTTACCGATGAGTTTCATGCCACGGTAGTTGAACCTGCTTTAACTTCGGTTACCCACCCAACCCTGCAAATGGGTCGCGAGGCGGCACGGTTGTTTTTTAACCGTATTGCATTGGGTGCTGGTTATGCCGAAAAAGTGGTTTTACCCACAACACTTGTTATCCGCGATTCTTCAAAATAAAAGCCGGTACCTTTCTGTCAGCACCGGCTTTTATTTTGCCTTTTTCTTTTTTATTCCGAAATCCACGAAACGATTTGTTCATCGTCAGGTTTAACCTTTGGCTCCACCATTTTCACCAGGTTTCCTTTTTCATCAATCAGGTATTTCTGAAAATTCCAGCCCACTTCCGAATCCAGAACACCATTTTTACTTTTTTGTGTCAGCCACTGGTAAAGCGGGTGCATATCGTCGCCTTTCACCGAAATTTTCTCCATCATTTGAAACGAAACGCCATAATTCTTGTCACAGAACTCGGCAATTTCTTCGTTGGTTCCGGGTTCCTGTTTCATAAAATTATTGGCAGGAAAGCCGATGATTGTAAATTTTTCCCCACCATATTTTTTATAAACCTCCTGCAATTGCTCGTATTGTGGAGTCAGACCACATTTCGAAGCCGTATTCACCACAAGCACTTTTTTGCCTTTCAAACTGGCAAGGTCAAAATCTTCACCATCGATGGTTTTTACTTTAAAATCGTAAAACGATTGTTGGGCAAAAGCTGTTGTAACTGCCATAATCAATACAAATACAAATGTTATCTTTTTCATTTTCTGAGTTATTTTAATTGTTATTCTGAAGTAGAAACAAAAATTCAGTGGTAAATGTTTTGTCAGGGACTTCGGGTTTCCAAACCCGAAATTAACCTGCCGGTTTAAAATAGCGAACTTAGGATAATCCGCGTCCCGGGTGCATGGGACTTTGACTTTCCAAAGTCAAAGAATTTTAATTTACTTTTGCCATATGATAAATGATATTCCATCGACCATGAAAGCAGTTGTGCTGACCAAAAACGGGGCACAACCCGAAGTTGCCACAATTCCGGTTCCGCAACCCGGCAAAGGTGAAGTGCTTGTAAAAATGGCCTTTTCGCCCATAAATCCTTCAGACCTTGCTTTTCTGAAAGGCGGTTATGGAATTCAGAAACCGTACCCGGTAGTTCCGGGGTTCGAGGGCAGCGGAACAGTGGTTGCAGCCGGCAGCGGAGTTTTACCCAAACTCTGGCTCGGAAAAAATGTAGCCTGTGCAGCATCGCCAAAACTTAACGGTTGCTGGGCCGAATACATGGTTACAACTGCGGCTTCGTGCGTGCCGCTTTCAAAAACGATTTCGATGGAACAAGGTTCGATGCTGTTTGTAAATCCAATGACGGCGCTTGCATTTTTCGATTTGTACAATAAAAAACCTAACCCGTCGGGGGAAAAGCGCGGAATTATCAATACCGCCGCCGCGAGTGCGTTGGGACAAATGATTATCAGGCTCGGGGAGCAGCAGAAAATTCCTGTGATTTCGATAGTGCGACGAGATGAACAAGCCGAATTACTAAAAAATAAGGGTGCTGAATTTGTTTTAAACAGTGCCAGTCCCGATTTCGATATTCAACTCAAGAAACTCGCACACCGCATAAATGCAACCATAATTTTTGATGCTGTTGGCGGGGATATGCCACAAAAACTGCTGAGTGCAGCGCCAAAAAGCAGCAGCTTGTTTATTTACGGACGGCTCTCGGGTGATACCTGCGAAATTTTGCCCGGCGAATTGATTTTTACCGGCAATAAAATCAATGGTTTTTGGCTCACCAACTGGCTGCACGAACAGGGAATGTTAAAAACACTGATGAATGTCCGCAAAATTCAGTCGATGATTAACACCGAACTGAAAACGAACATTCATCAATTATATCCACCTGAAAATATTTCGGAAGCCATTGCAACTTATACCGGAAACATGAGCAAAGGGAAAGTATTGCTTCGGTTTTAATAAAAAGAACCGTTCTGTTTGCTTTCTTCAAACATAGAACGGTTCTCAAACAAGCTATCTTAAATCAGAATTTATACCACTGGTAACTTCCAGTTTTCGTTGTAATTCAGTTTTATCATTACATTCGCTTCTTCTTCAGCAAATTTTTGTGCCGCATCGTCCCAGTGAATTCGTTTGCCTGTACGATAGGCAATGTTACCCATTTCAGAAACAATTGCTGTTTTTGCACCCACTTCAACCGGTGTATTCAATGTTCCTCCTTTGCGGATGCATTCAAGGAAATTTTTTACATGTTCGTCCATTCCGTCGCCATATTCTTTTTGCTTTTTTGCCTCGAAATAGGGTTTCTTTTCTGCATTATTGCGTTCGGGCATCAGTTCCCATCCGCCGCGGTCTAACACCAATGTTCCGCGATGACCCACAAAAGCAACTCCATGCTGTTTTCCGTACGGACCCATTCCGGGGTTTAACCCGCATTCCCACAACATGGTATGTTTGGGGTAGCTGTAAATAGCCTGCTGGATATCGGGCGTTTCCATCACACCGGGTTCGTGGTAATAAATACCGCCACCGGGCGAAATTGATTGCGGCATTCCGGCATCCATGGCAAATAGTGCAAAATCGAGCAGGTGAACACCCCAGTCGGTCATGGCGCCACCGGCATAATCCCACCACCAGCGGAAGTTATAATGATAGCGATTCAGGTTAAACGGCCGTTTAGGTGCCGGACCCAACCACATATCATAATCCACATAATCCGGAGCGTCGCTGTCGGGTTGAACTGGGTACGGATTGTTGTAGCCTTTGTAAATCCAGGCCTTTACAAGATGTACTTCGCCAAGCTGACCGGATTTTACTATTTCAGAGGCTTCGAACCAATGTTTCGAACTGCGTTGCCACATGTTAACCTGAACCTTCAGTTTCGGGTGTTTTGCAGCTGCTTTTACCATGGCGTTGCACTCTTCAATGCTGTGTCCCATTGGTTTTTCAACATACACATGTTTTCCGGCTTCCAACGCCATCATCATCATTATGGCGTGCCAATGGTCGGGTGTACCAATAATTACGGCATCGATATCTTTGTTATCCAAAAGTTGTCTGAAATCAGTGTAAACCAAAGGTTTTTTGCTGGTTTGTTTTTCGAGCTGCGCAGCTCTGTCATCAAGTACTTTTTTGTCCACATCGCACAATGCAACGCACTCTGTATTATTGCCTTCTTTTAAAAAGCTCATCAGATCGTTCCACCCCATTGAGCGGCAACCAATCAACCCGACTTTTATCATTTCTCCGGGCGATGCACAGGCGTTTAAAACGGTTGGAACAACGCTCACTGCGGCCGCAGCAATTGCTGTATTTTTTATAAAGTTTCTTCGGTTGAAATCCATTACTGAATAATTTTATTGGTTTACTTTAGCCTGTAAAGTTAAAATTTCTCAAAAGTCGGCACAGTTGAAAGTTGCAAAAAATCTGATTATTTAATAATTCTGTCAAAAAAGATTCAGAACAGTTAAACCGTTGTAAAATAAGATATCCTTAATCTTTTTAAACAGATAGTTTTCAACATTTTTATCAAGTTTTTTGGCTGAGCTCTTTCATTTTAAAATAATGTTTTCTATTTTTGACCGACCGGTCATTCAATATTTAAAATAAAATGCCAAGAAGCGAAAAACAATACAAGCAAATCAGGGAAGAAAAGCGGGAATTGATTCTGAATACGGCGCTTGAACTTTTTGCCCAACAGGGTTTTCATTCAACTTCAATCGAACAGATTGCAAAAAAGGCAGGTATTTCAAAAGGCCTCACCTACAATTATTTCGAAAGTAAGAAATCCATTTTGGACGAGATTCTGAAAACCGGTTTTGATGCCATTTACGCCAATTTCGATTTAAACAAGGATGGGATTCTGACATACGAAGAATTTGAATTTTTCATCAGAAAAAGTTTTGCAGTGATGACAGAAAACCGCAGTTTCTGGAAACTTTACTTCTCGCTGATGATGCAGCCTGTTGTAACTGAAGCCTATATGAATGATTACAGGGAGGCTTCGGTTAACTTGTATAATATTCTTATTCGTTTTTTAACCGACATCGGCAGTACCGACGCGCAAAAAGATATTTTAATCGTTTCGTCGCTGCTGAAAGGTACTTATCTCATTATTGTAACATCGCCCGGTTTTGCCGACGAAGAAAAATATGTGGATACCATTCTCGAAGGATTTCAACGAATCATCAACCATAAAAACAATTAACACCGATGAAACTGATTACGCTATTATTTACTTTCATGCTGAGTGGTTTGGCAATTTCGGCGCAGGACCTTGAAGAAGTTATCCGCCGCGCCGACGAGAAGTTCCGTGGCAACTCAAGCCGTGGCGAAATGTCGATGATAATTGAACGTCCCACGTGGTCGCGCGAGGTAACCATGAAAAACTGGACGCTCGGCAACCACTATTCGTTGATTTACATTACCGCGCCAGCCAAGGAAAAAGGACAAGTATTTCTGAAACGCAACAAGGAAATGTGGAATTGGGTGCCAACCATTGAACGGATGATAAAAATTCCACCATCGATGATGATGCAGAGCTGGATGGGGTCCGATTTTACCAATGACGACCTTGTGCGCGAATCGTCGCTGGCAAAAGATTATACGCACAAACTGTTAGGCGAGGAAAAAATGGCGGGTTACGACAGTTACAAAATCGAGCTGATTCCAAACGACGATGCACCCGTGGTTTGGGGCAAAATTGTGATGTGGGTTTCGAAAGCCGATTACCTGTGGCTGAAAGGCGAGTATTTCGACGAGGACGGCGTGTTGGTTAACACCGAAATTTTAACCGATATCAAACAAATGGGCAACCGCAAAATGCCCACCCGTCTCGAAATGATTCCCGCCGACAAACCCGGTCAGAAAACCATTATGATTTTCAGGAATATTGAATTCGATGTAAAAATTGACGAATCGTTTTTCTCGCAACAGAACATGAAGAAGGTAAAATAATGCGTGAATGCTATAATGCTACAATTCATGAATGAAAAAATGTGTGAATGGAAAAAAGGGAATAACGAATGATGAGTAACGATTTTAGATTGCAGATTGATTTTTTGAACCATAAATCTCTACTAATCTCGATCAATCTCTTTCCTTTTCAAAACAAGATAACAATGACAACTATGAAAACAACAACAACCTGACAACTATGAAAACCAACATCATCCTTGCCTGGCGGAATTTATGGCGCAACAAACGCCGGACGCTCATCGCCATTTCGTCCATCACTTTCAGTGTATTGCTGGCCTCGTGGATGCGATCGATGCAGGAAGGTTCGTACGACAGCATGATTGACAACGTCGTAAAATTTTACTCGGGCTACCTGCAGGTGCAGGACACAGCTTATTGGGACGAGCGAACACTTGAAAATACTTTTGAAACGTCGGCTGAAATGCAAAAACAGATTGCAGGCATTAAACATGTTTCGCTGGTTTCGAACCGGCTCGAATCGTTTGCATTGGCCGCCAACCACCTCAAAAGCAAACCGGCGATGGTTATGGGCATTGAACCCGAAGCCGAAGACAGAATTACAAAACTGTCGCAAAAAATAAAGGCCGGCAGTTTTTTGCAAAAAGGAGACAAAAGTGTGGTGATGACAAAAGGTCTGGCTGAATACCTGAAACTGGGAGTTGGCGACACGCTGGTGATGATTAGTCAGGGCTACCGCGGAATCAGCGCCAGCGGACTTTTCCCGGTAAAAGGCATCGTCTCGCACCCGAATCCTGAGTTTGACAAACGCATGGTTTATATGGAAATCGATGCAGCACGCGAATTCTATTCAGCCGGGAATCTCTCCACATCACTGGTAATTATGACCGACGACCACGACCACCTGCGCCATCTGAAACGTGAAACCGGGAAAGTGATTCCAGCCGGAACTACAGTAATGACATGGCAGGAAATGCAACCCGAAATTGTGCAGATGATTGAAAGTGACCGTGGCGGCGGGTACATCATGATGGGCGTTTTATACATGATAATTGCTTTTGGCATGTTCAGCGTGGTAATAATGATGGTAAAGGAGCGCCGCCGCGAATTTGGCATTGTGCATGCCATTGGGATGCAAAAAGAAAAACTCGGTGTGGTAGTGTTTTTCGAAACACTTTTTATCGGGCTTATCGGTTGTGCCAGCGGACTTTTTATCAGCATCCTGTTTTGCCTGTACTTTTATCACAACCCCATCGAATTTACGGGCGAAATGGCCAAAGCTTATGAAATGTATGGCATGGAACCTTACATGTATTTTTCGATGGAAGCCTCGATATTTTACAGCCAGATGATTCTGGTTTTTATTATCAGCGTATTTATCGCAATTTTTCCGTTGCGCAACATCGGAAGGCTGAAAATCACACAAGCAATACGGGGGTGAATGTGAATGAGTAAATGTGTAATTGGGTGAATGAGGGTGAAATTGATATTGGATGCTACCCGCCCGGAAGGGAATCCCGATTTTGGATTGTGGTTGATGAAATTGTAAATAGTAAATCTGTAAATAGTAAATACTAAATACTTCATTAGCCGACTATTAAAATACATAAACTAAAAGCTGTTACTATGATACTTTCTGTAGCCTGGAGAAACGTTTGGCGGAATAAAACCCGCAGTATAATCATGATAACTTCCATCGCGCTCGGGCTGGTGGTTGGCGTGTTTTACATGGCATTTATGCAGGGCATGGTTGATGCGCGTATTGAGTCAGCCACAAAATCGGAACTTGCTCATTTGCAAATTCATTCACCACATTTTCTGGATAATAACGAAACATCGCTTGTAATAAAAGATGCGATGCACTTAACATCTGAAATACAGAAAACAAGTGGTGTAAAAGCAGCCAGTTACCGGCTGGTTGCCGAACCCTTTGTAATGGCAGCCCACGGAACCGGTGGTGGCAGGCTTGTTGGCGTGATTCCCGAATTGGAAAAACAGGTCACTGATATTGCAGAACATCTTGTTCAAGGCACTTATCTCGAAAAAAGCGGACGGATGCCACCTGTACTCATTGGCGAAAAATTAGCCAAAAACCTCAACCTGAAAATCGGGTCAAAAATCAACATCCAATTGGTTGACCACAACGGCGACCTATCTTCAAAAGGATTCCGTGTGGGTGGTATTTACAAAACCAGCAACACAGGTTTCGACGAGATTTATCTGTTTGTTCATTATGATGAATTACAGGCGCAACTCGGAACAGAACCCAATGTTGCTCACGAAATTGCAATTCTGGCTGAAGGCGGAGACGAAGCAGACCTGCTGAAACCAGCCATTGAAAAAATAGCTACAGGACTCGAAGTAAAAACATGGAAGGAACTTAGTCCTGAAATGTCGCTGCTGACCGATTCAATGGACCAGTACATGTATGTTTTTATCCTCATTATTTTGCTTGGTCTGTGTTTTGGCATTATCAACACCATGATGATGGCGGTTTTGGAACGCACCAAGGAAATCGGGATGTTGATGGCTATCGGGATGAACAAACGCCGGATTTTTGCAATGATTATTCTCGAATCGGTGATGCTCACCATAACCGGCGGTGTATTTGGAATTGGCCTTGGCGCTTTGGTTACCAAATTCTTCGAAACCACACCCATTGACCTTTCTATGTTTTCTGAAGGACTTGAAAGCTACGGCTACGCTGCAAAAATTTACACTTCGCTAAAACCGGAAATGTTAGTTATTATTTCGATTCTTGTGATTTTAACCGGATTACTATCGGCAATTTATCCTGCCCGGAAAGCGCTGAAACTTAACCCTGCCGAGGCAACGAGGACGGATTGAAGCAGCCAATGCGTGAATGCAGGAATGCGTGAATGCATGAATGAGAAATAAAGATATTGCTGGAATACATGAATAAAATAAAAGTGAAGAAGACAATTAAGAAATTAACATATCTAAAAAAGAACAATATGAATGAAAAGGACATTTTTGTTGAAAATCTAAAAAAAAGAACACGAAAATTTGGAGTGGATGTTATTCTTTTTTGCGATTCATTAAAACCAAAGAAAGCATCTTCTGTTGTGACCAATCAATTAGTTAAAGCGTCCACTTCGGTTGGTGCAAATTACCGGGCTGCTTGTCGTGGCCGGTCGCAAGCGGAATTTTTCAGTAAAATATGCATTGTCGTTGAAGAAGCTGATGAATCCATTTTTTGGCTCGAAGTGATTGAAGAAAGCGATTTATCAAATGATAAATCAGAACTGAAAAGACTACTTATTGAAGGCACTGAAATCCTTAAAATAATGACAAAAACCAAAGACTCAACTTATAAAAATTTGAATTCTTAATTTTTTGCATTCATGCATTTTTGCATTCACGCATTACTACCATGAAAATAATAGAAATCAACAACTTGCATAAAATTTACACTGACAATTCGGTGTCGGTAAATGCACTTAACGGGATAAACCTGGAATTTGAGGAAGGCGAATTCAGTGCTATTGTTGGCCCGTCAGGGTCAGGTAAAACAACGCTGCTGAACATTATCGGCGGATTAGACGACGCCACCGAGGGAACAGTCACCATCGACAATGTGGAAATCAACCAGCTTTCGCCACGAAAACTCACCGATTTCAGGATGAAAAATATCGGGTTTGTTTTTCAGGCTTACAACCTCATTCCTGTGCTCACCGCCGGCGAAAATGTGGAGTTTATCATGCACCTGCAAGGGAGTGGCAAAAAAGAACGCGAAGCACGAACACAGGAATTATTGCAGGCTGTGGGTTTGGGCGAAATGACCGACCGCCGCCCATCAAAACTTTCGGGTGGTCAGCAACAGCGGGTGGCAGTTGCAAGGGCGCTGGCATCGAAACCAAAGTTTGTGCTGGCCGACGAACCCACTGCCAACCTCGACTCGAAATCGACAGAAAATTTATTAGATATTATGGAGCGACTAAATAAAGAGGAAAAAATCACGTTTATATTTTCAACGCACGATGCCCGTGTGGTAAGCAAAGCCCGGCGTGTAATCACGCTCGAAGACGGGAAGATTGTGAGCGACATAAAAAAGGACTGAGGAATCAGCAAATCAAAACTTTGCGGTTAAAACAATGCCTATTCGAAATAGAAAAACATTAGCAGAACGGACTAAGAATAAAAATGCAAAAAACATTATTTCTCATTTTTCTTAATTTGGTGAATTTAACTTTTGCCAACGACCCAAATTCAGCATCGCCACTGAATACCGCGGCCAACGCAGGTTATTTGTCACCTTTGGAAAAAGAAATTGTTTTCGAAATCAATCTTTTCCGCTCCAACCCGGCGCAATATGCCGAAAAATATATCGTTCCGCTGGCAACCCGATACAATAACAAAATTCTCTCCTACCCCGGCGATATTCCAATTAAAACCATTGAAGGTGTTTCGGCTTTGCACGAGTGTGTGCGCGAACTCAAAAAAATGAAACCACTGCCACTGATTTATCCCGACAATAAACTGACACGCGCTGCCGACGACCATTGCGCCGACCAGTCGAGGACTGGCAAAACAGGCCATGTAGGAAACGACAACTCAAACCTGCGGACAAGAATTGAGCGTTATGGAAAATGGGAAAAACAGATTGCCGAAAATATTGCCTACGGAAATACTTCAGCCCGACAAGTTATTGTTTTTCTGTTGATTGATGACGACGTGCGGAGCCGTGGCCATCGCAAAACTTTTCTCAATCCTGCCCTGAAGTTGGTGGGTATTTCGTGCGGGAAACACCCCGAATATAAAACCATGTGTGTAATGGATTTCGCAGCAGGAATGACGGGGAAAGCCAATTAAAAATGAAAAATTGTAAATGAAAAATTATAAAACGTTTGCAGCACTATATAATTCACTTTCCAATTTCTTATTCGATATTTTAGATTTCGAAACTGAATGAAAAAACACTTACTCTTTCTGGTTTTCACGTTAACAACAATTGCTGCTGTTTCTCAGTCAAAGTTCTCGTTTAACGGGTACCTGAAAGAGTTGACGATGTATTACAAACCTGTTGACAAAATTCCTGTAAGCGCCACCGATTCGCTTGACCATCTTTTATTAAACCAGTTTCACAATCGCTTTAATTTCAGGTGGGATGCCACCGAAAAACTTGTGTTCGACCTCGAAATACGCAACCGCCTTTTTTTCGGACAAATGGTAAAGAAATTTCCGGGATACGAGCTGATGATTGACGAGGAAGGCGGCTATTTTGATCTTGGAACAGTCCTGATTTCAGCCGACAGTTGGTTTCTGCATTCTGCCATCGACCGCGCCTGGGTCGATTATACAATTGGCAAACTGCAGATTCGTGCAGGGCGGCAGCGTGTAAACTGGGGCGTCAATCTTGTATGGAATCCAAACGACATTTTCAATACATTTTCTTATTTCGAATTCGATTATGAAGAGCGTCCCGGTACCGACGGGCTGAAATTACAATACTTTACAGGCGAAACTTCGTCGGCCGAGCTTGTGTACAAAGTGGGCCACAACCCCGATGAGTCGGCTTTAGCAGGGATGTATCGTTTTGCCCGTTTTAACTACGATTTCCAGGTTTTAGGCGGCTGGATGGGAAAAGATTTTGTGCTGGGAACAGGCTGGTCGGGTGACATCAAAGGTGGCGGTTTCCGTGGCGAAGTGTCGTGGTTTATTCCGCGCGAAAACGATAACGGAAGTTATGAGGCAGTGGTAGCCTCGGTTTCGGGCGACTACTATTTTAAAAACAATATTTACATCCACAGCGGAATATTATTTAACAGCTACGGAACAACCGGCGATGCCGGAGGGCGAAGCTTTTTTGCGCCCGATATTTCAGCAAAAATGCTTTCAATTGGCAGATTCAATCTTTTCGGACAGGTCTCCTTTCCTTTCACTCCTCTTTTCAACGCAAGTTTTTCGTCTATCTTAAATCCGTGTGACGGGTCGTTTTATTCAGGCCCAACCTTTGTTTATTCGCTTACAACAAATCTCGAACTTATGTTGAACGGACAGCTTTTTTTTGGTCGCTCCGGCACAGAGTACGGCGATTTTGGGCAGGCTGTTTACGGGCGGGTACGATGGTCGTTTTAATACGAGAAGGCGAGAATGCAAAAATGCATGAATGCATGAATGTATGAATGAAAAAAAAACCTCGCTTGCACTGGTTTTCTAATTCATTTAGCAAACCAATTATTCCTTAAAACCTATCTTTATGCCCATCAAAAACTAATAAAGACAGAGAAATGAGAACATATTTTATCAGCATACTCGTGCTTTCAATGACGCTGACTTTGGGTTGTAAACAGGAGAAAAAACTGCCGCGGGTGGCCATTTGCGGTCTTGCCATCGAATCGAGTACTTTTTCACCGGCACAGTCCACCGAAGAATCGTTTCGTGTTCGTCGCGGACAGGAAGTTTTTACCTACTACCCTTTTCTTTCGGCCGATTCGGTTGACAGAAAACGTGCTGAGTGGTTCCCGGCCCTGCGAGGTCATGCCATTCCGGGTGGAATAGTAACCCGCGAAGCTTATGAAAAGCTGGTAACCGAAACGCTGGATTCGCTGCGAAAAAACATGCCTTACGACGGGATTTTCCTTGATATTCATGGTGCAATGAGTGTGGTAGGACTTGATGACCCGGAAGGCGATTTTATTGTCCGCATCCGCGAAGTGGTTGGAACAAAAACACTGATTTCGACATCGATGGACCTGCATGGAAGTGTTACCGAACGGCTGGCACAAAACACCGACCTGATAACCTGTTACCGGCTGGCTCCCCACGACGATGCGCTGGAATCGAAACAAAGGGCGCTTGATAACTTATTGGAACGATTAGAGACCGGCAAAGGAAAACCAAAATACAAAGCCTGGATTCCGGTGCCGATATTGCTGCCAGGCGAAAAAACCAGCACCCGCATTGAACCGGGGAAAAGTCTGTATGCCAAAGTAGCCCCGGTTGCCAACCAGGAAGGTGTGATTGATGCTGCCATTTGGATTGGATATGCCTGGGCCGACGAACCCCGCAACAAAGCCTATGTAATGGTAACAGGCGATGATAAGGAAAAAGTTGTAAGTGGTGCTGAATACCTTGCCAAAAGTTTCTGGGATGTGCGGAATGAATTTGATTTTGTGGCCCCGGTTGCCACTTTGGAGGAAAGTCTGAAAAAAGCCATCGCCAGCGACAAACGTCCTTTTATCATCAGCGACACAGGCGACAATCCCACTGCCGGAGGTGCCGGCGATGTTACCTGGACAATAACCGAGCTGTTGAAACGCCCTGAGTTTAAAACCGAAAAAGGGCCTTCGCTGATTTATGCTTCGATACCCGGTCCAGAGTTTGTTGAGAAAGCAAAAGCTGCCGGAGTTGGCAACCGCGTGGAAGGTTTTGCCGGCGCAGCAATCGACAGCCGGTTTGCGCCACCGGTAAAACTGTCGGGCATCGTGAAAGCCATCGTTGAAGGCGACTCCGACGCAAAAACCGAAGTGGTGGTGCAGGTGGGCAGCATCCAGGTAATTGTAACAGGCAAACGCAAACCCTATCATTACGAAAAGGACTTTACACGACTGGGTTTGAATCCGCGCGAAACGGATATTGTGATGGTGAAAATCGGCTACCTGGTTCCCGAATTGTATGATATGCGCGCCGACTGGCTTATGGCGCTCACACCCGGCGGTGTTGACCAGGACCTCGAACGGCTGGGACACAAACGAATCGACAGGCCTATGTTTCCATTAGACAAAGACATGGCCGATCCCGATTTATCAGCAAGGTTGATTCCTGCTTCGGATGAATAGTGAATGGATTAAAATGAAAACTTTAAAAGAATAAATTCAATACAAAATGGGGATATTTTCAGCCTTATTAGGCAATGCCGGTGCCGTGAAACCGGAAGAACTGGTTGCCAAATATGGCCAGTTGCTGACCGACGACGAAGAAATTGAACTGGGTTTCAAACTCATTCGCGATACTTTTATTTTCACTACAAAACGACTGATTACCATCGACAAACAGGGAATCACCGGCAACAAAACGGAGTATAAATCCATTTCCTACAAAAGCATCTCTCGTTTCAGCGTTGAAACAGCCGGTACTTTTGAACTGGATGCCGAACTGAAAATCTGGATTTCGGGAGAACAGCAGCCAAGCATCACCAAGCAGTTCAACAAATCGGTAAATGTTTACGAAGTGCAGAAATTACTGGCACACCATGTGTGTAAGTGAGTATTGAGATTTGAGTAATGAGTAGTGAGAAAGGAAACCTGTAACCCGCAACGCTTTTTTACAGGTTTATCATCGCTTTGATTGCGCCATCTTTGTAGCCTTCCACAATTTCGAAGGCTTTTGGCGTTTCCTCAAGAGAGAAATGATGGGTAACCATTTTTTCCACATCAATTTTGCCTGAAATTACCAAATCGATGGCTTCTTCCACGCAATGATTCTGGAGGCGGACATTGATAACAGTCAATTCTTTGCGGCGCATCAAATCCATA
>JBFXFM010000047.1:0-32089 GCA_050179035.1 Draconibacterium sp. | reverse complement strand
TATAATGTGTGTAAACATCATTATCAAGATTTACCTTTGTTGGTTTTTTATAAGTGGCATCGTAGGTAACCGTTTGTTTATGTGTAAAAGTGTAAGGAATTGTTGCACTAAATGCAATATCAGTTGCCGAAGATTCGAAGCGATATAAATCAATTGGCTGACCATAATCATTATATTTCGTTTGTTCTCCTGAAATGAGTCGGGTACCATTGTATGTACGGACATCAATGGGTTGATTTATAATGTTTTTGTTTATTAATGTTGTAAATTGACCACTATAATCCGATGGATAATAGTATTTTGTTTTTTCTTCAACACTAAAACTATTTACTAACGATTTCTGGGTTATCTGACAATGTGAGGAATTTCCGAATAAATTATTAATGGTAGTAGAAACTGAACCGTTACTTTCATAATTTACAACTTCTGAAGAACCAACATAAAACCAGTTTGAGTACAGTGTATATGGTACAACATCATAACAGGATAATATCATCTGATCATTTATTATACAGGCACCAACTTGACTAGTATTAGCATATCGATTATTTGTTGCCAGACAAGGAATCTCTTTCTTATTTCTTGTTTCGTTGAAAACATAATTCGTTTTTTCTTTCTTCTTATTTGTTGAAGTATTATCATTTATTAATACTTCTTCCAGATTTCCAGAAGACCAACCGCTATTTGACATTGGAATCGGGTTAATTTGTCCTCCATTAACGGGAGTTCCCGGTGAATCAAAAACAATTCGAAAAGTATGTCGTTCCTTCCCGTTCTCTCCATTTTCACCAGACAAAACTTCAACAATTGGATAACAAATATGATTCTGGCCTTCGATATAGACATTGTTTAATGAATTTGAGGACAAAATACCATATATACATTGTCCACAGAAAGTTCCCATATTAAAATTATACCCATAATATGTTGATTGAGACTGATAATAAGTTGGGTATAAAGCCCCGGGAGTTGAGGCCTGAACATAGTTGTATTTCTTGATAATCGGAGATTCGGAGGACGAAGTATAAGTTTTCGTATTTAATACCCGACATCCACCAATTTCTATATTGGAACTGTTTTTATTTGCTTCATATTCAAAGGTCGAATATCCTCCCGTAGGGTATGTTACTTTTTTTAACATTCCCTTTTTAGCATATAGGTAATTCGGGTTTCTATCTACTGATGAACCTACAAAATTGGCAAACAGTCCCTGATAATCAGGATCAACTTGACTGGTAGAAATAATATCATTATTATATTTCCCGTTAAAAAAACCCCAGTGATCCTGTGAGTATGAAAAACGTGATGGCAGTTCATCCAGATTATTATATTCAAATGAATATGACTTAATATTGGCGTTTATTGCATCTTGCTCATTAACAGATGTAAGAAACATCCGGTATTTAATATCATCTGCTGAGGAAATAAAACAACTATAGCTAACACTTGACGGAAATTGATAATTTAATTGTAAGGCTTTAATTTGTGTATCAAAACTGTTTTTTATAATAATCTTATCCAGTTTATATTCTGAAGGTGCATCAGTTCTTCCGGTGCTTTTCTGAAAAATTACTTTACCAACACCAATAAACTCTATTTGACTTAAATAGGAAATACTATTTGACATAGTATTTATATCAGCTTTATACTCTGAGCAATTACAAGCACCCTGCGGATCTTCTCCTGCTGTTCCTATTTTTACCATTACTTTTCTATTTATTCCAATTTTTGAGTCAATTGTATATTGATTATAGGTAAAGATTATTTTATCACCTGTAGGATGCAGAATCTCAGATAAATGCCAGGCAGTGTTAAAATACATCATTTCAGTTTGAGGATGTGTTGAATCTTCATCTTCGAATTTGTAAATAATCCCATCAGGTGTTGTAATATGGAAATATGAGTAAGTTCCGGTAGTGTTTGTCACTATTTTAACGGGAGTATAAGGAATTGTGACAGGATTGCCATCATTATCAAAGACAAATTTAAATGAGTAATTTGGTAAACTTACTACAAAAAAATCCGGTTGTAAATCCTGATTATCAATATCTAGCGTATGTAACATCTCAAGTTTTTGACTTGTTGTCAATGCGTTCCAATTAGAATATGGTCTTGGGCCTGGCAAGTCTGTTTTACCATATCTATATCTTGTTATTACTCCTCCTGCATTTAAACTCCAGTCATAACCTACCCAGGAAGCTGATTTATCAACTACCAAGCCATTTGAACTGTAATTTAACGAAATGGGTAGTTGTAAATTTTCATTTTTTAACTCAAAAACAGGGAGTGAAAATTGGACACTTCCGGTAAATAAACCAATAGGTACTGCGCCAAAACGTCCAATTTCTGCAGCATGAGGAGAAGGTGGTACTATTTCGGGAACTGTATTCCCTAATGTAGCAGGACTAACTGACGACAAAACCACCATCTCTTCTTGTGTGTTTTTTTCAGGACTTAATTGCACTGAATCCTTATTCAAAATATCATTTTGGGAATAACCCGCATTCCAAAAGATAAAAACACTGATAAGCACAACGATTTTTTTCATTATTATATGATTTAATTTTAGCTATTTCTATTAAAAGGCTTTTAATATGATTTTCCTGTAGAGTCAAATGTTTTTTTGAATTTTGTCCGGTTCGAAGAAATAATAAATCAGGATTCTAAAAAAGCGTATTTTACGCAAAATTATGTACGTAATTTACGCTGTCGATTTGCGTAATTTACGCAATCGGGTATGCGTAATTTACGCAGTTTCAGCATTGATTTTAAGTTTACAATTTTTGAATTGTAGAAATCAATAAAATCCAACTCCAATTTATCCGTAGTCATATGTGTCATGTTTTTTTTTGTTTTCGTCCGGGATAAAGGAAAACAAAGAAGTAATTCAAAAAAAGCGTATTTCTACGCAATTTTATATACGTAGAAATACGTATTCAATTTGCGTAGTTTTACGCATTCCGGTATGCGTAAAACTACGCAACGTCCTATTTTTTGGTTTAAAAAACTGCAACAAAAAACCATGCTCCCTAAACGGGAACAAGGGTTCAGTACCTTTAGTATCCATTTCAGTGCTTCCGGGTGTCATCTCAGTAGTTTAAACATCCATTTCAGCGTTTTGAACCTCCATTTCTGTATATTGAGATTCCGTTTCCAGACATGAAACTGACATTACACCAGTTCAATATTCCATTTCAGAATACAAAACTGACAATGCAGCAGTTTGAAGCTTCATTTCAGCAATTGTGAATGTCACCGCAGCAGTTCGGAATATTATTACCATAAATGGAAATAACGTTGAGAAATGTTCTTTTTACCCTTCCGATTTTCCTTTGTTCCGGTTTACAAAATCGGTGGCATTCATGCCAAATTCCTGTTTAAAGTTTTTGCGGAAATGCGATAAATCTTTAAACCCAACGGCATAAGCCACCTCCGAAACGTTGAGTTTTTCCTGTTCAAGCATTTGTGCTGCGCGCTTTAAACGAATGTGGCGGATAAATTCCTTCACTGTCATGTTGGTTAACGCATGCAGCTTGCGGTACAACTGCATCCGGCTTACGCCTACTTTCAGCGAAAACGATTCGATATCGAGTTCACTGTCGGCAATGTTCTGCTCAATTACTTCGATGGCCTTTTGTAAAAAGCGTTCGTCGGGCGAGGCCAGAATCACTTTGGTAGGTTCGAGCACCATGATGCCGGCATATTTTCCGCGCAGCGAATCACGGATGGAAAGCATATTTTCAACTTTCGCCTGTAACACCGACAAATCGAACGGTTTTGTAATGTAATCATCGGCGCCCATTGTAATTCCCTTTAACTCGTGGTCCTTGGCATGAAGCGCGGTTAAAAGCAACACCGGAATGTGCGATGTGCGCTCATCGTTTTTCAACCTTTTGCAAAGTTCAAAACCATCGGTTTCGGGCATAATAATGTCGCTTAAAACAATGTCAGGAATGGTTTTCAGGGCCATGTTCCAGCCCTCTTCCCCATTGCGTGCTTCAATAATGTGAAACGATTCGCTGAAATTGGCCGAAATAAATTGTCGTACATCCTGGTTGTCGTCAACCACAAGCATAATGCGAAGATTTATGTTTTCAGCCAATTCTTCGGTTATATTTTTTAACGGCTGAATTTCTTCTGGTTTTCGTTGTAAAGCCAGCGACTCATCGCTTGCAATAACTTCGTGAACTGAAGTCTGGTACGGAATGCGGATGGTGAAACGGGTTCCCTTCCCGGGTTTGCTTGTTACAAATATTTTGCCTTTATGCAGCGTTACAAGCTCTTTTACCAACGACAGTCCGATACCAAAACCGGCATTGTTTTCGTCGTTTCCGGCCTGAAAAAACCGGTGGAAAATTTTATCAAGATTCGAAGGTTCGATGCCGCGACCCGAATCTTTTACCGAAATCTCAATAAACTGTTTTTCCTTGTCGGCTTCGGAAAAATCATCATCATCGGCGCCAAAAATCAACGAAATATTTACGCTGATCAACCCGCCCTGCTCCGTAAACTTAAAGGCATTCGACAAAAGATTATTCATAATCTTTTCAATCTTATCCGGGTCGAAACTCACAAACAGGTGCTGTTTAAGCGTGTTAAAACGAAGTTTCACCTGCTTTTCGATGGCAAAATCGTTAAATGCATTTACAATGTTCCTGATAAATTCAACGATATCGGCTTCGGTTAAATTCAGTTTCAGGTTACCGGTTTGCAGTTTTCTGAAATCGAGTAACTGGTTCACCAGCTTGTTCAGGTTGCCCGCGTTGCGCTTCATTAACTCCAGATTTGTTTTCATCAACGGGTCGAGTTCAGGTTTTTCGAGCATTTTTTCAAGTGGCCCTAAAATCAGTGTAAGTGGCGTGCGAATTTCGTGCGAAATGTTGGTGAAGAATTTAAGCTTCATCATATCAATTTCGTGCAGCTTGCGGGCGTTTACCCTTTCGAGTACCAGCTCGTTTTTAATTTTTTCGCGGTTGATAAAGAACCTGACAAGTGCGTAAATCAGCGCCATAATTGCGGTGAGCATTAATAATAAAAACCAGTTCGTTTTCCAGAAAGGCGGTAAAACCTCAATGGCAATCGACAGCTCCTGCCCGCTTTCGGGCATTCCGGGAATGATGCGCTTAATTTTCAGCGTATATTCTCCCGGATTCAGGTTGGTGTAAGTTGCCGAACGTATTTTGCCGGGTTCAACCCAATCTTTGTTAAATCCCTCGAGTTTATAGGTGTAAATATTGTTTGTACTGTTTACGTAGTTTAAAGCAGCAAATTCGATGGTAAAAACATTTTGGTCATAGCGTAGTTTCAGTTTCCGGGTTTCTGAAATGCTGTTTTTCAGCACCGATTTCCTATCTGCTGAAATCGCAACCGATTTATTAAAAATCTTCAGGTCGGTTAACACAATCGGCACATCGGTATCGTCGGCAACAATGTCTTCGGGCTTGAATTTATTGTACCCCGAAACCGAACCAAAAAAGAGCTCTCCGTTGCTGTTTTTATAAGCAGCGCCATAACAAAACTGATTGTTGCTCAGCCCGTCGCGCATGGTAAAATTGTTAAACACTCCGGTTTCAACATTCAATCTCGACAAGCCGTTGTAAGTCGAAATCCAGAGATTCTTCGATTCGTCTTCGAGAATGCACAATGCGTGGTTATTGGCCAGTCCATTGGTTTCATCAAAGTATTTTATCGGGCCTTTTTCGGTGTCGTAAATAGCAATTCCGCGGTTCATTGTGGCAATCCATATGCGGGCTCCAAAATCTTCGTACATCGAACGCGTGTATTCGTTAAAACGTTTTACCGTGTTTTCTTCCTGGTCGAAATATATCAGTTCGTTGGTGCTGCCCATCCATAAATTTCCTTTACTGTCACATTTTATCCACGAAACCTGGTTGTTTCCGTTTAATTGCGGCTGGTGGATAAAACTGTTTGTTTGCTCGTTGTATAAATCCACTCCCTGCGATGTAACCACCCAAATTCTCTGGTTTTTATCCATGCACAAATCCCAGACACGGTTATCCGATAAACTTCCGTTGCTGCCGGGATTTGTCTTGAAATGACGTATTTTCCTGGTTTTTAAATCAATAACATCAACTCCACCCAGAAAAGTGGCCACCCATAAATTTCCGTTTCCATCGTTTAAAAAGGCTTTAATACAATTTTCTGACAGTGAATTTCCGTTGGAGTTTGTCATCAGGTAATCGTAAGTACCCGTGTCAGGATTGTAAATATTAATGCCGCCATCCTCGGTTCCAATCCATATTTTCCTTGATTCATCAATCCAGAACGCATACACGATGTTGCTGTTCAGGTAATGGTTATCGTCGGGCATTGCACCGTAATTATGAAACAACTGTTTGCTTTTGGCAAGCAGATTCAGCCCGCCCCTGGTTCCAATCCATGTTTCTCCGCGGGTATCGTGATACACTGAAAGGATTGAGTTGTTTGAAATACTGCGTGGATTGCGTTCGTCGTGTTTAAAAAAGCCGGTTACACCTTCAGTTTTTGAATAGGTATATAAACCACCGCGTGTACCAATCCAGAAATCGCCCAGAACACCTTTCGAAATGGTTCGCACAGTTTCAGTCCTGTCGTGTTCAGGAAGCAGTTTTACTTTTCGTGTATTGCCAGTGGCCGGATTTACAATAAACAATCCGGCTGCGTATGTTCCAATCCACAGCAACCCTTCATCGTCAAGATAAAGTTCCCAGATTTCACGGTTCTGGTTTGGCTCAAACGGAAAATCAAAAGCTTTGACCTCGTTTGTTTGCTGGTTATAAACAAATAATCCGTTGTTTGTGCCAATCCACAAATTTCCTTTTTTATCGAACTGTAAAACCCTGATATAATTGAAAACTATCGGATTATCAGCATCAACCTGTTTGGGATTAATTGTGGTGATTTTTCCCAGCGTGTCGATAACCAGAATATTGATATCGGTACCGATCCACAGATTTCCTTTTGGGTCTTCCTCAATATCGTTTACCGAAATCTCCTTGAAATTAAGGTCGGATTGATTGTTTAACGGATGCGAAAAAGTTTCGGTGAGGCGGTTGAACACGTTTAAGCCACCGTTTTCGGTTCCCACAAGCACATTACCGTGACGGTCTTCCCTGATAACCCGAACCAGGTTTCCTTTTAAACTTGTTGAATCAAGGGGATTGGTCAGAAAATTTCTGAATTCATACCCGTCAAACCGGCTCAGGCCCTGACTGGTTCCAATCCACATCCAGCCTCTGCTATCCTGAAATATATTCTGAATGAGGTTGTTAGGCAATCCACTTTCCTGTGTGTAAATATCGAAACTGTACTGAATTACATTCTCTTTTGCCGATGTAAATTTGCAAAGCAGAACCACCAACCATAAAGCTGTAAACCTGAAAATCAGCATTGGAGCGTTTCGGTTCATAAGATTTCCCTTTTTGACCAGTTTCGGATACAAATTAAATTAATTCAGCCGAAAAACAAATTTTGACCGACATCAGATTAAGATGAATAAAAAAGGGCCCGTAATTTTCATTCGGAACCCTTCGAATAAGTTAATCATCATCTGTATTTCAGATATTTACTTTTTTCATTTTTGGGATAAGCAATTTGAACATCACCACCCAGGCCAGAAGATAAGCAACTCCGCAAATCAAAAACATAACGTAGTAGCCAATTTTTATGTCGCCGGCTGCTTTGTAATGGTCAAGAATAAAACCTGCAAATTTGGCAATTAACATACCGCCTAAAGCGCCTGCCATTCCGCCGATTCCTGTAACCGAACTGATTGCTTTTTTCGGGAACATGTCAGAAACTGTTGTAAAAATATTGGCCGACCATGCCTGGTGAGCGGAAGCAGCTATACCGATAATAATAACTGCAAACCACATGCTGTGCTGTCCAAGTGCCTGCGAGAATAAAACGGGAAGCGGGAAAAATGCATAAATCAGCATCGAGCGTTTACGTGCTTTTACAGGATCCATCCCGTTTTTCATAAAATTCATTGGTAACCAGCCGCCAAAAATACTTCCGAATGTAGTCATGGTGTACACCACGGCAAGCGGCAAACTTACCTGCATCCCTGTTAGCCCGTACTCTGCCTGAAGGAAAGCCGGCAACCAGAAAAGAAAGAACCACCATACCGGGTCAGTCATAAATTTTCCAAGGAAAAAGGCCCAAGTTTGTTTAAATTTCAGCAAGGTAAGCCACGGAACTTTTACTTTGTCCTGTGCCAGTTCTGCTTCTGTTTTGTCATCATCGTCACTGTGAATATAATCGTATTCAGCTTTTGAAAGCTTTTTATGTTTTCTTGGAACTTCATAAATCCAGAACCAGAAAACAAGCCAGATTAATCCTACTGCACCGGTAATAATAAAAGCTTCCTGCCAACCCCATGTAACTGCAATCCAAGGAACTACAAGTGGTGCAATAATTGCACCGATATTTGTACCGGAGTTAAAAATACCTGTTGCCAGTGCCCGTTCTTTTTTAGGGAACCACTCTGCAACAGTTTTAATTGCTGCCGGAAAGTTACCTGCTTCACTAACCCCTAACAATCCGCGCCAAACACCAAATCCAAAAGTGCTTTTTGCCGTAGCATGCAAAATTGCAGCAATACTCCACACAAAAAGTGAGACGGCATACCCGAGTTTTGTACCGATTTTATCGATTATATAACCCACACCCAACATACCCAGCGCATAACAGAGCTGGAACACAAACACAATGTTGGCATAGTCGGTTTCTGTCCACGAAAACTCGGCTTCGAGAAATGGTTTTAACAAACTGATTACCTGCCGGTCGAGGTAGTTTACAGTTGTGGCAAAAAATACCAGCGACAGTATTGTCCAGCGGTATTTTCCAATGTTTTGGTTCACTTGATTCATCGTTTTGATTTTGAATTATTGGTACTTCGTTTTATTGGTATTTCTTAATAATAGTCAGTGTTTCGGTGCATTTATCTGTTATGTAACCCCAGTATTCCGATTTCAATACATCAGCTGGAAATAGCTGCGAACCCATTCCAACACAGGTTACGCCCGCCTGAAACCAGGCTTTCAGATTGGCTTCATCGGGCGTTACGCCACCGGTAGGCATTACACTGGCCCAAGGCATCGGACCTTTTACAGCTTTTACAAATTCGGGACCTCCAACTTGTGTTCCAGGGAAAATTTTTATCACTTCTGCACCCAGTTCGTGTGCGCGGTTAATTTCTGTAACCGAGCCACACCCCGGACTCCACGCTACTTTGCGTTTGTTGCAAACACGTGCAGTTCCTTCGTCGATAACTGGCGAAACGATAAAATTAGCTCCCAGTGCGAGGTACATTGCGGCTGTTCCTTCGTCGATTACCGACCCCACACCCAAAATCATTTCAGGGCAGTTTTCGATGGTCCATTGGTTGAGTTCGGCAAAAACCAACGTGGCAAAATCGCCGCGGTTGGTAAACTCAAAAACACGCACTCCCCCATCGTAGCATGCTTTTACCACATTTTTGCAAACTCCGGCATCTTTATGATAAAACACCGGAACCATGCCGGTTTCCTTCATTTTAAGGGCTACTTGTATTCTTGTAAATCGGGCCATAACTAAAGCCCCCTCTATCTCCCCCGAAGGGGAGAACTGGCGGGACAACCAGTTTTTAAATTTATTCTTAATGTTTTTCAAATAACGATTTCTCATTTCGGCGCATGGAACATTTCATTTTCAATCTACTAACCAATTGCGCTGTAATCCTTGTTTTATTTTTAATCCCCGGGTTAAAACCCGAGGTTATTAATATTAAACTCCTTCAGAGTTTTCATTTTCTTTAAGTCCCTCCTGCGGAGGGATTTAGGGAGGCTCTTATCTCGCTACCCTTCCCGAAGCGTCGCCGCCCATCAGTTTTTCAACTTCGTCAACGGTAACCTGGTTGTAGTCGCCGTAAATGGTGTGTTTCAGGCATGATGCGGCCACTGCGAAATTGAGCGCTTTCTGGTCGTCGCCTGTGTAGGTAAGCAGTCCGTAAATCAGTCCGCCCATAAACGAGTCGCCGCCACCAACGCGGTCAACAATGTGCGTAATCTGGTAGGTTGGCGCTTCGTATAGTGTATTTCCGTCCCAAAGCACACCCGACCAGCTGTTGTGGTTGGCATTTACTGAGCCGCGCAAAGTGGTAATCACCTTTTTACAACGCGGAAAGCGGGCCATAATTTGTTTCGAAACTGATTCGTAAGCAGCAGCTTCAATATGACCACCGGTTACATCAACACCTTCGGGTTTGACACCCAAAACCATTTCGGCATCTTCCTCGTTTCCTAAAACAATATCGGTTCCGGCTACCAGTTCGGGCATAATTTCCGAAGCTGTTTTGCCATATTTCCAGAGGTTTTTTCTGAAGTTCAGGTCGCACGAAACAGTAACGCCAAGCTTGTTTGCAGTTTGAATTGCTTCGAGACAAACATCGGCAGCACCCTGCGATATGGCGGGTGTTATGCCTGTCCAGTGAAACCAGTTAGCTCCTTCAAACACTTTTTCCCAGTCAATCATTCCGGGTTTTATTTCTGAAATGGCCGAATGTGCACGGTCGTAAACCACTTTGCTTCCGCGACTTACAGCGCCGGTTTCGAGAAAATAAATTCCCAGCCGGGTTCCGCCCCAAACAATTTTATCGGTACCAACGCCGTATTTGCGCAAATCCATAACACACGACTGTGCAATGTCGTTTTTTGGGAGCCGGGTTACAAAATCGACAGGAATGCCAAAGTTGGCGAGCGAAACAGCCACATTGGCCTCGCCCCCTCCAAATGTGGCTGTGAGCATATTACTTTGCGAAAATCGCAGATAGTCGGGTGTTGCGAGCCGCAGCATGATTTCGCCAAAAGTGATAACCTTCATCATTGATATTTACGATTAACTATTTACAATTTACTATTTGATTACAAAAGCATTTCTGATAGACCTGTCAAAAGTTAAAGTAGTTTTTTGCGTTGTTAAAACTGATGTTTTCAACCATTTGGCCCAGCAATTCCATGTCGTTCGGTATTTCGCCATTTTCCACATCGTTGCCCAGAATATTGCACAGTGTGCGACGAAAATATTCGTGGCGGGTGTACGACAGAAAACTGCGCGAGTCGGTGAGCATTCCCACAAAACGACTCAGTAAACCGAGATTCGACAAGGCATTGATCTGTTTTTCCATGCCATCTTTCTGATCGAGAAACCACCAGCCCGAGCCAAACTGCATTTTGCCGGGAACTGAGCCATCCTGAAAATTGCCAATCATGGTTCCAAACAACTCATTGTCGCGTGGATTCAGATTATACAGCACAGTTTTGGCGAGCCGGTTTTCCATATCGAGCCTGTCTAAAAGTTTTGATAATGGCCGTGCTATCTCGAAGTCGCCGATGGAATCGAAACCAACATCGGCACCCAGCTTCCTGAATAATCTCGTATTGTTATTCCGAAGTGCGCCAATATGAAACTGTTGCGACCAGCCGCGTGAATGATCCATCACACCAAATTCATACAACATGGCTGATTTAAACTTCAGTATTTCAGTCTGAATGAGTTCTTTTCCGCCTCTGATTTTGGCAAAAATTGCCTCAACTTCTGTTAAAGTATAATCTTCGGCAATGGCTGTTTCCAGACCATGGTCAGAAAGCCGGCAGCCGTTTTCGTGGAAAAAGGCGTGGCGTTTATCCAATGCAGTCATTAAATTGCTGAAAGTTGCAATATCCATTGCTGCAACGGCGGCCAATTGGTCGATGTACTCATTAAAAGTTTTTGAATTTTCCACAGCCATTGCTTTATCAGGACGCCATGCGGGCAAAACCTTTGTTTCGAAACCACTGGCTTTAATTTGCCGGTGATATTCGAGCGAATCAACCGGATCGTCTGTGGTACAAATGGTATGTACATTGGCCATTTTTATGATTCCCCGCGCCGAATAACCGGGCGAGTTGAGTTTTTCGTTGCAGGCTTCCCATATTTCATCGGCTGTTTTCTGACTTAAAACTTTTTCAACACCGAAGAACCTTTTCAGTTCGAGATGGGTCCAGTGAAACAGCGGGTTTCGCAGGGTTTGCGGAACCGTTTCGGCCCATTTGTCAAACTTCTCACGGTCGGTGGCATTGCCTGTGCAATAACGTTCGTCAACACCGTTTGTGCGCATTCCGCGCCATTTGTAATGGTCGCCGTATAACCAGATTTGCGTAATGTTTTCAAACCGCACATCATCGGCAATCTGTTTCGGATTAATGTGACAGTGATAATCGAAAATGGGCATTTTTGCCGCGTGGTTGTGGTACAAATCCTGCGCAGTTTTGGTATGCAGCAGAAAGTTTTCGTCCATAAAAGGCTTCATATATTTACTATTTAACTATTTACAATTATTCGCGAGATTTATCTTTTTTTGAATTGATTTTCTTCTTCATAGTCACAATTGTACTTGCTATTATTTTGAATAATTCTTCATTTTCTTTCACCAAATCATCCAAAAGATTGGATTTTATTAGCCCTGATTCAACAATAAGCTCCAGCCAATATTGTGTTTTATCTAATTCTTCTTCTACCATTTTCAATTTATTCAAAAAGTCTTTATCTGATTTACCAAGACATGCTGCCCTGTAGTTTGCACCCGGTGATGTTCCTGAACGAATAATTTGCTTTGCAATCGTAATACCAGTTATATTATTTGGCAAATTCTCTGAAAGCTTAATTATACGTAGCGCGAACTTTTTTAGCCGCTTTCTCAAATCATCCTGATTCATCAAATGGTAAATTGTAAATGCCTAAATCGTAAATAATCTTTTCAAATGTCTTTCGTAAATGTTTTCTTCCACGCAGCCGCCTACCACATCTTCATGTTTTTCAAGTAGTTTCGTATATTTCTCTCCCATTTCAGCAGCCACTTTATACCCGACATGAATTAATTGCCGGAAATTTGGATTATAATCGGGATGGCCAGGAATGTGGCGCAGCGTGTTGGCATATTTCTCACCACTCCAGCTTTCCACTTCCTCAGGCGTTGGCAATTCTTCGTCTTTAATATCAATCACATCAGCATAAGCAGCACAAAGTTCTTCCTTGCGGGTGAGTGCTTTTGTGTAGATTTCCTTAGCAACTGCAAGTCCGTCAGCGCCGGAAATTGAAAGTCCGATAACCTCTTCGAGCCAGGTGGTGCCGGCAGTTTTTACATGAATTCCTTTGTCGTATTTCTGAATAATTTCAGCCATAATCGGATAAATGCTGAATTTATCAGACCCCGAGTGTACGCTGAGTTTCAGGTCATCGGGCAAGCCAAATTCGCTGATGGCAAAATCGATAACCAAAACGTCCTGCTCAAATTCTTTGGCAAATTGTTCATGGTCGCCTACGTAATCAACCCCTTTGTTAAAACGGCCTGTAAATTTGGGTGCGATGGTTTGTACCGGAATATGTTCGTTGGCAATCATTTTCAGGATAAAAAACATGTCAACAGGTGTTTGTGGAGCTTCCACTTCGTCCATTGAAACCTCGGTAACAAAATTTCCAATTCCTTTTTTCGAAACAATATGACGGTAAATTTTACCGGCTTCCTTTATGGCGGCCAGGTATTTTCCGGCCACAGTATTCAATATCTCATCAGAAATAACAATGGGTTCATCTATGCCGGGAATGGACACCGAATCGCCCAGATAAAGGCATAAATCAATAAACTCCTCCACATCGGAAGGCTCAGGCGTTTTGCCAATGTACATGGCCACGTCCAGGGTAAAAAAATCGGCATGTTCAATAAACCTGTCCACATTGGTGAGGTTGATGTGGTCGGCATCCACGCAATAAGTATCGTCCCACTCCAGCACACGAACTGCTTCATCGGCTTCGATGCGCGTTGCTTCAGGTTCTGAATGCACAAAATTGTGTTCACGGTTCGATTTATTCCACACCGGGGTTACACTAACTCCCTGATTTTTTGCATTGATAATGGCTTTTAGCTGGGCTTTTCCCTGGTGATTAAACCTGTCGCCAACGCCTAAGCTGTATTTTCCGAGTTTCATTTTTTATTGATTTAATTCAAGTTTTCAAATTAAATAAAATTTTCCCGTGTACGAACACGAAAACCAATTCACTTTTTAAAATTTTATCCAACCAATGTATAAATTACAGATTATTAATACTTTATTAATTAAAATAATCTTTGAGTCATCCATTTGAAAATACTATCGTTTGATTTAAAAAAAATTCAATTCCAAACGCCGATATTCAATTGTGCCGAATCGTGAGGCAGTGGATTACCACCAAAATCAAATCCACCATTTTCCCTGATTTGTATTGCTTTACCTACCATTGGTGAGCCGGGCAACGGTTTAAACAAGTTCATACTTTTCAAATTGTCAACAGCATCAAAATTAACAGCTGATAAATTGAAAGCTGCAAATTGCGGATTGGCAAAAATCGCTTTTGCATCTTCTGTAAAAACAACCTTCCCGTTTTCAGTCATCCAATACAAATTATTTTCGAAAACCGATTTTGAATGTTCGCCTGTTACAGGCTGCAAGCGACTTACAAAAACATTGTTCCGATAAAAAACCCCGGGAACATTACCCGATTTGTAGTTAACAGCCCGGCCAAATTCGTTATAAAAAACGTTATTGTAAATCTGTGCGTTTTTCATTTCAGGTCCTTCCGGCTGGCCGTTCCAAAGTTGCAATCCGCTGCTGTCGATTTCGGTTCCATCGTTTACACTGATGTTGTACCTGAGAATATTGTTTTCCCATTTTGCTGCGCCCGAATACTGGTAAAGTCCGTAACCCGGTCCCATGTTATTGAACGACAAATTATACTGCATCACCGAATTCGTTACCCCGCCATCGAAATCAAAACCTCCCCCATCCCAACCTTTCAGATTGGTTTTGTTGCTGTGCGCGATACAATGTTGAATAATCACATTATTCGAATGGTACGCCCATATTCCGATTGGCCCGTTTCCTTCCCATGGCTGATCCCAGCCATTGTTTCTGGCCAGGCAATATTCCACAACAGCGCCATCGGTACCGCTGACAAGTATTCCGCTGCCACTGTGATTATCCAGAATTGTGGGGTCGCCGGGGTTATTTTCTGCGGTACAGTAGCCGATGTAAATATTTCTTGAAATCAGTTTAAATGGGTTGTAATAAGTTTCGCCCGTTAATATGCCTGTAAAACCATTGTCAAACGCATGAACCCGTGTAACCCTGATATTTTCGGAATCGCTGATTTTTAACCCTGCTTTCTGAAATCCTGAAACCGAAATGGAATCAATCTCAATATTGCTCCCGTTTGCTATTACTAATCCCGAAGTTGTGTTTCCGCTTTTTCGCCCTGAACCGCTGAATTCCAGGTTTTTTATTTCAATAAAACTGCAACTGTCGGCTACCAGCGCCTCGGCATTTTCGCCAGAAATTGTTGCCCTGCCAATGCCAAACGACGAAACAAGAATTGTTTTTCCGGCAATACCTTTTGCATTTTTCAGACGAATGGTACCCTTAAAAACCTGTCCGCCACAAAACAGAATTTTGTCGCCTGGCTGAAATTCCATTTTATTGAATTTTGAAATAGTTGCCCATGCATTTTTGGTGCTTTTCCCATTGTTCGAATCGTTCCCATTAACGGCATCGAAATAAAAAACCCGTTCCGATTGGCACGAAACCAGCAAGAGAACTATCAAAAAAATCAAAATCCGATTCATTTTTGTGACTTTTACTTTTTTGATTGTATAATCACCTGCGCACCAGGCAGGCCTTCAGATTCAGCAGTTAAAGTAATTTCTCCCTCCTGTTTATCCGATTTGACAATCACAAGACAGCGACCTTTCCATGCTTTTCGCTGTGGTTGTTGAAAGCTTTCAACGCTCATCGGGTTTGAACTTGCCACAGCCACAATTTTCCCCGGACCTGAAATTTTAAAATTTACCAGATTTTCGGATTCTGGATGCAGAATTCCATTCTCGTCGGGTAATTCAACAGTGACATAACACAAATCCTGACCATTAGCCTCAATTTCAGGACGGTCAGCAGTCAGTTTTATTTGTACCGGTTTGTTTGCAGTTTTCAGAATTGAAGTTGCAACCGCTTTTTCAGAATTATATCCAACCGCTTTCAATTCTCCGCTTTTATAAGGCACCTGCCAGCTGGCAATAAACTGATTGTCGAGACCGGTTTCTTTCATTCCGAGTGAAACGCCGTTCAGCAATAATTCAACTTTTTCATAACCTGAATACACAACCACTTCAACCGGCACATTCTCAAAACCTTCCCAGTTCCATTCGGCAACATGGTCGTGCCAGTGCCATTTACTCCAGTCAGCACGGTTTTTTTTAACTGCAAATGATGGTTTGGGAGGGGTAACAAAAACAGTAAGTTTGTTGTCTGAATTCCAGAGCACATCGCGGTAATACGATTGCGGGCGTTTCCATCCGCAAATGTCGATATCGCCACAAAAAGCATGGTTCCAGGGGAAAAAGTTTTCATCGTGCGGATACCCGCGCCAGCCAATACTGGCTTCTCCAAGATAATCAAACCCTGTCCATACAAAATCGCCAAGAACATAGGTATGATTCACCACATCCATCCACGAACCAAAGGCTTCAAGCGGATAGGATTCAGAACAATACATGATTCTGTCAGGAACACGTTCGTGGTCTTTTTCGAAAATGCTTTTTTGACCGTGGTCGCCGCCAAACGAATAGTTGTAACCCGAAATATCAAGTTCAGCAAAATAGGGATCTTTATCGGGCCACAATCCGTTAACAGCCGAAGTTACGGGTCTGGTGGGATCAAGTTTCCTGATGTATTCAGCAAGCATGCGTGCGGTCGCAAAACCTTCAGGTTCGCCACGTTCCTGAATTTCGTTGCCAATGCTCCACATAATTACCGACGGATGGTTACGATCGCGTAAAACCATGGCATCCACATCGCGTTTCCACCACTCATCAAAATACAGGTGATAATCCTGCGGGTTTTTCTGTTTGCGCCACATATCAAATGTTTCGTCAATTACAAGCACGCCCAGTCTGTCGCAGGCTTCGAGAAATGCTTCCGATGGCGGATTGTGCGAACAGCGGATGGCATTGAACCCACTCGCTTTCATCAGTTCTACGCGGCGTTCTTCAGCACGGTCGTAAGCGGCTGCTCCCAGCGGACCATTGTCGTGGTGCATACAACCTCCTTTTAATTTAGTGGGAACACCATTGAGCAAAAATCCGTTTTCGATGCTGAAACTGATACTTCGAATCCCAAATTTTTCAGTTACCACATCCAAAATCCGGCCATCTGAATCGCGGATTTCAATCACGGCAGAATATAAAGCAGGTTGTTCAGGCGACCAAAGTTTTGGACTTTCAACAATCGCGGATTGTTCTGCTGAAATTTCATTTCCGGGTTCAATTTTCTTGGTTTGTTTTAAACTGGCAACTTCGATACCATCCTGATTTTTGATAGTTGTAACAATCTGAATTTCTTTAATTTCAGCAGATTCGTTCACAAGTGTGGTTTGAATGTTTGCTGTCGCTTTATCAGCCGAAACCTCGGGAGTTGTAATACTTACGCCCCAGGTTTTTACATGAACCGGGTCCGTTGTTTTCAACCAAACATGCCGGTAAATTCCCGAACCGGAATACCAGCGGCTGTTGCGGCCTTCGTTTTTTACTTCCACTGCAAGCACATTTAACGAGTCACGATTTAACAGTTGTGTGATGTCGTATTCAAAACCCGTGTATCCGTACGGATGATTTCCGAGGTGAGTGCCGTTCAGCCACACATCAGCATTCATGTAAACACCATCGAAACCGATGGATACTTTTTTACCACCCAAATGATCTGATATGCCAAACGATTTTCTGTACCAACCGGTTCCGCCGGTTAAATAGCCGCCATCGATGCCCCAGATAGCCAATGAATCGAAGGCTGAACTTGTTCCCGGCAAATCTTCGATACTCCAGTCGTGCGGTAAATTAACTGACCGCCAGGCTGAATCATCGAAACCCGGTAATTCTGCATTCTCAATATCGCCACGGTAAAATTTCCAATCGGAATCAAACAGATTTTTTTCGCGGGGAGATTCAGAAATAACCGGCTTTGGCGCACTGCAAGCTGCCAATATCATTGTCATAACAACAAAAACCAAATGTGCTTTACAAAATTTATTCATAAGTTCTGCATTTAATATTTCCAGTTCTTTATGGCTTTTTTCAACGTCGTTTCGTATCCGGTTTTGCCTTCGTTAACCACTTTATTGTCCACTTTTTCAATATCTTCTTCTTTGGTTGAATTGTACCTGATGGGTGGATTTTCTCCAGTGCAAAACAGGTAATTTCCTTTTACAAGGTTTTTAGTTGCTTTATGAAACCGCAGCGGCGATTTTGCAATATTGTAAATCAGGTTGTTTTCAACCAGAACATCGGTGATTCCTTCATCAAGGAACATTCCGTTGCTCTCTGCACGTCCGGCATTAATTTCCACATCGTGAATGTGGTTGTTGCGAATCACACTGCCGGGTTGCAAACCCAGCATGTAAATACCGCCGCCATCGCTTAAAATATTCATAATATGATGAATATGATTGCCTTCGATGGTATTTTTCCGGCAAGGCGTTGGTTCAGGGCTCCACATCCAGCCTACAGAAACTCCCGAATAAGGCAGATTGAAAATTTCGTTATTCCTGATTACAGTTTCAGCCGTTAATCCGCACCAAATGCCCACAGCGCCATAATACTGTGCGCCACATTCAGTTACAGTGCAATCTTCGATTTTGTTAGCCAATGCAACCTGTTCGGGCGCCGATTTCCACCACGGTTCGCCATTGACCGTCCTGTCCTGCCCCTCTCCAATCATAATTCCGTTTCCCGAAATATCGCTGAAAACAGAATTTTCAATACTGCAATTTTTACAACCGGTCGAAAACCACAAACCTGAACCACCAAGATTTTTAAACTTGCAGTTTTTAAACCTTAAATTTTCGGCCCAAACTGCATGAACTGCAGCAGGAACCACTGCCCAGCCATTATCGATTGGGCGCGGGTCGAAATGACAAGCCTGCACCCCACAATAACCCATTTCGGGAATTTGCCAGTTGCAATATTGAAAGGCAATTCCTTCGAACGTAACATTTTTAACAGGCTGGTTCTCTTCGCCCACGATTGAAATTAATCCTTCTGCCAAAGGAACCACCACCTGAAGTTGCGCAGGATTTACTTCATCGGGAAGTTTGACAAAAAATTGCTTTTCTTCAGGCTGATAAACCCACTCGTAATTTTCATCCAGAAATTCGGGTGCATTTTCGAGAAAATAGCGCGGATTGGGTTCCCAGTGGTCGAGATTGAAAAAATCGGGATTTCGCGCTCCAATTGAATCAACCGCTGTGAGTTTGTTTTCTGATATATTAATTTCTTTTACTGCAATGCGCGAAATCGACCAGTCATGCAGCAAAACAAGTTCAACATTTTCTGCTTTTACGGGAATGGGGAAATCGTCCTTTTCAAAGTAAAAGTGAGTTCTGCGGTCGGCACCTGCTTTTTTAATGCGGAGAAAATCCTTGTTGGGATGTCGCGCCCGAACGGCACGTTTTCCGTCGATAAAAAGTTCTCTGACCTTTTTCAAATTTCCAGCATTTTCAGGCAATCGGGCAGTCCAGAGACCCTCTTCATTTTTTTTCCACCCGGTAATCTGAATGCCACCTGAAACAACCGGATTTGCATTTTTATCAGCTTTAAATTGTAGTTTATATTCGCATGAAACTTCTCGAAAAGGTTTGATAATAAATGGATTATCAATACCATAAATACCATCGGCAAGCCAGACTGTAATATCATTTACTTTTCCCTGAATCATTAGCTGGCGGGCTGTTTTTTCAGCCTGAAAAAGCGTTTTGAACGGCTGCTTTTTTGTACCGGGATTATTGTCGTTTCCAACTGGCGAAACATAAATTTCCTTGGCAGAAGAAACGGAAATAACTAAAATCAGCAGCAACAGGCCTGAAATCCATTTTTTTTGGTTCATTGTTTTTTTGATTTAGCTGGCCTAAAAATAGCACAATTTACGGGTGGATAATGGGTGGCGTGGTTTTTAATCGAGTTATTTGGAGAACCGAATGAATCGTGATGAAACCAAGTGGCATCCGCGCAAAATTCCGGAAGTTGAAAACCGGCGCACCTGTAAACAAATCCAAATTCTATATGTTATTTTACATGTACTTGACAACAAAGTCAGAATGATTATTTTATGTTTTTAGAAAAAGCTGAAATCACGAAAGCCAACGTAACCATATCAACCGAAGAAGCACTGAACGATTATTACACAGCCTATTTAAGCCGTCAGTTAAGTCTGTTGGGCCGCAGGGAAGTACACAATGGCCGTGCACATTTTGGCATTTTTGGCGATGGTAAGGAAATTGCTCAAGTGGCTTATGCGAAAACGTTCAGAAAAGGCGACTGGCGCTCGGGGTACTATCGTGACCAGACTTTTATGCTGGCATTGGGCTTGCTTCAGCCTGAAGAGTTTTTTGCCATGATTTACGGCGATACCGACATTGAATTTAATCCGTCAACTGTTGGCCGCAACTTCAATAACCATTTCAGTACACAAAATATCGATGAAAATGGCGAAATAAAAAACCTGGCCGACAGATACAATTCGGCATCCGACATTTCATCAACTGCCGGACAAATGCCACGATTGCTCGGACTGGCACAAGCTTCGAAAATCGTGCGGGAAAATCCGGCAATGGCCGCCCACCTGAAAAACAATGTAACGGGTAACGAAGTGGCTTTCGGTAGCATTGGCGATGCCAGCACTTCTGAGGGATTTTTCTTCGAAACCATTAACGCAGCTGGTGTGATGCAAGTGCCGCTGGCCGTGGCCGTGTACGACGACGGCTTTGGTATCAGTGTTCCGATTGAACTGCAAACTACAAAATCGAGTATTTCAAAAGCACTGGCTGGTTTTAAGAAAGAAAAAAATACCAACGGCGTTGAAATTTATACCTGCAAAGGCTGGGATTATCAAAATCTTGTAAAAACTTTTGGTGAAGGAATTGCACGCTGTCGCGAAAAACAGGTGCCGGCAATTTTTCATGTTTACGAAGTCACACAGCCACTTGGCCATTCAACTTCAGGCTCGCACGAACGCTACAAAACAAAAGAACGACTCAATTGGGAAAAAGAGTTTGATGGAATTGTTCAAATGAAAAAATGGTTGCTCGAAACCGGGAAAGCCGATTTGGATACCATAAATTCGCTTGAGAAAAAAGCTGAAAAGCGAGCCAAAGAAGCCCGTGACAAAGCCTGGAAAAATTACACCGAAAGTTTTTTAAATGAGTCAGAATCATTACAAAATATCATTCACGACTTAAAACTTTCCACCGCAGGAGAAATCGATTTTCAGCTTGAATTCGAAAATATCACCCACAAAGTTTTTCTAACCAGACGTTCGCTGCTTACATTGGCAAAGCGGATTTCATTTGAAATTCACCTCAATAAAAAAGCTGAACCGGTGAGAAATAATTTACTGCACTGGATTCAGAAATTTGAAGTCAGAAGTGCCGATATGTACAGTAGCTGTTTATACCGCGAAGGCGCTGATTCGGCTTTAAAAGTAAAAAGCGCGCCGGTGATGTATGAAACAAATGCTCCCGAAGTAAATGGGTCGGAAATCATCAGCAACAATTTTCACGTGTTGTTTGAAAAATATCCCAACCTGGTAACTTTTGGCGAAGACACTGGCAAGCTGGGTGATGTAAATCAAGGCACCAAAGGATTACAGGAAAAATTCGGAGTCGACAGGATTTCGGATGCCGGAATTCGCGAGGCTACCATTATCGGTCAGGGTATCGGGCTGGCGTTGCGCGGTTTTAAGCCCATTGCCGAAATTCAATACCTCGACTACCTGATTTATGCGCTCTCGCCGTTAAGCGACGATTTGGCCAGTCTGCAATACCGCACCAAAGGGAAACAGGCTGCACCGCTGATTATCCGTACCCGTGGTCACCAATTGCAGGGAATCTGGCATGCTGGCTCGCCAATGCAGATGATTTTGGGTTCGATGCGCGGCATCTGTTTGTGTGTTCCGCGGAACATGACGCAGGCGGCGGGTATGTACAACGCGCTGCTTGAGGCAAACGACCCCGCATTGGTAATCGAACCGCTGAAAGGCTACAATGTAAAAGAAAAACTGCCATCAAATCTTGGCGAATTCAAAGTCACGCCCGGTATTCCTGAAATTATGAAAACGGGGACTGATGTAACGCTTGTTACCTACGGATGGAATGTACATCACGCCGAAAAGGCAGCCGATTTGCTGTTACAACTGAAAGGAATTTCGGTTGAAGTGATTGACATGCAGACATTGATGCCTTTTGATGTCAACCATTTGATTCTTGAATCGGTTAAAAAGACAGGAAAAGTACTTTTTGTTGACGAAGATGTACCCGGAGGAGCTTCGGCCTACATGATGCAAAAGGTGGTTGAAGAACAGAAAGCATTTAATTACCTTGATGCAGCGCCACGAACACTGCCTGCAAAAGAACACCGGCCGGCTTATGGAATTGATGGTGAATATTTCTCGAAACCGCACATGGAACAGATTTTTGAAACTGTGTATGCCATGATGCGGGAAACTGACGAAAAGAGATTTCCGGAGTTATAAGAATTCAATTTGAGCAGCCAATTTGGAATTAGCTGCTCAAATTGAATATCAACTATTTAAACTCTACTTTCAGCGTTACTACCTGCCATTCGGGTAATTTTGCAGGTTTCTGAATCACCAGCGCTTCAGATTGCTGGTTCCATTTCAGTTTTTCTTTACTGCCCAGCATTTTTACAGAAGCGATTGTTTTTCCGCATAATTCTGAATCTTTCCCCAACGAGGCAATCTGAATATCGCCGGCCGGGTTTTTCATGCAAAATGCATATAATGTTTCGCCTTTTGTGGTGAATCGGATATCGCCTGATTCATAAGGACGAACATCTTTCACTCCGCCAAAAACACCCTTTTCCTGATTTTTTGTACCCGGCCCTTCACCATAAATTTTCCAGGGACGGGTTTCGTAAATGGCTTCGCTGTTGTTTTCCATCCAAACTGCAATTTCTTCCAGAATCGTCAAAACATCTTGTTCCAAATCGCCTTCAGGTGTTTGAACCACATTGAGTAACAGGTTTCCGTTTTTGCTCACAATGTCAACCAACATCTGAATTACTTCTGTTCCTGTCATGTATCTCTGTCCGGTGCGATAATACCAGTCGCCAATTGAAGTATCGGTTTGCCACGGGGCTTTACTGATTGAATCCATGGCTCCGCGCTCAATATCCATCACCCAGCGGCCTTGCGAAACAGAGTGTTTGCAGGTATAAACAGCTTCCAGTTTGCCATTATTTTTCTCCAAATCCTGGTTATAAAGATGTGAAACCATGGTGCGGCCCACCTCGCCAAACGGCAGTTCACTGTCAGAATAAACTAAATCAGGTTGGTACATATCAATCACTTCGGTGATGCATTTCAGCCAGTTTTGGTGGTTTGCCGGGTCTTTAGTCAGCCATCCGGTATCGTCATCAGCAGTTTTCGGGTGGTACAAATCCTGATATTCAGGATTGGCCCCATCGTAAGGAATTCCGGCTTTAGGGCCGGTTTTGTCAGCACCACGACTGGTCTGAAACCAGGTATAACTTGCGCCAAGATGTTCTGAAATTCCAAACCGAAGCCCTTCTTTTTTGGCAGCTTTTTGCCACAAGCCAACCACATCTTTTTTGGGGCCCATCTGCACTGAATTCCAGCGGTGAATTTTTGAATTCCACAAAAAGAAATTGTCGTGGTGAGTGGCCATGCTTACAAAATAACGCGCCCCCACTCTTTTATAAAGCTTCATCAATGCTTCAGGGTCCCAGCGTTCGGCTTTCCAAAGCGGAATAATGTCCTTGTACCCAAATTCTGAAGGATGGCCGTAATGCTCAACATGATACAGATATTCGCGGCTGGACTTTCCTGTAAATTCTTTGGTATTCCAGTCACGCATATCGCTTTCATACATTTTGCGGGCATACCAGTCGCCCTGCCGCGGAACTGCCTGCGGCCCCCAATGTGACCAAATTCCAAATTTGGCATCACGAAACCATTCGGGGTACTTGTATTGTTTAAAAGTTTCGATGTCAGAGGTAAAAGGTTGCGCAAAAAGCGTTGGCAAAAACAGGATTGAAAGGCCTGCAATTGCAGCAAACAAAATGATTTTTCGTTTCATAGGTATAATTTTCAACTGTTATTTAATTAGTTCTTTATCAGTATTTTCAAATTGTTTTACAATTTCATCAGCCAATTTGTCAAATTCAAGTTTCACAATCATTACTGAATTGGCAAATTCATCGACCGGAAGGTTTCGCAAACGTAAATATGGCTGTTGGCTTGCGTGGTCGCTGGGGCAAAGATTTACTGCAAACTCAACAGATTCACCTGTATTTAGCAATGTTGCTTTTTCAGGGGCAACAGTTATTGGTTTTAATTTGATGCCATTGCCTGTCGGCAACTGATTCAGGTGAACATACACAGTTTTATTTCGTTTCGTGGCAAGAATCCCGGGCGATTGAATTAATCCAGCATCAGGTTCAACATTGAAAAATGATTCATCCACTCTTTTTTTCCAATTTCCGATTCTTTTCAGTATTGTGGCAGCCTCTGCAGGAATTTCTCCATCACCCGTTGGCCCCACATTCAGCAAATAATTGGCATCGCGTGCCAAATACTTGTCAATACTGCTAATCAGGTGCCGGTCGGTATAATAGTCTTCATCCTTTTTATATCCCCAGCTTTCCATTCCCACACTTTGACAAGCTTCTGTGGGTTTGTCAAAGCCTTTGGCTTCGGCAACTGCATTATCATAATCCCGTTCGGGTGTACCAAAATCACCTTCGTCGAATCCCCTGTTATTGATTACAGCTTTTGGCTGAAGTTGCCGAATCATCGCATTAACCGATGCATCTTTATGTTGCGGAACATTCATGTCCCACCAAAAACCGTGAATTTCGCCATAGTTTGTACAAAGTTCGCGAACCTGTTCTTTCAGAAAGTTCATGTATTTCTGCCAATCGGGCGAATCGCCGGGTTGTGGCGGCAATTCATGGTGACGGCCTTCGTTTGGATAATTCGGGTGGTTCCAGTCTGCAATTGAATAATAAAAACAGAGTGGTATTTTTCGCTTGTGACAGGCATCGACCAGCATCCCGATTGCATCTTTTTTAAAAGGTGTGTTCATGGTATTGAAAGTGGTTTGTTTTGTGTCCCACAAACAAAAACCATCGTGATGCTTTGTAGTAATCGTGATGTATTTCATTCCAGCTTCTTCCATCAGGTCGAGCCATTGCTCTGGATTGAATTTCACAGGATTCCATTGCTGAGCCAGTTTCACATACTCTTTTCTTTCAACCCTGCCCCGCCACTGGTGCTGCTCGTGCCATCCTGAAATGGAATACAATCCCCAGTGCACAAAAATTCCGTAACGATGTTCAAAAAACCAGTCGCGGCCATCGCCAAAACGCTGAATTTTCGCGTGTTTAATATCCGATTTATCTTTTAAAGGAAAAGTAGTTTTGTTCATTGACAACAACAATGGTAATGAAGCCAGAACTGGTGCTGATTTCAGTAAATCTCTTCTTTTCATTTTATTGGTTTTCAGTATTTTTATAAATACACTATGCAAATATGTTGATTAATCGCATATCTGAATCCGATTATTTACTGACTAATTTATGCAAAGCTTTCCGCAAAGGTTTGCATGTTCAAAAATCTGTTTTAAAACATTTTTTTATGCAATTGTCGGAGTGAATTGATGCACGGTATGTAAACTTTTGTAGTTTCGCCAAACCTATTATCAATTAAACTAAAATAAAATGAGTATTGAAAAATCACGCAGGGATTTTATCCGCTATTCTGTTACGGCTGTGGCCGGAACAATTTTACTTCCTACAATTATTCCAGGTTCGGCCCTTGGTAAAAACGGGTTTACAGCCGCAAACGACCGGATTGTGATGGGTTCTATCGGAACTGGTTCTCAGGGAATGAGCAACCTGAAAGATTTTCTCAAACACAGTCAGTCACAATTTGTGGCCGTTTGCGATTTGGATACAAAGCATCAGGACAATGGTGCGGCAGTGATTAACCAGAAAAATGGCAACTCCGATTGCCGCAAATACAAAGATTACCGCGAGTTTCTGGAAAAAGAAAAACTCGACGCAGTTTGTATTTCGGTGCCCGACCACTGGCACAGTTTTACCTACATTGCTGCTGCCAATAAAAAAATCGACATTTATGGCGAAAAACCACTGGCACGCACCATTGGCGAGAGCCAACTGATTGTTAAAGCAGTAAAGAAAAATAACATTATCTGGCAAACCGGCAGCTGGCAACGTTCGCAGGCACATTTTCATAAAGCAGCCGAACTTGTTTTTAATGGCAGGTTGGGCAAGGTTGACCGCGTTGAAGTTGGATTACCCAACGGTCAGAAACTGATTGGTATGCCAGCGGTTAAACCAGTGCCTGAAGAACTCGACTGGGATTTCTGGTTGGGTTCGGCACCCAAGGTTGAATATCGGGGTGTTTGTCACTGGAACTGGCGCTGGATATTAGATTATTCAGGCGGACAGCTGACCGACTGGGCTGGTCACCACATTGATATTGCGCATTGGGGACTTGGCCTCGACCGCACCGGACCTATCGAAGTGGAAGGTGAAGGTGTTTATCCGGCTAAAACCGAATTATACAACGTTCCAATCGAATACGATTTTAACTGTAAATACAAATCCGGCGTAAATATTCGTGTTGCAAATGCAGCCAGATTACCAAAAGGCATGGGCGTTGCATGGTATGGAAAAGAAGGCTGGATACATGTTGACCGTGGCAACAAACTGACGGCTTCGAAGGAATCGCTTTTAACCGACCTTGATGCCAATAAAAAGCCTTTGTACAAAAGCGAAAATCATACAGGTAACTTTCTTGAATGTGTAAAAAGCCGCAAGGAAACAATTACCCCGGTTGAGGTTGCACACCGTTCAATTACTGTTGGTTTATTGGGCGAAATTGCCATGACAACGGAAGACACCATAAAATGGGACCCTGACAAAGAACTGATTGTGAATAATGCTGATGCCAGCAAAATGCTGATGCGGAAATTCAGGGCTCCCTGGAAATTACCTGAATTATAATAATTTAAAAATAAAAGTGGTTGCCGGTAAGCAGCCACTTTTTGTTTTATAACAGTTCAGATATGGGATTTTTGTTGTGAATAAAAAACCTCGGGAAACGAGCCTACAGAATTACTTCTCACACAGGAGAATGATTATTGGCGAGTTCCATCTGGCAGTTAAAAACAATTTATAAACAGATGAAATTTCAGGATAAAGAATTAACATTGTCCGAAACTTATTTTTGAAAACTTTGCTGATATGGACAACAATATTGAATACAACACCAACTGGAGAAAGGTAGCCTCCACCATCTACAAAAAACCCATCGATTCGAAGATCTTCGGAATGGTTGAATTGGATGTTACCGAGTTGGAACGATATGTTGCCGAAAAGCGCAAAGAAGGTGTAAAAACCACGCTTACTTACCTGATAACACAAATTATCGGACGGGGAATTCGTCAGGAAGTACCGGAATTGAATACCTACGTGAAACGAGGGAAAATCATACAGCGCGAAAGAGTCGATGCAACTGTAAGTATTTTATTACCAGGCGGCCAGATGGGGTCTGTTAAAGTTGAAAATGCCGACCAGCTTACCACTGCCGAAGTTTCGGCATTCATCGGAAAAAAAATTGCTGATTCAAGAAAAGGGAACGAAAATGATACCATGCAATCGAAATCGATGCTGGCAAAATTACCCTGGCCATTCAGAAACTGGCTTTTTAAAATCTATCAGACCATCACCATTCACTGGGGAATCTCGGTACCCGGAATCGGCCTCGACTCTAACAGTTTTGGCTCATTTATCGTTTCGAATATAGGCACCGTTGGCCTCGATACAGGTTATGGCTCACTCCTGCCCTCTTCCAATATTTCGTTTGTTTTTATTTTGGGCAGCATCAACAAAAAACCAGTGGTAATCGACGATAAAATCGAAATCAGGCGGGTAATGTGGCTTTCTTCCACGCTCGACCACCGTGTGGTTGACGGTTCGCATGGCGGCAGGCTTTTCAGGGTAATCAAACGAATGGCAAAAAACCCGGAAGTTCTTGATTTGAAGCCTGACCCTGCCAGCGCAATTTTCTGATTGCTTTTAAGTTTGAATCCCCCCTTTCTTTGAATGGTTCAATTGATTTTTAATGAATCAAGTCACTTGGATTATTATTCCCTGTTTCCCGTTTTTCATTTTTAAAATTATAACTTATTTTTTCCGTGTACGAACACGGGATTTGTAAAAAATCATTAGATTTGTAGCCTGTGCATTCATTAATATGAAGTTAAATATTTAAATACCAATAAATTATCGAACCAAATAATCAAATAACAATTAAAGACATCGCCGAAAAAGCCAATGTATCAATTGGTACAGTTGACAGGGTTTTACACCATCGCGGCGAGGTGGCCGAATCGACTAAAAAACGTATTCTGGCAATTGTGGAAGAACTGGGTTACAAACCCAATATTTTCGCCAGTAATCTGGCTTCAAAAAAACCGGTAATTTTTGCAACACTTTTTCCAAAACCTGTTTCTGACGAAGGTTACTGGACAAAACCACTGATTGGCGTTCAAAAACGAATAACAGAATTAAAACATTACGGAGTTCAATTTCAACCATTTACCTTTAGTCAGGTAAATTCAAAAGAATTTTTATCGGAGGCTGATAAAATCATTAGTTTAAAACCTGACGGTGTTGTTTTGGCCCCATTTTTCAAAAAAGAATCGCTCGGTTTTATTGAATTATTAAAAGAACATCACATTCCTTTTGTCTTTATCGACAGCGAAATCAAGGATGCCGGACAAATCAGTTACATCGGTCAGTACTCCTATCAAAGCGGCATGGTTTCCGGAAAGTTACTCGATATGATGCTCTCCGAAGGTAACATTCTTGTAGTGCATTTTGCCAAAGAAATGGACAATCAGAATCACCTGGTGGAACGCGAAAAAGGTTTCTACGACTGGTATAAACTGAATAATACATCACCTCACCAGTTGCAAACCATTGAAATTGCCGATACATCGAATGACAAATGGATGAAAAAGGTAAAAGATTTTATTTCTGAATACCGGATAAAAGGAATTTTTGTCACCAATTCAAAAGTATTTTATTTTGGCCGGCTCATCGAAAAATTTAATCTTGAAGGATTGAAAGTAATTGGGCACGACCTGCTTACCGAAAATATCGGGTTCCTGAAAAAAGATATCGTACAGTTTCTGATTTGCCAGCGTCCCGAAGAACAGGGCTACAATGCTGTGAATAAACTCTTCAGGCATGTTGTTCAGAAACGTGAAATTGAAAAGGAAAAATATACGTCAATCGATATCCTCACCAAAGAAAATGTGGATTTCTACAACGAATTTTCCAAATCGTAAATAATCTTAATCAATAATCATTAATCAATTATAAATGAACGCAATATCATTTAACGACCTCAACGGAAAAGTATGTGTAATAACCGGCGGTGCCGGTGTTTTGGGCAGTGCCATGGTTAAGGCGCTGGCTTCGGTGGGTATGAAAATCGCCATCGCCGACATCAACAAAGAAGTGGCCGACAGTGTGGCTACCGAAATCGCCAAAGAGTTTAACGCAACAGTAATCGGGGTTGAAGCCAATGTTTTAGACAAGCCATCGCTTGAAAAAGCCAAAGCCGAAATCAATGAAAAATTGGGTGAAATTGATGTGCTGATTAACGGTGCCGGTGGTAATAGTCCGCAGGCCACCACCAAAGTGGAACAAATGACCGAAGAAAATATCGACAAGCTTGAAGACACTTTTTACGGTTTGGAAATGGAAGGTTTCGACAAGGTTTTTGCACTCAATTTTAAAGGTACATTGTTGCCAACAATGGTTTTCACCACCGATATGCTGAAAAACCGCAAAGGTGTTGTACTCAATATTTCGTCGATGAATTCGTACAAACCACTCACTAAAATTCCGGCGTATTCAGCAGCAAAAGCATCCATCAACAATTTCACCGAATGGCTGGCTGTTCACCTTGCAAAAGTTGGAATCCGTGTAAATGCAATTGCCCCTGGTTTCTTTATCACCAACCAGAACCGTTTTCTGGTAACCGACGAAAAAACAGGCAATTTCTCGCCACGAGGTCAGAAAATTGTTAACAACACGCCGATGGGAAAATTTGGCGAACCCGAAGATTTACAGGGCGCTACCCTATTTCTTGTTTCTGATATATCAAATTTCATTACAGGAATAGTAATTCCCGTTGACGGCGGTTACAGCGCGTTTGGCGGAGTGTAGAGGAAAGAAAACGGGATGCTGGATACTGGATACTTGATATTGGATACTTGATACTGGATACTGGATACTTGATACTCAATACTTATTATTCGATACTGGATTGTATTTCAGCTTAAAAAAAATCAAAAAACTAAAATATGAAACGACGCGATTTTATAACAACCACTGCTGGTGTGGCAGCAGGAACAGCACTGTTTTCCAATCCGCTCAGTGCTGCTGTGGCACAGGCGCCCAAACGAAGACTTGTGCTGGTAGGCGCCGGCGACCGTGGAACTTCTTTCTGGGGGCAACGAATTGTTGAAAACTACAACGACATTGTTGAGTTTGTCGGAATTTGCGATGTAAACCCGGGCAGGCTCGAAACGGCAAAGAAAAATATGGGCGTAAACTGCCCCGTATTTACCGATTTTGAGGAAATGATTGCCAAAACCAAACCCGATTTGGTAATAGTAACAACTGTGGATGCCACGCACCACCAATTCATCATCAGGTCGATGGAACTGGGAATTGATGTGTTGACTGAAAAACCGCTGACCACCGACGAAACTAAGGCACAGGCAATTATCGATGCTGAAAAACGTACAGGCAGAAAAGTGATTGTAGGTTTTAATTACCGGTATGGAACTTTGTTTTCAGCAGTAAAAGAACAACTGGCACAAAAACCGATTGGGAAACTGACTTCAGTTGATTTTCACTGGTACCTGAATACTTACCACGGCGCCGATTATTTCCGCCGCTGGCACAGCGAACGCGACAAAAGCGGAACCTTGCTTGTACACAAAGCCACACACCATTTCGATTTACTGAACTGGTTCATTGACTCCGACCCGGTTGAAGTACAGGCTTTTGGTTCGCTCGACCATTATGGCAAAAACAACTCCTTCAGAGGTGCAAATTGTCGCAATTGCGCATACACCAAACAGTGTGGTTTTTATTACGACATCACAAAAAACAAACGTTACATGGATGTGTATGTGGCTAACGAAAAGTACGACGGCTACATCCGCGATAACTGTGTTTGGCGTAACGAAATTGATATTTACGACAAAATGGCGGTTCAGATAAAATATGCCAACGGTGTGAATGTGAGCTACTCATTAACAACTTATTCCCCTTACGAAGGTTGGCGCATTGCATTCAACGGAATGAACGGCCGTTTGGAATCGTGGGAAGATATTCCATGGCGGATGAAGGAAAAGGTTGACCAGGCCAGTCGTCATGCAGCTGAAATGAACCAGGCCGACAAAGGTGTGGTGCGTTACGACGAAATTTTCTGGCAGGAAAACTTCAGCAAAGATTACGAAATGATAAAAGTGGAAGCAGCACGCGGCGGACACGGTGGTGGCGATTCAAGGTTGCAGGACAAAATTTTTCGCGACCCTGCAATGGCCGATCCCTATAAACATGCTGCCGGTTCGCGCGATGGCGTAATGTCGTCGATTATTGGTATCGCAGCGCGCAAATCGATTGAGGAAAACCGCATCGTAAAAATAGAGGAGTTGACTTCCATCAAACCTCACCCAACACGCGGGGCATAATTCAGTTTGAATTTTATAATTAACAACCACTAGTGATGCGTTAACTTTTAAAAGTTAATTATAACATATTGATATAAAAATAAATACAAGCGTTCTTTGATTTTTTGATTTGAATTGACTCGTAGTTTTGTGCTCCATTAAGCGTAAAATTATG
>JBFXFM010000046.1:0-32168 GCA_050179035.1 Draconibacterium sp. | reverse complement strand
TACTTTCGGGTAAACTGTTTAGAGATTCCTCGATTCGCTCGGAATGACATGGTCTTTTGATGTTTTTTGGGAGGTGTGGGTTCAAGGATTTGCCTTTAACCCAGACCTCCCAATTAGCCTAACCATACCTAACTCGCTGTCATTCTGAGCGAAATGAAATAAAGCGAAAGAATCTCATCCTTAAAGATATTTTTACCAGACAACAATTTTAAAAATCATAAATGATAACTGTATTTATCCGTTCACCATCGGAATTACCTTTTCACCAATCAGTTCAATGGCTTTCATTAATTGAGAATGGGTAAGCCCTGCATTATCCATTTGAAAAGTAAATCGTGAAATGCCGCCCAAAGCTTTGCTGTGCCGTACGATTTTTTCCGCCACCTCTTCCGGGTCGCCAATTACCAAAGCTCCCAGCGGGCCAGTTTGAGAATCGAAACGATAACGGGTAACCGGCGGCCAGCCCCGTTCTTTGCCAATTTTTGTAAAAGTTTCGGCATAACCCGGATAATAATCATCCAGTGCCTTTTCGGTATTTGAACCAGCATAACCCAGCGAATGAAGGCCCACTTTCAGTTTTTCGGGTGAGTGCCCGGCTTTGACACCAGCCTCGTGGTACAAATCAATTAGCGGGCGAAAGCGGTGAGTTTCTCCGCCAATTACCGCCACCATCAGCGGAAGCCCGAGCTTTCCGGCCCGGATAAAAGAAGCCGGGGTCCCTCCTACTCCCAGCCAGACCGGCATCGGATTTTGCAGCGGTCGCGGATAAATGGCCTGCTCTTTAAGTTCCGGTCTGAATTGCCCCGACCAGCTGATTACTTCATTTTCACGAATCTGCAATAACAGGTCGAGTTTCTCGGCAAAAAGGGCATCATAATCCTGCAGGTTCAGCCCGAACAGCGGAAACGACTCGATAAACGAACCCCGCCCGACAACAATTTCAGCCCGGCCTTTTGAAATCAGGTCGATGGTGGCAAAACTCTGAAAAACCCGCAAGGGGTCGGCAGCACTCAAAACAGTTACCGCACTTGTTAACCTGATTTTTTTTGTCCGCGCAGCGGCGGCGGCAATGATAACCGGTGAGGCAGCATCTAAAAACTCTTTCCGGTAATGTTCGCCCAAACCAAAAACATGCAAACCGGCTTTATCGGCCAGCTCAATTCTATCGAGCAATTCGCCCAGTGCAATCGAATTGTCAAGCGCCCTATCGTTATCGTTGCTGGCAGGCGCCGATGCAAAACTGTCAATTCCAATTTCTATCACTTTTATCTTTCTTCGATTAAAATTCCCATTTTGCCCATCCTGTAATCGCGCATCGCTTCCAGAATCTGGGTGGTTGTATTCATCACAAAAGGCCCCTGCTGCACCACTTCTTCGTTAATCGGAACCCCCGCCAGCAATAAAAACTGCGCATCAGTTGTTGCTGAAATTTCCACCTCATCTGCTGAATTATCAAATACCACAAGGCTTTTTTCCTCCACTTTGCCGTAGCCTGAAATCCGGATATTGCCCCTGATAACATACAATATTGCATTCAACAATTCCAGCACGGCATAAGTTTCGGTTCCGTTATTTTCAGCGTCAGCCCAAATAATCAGCAACTCCGATTCAGTTTTTATTTTTCCGCACAAACCTTTGTAATTTCCTGCCACCAGCTTGCTTTTAAGCAAATTGTCATCAGAAATAAAAACCGGAATTGATTTCTCTGGTAGATATTGATACACCGGTTCCTGCATTTTTTTAGCAGCAGGTGTGTTAATCCAAAGCTGAATAATTTCCTGTTTTCCGTTTTCTTCAGCCAGCTTCCGTGATGGGCGTTCGCTGTGAATAATTCCCCGACCGGCATGCATCCACTGAACTTCGCCATTTTTAGCCACCTGATTGTTTCCCCAACTGTCGCGGTGATGAACTTCTCCTTCAATAACAAAAGTCACCGGAGAAAAACCACGGTGCGGGTGCGGCCCGATTCCCTGGTGCAAAGCTGGGGCATCGCTTGTATAAGTAAATTCGGCGTGATGAAGAAGCAAAAACGGGTCAACCTGAGCCACATTGTTGGTGGGTAGCGCCTGTTTCAACGGAATTCCGCCCATGTCGATATCATAAGCCGGAATTAAAAATCTTACTTTTCTGTTCATCACCTTGCCTTTCTGTTTTCGTCTGCAAAGTTAGACAGAGCAGACCAGTAAATAGTTCACCTTGTTTAAGAAAGGAGAAGGTAAAACACCAATTCAACAAAAAGAGGACTTCCCGTAAGAGAAGTCCCCTGTCTCAATCACATAACTATTAAACTCAGAATAACCAGGCTACATTAAATGAAGCGCTTTTATTCTCACTGTCAGTATCATCCGCCACTTCCGAGATTCCCATATCATAATTCAGGGAAAATTGTAAAGCATTGCTTTTGTTCACCGGAATTTTGTAACCGAGCTCAAAACTCCAGCCAAAATCAAAATCGTTGTAAGTATCCAAATCTACTGTCACATCATCCTTTATTGCCTTGGCATTCAATAAATATCCGGCATATGGCCCGGTGGCAAAAAACAAACGCTGACCATTTTTAAAGCCGGCCTTTTCGCCTGCCGAAAATTCGGCTTTTACCGGAAGCAACAGGTAGTTCAAACGATTGGTAACATCAATGCCAGCTACTTCGCATTTGGTTCCTTTCATCTGGAAATCGAGTCCTGAACGAACACCCAGCCAGTCGTTGAAACCATATCTTCCAGCCAGTCCGCCATTGAACCCGGCAATCAAATTGTTATTGTCGCAAATATTTCCGATTTCTGACTGTGTGGAAGCGTTCATTCCGGCTTTCAATCCCCAGTTAAAACCTTCCTGTGCCGTGGCTATTTCCACACCCGAAATTAGTATTAATGCAAGTAACAACAACTTGTTATTCATGCGATTAACCATTGCATTTGTTTTACGTTTTTCAGGACAAATCATGTTATTATCCTGCAGATTCATTTCTGTTTTCATTGTTTAATTTTTTAAAAATGTTCTAATTATTCATTACATACTGACTATTTACGTCTTTTAGTCAGTTTTTAGTCAAAAAAAATTCAGTTACAAATTCCGTAAAAAAGAATGTTCATCATGTCGCCAATTTCCTTCATAAACGCATCCATGTCATTTTCAATCAAAGCCGGAGCTTCCAATCCTTTCATGGCAATCACAATTGTCCGGGCTGTGAGCATGGCATTCAGATTTTTAAATTCTTTGTTATCAATGCCTTCCTGGATAATCTGCGCCAGGGTCTCCGTTTCATTCCGGTCGTAAACTGTCCTGATTTTTTCGGCAAATTCAAGGTTTGAAAGAAATTCATCTTTTAGTAATTCATAAAAATTACCCAGTTTCCGGAAACCTTTCATCCGAGTGAAAATATAGGCCTCCAGTTTTTGTTTCGCTCCTGATTTCTCGTTAACAGCTTCGAGTATTTCGGAACGTAGCTGAACAACTTCCTTTTCAACCACTGCTTTGAAAACCTCTTCTTTGCTTTCGAAATAATAATACATCGTGCTTTTGGTTTTCCCTGCGGCAAAGGCAATTTCGTCCATTGTTGTCTTCCTGAAACCATATTTCCGGAAAGTACTCTGGGCAATAGCAATGATATTGTCTTTGATATTTTTCTTCATTGTCAAATCCTGACTTTTTCGGTCTAAAAGTACTGTTTTTCTGAATACGCGTACAGCAGATTTCAAAATTTTTCATTTTCTTAATATTGAGAAAACGAATTTCCACGATTTGTTAAGTTTTTCTGAAATGCCCGTCCTGCAATAGTTATGAGCATTAAGTTGTTTTACATTTGCATTGTTTAATGAATGAACATTCATTTATTATTAATGGTATTATGGCAAGAATAACTGATTTAAAAAGAATTGAACGATTGAAACAATCGACCATGAAACTGGTGGTCGAAAAAGGTTTTGGTGGCGCTTCGGCCATTTTAATTGCAAAAGACGCTGGTGTGGCAACCGGTTATTTTTACAGACATTACAAAGGCAAAAAGGAAATGGTGAATTCGTTGCTGCAGGATGTTTACCAGGAAATGTTCACCAAATTTCAGGAACTCAGTTTGCAGGGACTGACCTTTTCGGTGATTACCGAAAATATGATTCGCAATTTTATTGAACTAGCCAATGCCAACCCTGTTAAAATCAAATTTCTGTATGTTCTCACCCACGATTACAGTTTTGTGGTGGACCCTTCCATAAAAGAAAGCATTTTCCGGTTACTGATTCAACTGAAAAACCTGGGCCACGAATCGGGAGAACTTGACAAGGAAATCAACGAAGATGATTTGTACCAGATTTTGATTATGAATGTTTTACAAACCATCAACCTCGTTTTCAAAAAGCAAAAAGGAAAAAACACATTTAAAAATCCAGCCACCGAACACCTGGTTTACCTGACTGGAAAAGTTTTAAGATAAAAACCATGAAGACAATAAAACAATGTTTGACAATGTATTGTCTTGTTTTTCTGTTGCCGGCTTTAGCCGTGTCGCAGGAAAATAAGCAATTGCTGACAATTGAAGAGGCATTTACCATTGCACGACAGCAAAACCCTGTAATTCAGCGGGGCGTTCAGCAAATTAAACAGAAGGAATATGAATCGGCAGAAAAAAACGGGCTGCGTTTACCCCAGGTTTCGCTCAGTGCCAAGGCAATTGCCATGTCTGATAACCTGGAACTGGATTTAACGCCTGTTCGCGACGCCATTACGCCACTTTACACAACGCTGGGCAATTACGGCGTTTTTTCAGGTGTCCCCAATCCCGACCCTGCAACCAATCAGCTTGTCCCGGTACTTCCCGACAATGTGAGTACTCAGGTGGTCAGACAAAAACTCCTGGAAGGCGGCGAACATATCGCCAATGCCAATTGGGTCGAAACCATTCAGGATAAGAATTTTGCCACCGTGAGCGCCGATTTTTTGTGGCCGGTTTTTACTGGCGGAAAAATCAACAACGCCACCAAAGCCGCCAAAGTGGAAGTGAAACTCAGCGAGGAAGAACTCAGAAACACTGAAGGCGAACTGTTGACAGAGGTTGTGTCGCGCTACTACGGATTAACGCTGGCTTTGCAGGTGGAAAAAGTCCGCGATCAAATGTTCCTGGCCATGGAAAAGCATTATGCCGATGCGCAGAAGTTATTCGAAAACGGAATTATCGCCAAAGTGGAACTGCTTCATGCACAGGTGTCAAAAAACGAAGCAGAAAGAGAGTTGAAAAAAGCCCGGCACGATATCGAAATCATCCGCGCGGGGCTCGATGCCAGCCTTGCTTTCGACACCATTGTTACGGTTCAGCCTGTCAGTCACTTGTTTATTAACAACCAATTACCCGATGTTTCATACTGGACCGGAAACGCCACCTCGAATAATCCGCAGTTGAAACAAATTGAAGGGAAAAAAGAGCTGACAACCATTAAAAAGAAAGCCGACCAGGGAAATTATTACCCAACGATTGCCATGATGGGAACTTATAATATTATGGACAAAAACTATTCGGCCTACATACCCGACTGGCTTGTGGGAGTGGGAGTAAAATGGACAGTTTTTGATGGATTCGACCGTCGACACAAAATAAAAGCCGACGAAGCCATCATCTCGCAGGTTAATTTTGCCGAACAGAAAGCACACAACGACCTGAAAGCCTACATCATTAAACTTTCGCAGGAACTGGAAACACAACGCGAACAAAAAACAGAACTCGACAATACACTCGAATTAGCCAACGAATATGCTTCGAGCACCGAAAAAGCATTCAGCGAAGGACTGGCCAATTCAACTTCTGTGGTGGAAGCACACTCGAAGGTGGCGCAGGTAAAAGCGCTTCGGTTAAAAACACTTTACGACTATGATGTTACGCTGGCCAGACTGTTTCAAACGGCCGGAATTCCCGGCGAATTTTTCAGCTATACAACAGGAAACAACACAATTTATGAATCAATAACAGAATAGAAAACGTGGATATAATAATGAACCAATTATACTCACCCCTTTTTCCCCTCAAGGGGAGAATTGATGTCAACAAGCGCTCTACCAAACTTGATGCAAATGCCCCCTTGAGGGGGTTGGGGGTGAATAGAATAAAATAAATTTAATCAGATATAGCCATGAGTAAAAAAACATTTATCACCGCAGCCATTATTGTTGCCATTCTTGCATTTATCGGGTACACCCTGGTTGTGGTGCTTCAGAAAAAACCCACTGTTTTGCAGGGTGAAGTGGAAGCCACACAATTTAAAGTTTCGTCGAAACTGGCAGGCCGTGTGCAGGAAATTGCCGTAAAAAAGGGACAGAAAGTAAACAAAGGCGACCTCATCTTTTCTATTGAAAGCCCTGAAGTGAATGCAAAAATGGACGAAGCTGTGGCGGCCCGTTCGGCTGCGTCGGCACAAAACCGCAAAGCCATCAACGGTGCGCAGGAAGAAGACATTGCCGCTGCTTACAGTTTGTATGTAAAAGCCGAGGCAGCCGCCCAATTTGCTGAAAAATCGTTTGAGCGGATTCAGAATCTTTTTGAGTCGGGTGTGGTTCCGGCACAACAGCGCGATGAGGTGGAAACCAAAATGAAAGCCGCCCGCGAAACAGCCAACGCCGCCAAAGCACAATGGCAAAAAGCCGAAAAAGGCGCGCGCGAAGAGGACAAAGCCACTGCAGCAGCCATGGTTCAGCGGGCCGATGCAGCCATTAAACAGGTTCAGGCTTATTTAGACGAAACTACCATATATTCTGGCGCTGACGGCGAAGTTTCAGGAATTAATGTGGAAGCCGGTGAGCTTGTCAATACAGGGTTTCCGGTGGTTACACTTATCAACCTGGATGATGTTTGGGTGACTTTGTTTGTGCGGGAAGATTTGCTGAACGACTTTAAAATGGGCTCCACTTTCAAAGCAAAAATTCCGGGACTGGATAACCGGGAATTTGATTTTCAGGTGACTTATGTAAGTGCTGCCGGTGAATTTGCCCGCTGGAACGCTACAAAAACTTCGGGTGAATTCGACCTGAAATCATTCGAAATTGAAGCCCGCCCGGTATCGAAAATTGAAGGATTACGGCCCGGAATGTCGGTTGTTATCACCTTAAACTAGTAAAAAATGTCGTTTTCAAAACATCCGCTTTGGGCTGTATTGCGACGGGAAATCAACCGAATCCGGCAAAATCCTGCATACAGGTTTCTGCTTTTCTTCGGGCCGCTCACCGGCATTTTGCTGATGTATTTTATTTTCAGAAACAGCACGGTAAAAGAAATTCCCATCGCCATTGTTGACAAGGACCACTCGACACTTTCGGTAAAAATAGGAAATGCCATCGAAGCTTCTCCCGATGTGGATGTCGTTTTTCAGAGCCAGGACCTTTTTGAGGCGAAAGACTTTTTTGAAAAGGGAATAGTAAAGGCTATTGTTGTGATTCCGGAAGAAACCGAAGAACTTGTTTTTAACGGCGCTGAAACAACACTGCCGGTTTATATTAATGGTTCCAATGTTTTGTTGGCCGGGTTGGTTCAGCGCTCAGTGCTCACCACAATCCGCACTGTTTCGGGTGGAGTTCAGTTGAAAAAACTGCTGATGGAAGGGAAAAACGCCACCGACGCCATGGTGAGGGTGATGCCGGTTGACATTCAGAAACACCTGCTTTTCAATCCGTTTACCAACTATACTTACTTTTTGAGCTCGGCCATGTTGTACATGATGCTTTTCCTTTTTGTTTTGCTGAGTTCGGTTTATACGCTCGGTAACGAACTGAAAAGGGGTACCGGGCCCGAATTGCTTGAAAGTAGCGGCAACAGCGTGCGTTTTGCCATTGCCGGAAAGCTGGCGCCCTACACATTTATCTTTTCGGCGTTTGCTGTTTTTATTAACCTGCTGCTTTATCAGTTTGAAGGAATGCCGCTGAACGGAAGTTTTGCCGCCGTTTTTGCTGGACAGTTGATAACCGTGATTACCTACCAGTTACTGGGACTTGTTTTTATCGGGGCCACCATAAATTTACGGTTAGCCATGTCGCTGGCCAGTGCTTATTCCATGATGGCCATCACTTTCAGCGGACTGACATATCCTATTGAAGGAATGCCGCTGGCAGCCCGCATTTTTGCGGCTTTCTTTCCATTTACCTGGTGGGAAAAACTCTTTATTTCACAATCGCTGCGCGGGGCACCCATCAGCGAAGCATTGATTTACATCTGTTATATCTTGATTTTTATACTGGTTTCGCTGAGTGTGATGCCGGTGTACAAAAAATACCTTGCCAACCCGAAATACTGGGGGAAATCATAAACTGAAGATTTTAAACTAAGTTGCATGAATAAAGTAACTGTAAATCTAAAATTATCACCCCTCTATCCCCTCAAGGGGAAAATTGTTGCTCACAATCTCCCGGCAACTCTGATTGTAAATGCCCCCTTGAGGGGGTTGGGGGTGATGAGGGATTCGACAAAAACCTTTTAACTAAAACCGATGAGTTCAGAAAAAAACAAAATAAAATACATCGAACTGACAGCCACTCATTTTCTGCATGAACTCAGAAATGTCGTGTCAGACTTTGGCGCCATGCTGATTCTTATTGGCGCAGTGCTGATTTACCCGATTGTATATTCCATTGCCTATTACAACGAAACTTTAACCGAAATTTCGTTTGGCGTGGTTGACCAGGACCATTCTGAACTCAGCCGGAAATACATCAGAATGCTGGATGCCACCCAGGAACTAAAAATTTCGGAAGGTTGTAACGATATTCAGGAAGCAGAAAAACAGTTGCTTGAAAACAAAATCAGCGGGGCGGTTTTTATTCCGAAAGGTTTTCAGAAAGACATCCTCTCAGGTAAACAAACCAATATTTCGTTGTATGCCGACGCCAGCTATTTTCTGAAATACCGAAACGAATTTCTGTCAACTTCCACTGTGAATGCTTATTTCGGGGCTGGCGTTTCGGTGGTGAAATATCTGTACGAAGGAAAATCGTTTGCCGAAGCAAAAGCCGCCATCGACCCGGTTTCGGCACAGGTTCATGTGTTATACAATCCGTCAACCGGCTACGGAAGTTTTATCATGCCCTCCATTATTCTTGTCATTATTCAGCAGACTTTGCTTATTGGAATCGGGTTAATGGGAGGTTCGTTTTCGGAGTCAAAAACTTCGCCGTTTATGCTTCCACCGGAAAAACGTCACCGCGAAGTTCTACCGCTTTTATTGAGTAAAACAGGCGTTTACCTGCTTGTTTCGGTTATCAATCTTTGTTTTGCGGTTTTTATGGTACATCACTGGTTTAACTATCCCGACAAATCAGCGTTCCTCCAGGTTGTAATGCTGCTGCTTCCCTATTTGCTCAGTACCATTTTTCTTGGAATTGGTGTTTCCACCGTTTTCAAACACCGGGAGTCGGCCATCGTTTTTATGGTTTTCCTGTCGCCGGTGGCATTGTTTGTCAGTGGCTTGTCGTGGCCGGTCAGTGCAATTCCTGAGTTGATAAATACAGCTGCAAAAATTCTGCCCTCGACAACGGCAGTGCCTGCCTACCTGCGTTTGCGCATGATGGGAGTCGATATTACAGAAGTGCGAACAGAACTGATTTTCCTTTATGTACAGGCGCTGGTCTATTTTCTGCTTACTTTATTCTATTTCAGATACCGGATAAAAACCGGAAAACAGCTATTTAAATCGGTGGCAATTTCACATACTGGGGAGAATTCGAATGAGACAACTGACTAACCCTGGCATTTATGCCAGGGAACTTCATTCATTAAATCACTGGGCTTTAGCCCTTAATTTCAACTTAGGACTAAAGTCTATCGTTTTTTCTTTTCATATTCTCCGGCATAAATGCCGGAGTTAGTCATTTTTCATGCAGCCTGATTGGGTCAAATTTGGTCTTTAGCTATATTCCATTATATTTTCCCTTACATCCACTTTTTCGATACAAAATCAATATCTAAAACTCCGTGTTACAGTGTCTTTAATATAATTTCCCAAGAACCAAATAGCAACTTTGGTTGTTTTGATTTTAAATACTAAAACAAAACAATATGAAAAACAACATGGTAGGTTGGTTCGAAGTACCCGTTACCAACATGGAAAGAGCAATTGCATTTTACGAAAAAGTTTTTGAACTGAAATTGGAACACCACCCGATGGGAGAGCTTGAAATGGCATGGTTTCCGTGGAACGAAGAAGGAACCGGAACGCCCGGAACGCTAATTTATTATCCTGCTGCATACAAACCATCGACCGATGGTGTTTTGGTATATTTTACAGCTCATTCAGGCGATTTGGCCAACGAACTTTCGCGGATTGAAGCAGCCGGCGGTCAGGTTTTGCAGGGAAAAACTCAGATTTCTGAGGACCACGGTTTTATGGCTTTGTTTATCGACTCAGAGGGAAACCGGGTGGCGCTGCATTCGAGGGAATAATTACTTCATCATCTGCTTTTTTTTCGCAAAAGCAGATTTTTTTTTGCCTTTTAAACTTTTACCTGAGATAACCGGAGTTGTAACATGTTGCTAATCAAAAAATATCGCATCAAATTTCTGTGCATTTTTATTTCATTTTTAACTTTTCAGTTTCAGCTTTTTAGCCAGACTGCACAAACCGATTCGCTGCTGAATAAAATCAAGGCAAACCTGGGGAAGCATGAAGCAGCCGAAATGGAAACTAACGCACTGCTCTTGCTGCAGATTTCGGAAGAAAACAACGACAATCAAAACCGGCTGGAAGCGTTGAAATTTATGGGAATCGCTCAGCATTTGCAGGCCCGTTACGATTCGGCTATTTTCTGGTACCAGAAAGCGCTCAATCTTGCAATCGAAACCGGCGACAGCACAAATACGGCCAAAAGCTACCTGAATATGGCCACCAGCTACAACTCGAAAGGCGACTTTGAAAAAGCTGTGGAAAACGCGTTGCTTTCGCTTGAATTTTTTGAGAAAACCGGCGATACAAACGGTCAGGGACGGGTACAGAACCTGCTCGGTATTTTCAACTTTAACCGCAACGACTTTAAAAGCGCGCTGCAATATTTCACAAAATACAACGAACTGGCTGTGGCTGCCAACGACTCGGGCGAAATTGTTTCGTCGATGAACAACATGTCGTCGGCGCTGCACGAACTGGGCGAATTTGAAAAGGAACGCAGTTTGCTGAAAAGTGTAATTGCTATTCAGGAAGCACGCGGACAAAACATCAGAATTGGCTCGGCTTACGAAAATCTGGGAACACTTTATTCGGATATCGACAGTGTGAAACAAGCGGTATTTTATTACGAAAAAGCGCTTGATGCCTACAAATTAAACAACAACTCACACGATATTGCACGGGTGCTGATTAATACAGGGTTACTGAAAAAGAAACAGAAAAAATACGACGCAGCCGCCGATGATTATAACCAGGCTTTGCAACTTTCAAAAGAAGGCGGCTTTCTGAAAATTGAGGAAGATGTGCTGAAAAACCTGGCTTTTTTGTATGAAGAGCAAAAAGATTATAAAAACGCTTTTGGCTATTATACGCAATTTGTTGCGGTGAAAGATTCGGTTTTGAACAAGGAAAACCAGGAGTCAATCAACAAACTGATGATTGAATTTGAAACCGAAAAAAAGGAACGCCAGATTGCGGTTCAGCAGTTGGAGATTGCAGAAAAAACCCTGCAAAGCCGCCGAAAAACTGTAATAATTATCGGTTTGATTGGCATCATCATTATTCTGCTGATGTTTTCGTTTATCATTTATTCGCGCATCAAAATCAGGCAGGAACGCCGTTTGAATGAGGAGCGCCTGAAAATGAAACAGCTGCAAATGAACGTGGTGCTTGAATCTCAGGAAAGCGAACGGAAAAGGTTTGCACGCGACCTTCACGACGGTTTCGGGCAGTTGATTACGGCGGTAAAAATTATGCTTGGCCAGATGCAACAAACCGGTGAAATGGAAAAACGCTCCGAACTGGCAGTAAAATCAGGCGAAGTACTCGACACCATGCACACGCAACTCCGCGAAATTGCGCACAACCTCATGCCCGACCAGTTGATAAACGAAGGACTTTCGACAGCGTTGAAAGAATATGCTTCGCGGATTTCAAAAACCAGCGGAATTGCCATCGAAGTAAACACTTTTGGCATCGAAAAGCGGCTCAACCAGTCGGTTGAGGTAAACGTTTACCGCATTATTCAGGAGTGGATTAACAACGTGATAAAATACTCTGGTGCGAAAAACCTAACCATTCAGCTTACCGGATACGAAAACGAAATCAACATCATTATCGAAGACAACGGCAATGGCTTTGAAAAGGAAAACCTGATGAAAAGCAAAGGCTGGGGCTGGAAAAACATTCAAAGCCGGCTGGAAGCCATTAACGGAATTCTTGAAATCGACACACGCGCCGGTGTACCGGGAACATCGTTTATTATTGATTTACCAATTGATTAAAATATGAGTAAAACAAAAATACTGGTGGTTGACGACCACGCCATTGTGCTGGATGGGATAAAAAGTCTGTTGGCTGAAATAAAAGATGTTGAAATTGCGGCCACAGCAACCAATGCAACAGAAGCGCTTGTTTTGCTGAAACAAACCAAAGCCGAATTGGTAATCACCGACATCAACATGCCCGGAATGGACGGACTGGAGTTTATTAAAACCATCCGCAGTGATTTTCCACCCACAAAAATTATTGTACTCAGCTTGCACGACGAACTGCATTTTGTGCGGAACATTATGAAACAACGGGTGCAGGGATATATTCTGAAAAACGATGCCAGCTCCGAGTTGGTTGAAGCTGTTCACCGGGTTTTGGCCGGTAAAACCTTTTTCAGCAGCAAAATCAGCCAAGTTATGATGGAGCAAATCAATTCGCCGGCCTCAGAAAATCTGCTTACCGAGCGGGAAATTGAAATAATAAAACTGATTGCTGAGGAAAAAAGCAACAAACAAATTGCGGATAAACTCTTCATTAGTGAGCGTACCGTAGAAACGCACCGCAAAAATATTTTCAGGAAAACAGCAACGAATAATATTGTTGGACTAATAAAATTTGCATACGCCAACAATCTTATCAGTTAATACATCATTTTGATATTCTGCAACATAGAAAATCAAATCAGGGAAAACCGGTATTAAAAATTACCAATACAAAGGCATTGATTTAACTTCCTGAATCGCACAATTTTGAAGTAGTAACTTTTTAAATTGAGAACGATGAAAAAGATTTTTACCTTAATCTTATTGGTATTCTCGTTGGGAATGAAGGCACAAAACTGGAATTCGACAGGAGCACTTGCCGCAACTGGTTCATCAACCTACTTAATAGGAGCAACTCATGCCGGAAGTAAAATCTATGTTTTAAGCCGTGAACAAAACATTGCTTATTCGGAAAACCTTGGTGTAACATGGACAAAACCTGCAATTGCCAGGCCGGGCGGTGATTTTGTTGCCATAACAGGAATTAAAGATCGGTTGTATGCTTCGTTAAAACTAAATACATACGACCATAACCTGTATTTCTCAACAGACAATGGAGTTTCGTGGCAAATTGATAACGATGGACTGCCTCAAAGTTTAACAAATACTGGTAAATCGGCTATGATTCTGAAATACATGGGCGACGATTACGTTTTGGCTCATAATTACCTGAAAGCAGTTTATAAAAACCTTAATGAAACAACCTGGCAATCAACTTTTATTGATTATGCAATTGTTGACATAGCGGCCACAACAGATAAATGGCTGGCAATTGGCTTGACCAAAATTTTGCAAAGTACCGACAAAGGAAAAACCTGGACAGCAATAAGCACAACCGGATTGCCGGCAAATTTCCAGGGAAGTCTTATCACTTCAAATGGCTCAAGAATTTTTATTACGAATGCACCGGCAGATGGAGGAGAAGATATTTATGTTTCTGACGACCGAGGCCAAAGCTGGACAAAAACAAATGCCGCCGGCAAATTTACACATGCAAATCCTTGGCTAAAAAGTATTTATGCTGTCGATGACTATGTTTTTGCATCAGTGAGCCCAAAGTTTGGCGATATTCAGAATGCACCACCGTTTATTGTATCAAAAACACAACAACCCGATTTTTCAGTCGGAAATGTAAACGGGTTACCCACTGGTCAAACCAACACAAACCTCCCCTTTTTCTTTCATGTAAATAATAAGCTATTTACCATGTTTTGGGATTTGCACAGTACTGAACCCGGGTTTATGGGAATTCCAACACAAACAGGTTTATTAGCCGAAAACACTTCCGAAGTGAGGATTTACCCAAATCCGGCCATTCATTCCATTCATTTCGAAGGCGATATAAACAACCAGGCTGAAGTATGTATTTATGATTTAAACGGACAAAGGGTAAAACAAGAATTTATAACAAAGAACCTTTCTTTGAATATTGCTGATTTATCGGTAGGAATGTATTTTTTAACAATCAATTCAGGAAATAAAAAAATATACAGCACAAAAATTATCAAACAATAATTATCGCATTTAGAAATAACTCAAAACAAAGGATATGAATAAGTTAATATTTACATTGATAGCCGGACTATTTATTTTTACCGGGGTTTACTCACAAAATGAGGGAGAAGTTAATTTTAAGGACTTTGGTTATGCGCAGAAGAAGTTCGATAAAGCACCAAAGAAAATTTATGTGGCGCAGTTCAGGGTAATTTACCAGCTAATGGCCGACTGGACCGAATCGACTCAAGGCGGGTACCAATTGGGAGGCGGGGTAAAAGGAAAGGCAACAGCGCGGCTTGCCGTTGGTTTACAAGGAATTGAAGAAACCGACTTAAAAGAAATAACCGACAAACTTTACAACGAATATATCAACAAACTAAAAGCAGAGGGTTATGAAATTATACCGGCTTCGGTAGCTGCAAATACTGAACCGTATGCTGAATTTGAGCAAAAAACAGGTGGAGATTTGAGTCTGGCGCAATATCCCGGCTACATAATGTCTATTCCCACCGGATTTGAATACTTCGTAAAACGCACCACAAAGAAAGGAGTTGAAAAGAAAACATTTTTAGACGATTCTCCAAAACTTTCGGTTGCATTGGATGGCGCTGTAATTGCCAAAGTAAACCTTGTGGTAAAATTTGTTCAGGAAGCAGAATCGGGTGCGAGCAAAGCACTTGGAAAATTATCGGGCAGTGTGGCAAAACTGGTGATGGAAACCGATTTACGCATTGCTTTTGATGGTGCCATGGGAGCCGGAGCAATGACTTCAGATGTTGCACAAACTCAAGCAATTTATACTTATGCCATTCGAAACATGGCTCCCGAAGCAATATGCAGTTTTCTGTTAAAAGACCAAATCAGCATACCCGGTATCGTAGAAAAGAAAAAATACAAATCTGTTGAAACTGCCAACGTGGACATGTGGGGAACGGAAGTGGGTGCCATGAGAATTTTCTCAGCCGACAATACATATTTCGAAAATATCCAGGCTGTTCCGGTGGAAGCAGAAAAATATAAAAAGGGAGTTTATGAAGCAGGTACAAAATTTATTGATGCAACGCTGAATGATTTTTTATCGAATGTAAAATAACTGATTTCCAGCTTGAAACGACCTGTACAATCGTTCTCAAACCAAACAGCCTGCAAAGATTCATATCGGCGCGGGCTGTTTTTGTTTAGTTGCTGATTTCCAGTTTCAGAATTTTGCTTGTGGCTGAACTGATTTTAAACCGGTTGTCGATGCGCATTCCCATCACCCAAACAATTTTTTCGCCGCTACAAAGCAGCCAGGTATTTTCTTTTTGGTGAACCGGAATTTTTTCGTCGATAAAAAAGTCGCTGAGTTTTTTGAAACCACTCATTCCCAAAGGCTGAAAATAGTCACCTTCCTGCCATTTTCGAATCAGGAGCGGAAATTCAAGCTTCTCCAAATCGAGGCAGGCAATATTTTGCTCTTTTCTTATCCTGAAATCCTTTCCGGACAATTTTTCAATTTTAATATCGAACGGTTCAAACAGCTCCACATCATCCGATTCGATATAAAAAATCCGGTTTTCGGGTTCAGCAAGTTTTGTAATAAAAAGTTTTTGCCTGTCTTTTACCAGCCTGTGTGTTTGCGAGAAAAACTGTTTTCCCGATTCAGTATCCAGACTTTGAAAAACTTCATCAACCACGCTCGGATTAAAATCCGATTCTGAAAGAATTTCAAGCAACAGTAACCTGGGTTGTGACGATTGTTTCAGTTTTTCAATATTTATAATCTGAGAATCTGTGGCATTCTCAACTACTTTTTGTTTCTCCGCGTCGAAAAAACCCGAATAAACTGCTTCAGCATCTTTCAGATTTTCGATGCTGGCCAGCAGATTTTTTTTAAACGAAGGATTCAAACTTGAAAACAGTGGCAAGATTTTGTGCCTCAAAAAATTGCGTTGGTAAACCACTTCGCTGTTGGTTGAATCTTCGCGGAATTCGATGTACTGCTCCGAGGCGTATTTTTCAATATCAGCACGGCTGGCAAAAAGCATCGGACGGATAATTTTTCCGGCTTTATCTTTAATTCCGGTCAATCCTTTTATTCCGGTTTTACGGGTAAGATTTAAAAAGAAAGTTTCGATTAAATCGTCGGAATGGTGCGCTGTAGCAATATAATCGTAGTCATTTTCAAGCCTGATTTTTTCGAAATATTCGTACCGCAATTCGCGGGCAGCCATTTCAATGGAAATGCCATTGATTTGTGCGTATTCTTCTGTATCAAACCTTTTAAAAAAAGCCGGAACACCATGAATGAGAACCTGCGTTTTAACAAATTCCTCATCACTGTCCGACTCAGCGCCGCGTAATTGAAAATTACAATGAATAATTCCGTAATCGAAACCTGATTTTTCGAAAAGATGCAGCATCACCATGCTGTCGATGCCACCGCTGACTGCCAGTAAAATTTTCTGTCTGGTATCGAACAGCTTTTTCTCTCTTATATTTTCAAGAAACTGGTTAAGCATTAATTTAGCTTGATTCGATTGATAATACTTGCAATTTCTGCCTCTGTAATCGTCTCAGTTTCCGATTTATCGTAAATGGATAACAAAAACAATTTATTGCGTTGCTCATCAAAAATCAGATTTACGTCAAGATAAGTAATTACGCGTAAACCGCCACTTTTACCTCTGCCTTTGCTTTTGACACTAATTCTTATTTTAAATGAATTTTTTCCGATTGGAATTCCGGTTTGAGGGTTATTAATCAACTGTTGGTATAAAATTTCAAGCTCCGATTTTAAAGATTTGTATTTTTTTAAAAATCTTTTAGCTTCCTTTTGAAAATTGTTTGTAATAACAATTTCAGTTTTCATCTAAAAAATCTCTTAAGGTTTTAAGTTCAAGCTTATCTTCTCTGGCAAGATTTACCTCATCAACCGCATCTTCTAAACCGGTTAAAATCTTTAGTTTATTTTGAATTTTTTTTAAACGCTCATTCAAAGCATTCCAATCAGAAATTGGAATTACAACCGCTGATTGATTTCCATATCCGTCAGTAATATAACTTACACGCATTTTATTCACATTTTTTTCAAATTTATAAAATCGACACAACAACTTCAACGCTGGAGATTTTATTTTACGATCTCCCCTGTTAATCCGGCAATATTTACTATCACTTCCACTGCTTTTTCCATCGACTGCACCGGCACAAATTCGTAGGGTCCGTGAAAATTATGACCACCGGCAAATATATTGGGGCAAGGCAACCCTTCATATGAAAGCCGCGCCCCATCGGTTCCACCACGAATTGCCCTTACTTTTGGTTCAACTCCCGCTTGTAACATGGCTTTTCGGGCAATATCAACTACAAACATTACCGGTTCAATTTTTTGCCGCATGTTAAAATACTGGTCGGTGATTTCTATTTCAGCCACAACCTTTCCGTAACGCTGGTTAATTTGCTGAATAATGCCTGTCAGTAATTTTTTCTTTTCTTCAAATTTCTGCAAATCGTGGTCGCGGATTATCCAGTGAATTTCAGCTTTTTCTACGTTTCCTTTTATATCCGTCAGGTGAAAAAAACCTTCGTATTTTTCTGTGTTTTCAGGTCTTTCAGCAGGTGGAAGCATGGCAATAATCTGGTGTGCAATCAATGCAGCGTTAATCATTTTATTTTTGGCAGCGCCCGGATGAACACTCCGACCGTGAACAACAACTTTTGCACCTGCTGCATTGAAATTCTCAAATTCGAGTTCACCAATCTCACCACCATCAAGTGTGTAGGCAAAATCGGCCCCGAATTTTTTCACATCAAAATGGTCGGTTCCTTTGCCAACTTCCTCGTCAGGAGTGAATCCCAATCTTATTTTCCCGTGTTTAATTTCTTTTGATTTCAGCAAAAATTCAGCGGCTGTAACAATTTCTGCAACCCCTGCTTTGTCGTCGGCTCCAAGAAGAGTAGTTCCATCGGCAGTAATTATAGTTTGACCTTTATATTGCAGTATTTCGGGGAATTCATCGGGATTGATGGTCACTCCGTTTTTAAGCTGAACCGGTTTCCCGTCGTATTTTTCTATGATTTGCGGCTGCACATTTTCGCCTGAAAAATCGGGGCTTGTATCCACGTGAGCGATGAAACCAACAACGGGAACATTTTCAACTCCGATTGCAGGGATGGTTGCCATTACATAACCGAATTTATCCAATTCCACTTCGCTGCAACCAATCTTTTTTAATTCGTCGGCCAGTTTCTCCAAAAAAACCAGTTGCCTGTCGGTGCTGGGGTAGGTTTCACTTCCGGGGTCGGAAGTGGTGTATTCTTTGGCATATCGAATAAATCTTTCTGTTACCTTTTCCATCTGCTATATTAAAATTCTCTCTTTGTTCAACTTTTGAATTTGCGGTGCATGAATTGCCTGATTTTCAATCTGACTTACCAATTGCACCTTATTTTCCAGCTTAATCCAAACCATGGGTCAAGACCCGGGGCTATTTATATTGAGCCCTTACAGGTTTTAAATAAAATTGCTGCACAAAAACGCTTTTTCCATCTGCTATATTTCTTGTCTCACTACTCTGTACTAATATCTGAAAATCTATTCTCACACATCATCCGAATTAAAGCCAAACCCCAGACGTTTGCCGGTTGCCATTTTCGAGAGGGTCATTTTTTGTTGCATCTGGTCAACAGTAGCTACTTTTACATGGTCGTACAATGGCGACAGCAAATCGAACTCAATGCTGTACTGAATGGCAGTTTCAACAATCTGGCGCAGGATTCCGGGCGAAATTGTATCGAGTGCAAAATCTTTTACAAGCTCGTCGGATTGTCGTTTGCCTTCAACAAAAAAATGGTTTTCCTTGTTCACAAAAATTCGGGCCACCAGATAACCCAAGTCGTTTACACGGTTATATTTAAACGAGTCGGCCAGAAAATTATAAATATAGATAGTACCGCAATACGAGCGCATCGGGTCCTCCTTCAGGTAATCGGTATTCCAAACCGGATGTTTGTCGTCGAATTCAAAAACATTGCTGTGCATACTGAAAATGAGCAGGTCGCCACCGATTTTAAACTCGGCTTCAAAAGGCCCGCGCTCGGTATAAACCGGCAAAACCGAAGTCGGAACTTTGTCCCTGATTTTATCCTGATAAGCTTTTTCCAGCTGTTTCAGCACCTTTTTAAGGATAAAAAACGTTTGTTGCGTGTTCTCAAAAACTTTCTGTTTTACTGTCGATTTTATAACGAACGCTTCAAGCAGCGATTCGCGGACTTCCTTTTCTGTCATAATTATAAATTTGAATAGTGCTTATAAAAGTACCTGTAATAGTGGTTAAAATTACACAAAGCAATGATTAATAAAAACGAAAGCGGCCAGTTTAAGCCGCTTCGTATTTATTTTTCTTTTCAATTTAGTATGCTAATGCAAACAACACTCTTCGGGTTGAAGGTTGTCCTGAGTAAACACATTTTCCTTCCTCGGGTTCAAATTCCAATGGCAAACAGCGAATTGTGGCTTTTGTTTCGGCTTTGATCTTTTCTTCAGTTTCTGAAGTGCCATCCCAGTGGGCCAAAATAAATCCACCTTTTTTGAGCGCTTCTTTAAACTCGTCCCAGGTATCCACTTTTATCGTGCTTTCTTCCCTGAATTTCAAAGCTTTTGAGTAAATATTACTTTGGATGTCAGCCAAAAGCTGTTCAATATAATTCTCAATTCCTTCAATTTCGACAACCTGTTTTTCCAATGTATCACGGCGGGCAACTTCAACTGTGCCATTCTGTAAATCGCGCGGTCCCATTGCCAAACGCACCGGCACACCTTTTAATTCATACTCGGCAAATTTCCATCCCGGTTTTTTGTTGTCGTTATCATCAAATTTTACCGAAATACCTTTGGCTTTCAGTTTTCCCATAATCTCATTTACTTTTTCAGAAATTATGGCAAGCTGTTCCTCTTTCTGATAAATCGGGACAATTATTACCTGGAAAGGTGCAAGTTTTGGAGGCAACACAAGCCCGTTATCGTCGGAGTGAGCCATTACAAGTGCGCCCATCAAACGGGTTGAAACTCCCCACGAAGTTGCCCAAACATGTTCCAGTTTGCCTTCCTTACTTGAGAAAGTAACATCGAATGCTTTTGCAAAATTTTGTCCTAAAAAATGCGATGTACCTGACTGTAATGCTTTTCCATCCTGCATCAGCGCTTCAATCGAATAAGTTTCAACAGCGCCTGCAAAGCGTTCGTTGGCCGATTTGATACCTTTAATTACAGGCAGCGCCATAAAATTCTCTGCAAAGGTTGCATAAACATTCAGAATTTTCTCAGTTTCGGCAATTGCTTCCTCTTTTGTAGCGTGCGCTGTGTGACCTTCCTGCCAGAGAAACTCAGCAGTACGTAAAAACAAACGTGTACGCATTTCCCAGCGGACCACATTTGCCCACTGGTTAATCAAGATAGGTAAATCGCGATAACTTTGAATCCAATTCCGGTAAGTATTCCAGATAATAGTTTCCGAAGTTGGCCTGATAATCAATTCTTCTTCCAATTTTGCTTCGGGGTCAACAACAACGCCTCCTGTTTCAGGATCATTTTTCAGGCGGTAATGGGTAACCACAGCGCATTCTTTTGCGAATCCCTCCACATGGGCAGCTTCTTTACTGAAAAACGATTTAGGGATAAACAACGGGAAATAGGCATTCACATGCCCGGTTTCCTTAAACATGCGGTCGAGTTCGGCCTGCATTTTTTCCCATATCGCATAACCATACGGTTTGATAACCATACACCCGCGAACCGCGGAGTTTTCGGCCAAATCGGCCTTTATTACCAGATCCTGGTACCATTGCGAATAATTCTCACTTCTTGTTGTTAATTCCTTAGCCATTGTTCTAAACTTGGTACAGATTTTGTAAAATTCATTTTGTTTTTGAGGTTACAAAGAAAGTAATTATTATTGACAATAAATAAACAGTAGTGTAGTTATGAAATCAAAATTTGCATACATCGGATTGATGGCGCTCTTAGTTAGCGCCTGTAGCACTGGAAGTTATGTGACAAACTCCTACACTGACGACATCTACTTTAACCCCGCCGACGTTCCACCACCAATTGCTTCGGCAGTTGTTTCTAATACAGCAACTCCTGTAACAAAATCGGGTAATACGGTTATTGTTAACGAAATCAGTGAAAATGAAGAGAACAGTGGATCTGTGAACAACTTCGGTTACGAAGCTGATGAACAGAATGCTGGTGCTGATGAATATATCGCAGAACAGGATTTTGATGGGACAGACACCATCACTTATTACGAAGATGGTGAGATGAAACAATTAATCGATAATTATTACACCGATGATTACGAAGTTGACTACGCATACCGGATTCAACGTTTTCATAATCCTTATTTTTACGACCCATTTTACTGGGATAGCTGGCACTACGACCCATTTTATTATGATCCGTGGGGTTGGTCAATGTCATTTAATTACGGGTGGGGTTATCCTTATTACGGATGGGGATACTCGCATTATGGTTGGGGATACCCATATTATGGTTGGGGAAATTCATATTATGGTTGGGGATATCCAGGTTACGGATGGGGTTACTACCAACCTTACTGGGGTGGAGGTTATTACTCAGGGTATCCCGGATATCATAACTCAGGATATAATAATCCAGACAGATATCAATACGGGCAAAGAAGATCAGGAGGTACAAGTGTTGCAAGAAACGATTTAAGAGGCAGCACAAATGACGGTTCAGCCAGAGCATCGGCACGCGATAAAAGCGCTGTTTCAGGCGAAACCAGAGAATCTGTTTCAGGAAGCTCACGACGTGAAAATTCAGTTTCAGGGGTGAGAAGTGGTACACAAACTGCTCAAAGCGAAACAAAATCAAGCCGTGAAAATAATGCAGTACTTACCGAAAGAAGGCGTACCGCTGAATCAGGCGCTAACAATAACACGCGACCAGCTGTAGTAAACAACCAGGCGGGCAGAAATACAACACAAAGCTACATACGCCCTTCAACCCAGACAAGAAGTTACACACGCCCCGGAAACAGCGTTACCGGGAATACACAGCCAAGGGTTGTAAATAAAAGTTCGGTTACCAACAGCAGCGGACAAACTTATTCACAACCGCGTTCAACATCGAATTACAATCAGACCTACAGGTCAAGTTCAACATACAACCGGAGCACCAGCAACGGTGTTTCATCGCGTACATACAGAGCGCCATCAGTTAGCAGTGGGTCGAATTCATACAGAGGCAGTTCCTCTGGAAACAGCAGCAGTTACAGCAGTGGCAGCAGCAGTAGCCGGAGCAGCAGCGGTTCTTATTCATCGGGCAGTTCAGGCGGTGGCAGCTCGTCTTCAGGTAGCAGCAGTGGCGGAGGCCGCTCATCGGGTGGTGGAAGTTCTTCATCGGGCCGCCGTTAATATACAGTAGTTAATTCATTCAGGTTTGAATAAAATTTATTGCCATGAAAAAATACATTTTTCTGTTCAGTATTGTTTTACTTGTTCCGGTTGCATCAATGGCCCAGGATTTGGCCGATGCATTGCGCTATTCAAATATCTCAGTAGCGGGAACTGCGCGTGCAGGCGCCATGGGAAATGCTTTTGGTGCGTTGGGCGGCGACTTCACTTCAGCAAGTATTAATCCGGCAGGACTCGGGCTTTACCGTTCGAGTGAATTTACAGTTACTCCTGTTTCGATGAGTACACGCGTGGAATCGAAGTATTACGGCACCGGCCGCGAAGACAGTGATTACAAATTCGCATTGAATAACATCAGCTATGTAAACACTATTTCGATGGCAGGCACCAACGAAGCCGGAATTGTGAATGTAAATTTTGGAATTGGATACAACAGAATTAAGGATTTTAACAGTTACGGAATCATTCAGGGGTTCGATGTAAACGGTTCGTACCTTGACTATTTTGCCGATCGTGCCAATCGTGGCATCTGGAGTGATTTTTATGAAGAACTGGCATGGAAAACCGATGTACTTTTGTATGATGAGAATAATGACGAATACTGGTCAGACACACAGGATGCCGGGTATAAACAAAGTCAGCGTAAAACAATATCAAAAACCGGAGCAATTGATGAATACTCGTTGGTTGCAAGTTTCAATTTCAACCACAAACTGTATCTTGGATTGTCGTGGGGTATTAACGACCTTTATTACAGCGAATCGTCGCGTATATACGAAAATGATGAAAATAATAACATTCCGTATTTTAACAATATGGAATTCAACAGCAATCTGAACACCTGGGGTACCGGCCATAATTTTAAATTTGGCGCCATTTACAAACCCATCAACGAAGTGAGATTAGGCGTTTCAATTCACACACCAACATGGTATCGGTTGCAGGACGACTTTTCAACTTCGATGAAAACTTCGATAACCTATACTGATGGAAGTGAGACCTATGACGAAAGTTCGCCTTTCAATGAATATGATTACCGTTTGCAAACACCGCTACGCGCTACTTTCAGCGGGGCATTTGTGATTGGCAAAGTTGGCCTTTTAAGTGCCGATTATGAACTTGTGAATTACAGCAATGCAAAACTGCGCAACGGCGGCGATGGTTATGATTTTTATGGCGAGAACACCGATATTCAGGAAGCATACAAAACCTCTGGAAATTTGAGAATCGGAGGTGAACTTGTTGCTTCGAAGAATATGAGATTACGGGGTGGTTTTGAATATCATGGTTCAGCATTCGAATCAACTGCTTTTAATGCAAGCCAGAAGAATGCTGACGCTAACATGTTGGTATATTCGGGTGGTATTGGTTATTACGCCGGTAAGTTTTTTGCCGATTTAACCTACAGGTATTCAACAATTACTGAATACGATGCACTTTATCCGACTCCTCAGCTTGAAGCCTACCCAATACCCGAAATGGCTTCGTTGAAAACTTTTAAAAACGATGTTCTGTTTACACTGGGATTCAGATTTTAAACGAAACTTTCGATAAAGCAAAGAGGCACTTCAAATTTTTGAGGTGCCTCTTTGTTTTTATTTCACCACAAATTAATGCAATACATTAAAATTGAATATGTTTGTTTAAAACTGAATTTAAACTGCGTTGGTATGTATATAGCTGTTTTACTGATTGGTTTTTACCTTCTCGCCCCTGCCCTTTTAATCTGGCTCACAAAAAAATCAAATATTCTGAACCGCCTGGGAGCCGTGGTACTTGCGTACTTAACCGGACTCATTCTCGGGAATACAGGAATTTTACCCACTGCAAGTCCCGAATTCAGGAAGCTGCTGGGCGCCCGTGTAAAAATGCCGGATGCCGAACTTCAGCAATATCTTGATGCAGCCCAAATTTCACCGGCTGATGTAACAGTAAATCAGATTGCAGGATTGCAGGATACAATTATGACTGCGATGATTTTAATAGCAATTCCCCTGCTCGTTTTTTCGCTCGATATTAAAAAATGGCTGAAACTGGCAAAAGGAGCTTTGTTATCAATGATTCTGGCAATCGTCTCACTGCTGGTAATGATATTTACAGGATTCATTTTCTGGGGCGATTCAATTGACGAATCGTGGAAAGTGGCAGGGATGCTCGTGGGAGTTTACACCGGTGGAACTCCAAACCTTGCTGCCATTGGAACTGCATTGGATGTGAGCCCCAATGTTTTTATATTAACGCACACCTACGACCTGATTGTTGGTTCGGTTGCGCTGGTTTTTTTAATGACAATTGCCCAACAGGTTTTCCATATTTTCCTGCCAAAGTTTCAAATGGTTTACAAGGCCGAAAACAAAATGCATTTGCCCGCCGAACCCAATGAAATGGAAAACTTCGACCCGCTGTTTAAACGGAAACTTCTGCCTGATTTGTTAAAGGCACTGGGGATTTCGCTTGTGATTGTAGCAATTGGCGGGGGTTTAAGCATGTTGGTTCCAAAACCAACCGATACGATTGTAGCCATTTTAACAATTACCACACTGGGTTTGGCTGGTTCGTTGCTGAAACCCGTTAACCGTTTACGAAACAGTTTCCAGCTCGGAATGTATCTCATCATTGTTTTTTCGCTTACAGTTTCGTCGATGGCTAACCTCAGCAATATGTTCCAGATTGAATTTCTGCAGTTGTTCCTATACGTTTTTTATGTGGTCTTCGGGTCGATTGCATTGCACGTGGCCCTGGCTGCCATTTTCAAACTCGATGCCGATACCACTATAATTTCGATAACAGCACTCACCTATTCACCTCCTTTTGTGCCAACGGTTGCAGGAGCACTTAAAAATAAAGAGGTCATTATTTCAGGGCTTACCATTGGGATTTTAGGCTATGCTTTTGGAACGTACCTGGGAATTTTAGTAGCAACAATCCTGAAATAAATTCAATGGGAGCCAAGTTTTCTTATTAATTGTTCACGATAATTCAGGCTGACCGGTAAAAGATGCTGCCCTATTTTTACATGATTACCTTCGAGATAAACCATTTTTGAAAGCGAAATTACATACGATTTATGAATTTGCTCAAAACTGTTTTTGGGCAATTGTATAAAGAAATCTTTCAGTTTGCCGTGCACCATTAACGATTTTTCGGCAGTTACAAATTTTACATAGTCGCCTTGCGCTTCCAGAAAAATTATATCATCAAAATTGATCCGATAGTTTTTTTTGTCAGCCCTGACCATCATATGCTCCACTGCCGTTTCCTTACTGATTTTGGCCGACAAACGGTCAACTGCACGGTTAACCGCCATTCTGAACCGCTCGAATGAAACAGGTTTCAGCAAATAATCAACAGCATCAACCTCAAAACCTTCAAGGGCATATTCAGCATAAGCAGTTACAAAAACAATCAATGGCTGTTCTTTCAGACTTTTTACAAAACCAATTCCCGAAAGTTTGGGCATATTAATGTCTAAAAACAATAAATCAATTTTCCCGTTTTTCAGGTATTCACCGGCTTCAAGCGCATCCTTGCACACTCCGGTCAGTTTTAATTCGGGGCAGGCATTTACATAATCGGCAATTAATTCCTGCGAAAGAGGTTCATCGTCAGCTATTAAGCAATTAATGTGCATACTAATTCAACTTGATTTGTAAAAATACTTTGAATATGCTTTCAGTCTCCGAAATGTTTAACGAATGCTGGTTCGGATAAATTAAACCGAGCCGTTTTTTTACATTTTCAATACCTATTCCTTTGTATTTCGAATCGTTTATTTCAGATGTTTTTCCTTTGCTGTTTTCAATTTCAAAAATTAAATCATCAGGTAAAACTTCAATTTTGATTTTTACAAACGGATTTTCAGCCCCACTTTTCAAACCATGTTTAAAACTGTTTTCAACAAACGGAAGAAAAATAAGCGGTGCTACTTTCTTCCCTTCAATTTCGCCAATTACTTCAAGTTCAATTTTTTCCTTTTCGGGAGTTCGCAAATTCTGCAGTTCAATGTAATTCCCGATCATCTCAATTTCTTTCGGCAAAAGAATAAATTCAACATCCGAATCGTAAATAATGTGACGCATCAAATCGCTTAGCTGAATTACCTTTTCGGGAACCTGTGTCGAGTTTTTCCGCGCAAGGCTGTAAATACTGTTCAGCGAATTAAACAGAAAGTGAGGGTTTATCTGCGATTTCAGCGCCTTTAATTCAGCCACGGTTTTTTCCTTTTCAATTTCCTGCAAACGAAACCAGCCGCGCGCCAGGCGAAACAGGCTGGTTAAAAAAACATAGATTATTAAGTAGAGCGAAATATCGAAGAAACCATAATAGGCAATAAAATAGTACGACGAAAAAACATAGTCGATCCAACTGTTGAAAAGAATAATGTAAAAACCAGCGCCTGAAGCAACCAAAATCAACACAGAAATACCATACAAAAAGTATTTCCGGTTCTCCAGAAAAAGCGGAAAAAGAAAACGCAGATTCAGATAAACAACCAATAAAATGGGGAGATGGAAAATGGCTGTGTAAACAAGGTCGATTTGCTTTATTTCGGCCGAAACTTTAAAAATATTGAGCAGAATTAAAAACGATAAACACCAGAACAGGATATGCTGAAATATCCTGTTTTTCGATAACCATTTAATAATATTTGCAATTCCAGTTATCATTTATTTCCGGGTTAAAACTGCTTCAATTCCATCTTCGAAAGCCTCTTCAGAATCAACGTATTTTGTTACAAATTTCTGTAGTTCTTTGGGTAGCGCAGTGAGTAAAATATAATCCCCGTTATTTTCGTGGTGAATCCTTATTTTATTCTCCTTTATTAATTTACCCAGCCAATCCTGATCGAACCAGTTGATTTGAAGTTGATTTGAAGTCACTTTCAGTTTGGCAAAAGTATGCACGGGAACGATATGAAATGATGCCAAATCCAGATTTTTATTATCGGTATATTCTTCAAGATAGAAATCCAAAAAGTAATAACCTCCCAATTTTATGATGTGAACCTTAAACTTCGATGCTTTACCATTTTTGTCTTTTAAGTACAAAACGTAAGATGTTTTATCCAAATTTTCGGGGATTTCCTTCCCAATATACGGATGTTCAAATTTCCATTCTGCACTGTCACCATCAACCCAGGTTCCGGTTAAAATTTCGTTGGCAAACAAATCTTTTTCGGTGTAAAGCGGGTAAAACGAATACACTACGCAACCCGAAAGAAATAGTGCTGCCAGTGAAATGAAAAAGAAGTTTTTTGTTCTCATGATGATTGATTTTAAAATTTGTTTTCAAATAAAGCCGATACCATTTTAAGAACATCATTTTTTCGTTGACGCGGATTTTTTTATCGTTGAAACCCGAAAAAAAAACTTTCCCAAAGTCTTAAACTTTGGGAAAGTTAAATAAATTGGGAAAGCTAAATGAACGAATTTATTTGTTCATCTATTTTATAACAGCGTCTTCCACCTTTTCAACAAACTTCACCGCATACTCAATATTGAAAGGCATAAACTGAGTCATGGTAATTATTACCATGTTGTTGTTTTTATCTGCAACAAAATGGGTCGATGCTGCCCCACTCCATCCGTAATGGCCTTTTTCAGGGTTCACCGAACCACCCAGCCCGTAACTGCCGCCATTTTCGTAATCAACTCCTTCAGGCAACTGGTTGCTCATTATCATTTCAACAGTCGGTTCATCCAGAATTCTTGCGCCTTCCAGTTCTCCCCCATTCAGTAACATGCACGCAAAGCGCGAATAATCGCCAATTGTTGAAACCAGTCCGCCACCGCCCGAGAAGAGTACAGCAGGCTTTTTGAAATTATCGTTGACAGGGTCATCAGGTCCCTTCAGTATTCCGTTTTCACCCTGGTTGTACAACAAGGCCAACCGGCTGTGTTTCTCTTCAGGAACAAAAAAATCGGTATCCACCATTTTCAGCGGGCCAAAAATTTTCTCTTTCATATAAACATCCAATGGTTTGCCCGAAATCACCTCAACCAGGTAGCCGGCAACATCAATAGAAACACTGTATTCATATTTTGTTCCGGGCTGATGTTTCAGCGGAATTGCGGTCAGGATTTTCACTTTTTCGGCAAGCGTTGCATCCCAGCCTGAAGCGCCGGAAACCCGATACAACGAATCGACATAGCTTTTCTGATCCCAGCCATAAGTGAGGCCCGAAGTGTGCGTTAGCAAATGCCTGATGGTCATTGGTGTTGCCTGTGGCTCAAGCGCTTTTGTTTCAGCATTGTACACCTTTGTTTCAGCAAATTCAGGAATAAAATCGGAAACTTTATCGTCGAGTTTAAATTTACCCTCATCGTACAATGTCATCAGCGCAACCGTTGTAATGGGCTTTGTCATCGAAAAAATGCGAAAAATGGTTTTATCGTCCACTGGAATTTTATTTTGCATATCGGCATAACCAAAAGTTTTTTGCAGTGCTGTTTCGTTATTTCTGATAACCATCACCGAAATTCCGGCAAGTTTTCCGCTGTCAATGTATTGTTGCATCAAATTAACAGCGACTTTTAACGAATCGCCCGATAAGCCAGCCACATTTTCGGCTGTCTGTTTGTTTGAATCAGAACATGCTGCCAGAAAAGCAATAATTCCGGCCAGATAAAAGAAACTGGATATAAGTTTTCTCATTTCAATCTATTTAATTGATTATCAATAATTTTAAAACAGGTAATTCAGCCCGATATACATACCGGATTTCCCATCTCGGTCGTCAGCAGCCATCCCATAATCAACTTTAATAATAAAATTTGTATTCATGGCAATGCGTAAACCGGCTCCGTACGAAATGTGGAGTTTTTCAGCATCTTTTTCATAAAAATCATTTGCACTCCAAGGAGTTAAATTTCCTGAATTGATAGTAGTTATACTTTCCATGCCGTCTATTCTTTTTGTAACCTTTCCAAAATCAAGAAACCCGTTTAATCCCAGATAAAAATTATTATTGATAAAAGTAAAACGGACAAATTTCCAGCGTGCTTCAATATTCCCAAGGAAATAACCATCGCCCATCACCCGGTTTCGTTTTATACCCCGTAATGAGCTGCCACCTCCCAACCCTTCTGAGGTTGCACCTTTCAATTCGGAAACTACCACCTGAGTCTGGTAATAAAATGGGGTATTTCCTGCAATTCCGGTCTGGTAATTCAATCGATAGGCAAACGAAAGATCGTCTTTGATAATGGTAAAATACTGGCGGTAAGTCAAACTGAGTTTGGCAAACGAACTTTCAGCACCCAGAAATTCAGGAGCGCCTTCAACCACAGCTTCAGTCCAGATTCCCTTCATCGGGTTGGGTTTGTTGTCGCGTGAATCGTACACCAACCCGGCTTTCAGTGCAGGAATAAAACCACCGTCGGCTTCTTCTTCGTTTATAATACCCCAATCTTGATACAACTGAAATAATCCAGGTTGTTCGCTGTGAGTTGGTAATTTCTCATCCCCTTCTTTTCCATCGTTGAGTTTATCGATGTCAACAAGCCCGATTTTAAAGTTGAGCATGTTAAAACCTGCCGTCCATTTGAGTTTATCGCCCGAAAGTTTTCCAACCAAATCGGCTTTAATGCGGAACATTTTCCTGTCGTATTTATAAAACATGCGGGTTTTATATACGTCTTCAGGTTGTGAATCGTCCATCCAATCGTAATTCACAACAGCATCGTATCCATTGTAACCAAAAAAATCGTAGGCCTGATCCGACAAATAACTGATATCAAGCGATGTTTGCAGTCCTGGTATCAACTGGTCCGAATCATAATAAAACCGGTTAATCCCGCTGCCTTTGGTAAAACGCGAAACCTCGAAATATAACTTATGGTTGTATTTCGGATACCGGCTACCATCGCCATAATTGTACAAATCGACAAGCGCACCATACTGAAATCCGAGGTCGGTATCGTAAGTAATGGTTGGCAGTGCACCAAAATTCCAGCCATCTTTGGTTACCTCTTTTTTCTCAATGTCATCCTGGGCCATTAAACCAATTGCAGATAGCAATAAAAATCCCATAATCATACTTTTCTTCATATCGGTAATTTTTAATTTGATTTTTTTTGATGAGTATAACTCTAACAAAATAAGGTGAAAAAACTATTTACCAGAAACAATCCTGATAAAATCGGGACGTTGAACACCTTCTTCATCCACCAGTCCAAAACTGCCGCTTTTGTAATTCCAGTTGGCGTATCCAATTCCGTTTTCTTCAAACAAATCAATCATATCCTGATACCAGCGCAACATGTCTTCCTGCGGCGGACCAGTTATAATTCCAAACTCGCCACAATACAGCGGCAAGTTAAGTTCCTTTGCTTTTGCCAGCGGTTTTTGCCATTGCTCCAAAATCCAGGCCTTGTTATATACTTGTCCCACCCTGTCGGCAACAAGTGTTTTCATTGCTTCGGGCAACTGGTTAAATTCCACTTGTGTAAGAATTGTGTCGGGGTAATGTACCGGACCTGTGTAACCTTTCAGCTGGGTCCAGCTTGCATTCCAGTGGGTTAGCAAAAAAGGCTCATAAAAATGAAAACTCAACAAAATATTTGAATCGTTGGCTGGTATTTTCAGCACATCGAAAGTTTGAACCTGTTGCCATTTATTCGAACCAATTACAATTGTTCTTTCAGGTTCAGTTTCGCGAATTACTTTTACACAGCTGGTAACCAAGTTGTTCCACAATTCAGGGTCGTCGGCTACTGCTTCGTTCATCAGTTCATAAGCCACCATTGAATTGGGATAGTTTATCAAAGCTTTAGAAAGGTCTCGCCAAAAAGTGTAGAATTTTTCCTGTTCAGCGGGGTCGGTCCAGAGTGGTTTTACTTCGGCATTAAAATGGTGTGAGCGTAGAATATGCAGGTCAACAATCACGCGCAGGTTCTTCTCCATACACCAGTCGATGCAGTTGGTCATTAACCGGAAAGCATCATCGTGACGGACACCCTGCTCATCCCACATTTGTTCCTCATCGATGGGCAAACGGATGTGGTCGAAACCCATTGCCGCAATTGAATCTACATCGGCTTTGGTAAAAAAGGCATCGCGTTCGGCTCCGCGGGCATCGCTTTGCGAAAGCCAGTGCGCAATGTTTGTTCCCCTGTTAACATTAAATTTTTCAATTTTCTCAGATGTTTTGGGCTGACATGAAAATAACAAAACAGCTGAAATTGTAGGCTCCCCATTTTTAGTACAGATTAAAAGTAGACAATTCTTTTCTTTTTAAATCATTCTGATGGGCGAAGTGAAGCGAAGGCGTAGCCGGAGCGAAACGGAGCCCATCAGAATGATTGCC
>JBFXFM010000045.1:0-34102 GCA_050179035.1 Draconibacterium sp. | reverse complement strand
CAATAGCCCGATAAAAACTCTTGTTTCTGATTGTTCACTTTGCCCCGGTATCAGGTGCTCACTTTGCTCCGGTTTGATATGCTCACTTTACTCCGGAATCCAGTGCTCAGTTTGACCGGATTTTCCACTTTCATCGAGTTTTGGCTCGATTTTTTCAGGGTAGGAATCGTTTTGTAATGAAGCATTTATTGACATGGAAAGAAGTAGCAGGTTCCCTAATGACCCTGAATAAATATGTCTTTCTTCCTTCGCAATATTTACAAATGCATTTTCCCAGTAAGGGGTAGCGGTTTGTGGAAAAATATGCTCAATTGAAATCTTATCCTTATCGTTTCTTACAAAAAGCTGCCAGTCAACTTTTGATTGACCAGATGTTTTCATTTTTTCAAGTTCATATTCATATAAGAAATACCGGAGTCCGTGCCAGCTATAATATCCGGCTCTGCCGCCGATATTAAATTTCTTATACATGTAATCGGAGAAGTATTTTATTTTAAATGTTTTGTCTTCATTAAATGAATAAGCTTCTCTTGACGATAACTTAGCCATGATTCCTTTTATATCCAGCTTCTTTTGGTCAAATTCTCGTGCTGCATTATAAAATTCGCTATCCCCATAGTTTCGTCTGGCCTGACTTAACTGAAAACAGATGAATATAAATCGTTCAATACGTTGAAATACAGCTAAACGGTCGGCGTTCTTTGGTTGGTTTTTTAGAATTGACATAACCAAAGGCCTAAAGTATCCTAACCCAATACGATTCAACTTATCTAACCACATCCGCTCATCATTTGAAAGCTGATTTTCGGTGGCTAAAAATGGATAATGCGAATTGAACCAGTGAACAGCAGAGGCCTTTAGACTATGTACATAATTTTTGATTTTTGTAGGCTCCAGGGCTGAAATACTAATAATCCTGGTTAATTCTTCCTCTCCATTTTCATCGGCATCGTCTTCAAATTCAAAATTGGTCTGAACTTCTTCCGGTTGTTCAATAAAGACTTCTCGCTCAACCTTTTTGTGAATGTTTTTAGGGGTGAAAAACTCATTCAAAAGGAAGTTAATGTAATCATCGCCTTTTTTACGAGAATACATGAAGGTCATAATCCAATGCGCTTTCAGGAAGTCATCATCATTTAACGGACGTTTTTCATTGCGACCTAACTGATAATACACTTCTTTCCAAGCATCATTAATATCATCTCGTAAACTTTTTCGTGATGCGGCATCCAACTCATTATCGGGATACAAAGTTGTCAGGTAGATTAACCTGTTTTTAAGGAGTTCAAGCTTCGATAAGTTCTTTCCTCTGTTGTTCATGGTTTCGAAGGCAACAAAAACGTCAAACTCATCTTTAATGACATATTCGTTGAACAAGAAATTCTTTGATAGCTTTTTATATATCTCCTGAATACCTCCCATGCCTTCTTCATCATACAATGCTTCCAATTGACCAATAAAGTAAGCCTTGGCATTTTTGAGATTCAGCGTATAAAATGTTTCTTCAATCGTACCTGCATTGGGTTCGTTAAATATGCGGTAGCGCATATAATTGTAGCTTGGATTATCATTCGTATATCCAAATTTATAAGTCAAGAATTTATCGCCTGATGGTTTTTGCTTGTATATGAATTTTTCGATAATGGCCTGTAAAGTCAAGCTATCGGTAATATAAATTGCATCATCCTCTTTACCTTCGTTTTCAGGGATACTTCTGACAAATTCAACCAAGCTTTGTAAGAAAATGATGCAGGAGGTTAAACGTTGTTGACCATCAACTATATGATATACTTTGTAGGAGTGGTCTTCAACCAGCCAATATTCTTTGCTGTCCTCTTCAATTTTATTGGAGGGAATTTCAGTTAAAGTGATAACCCCTGTATAGTGCGATTTTTTGGGTTGCAAATTGATTAAATCCTCCCAGAAATCCTTGTATTGCGGTTTTTGCCAGGCATAACCACGCTGGTAATCAGGTATGCGAAATATTTTTTCTTTAAAAAGGCTGTCTAAACCAACGGGGCTATTCATTTTCTTGTTCTTTTAAAAGTTCGTTAATCTTTGCTACATCCACCCTTATTTTACCAGTTAATAAATTCTGCATCAGCGATTTTTTCAGGCGATGAAGGGTTTGGATTTTGGTTTGCTTTTGATTGTTTGAATTTTCAAATGATTTTAGCTTCATTGCAATACTTTTCTGCACTTCAACATCATCAGGTATGCAGACATTAATTCTATTCTTGAATATCTTCCATGGTATCCTTTGCCGTCCGGTTGTACCTTCCATAAGTGAAACTGCCAACTTGTGCACAGTACCACTCGACAATACATAGTAAAAAAACTGATTATCAATTTTCTCCAGTGGTTGAAATACAATAAACTCAGTAGAAGCAAAACCAACATTTGTGGTCATGCTTTCAATAAGTGCAACTTTGCCGTTTTCTGTACAAGGCGTAATTTTTGCAAACAAAATGTCTCCCAGTTTAAAACGGGTAAAACCACCACCATCGATGATTTTTGATTCCAAATAAGAAACGCCTCTAAATCCATCATTAATGGCATCCATAGGAATAAAATCGTATGATTCGCCTTTAATAAACGAATAGTTCGGATTGATTTTGCAGTGAGATTTATCGCCAATTGGTTTCATTGTCCACCCGACCGGTACTTTCCCATATTTCTCATCCAAATAATATTCGTCCTCAGTTCTCCAGTTTCCATCGGGTTTAAGTTTCCCGGTAAGAAGGTTTTGCATGAGCGCTTTCTTTAACTTTTCGGCTGCTTTTATGCTGTTTTGGGTGGCTTCAATGGCTTCATCAACTTTGGAGAGGATGGAGGCAATGGCAGTTTGTTCGGGTTTTGGTGGTTTGGGAAGAATTGTTTTTATATAAAGTTTCCAATCTAAATTGCGAATACCTGTTGTTTGATACTGCATACTTGCAGTAATTCCCATTTCGTACATTTGTTGAAGGCAGTGATACAAAAATTCAGGTTCAATTGTATCATCAATTGAAATTCGTTGAATAAAATTTGCAAAAGCGTATTCATCTTTCTCAATCGTCGCATCAATTAAACCAACTCTTCCAACCGGCTGATTGTCACTTCCACCGCTTCGTTCAATAAGTATTTCACCTTTAAAAAGTTTCTTTTCAATTCGTTTGTGAGGTTTTAAACTGCGATATGCAACATCACTTAAATCAAGTATGCCAGCATTTGTAAAATTTGTACTTCGAATTACTCCAATTGCATCTTCCGTTGGTTCATCACCCCAATCTCCAGCATCATTTTTTATTAAAACAGATTTCAGGCTAAAGACATCAAAATCTGAATTTACAGAACCAATCTTTGTAAATTTCTTTTCCATTAATTTAACTGGCTAAGTATATCAGACAATGAATTATCCAACTGAATCTCAGAATTACAAAAAGCCTTAAATTCCTCAATTGCTTTCTTCAAATCAATTTCATCTTCCGGTTCAAAAGTGTCCACATAGCGCGGGATATTAAGGTTAAATTCGTTTTCTTCCAAATCTTCCATTGTTGCTATTGTAAAGTAACGTTTGCGAAGTTCGGGGTCTTGCAACATGGTAATCAATTCCTGTTCAACTTCATCAATGGCTAATCGTTCCTTTTCAGCCTGTTGATGTGCTGCCAGTATTTTTGTTTCCTTTTCGGATGTGGTTTTATTCAAAGCATTTTCCGCAATTTCGAGAGCTTTTAACTGGCTTTTGGTTGGTTTTTGTTCTTCAGCTTCCTTATCGGCAATAGCTTTCCGTGCACTGTCAACCCTTTCGGTTTGTCGGGTAAGGTCTTCGGCATAATATTCTTCCAGCTCCAGGAGTTTGAAATCCAATTCTTCCTGTATCAATCCTTTCAAGCGCTCTTTTTGTGATTCTATCCATGCTTTCGCTGTTTCCAAATTGCCCCAGCATTCCAGAATGGTTGAAATACGCAGAATATCGTGCGGCAACAAAGTATTCATGTTGGCTTCTTCTTTGTACCAGCCTTGTTTGGCTGCATAAACCATTAAAACCTTGTCTTTTCGCTCTTCGGGTTTATTCTTATTAAAAAACAGGATGGCACCCGGAATTGTGGTCCCATAAAAAAGGTTGCCGGGTAGTACCACAATGGCGTCAATGATGTTTGGCTCTCCCGGAAACTCGCACTGCTCATTCATTAATCCTTGCAGAAAACCCCGCCGAATGAGGTATTCATCGTCGGCTTTGCGGTTTTGTCCATCTTCTTCTTCGGTTTTTTCAGGCTGTCCGCGAAACAAAACACCCTGCGGACAAACTACTCCAGCTTTTCCCGTTTCGTTTAATGAAGCAATAATGTGTTGCAAAAAAACAAAGTCGCCGTTGGAGTAGGGAGGAGTTCCATAAACTAACCGCTCGTATGGGTCAGAGTATGGGTCTTTGGGATATTCCAGTTGGGGAGAACCATCTTTTTTGTTTACAACGCGACCTTTACTGTCTTTTTTGGGTTTTCCAGTTTTCGACCAGTTTTCCTGAGAAAAAGGAAAATTGGCCATCACAAGGTCAAACTGACGAATGGAGAGTTCATTTTCTTCATCCCTGAATTTTGGGTCAAGTAACGTGTCTCCTTTTTCAATTCGTGCATCCAAACCATGCAGAATCATGTTTATGTTGGCAATCGCCCAGGTATTCCAAACATCTTCCTGTCCGAAAAGGCGAATGGCTTTCTGGTTGTTGTAATTTGCCTTGCAATATTTTGCAGCATTGATTAAGAATCCGCCGGAACCGCAGGTCGGGTCGTAAACAACCTGACCTTTTTGTGGTTTCAGATATCTGACAATAATATCAACAACCTCCTGCGGAGTATAAAACTGCCCGGCAGTTGTGCCGCCTTTATTTTCATCGGCAAAACGTTTAATCAGGTATTCGTAAGCATCGCCCAACACATCCACCGAAGCATTTTTGTTGCTGAGGTCAACAGCATCGAGATAACTGATGAGGGCTGTCAACACATCGGGGTGTAATCTTTTACCGCCTGAACCATCTGGTGCAGGTTCGTTCCAACGTACCGTATTGATAACGCCTTTTAAGAAAAACTTACCGTCTTTGTCAACGTTTGCTTCCGCAATACCCTGAACGGCATTCCAGAGTGTTTCATTTTTCTTGTCGGGCGTTGCTTCGCGTACATTTTTCCAGAAGCAATTATCCGGGATTTTAAAATCGTGTTTTTTCAGGTAAATAACAGCCTCTTCGCGGGCTGTAGGCAACCGGCCTTCTGTAACCATAAAATCTTCGATAGACTTCTTGTTTTCCCATTCATAATTATCAGAAAGTCGTTTGAAAAACAGGAGAGAAAGAATGTAGGCTTTGTAATCTTCCACTTTATCGCGCAGGATGTCAGCCATCCCGAAAAGTGTGTTGCCCAAGGCTTGTTTGGTAATCATATAATCTGATTCTATTTAAAATTTCAAATTTATTGGTTTTGTGTCAAATTCTCTCAATCAATTCCGTTTTTACCAGTTCGAATGCAGGTAAAGGTTCGTATGCTTGTCCCGGTCGAAGCAACCCTGTTGTATCGCCCAAAAATTCAGGGTCAGTTATTTTTGCTTCCATGTTCAAAATAAACTCTTTTTGACTGGGGGGGTTGTTAACCGAATAATTGATGTACTCGCGGTAGCACTTTACAAGTAAATCTTTATCAAGTTCAGGATTACGGGTAAGGGCAATATACAAGTCGTATAAATCACGGCCTTTTTTTCGTTGGTACAATGCCCGCAGTTTGGTTCCCAACAATTCCTCCAAATTATAGGTAGTGAGGTTGCAACTCCCTTTAAACCATTTTGAATTGACCTCAAAAGGTACTTTAATTAAATCGTTTACTATGAAATGTTCACGAGTATTGGTTTCTACTTTTAACCTCAGGTTTATCGATGGCGGAAATTCAGACTCAAACCTGAAATACATGGTAAAATTGTGGGCCTTGGGGCTTCGTTTCGGTTCACCCAAAAAAGAAAGTCTTTCCCTGATTCTGTCCACAACAGGGCCAAAAGGTTCAGCATTGATTTGCACCAGGTCAATGTCTTCGGAATAGCGATGCTGAGGGCTGAAAAATAATTTATGTAACGCCGTACCACCTCTGAAAGCAAGGCTGCCAGCCAACAAATCATCGGAAAATATTTCTACAAGAGCACGACAAATAACAAGGTCTTGTTCCACCTGTTCCATGGTTTGCCATGGTACTTGCTGACTCCATTCTGTTATATATGCCTGTGGAATCATAAATCAATTTCAATTTCGGTGTTCACAATTACATTCCATCGATTGTCAGAAGAAAAACCTTTGGTCGGTGCCGAAGCTTTCAGCGGTATCCTGAACATCCTGGACTTATTTTTTTTCATCGACTTATATAAAGCATCGGATAGAGTGGTGTCTGAACAGGCAAATTCCAGCAGGTAACCCAAGCGTTGCAGCGTGGTAACCGCTGCATGGGCCAGAATATCGTTATTGAAATCGGATGGTTTAAGAACTTCCATTAATTCAAACAGTACTGTTGCTGCACGGTTTAAGCCACCAATACGTCTTTCGAATTGCACGAGGTCGGTAGCAGTGAGTCCCGGACTGGAAACAGCAAGATACCCGGCTTCGGTTTTCCTTTTCTCCAAAAGTTTTTCAGGAATTTTATCGATGCTTACATAGTTAATTTTCATTCCCTTTTTTTGAGTGGCACGCATGGCAGGGAAATTAGTCATCACATAATATTCCTGCGGTTGCTGATGTGCTGCACCATGAAATGCGGCAGCATTCAGAAGAGAGACATAATAGGGTCTTTTCAGGAATTGAAAAAATGCATCTAAAAAAAGGGGAGGTGGTAAAATGCCTTTTAACGCAAATTGTGGCGAAAGAATCAGGTAATACCCTTTGTAAACAGAAATGATTTTCCCCTTTTCGGATAAACGGCTTAAAGCCCTTTTCATGGCAATTTCAGTATATCCCGGTAATTCATTTTTAGCCGATTCGATAGAAAATGCAAAAGCTCCTTTTGACTGAAGAAGTTCAATCCAAGTAAGAATCCTTATTTCCTTTAGTCCATCCATTTAAGAGTGAATATTTGCGAAAGATACCTTTTTCCGGTTATTATCGCAAAATATTTATCTTGTAATATTTGATATTATTTGAAATAATTATTCACACCATTGAGGAAGTTAAGGATTTTAAGGATTTTGGATAAATGTTCCTGAGCATCTCCAAAATCCTCATTTTCCTTACAGTCAGGTTTTGATATAAAAATCCTGTTTTTCACGGTAAATCAAACCCTTTGCAATAAATTTTGAAATGTAGTTTTGAGCTGTTTTATCAGGAATATCAAGGCTTTTGGCTACTTCAACATAGTCTTTCCGTGAAAAGGATTTTTTGAGTGAACTGAAAAACCGTTCTTCGCGGTTTTCACGTTTCACCACCGGTGTCGATTGCGGAAGTTCTGTAAATACTTTTTTGGCATGAAGTATCAGAACTTCAGTAATTGCAATGGCATTCTGAAAATCGCGTTCCTCACAAACCAAAATGCCTGGTATTTCTCCGGTTTCGAGGATGCGAAGCACCGAGAAAATCATGGCAATTCTGAAGGTAATCAGCCCGAGCCGCCGGACAGTGGCAATGTACTCTGAACCAAGCAAGGTATCGTACATGGTTTGCCATCGGGCAAAAATCAGGTTAAACTGGTTTTGCTGGCTGGCTGTGAGCCTGAACTCGATGGATTGTGAACGGTTTAGTTCACGGTAAAGCTGAAAATATTTGTCACCAAATTCGCCAAACCACGTATCAAAACCATTTTCCACTTTCCGTTCAAAAACATCCTTCCATTCGGTCGTCATTTCCAAAGAATAAAAAATGAACCTGCTGAAAAGTCCGTTTTCGGCATCGGGAATCAGATTCTGAATTTGTTTGGGTGTGCCCGATAAAACTGCCGAAAGGCAGGGTTTTTCGAGGTCCACAAATTCGCGGTCGGTTTTACGGTAATAACGAATTGTTTCGTGGTGAAAAGCTTTCCTGAATGCGTCGGAGTAATTGCCGTAATCGCTTTTAAAGGTATAAGCCAATGTGTCGCCTTCGGTTTCGAAAATCAATCCTTTTCCATTGTTGTCGTGAAGCAATTGCAAAACTCCCGCGGCACTGTTGTTTGCCGGGATAAAAAGCATTTTTTCAGGTGGCCGTTGTGGTTTCTCTGCTCCCGGATTTTTCTTTCTGGCAATCAGATATTCGTTGTATTCCCTTTCATAATCGGCTTTTAACACAGCACTTTCGTCACGTAATTTCTGCTGAATGGGCCTTACCAGATGGGCGCAATGTGTTAAAATGCCTTTTCCTGCTGATGCCTGTGCCGTAACGAACAAATAAAGATTGGCAAATACTTTCCGATTGTGGTAATACCCGAAAACATTGGGAATGCAACTGCTTAGAGTGGCCAAAGAACCCGTCAGCACCAAATCTTTATCGTCGGGAGAGTCATAAATATTGCACAGGTTTTTGAGAAATTCTGGCAGGTTTTCGTAAACAGCATCCGGGAAGTAGGGTAGTGCATCGTCATTCTGATTGCCGTGTACATTAACGGAAATGTCAATTCCAGCGGTTTTAGCAAGGTGAAAAAATGTTTTCAATGTTACTCCATTTCCTTTAGCTTTGAGGCAATTATCAAATTGTTTGTCGCATTCGGAAGCTGAATAATTGGGATAAAATAGGCTAATTCGATGATAATAATCCCTGCCGGTTTCTCCAAAAGCATCGGCAAAGGCAAAACCAATATCCCGCCAGTCAGCATAATTGGCAGTTATGTCGATTTGTTGTGATTCGATTCGGGAAATTATGGTTTCGATTTCAGCCTGAATTGAAGTTTTAGCAGAATCGGAGACGCACAATTGTGCGTCTGTACGATTTTCAGGAATGTTTTCGGTTGGCAGCCATTCGGATGGGATAAATTCTTTTTTGCTCATTGCTGCAGGTATTTTGGATTGATAAACACTTCGCTGTCGTAAGGAAGGAAACATGCCCGGGAAATGTCTTTCCCTGAATTGTCAACTTCCAATTGGTATGTTTTCAGAATATAGGCTGCAATGGCTTTGAAATAAAGCTGGTGTGAGCCTTTGGTAAGGTCGATTGCAATAATCCATTTCAGTCCGTCGCCGGAAGGCGAAATAAAAAGCATTTCGGTATCGAAATATTCATCAGCCAGTAAATTCTCTTTTAACGTTACAATGTCGGAAATGTGGTCAAAATCGATGGTAATCAATCCTGAATGTTTCAGCAGATTGGTGTCGCCCCGTTTGCTGAAAATGCCGGAAAAGGTTGCATAATCAAAGTTTTCGGCTTTGTATTTCCGAGCTGAATTAAGCCTCTCCCCCGACCCCTCCCCGAAAGGGAGGGGAGAAAGAAGGCTTCGCAACTCTTCTGTTTGTTGTTTGTATTTATTGCTTTTAATGAGTTCAAAAACTTCAACCAGACTGATTTCCCGCTCGGGAATTGTATTTCTTACCGGGTGCCTGAAAAAACTGAATTTCGGAATCAGAACCTTTGGTTTGATGGATTCCAGGATTAGTTTTTTAGTAGGGCAGGGGGAATGAAATCTGGTTTCTTTTAAAATCCCCAAGGTTAAATCTTCATCCAGCTTTTTGAGTAAATCAAATTCAGTGAGGTTGTAATACAAAGCTGCAAAATCGAATGGATTGCCTGTAAAATCAGGTTTTTCCACATCCTGAAAACAGAAAACCCAGTCCTTGTTTTCAAGAATCAATGTTTCTTTTCCGTTGTTAAATGGATTCCGGGCGGGCAGGCATTTTTTACCCGAGAGATGAATCACTAATTCATCGGGGTAAAATGAACGCAGAATATGTGCATAAATATTTAAACCATAATGCGTTTTGTCGAGGATGGCTTTTTTATTTAGTTCCATTTCTACCTGATTTTTTGAGGTTACCGGTATAATTGGAGTCAAGCAAAGTTTCGAGGTCGGAAACTTTGTAATAGAATTTTCCGCTGATGCGGGAAAATGGCAAAGTGCCATTATCCCGCAGCGTTTGGAGCGTTCGTGGACTGATGTTCAGCGCAAGCAGAACATCCTGTCCGTCAATCCATGATTCTTTGAAGTATTCGACCTTTCTTTGTTTCATGGCATAAATAAATGCTTTCACTTCTTTAAGGTCGGATGAAAGCGCAAGCAATGCCTGGATAATTTCGTTCATAATCTTATCCTCCCTTTTTTCATCAGGTATTGATTTGCCTGCTCTTCGATTTCGGTTGAGGTAACCTGTTTGTTGCTGAGTAACCAAGTGTCGAGTTCCTTCCGGTTAAAATAGAGTTTCTTGCCGTTAGGCTTGTATGCCGGTAAGGCACCCGAACTGGTAAGTTTGTACAAGTGTGAATGAGAAACCTCCAGATAAACTGCTGCTTCACTGAAGTTTAAAACTTCCTTTTTTAATAAATTCTGCTCTACCAACATCCGCTCGATGTTCTCAAGCTTTTCAAAAATCTTCTCGTCCATTTTTTAAGGATTAAGAATCATTAAATGGACTTCTGGCCAGAAGACATCACTGATTTTCAGTGACGAGTCAAAGATAGATGCTGAATATGGCAGGATTCAGAGGGTTTCATCAAGGGTAGAGTAGAGCGTAGAGTGTAGAGTGCCTAAAAAGGGAAAATAAAAGCTTAACAAATGGAAATAACCGATGAAAAAAAGAAAACAAAAACAGAAACGTAAAGTGTAGAGTAAGCTAATTTAGCTGTGATGCAACTTTTTCAATCAATCCGGCATTTGCTTTTGGCTTCTTTTGAGATTTTAGATTTGCAGGGGCGAAGCTGGAACCATCAGGCTTAACAAAACAATTGCAAGTTATCTGCCAGTGGTATGGAGAAATATTTTCGATACTTTTATTTACGTTGTGAATCAATGCAATGAAGTAATAAAGGTCACTTACATTTCCAGTCCAGGTAACCGGCTTGAAATTCGAATCATTGGAAAATATCTTTTTCAAATCATAGATGGTGGTTTTCTTGTCAACCAGATTATAAAGTTTTAAAGAATTAAGCAGGTTAGTTATTGAATCAGGTTTCCTTATTAATTGCTTGTATTTAAAGGTATAAGTCTGTGATTTAATAGTTTTCTGTTTTGAGATTATTTCATTTTTGATGATTTCAGGATTAATAGAAATGATTGGTCCAGTTGGTTTTAGAAAAGTTTTTTCAGGCAAAGGTTCTGCTAAAAATTGCAAATACAAATCTTCCAGTTCCATCAAATCATCAGTAAAGAAATTCATGAATTTTGCCTGGATTTCGAGGTAAGATTTAATTGTTGCCACTTTTAATAGCTGTATTACATAGGTTTCGGTTTTATGGTCGGTATCAACGGCCGGGTTAATTTTCTCCGGGTTAATATAAATAAGGTCGTAATTTCCGGATTTAATAAGTCTTGAAATGTCTTTTAACACTGTGGGTAATTTTGTTTTCAGAATTTCCCTTATTCTGTATTTGATGATTCTTGTATCATCGCCCGATGAAATGTAATTAATAGCATCATTGCAATATTTGTTGGTTTCATTGGTAAGAAGTTTGTGATAAAACCGTGTCCGTGGATTAAAGAATCGATAAAAGTCAAATTCATAAATCGGATGAAAATCGGTATGAATCGTTTTTATATCGCTTAAAACCGGTATGAACTTTTCATCATTCCGGTTTTGTTCAAGCCACGGGCACAATTCACCTCTGAGTACTTCCTCAAAAAACAAAGTTTGTTTTATCATACATTCAGTTTAATCCGGTTTGCAGCCGCCACTTTCTTTTCATCAATGATTTTGGCATAAACCTCTGTTGTTTTAAGGTTTCTATGTCCTAAAAGCTTTGAAACAGTGTAAATGTCGGTTCCCAAAGTTAACTGAAGTGTGGCATACGTGTGCCTGGCACAGTGAAAAGTTATGTACTTTTCTATTCCTGCGCGAATCATCCATTCGCGAATCTTCTGGTTATTGTATTCGCTATAGGTTAAATCACGAAAAACGGGTTCATCGGTTGACAATCTCTTTCCGGCAATTTTTACTGCATCTTCCGAAATGGGCAATGTTTCCTGTCCTTTGGTTTTCTTTTGTTTAAAACGAATGTAATGGCCCAATTCATCGGAATACTGAATTTCTCCCCAGGTTAGTTTCTGAATGTCGGAAAACCGAAGTCCTGTCAATGCACTGAAAATAAAAGCATCTTTTACCACCTGAATATCACATTTGGCATTATTTGCCTTTTGTAGCTCATCGAGCGTAAGAAATTCGCGTTTTGTTTCGGCTTCTTTTATTCCATCAGTATCTTCGGCGGGATTGCGAAGCATATAGCCATCTTTAACCGCCTCTTTCAGAGCTGCTTTTACTTTGTTGTAGTAAGAAACACAGGAGTTTTGTGATAGTTTCTGATTGTGTTTGGTCCCGGCATCGTGTACCAAATAATATTTCAAATCTTCAAGCCATTTTTTGTCAATATCGGAGAATTTTACATTGGCTTTTGAGAACTTTTTGAGGTGTTTAAGTGAACTTTTCCAATTTCCATAATTGCCATCACTTTCCTTCCGTTTCTCTGTCAGAAGCTCAAAATAGGCCAGAAAACTGCTGTTTAGCCGCTCCAAATCGTTTATTCCAAAAATACCGTTCTGAATCTCCAATTGCCTTTTGGCCCTTATGGTTTCAGCCAGTTGTTGCGTTTTCTTGTTTTGGATGCGTTCATCTGGCGTTCGTGGTTTGGCAATCAAATACAACCTCAAATATTCATATTGTCGTTTGCCTTTGTGATAATAGTCCAGGTAAAGGCTGACCTGTCCGTTTTTTTCGCGTTCGCGCAAAGTTACTTTCATAGTGCAAAGAGTTTATCGATTATGCTTCTTTTGATGATGGTTCTGCCTCCTAATCGGGCAGCCGGTATGGTTCCCGTTTTAAGTAGCCTGAAAAAAGTGCGTTCACTAATACCCAGCAGGGTATAAGCTTCTTTAATAGAAAGGAAATCTTTTTGCTGGATTACCTCTATTTGAATATCGGAAGCGGCAAATACTTTCTGTCGGTTGGTTTCTTCAACAGCCCATCCGATTTTGTTTTCCTTTTTACGTTGTTTGTAAGAGCGAGAAGCGCAACCATGTCCACAAAAGCGGGTAACGGTAGTTTGTGCGGTAAATTCCTTTCCGCAAAACTCGCATATCTTTTGAACCTGGATTGTGCTGCTCATGTCAAATACTGCCTGTTTATGTCGCTGACTGCCGTTGACTGTCAATTACTGCCATCATTTCACCGAAATGGTTGTTGGGCAACAAAAGAGAGAACTTAGGCAACAACTACACAACAAATATAAGCAAAAAAGTAATAATGGGCAACAAAAATAGATACAAAATTAATCGTAAAGTGCAGTAAATGAAAGGAAAAGAAAACAAGTGATAAATAGTTTACTTTCCGATACAAAAATTCTTAAAGATATGCCCAAGTACTTCGTGCGTGGTTATCTCTCCGGTGATTTCGCCAAGATAGTGCAGACATTCGCGAATATCCTGTGCCAGAAAATCGCCTGTAATTCCACTGTCGAGTCCATCCAAAACACGTAAAATCGCTTCGTGTGCATTTTTAAGTATGGCAAAATGCCGGGCATTTGTAACAATCACATCTTCCTGCCCAACGCTTTCGATATTCACACAATGAACCAGGCAATCAATTAATTGCGGCAGATTTTTCTTTTGTTTTGCGGCAATAAACACAAGTTTTTCCTGGTCGCTGATTTCCATCGCTTCCAGTTGTTGCATGGTTTCGTAAATACCCAAATCCATTTTGTTACCTGCAATAATCAATTGCTGGTTGATGTCAAGACGGCTTCTGATGTTGTTAATGCGTTCAAAAACAACAGGGAAGGGGTTTTGCAAATCAATCACAAGCAATACCACCGACGCTTGTTCCAGTTTGTTGTAGGTACGTTCAATCCCCATCGTTTCAATAGTGTCGGTAGTTTCGCGGATTCCGGCAGTATCAAAAAACCGGAAAGCAGTTCCGTGCAGGTTAACGACATCCTCAATCACATCGCGTGTGGTTCCGTGAATATCTGAAACGATTGCTTTTTCCTCATTCAACAATGCGTTCAGCAGCGTCGATTTACCCACATTTGTTTCGCCGATAATTGCCACCGGAATGCCGTTTTTGATGGCATTTCCCAGTTGAAACGAATCTTTCAGTTTTCGCAGCAACGATTCAATTTTTTCGGTTAAAGCACGCAATTGACTGCGGTCGGCAAACTCAACTTCCTCTTCAGCAAAATCAAGCTCAAGTTCAACCATTGCAGTAAAATGAAGCAGCTTGTCGCGCAGCTCGCCAATTTCGCGAGAAAATCCACCACGCATCTGGTTCATCGCCAACCGGTGTGCAGCTGCATTCGACGAGGCAATTACATCGGCAACTGCCTCAGCCTGCGACAAATCCATTTTGCCATTTAAAAAAGCACGCTGCGTAAACTCACCCGGCAGTGCCGGTCTGGCGCCGTTTTCAATTAAAACCTCCAATATTTTTTGCTGAATAAAAGTTGAGCCGTGACACGAAATTTCAACCACATCTTCACCTGTAAACGAATGTGGGTCACGAAAAAGTGCAACAATCACCTCGTCAATTATTTCGTCTTTTGATGATATCTGTCCGAAATGAATTGTGTTGGCAAGCTGGTCAGCCAGTTTTTTATCTGCTTTTCTGCTCACAAATACTTTGTCGGCAATTTCAATCGCATTGCTGCCCGAAAGCCTTACAACCGCGATAGCTCCAACACCAGGCGAGGTTGAAATGGCGCAAATAGTGGATTGATCTGTCATAATCATCTGGCTTTTTTGAATTTCAGCAACAATAACAGGAGTAATGCCTCGATGTTCAACGGATTGTATTTCAGACTTCGTTGCAAAAATTTCCTGGCAAATCCTGGCCGTTTTAATTTCACAAGCGTGAATCCCAGATCAGAATAACGATGAGAAAGTAACCGGTGCCGGGTTTCGTACAAATGCATAAATTGTTTCAGGTGCATGTATTTTGTAATCACCCGTCCTTTTTTGTTGAGGGTGATGCTGTCGTTTGATTCATAAACGTTTACAAGAACTTCATTCACATAATAAAAATAATAATCGCTGGCAATGCGTGTAAGCAATTCCCAATCCTGAAACGATTTGTATTTCGGATTAAACTTTCCACATTTTTCAAAAGCTTCAGCTTTAACCAACAAGGTTGAAGTGGTGATGAAATTTCTTTTTAAAAGCCGCTCTAAAATATCGCCATTTTTTATCCTCGAAAAACGGCTGGGATGTTGCTTCAAAACAGAGCCATTCACTTTTTTACGTGCAAAAGTGCAATACACGACGCCGAATTTTGAATCAAGACTCAACATGATTCCTACTTGCTTTTCCAGTTTCGATTCCATCCAGATATCATCATCATCGAGGAAAGCAATATACTGACCTCTTGCATTTTCAATCCCAAAATTACGAGCGTTATTGGCTCCCTTTACCGGATTAAACAGGTATGAAATACGGGAGTCCTTTTCTTTTAATGCGGCAACAATTTCCCTGGTATTATCAACCGACTGGTCGTCAACAATAAGAATTTCGAAATTAGTATAGGTCTGCGACAACACACTTTCAACCGCATTACTAAGTTTTGCGGCACGGTTGTAGGTTGGTAAAACACAGGAAATCAACGGCTTTTCAGTCATTATTTTTTCTTTCTGATATATTTGCCAAAAATACACAGATATTCGCAACATTCGGGTTGACAGAAAAAATAATCAGGTTACTTTTGGTTCATGGTCAAATCAGTATTCCAGAAAAATACAAGCAAGTGAGAATCAGTAGTATTGTTGTTACTTACAATGCCGCAAACTGGATAGAAAAATGTCTGGCAAGTTTGCAAAATTCGTCAATTCAAACCGAAATAATTGTGATTGACAATAACTCGACCGACAATACAATTTCAATAATTGAAACCAGATTTCAGGATGTGAGGTTAATCAGGAATCAGGAGAATTCAGGATTTGGAAAAGCCAACAACCTCGGAATATCACTGGCTTATAACGAAAATGCCGATTTTATTTTTCTTCTGAACCAGGATGCCTGGGTAGAGCCAAATACGATTGAAGTTCTGGTAAAAAAACAGATTGAAAATCCCGGGTTTGGAATTGTAAGCCCATTGCAGTTTTTTAATGCTGAAACGCTTGACAAAAAGTTCAAATCATACATAAAAAACAGTAAAGCAAGTGATTACAATTTGCTTTCGGGTACCGAAAAAGACCAGATTCATGGTGTGAGGTTTGTAAATGCCGCTGTTTGGCTGATGAGTCGGGCTTGTATTCAAACTGTGGGATTGTTTGCACCGGTTTTTTCGCATTATGGCGAAGATTTAAATTATGCCCACCGGTGTGCATTTCATAAAGTAAAAATTGGCGTGTTACCAAAAGTGAAGGCCTATCACGAACGCCCGCAGGAAACACCAGATGAAAATCTGATTACTGTTGGAAAACTGATTGAAAGGGATAAAAATTACTGCCTGGGGATTTTGTTAAACCTGAAACATTCTTATTTCAGGCAATGGTTGTTTCTTTTTTTTAACAGCATCAAAAAGTTGATTATCCTACTATTACAATTAAAATTGAAATCTGCATTTGTAATTATGCACCGAATTAATGTCTTTTGGCGGTTGTCAGAATTGTACGGTATGCGTAAAGTGATGAAAATTCATGGAGCATATCTTAAATATTAGTGTTCCGGTAACTTATCATCGATTTTAAATTCTGACCAGATAATTTATCTTTGCAAAGTTTTAAATATTACCAATTTTCAGAATGTTAACACATTCAATGATTTTGGCTAAAGCGAATGATTTAAATTTAAATAAAACATGAAACTACTTGAAGGAAAAACAGCTATCGTAACCGGAGCTTCCCGCGGGATAGGCAAGGCAATTGCCCTGAAATTTGCACAGGAAGGATGTAATGTGGCATTTACCGATTTGTTTGAAGATGAAAACATGAAAAATACACAGGCTGAGTTGTTGGCCCTTGGTGTTAAAGCCAAAGGTTATGCCTCTGATGCAAGCAAATTCGGAGATACCGACAGAGTTGTAAATCAAATTGTTAGTGATTTCGCGCAGGTTGATATTTTGGTCAATAATGCCGGAATAACCAAGGATACATTGTTGATGCGAATGACCGAAGAACAATGGGACGCAGTGATAAGCGTAAACCTTAAATCGGTTTTCAATTTTACCAAAGCTGTACAGAAAACCATGCTAAAACAACGGAGTGGCTCAATTATCAACATAAGTTCGGTTGTGGGGGTTAGCGGTAATGCAGGTCAGGCCAACTATTCGGCATCAAAAGCCGGAATCATTGGTTTTACTAAATCAATTGCGAGGGAACTTGGCTCACGTGGAATCAGGTCGAATGCAATTGCTCCAGGTTTTATTATTACAGAGATGACAGCTAAAATCCCGGAAGAAGCCCGCAAAGCGTGGGAAGAATCAATTCCGATGAAAAGAGGAGGAACACCGGAAGAAGTTGCCGGCGTAGCCACTTTCCTTGCATCCGATTTATCGTCGTATGTAAGTGGACAAGTGATTACAGTTTGTGGTGCGATGAATACTTAAGAAGTTAAAATTAAAACAGGAATGAAAGAGTTTGGTCTGAATGCCAAACTCTTTTTTTTATACAAATGTAAAGTCTATAATAATGCTATAGATTTTGAAATTGCTAATTCAACGAACACTTAAACACAAATCGCTTATTGAATGAATTTTAAGAACAAATTTCAGTTTAATTTATAGTTCAAATTATTTGTTACATATGTGAATATCAATCAAAATTCAATCATTAAAAATCCGATTTCACGACCACCTGAAACGTTAAAAAACTGATTTGTGAAAACGCACATAAAAAATTGCGGATTACAAACCGATGAAAACAAAAATATTCCTTAAATTGTATTCCATTGGGAAATAAAAGGGGATGTTTAATAAATCTATTGCTTATCGCTTAAGTATATATATTTCATTGGCGGTTGTGGCTGTTTTTTTGGTATTTATTTTCATTGCTTATGTTTTTAATAATAACATATTAAAAAGTAACGTTGAAAATAAGGCCATCGGATTGGGTTATCAGGCTATGATGCTTGGAGAAAGACAACTTGTTTCAACAAAGGAAATTACATCAAATATATCTGAGCAGGTATTATATTTTGCCAATCATAATGATGTGGATTTTTTGATTTCCAAGTTGATGGATAAATATCACTTTCTTAATGCAATTCATGTAAACATAGATTCGGTATTTCCCGATTTGCATTTTCATAATTACTATATGTTTCGCGATGCTGATTCTATTTATACATGGAAAGGCAACAAATTGGTTTATCATTGTCGCAATGAGCAAAGAATTTTTCAAGCAGTAACAGGCAAAGATACACCAGGCTGGACAGAGGAATTTACCTGTCATAAAAATAACAAACTCGTTGTTTCCTATTATTCACCAATAAAAATCAGGGATAAGGCTGATAATCTGGTTACAGTAGGTTCAGTAATTTCAGAATTGTCTTTACTTGACCTGGCTGATTCGATAAATACCCTTAATATAGGGAATAGCGGTTATGCTTTTCTTGTTTCTAAAGATGGAACATATCTGTCGCATCCTGATAAAGAATGGATAATGAACAAAAATCTGTTTAATATTTCTGAACAGGAATATTCTGAAACAAAATCACAAATCAGCAGTCACATAATTAACAACAAGACGGGTTCAACAGTAGCTTACCCACAATACATGAATTATGAAAAATGTTGGATTTATTATACTCCAATAAAAGAAACCGGCTGGACACTAATATTTGTTGTTCCGTACGACGAACTTTTTGTACCACTTTATTTGTTGATATTAAGAATGTTATTCTTTGCAGTACTCGGAATTCTTGTAATATTTCTTACCATAACCTATATCTCCAACCGACTTATCTATCCTTTAAGCAAAGTTACAAGTCAGTTAAAATCGTTCAGCAGCGGAGCAGGTAATTTTGAAGTAAATACCCGAAATGAAATTGAATTAGTTTCAGCAAGTTTAGAGAATATAAAAAAATGGTACGAGCGTTTTAAAATCGATCAATTTAAAGAAGAAAAACTAAATTCCCAGCGGTTGCAAGACCTGATGGAGGCATCAGAAATACAGATGAGTTTGATAAACACTGATTTTCAATCATTCAATTCAGAAAATGAAATCAAATTGTTTGCGACATATCACCCGGCGCGAATTGTCAGTGGCGATTTATACGATTTCATTTTTCTGGACGAAGAAAACCTGTATTTTACCATTGGCGATGTATCGGGTAAAGGTTTATCAGCTGCTTTCTATATGAGTGTAGCCCAAACCTTGCTTAAAAGCAACTCACGTTTTAATTCGCCGGGAAAAATTGTTACCAATGCGAATAATGAGTTGTACACCAATAACCAGCACCAATTCTTTTTAACCCTTTTTGCAGGTGTTTTAAATGTAAAAACTGGAGTATTATTGTACTGTAATGCAGCGCATACGGCTTCGCTAATTGTAAGTGCCAATGGCAAAATCACAGAATTGACAGAAACCCACGGAATGCCGCTTGGATTATATCCTAACCGGACTTATAGCCAATCAGAAACGTTATTAAATCCCGGCGATTCAATTGTGCTTTATTCCGACGGCGTAACCGAAATGCAGAACGAAGATAAAATGCACTTTGGAAATGAACGTTTTTTTGAGGTGCTACGCAAAAATGCAACTTTATATCCCGGAAAATTAATTGATGAAATTGAAAACAGTCTTGCTGATTTCAGAGGGATGGCAAAACAATCTGATGATGTAACCATTATGGTTATTAAACGACCGTAATTTATTTTAAACCTGACAATTATCTTACAGCAAAACTTCTTTTTAAATCAATCATTTTTATGGCTGTAACAGCAGCTTCATCGCCTTTATTACCATGTTTGCCACCGGCACGGTCGGCTGCCTGTTGTTGATTGAGCGTGGTTAATAGACCGAAAATGAAGGGTTTATTGTATTTAAGATTTAATTCCATAATGCCCTGGGTTACACCAGAACAGATATAATCGAAATGACGGGTTTCACCCTGAATAACACACCCCAGCACAATTACAGCATCCACATTTTCATGTTCGGCAAAATATTGTGCTCCCAGCGGAAGTTCAAAACTTCCGGGTACATATTTAAGTTTCACATTGTTTTCCTTTGCACCATGTTTCAGTAAAGTGTTAACTGCTCCCTGCGCGAGCGCACTTGTAATTTCAGGGTTCCACTCGGCCACAACAATGCCGAAAATCATTTCTGATGCATCGGGAACCAATTCAGCGTTATAATTCGAAAGATCTTTTGTTGCCATATTTATAAATAAAAAACCCCTCTTTTGGAGGGGTAATTATCTGATTCTAAATCAATTTAATTCATTAATATTTTTACCCTTGCAATGTATTTGTCAATGGTTGCTGCTTCAGCCGACTCAGGGAAATCTTTTTTAATTTCTTCATATAGTTTCAATGCATCAGCAAAGTTATTCATCGATTCGAGTAACGAAGCAGCTTTCATTTTATAAACCGGTGTTGTTAACTCGTTTTCCGATTCGTTATAAGCTTTTTTGTATTGGCTCAAAGCGTCTTCTTTTTTACCCATTTCAAGCATTGCATCGCCAATTGCACCTTCTTTTACCGGAGCCAAAAGCAAATCGCTGGTTTTAAATTTTTTCAGGTAGTCAACAGCTTCTTCATATTGTCCTAACCGGAGATACGAAATCCCTGCATAGTATTTGGCACGATTGGCTGATTTGGTAATTCCGTAATCATCAATAATATCAAGGAATCCGAGGTAGTTACCATCACCGTTGATTGCCAGGTTAAACGAGTCTTTTTCGAAATAATTCTCGGCCATAAACATTTGCGAAAGTGCCTCTTCTTCTTTTGGCTGAAGATAAAATTTGTTGAAAGCAAGATAACCGGCTACCACGATAACAATAGCGCCAATTACAATCGAAATCATTTTCTGATTTTCTTCAATAAATCTTTCCGTTTTGGTAAGGGCGCTTTCAAGTTCCTGTAAATTATCTTCCTGCGCTGTCTTCTTTGTAGTCATTTTATTCAAAATTCAAAATTGTGCCGCAAAAATAGTTTTTTTTTCAAATCCGATTCAGCAATAAGATCAATATTTTGATTATTAATCAACACCCCATTGTTATTTACACAAATCCTGTTGCTTACCTCCAAAACTGATGTTTTTGTGTAGTTTTGCGTTGAACAGAGGTACCGGATATGCATATCGAAGATATTTCAATTGTAAATTTCAAAAACCTGAAAGAGGTTCAGGTTGGTTTTTCGCCCAAACTGAACTGTTTTATTGGCAAAAACGGGGCAGGAAAAACGAATATGCTCGACGCTGTGTATTTTTTGTCGTTCTGCAAAAGCTTTTCGAGTGCCACCGATTTGCTGAATATTTCGCACGATGAACAATTTTTTATGCTGAACGGTAATTACCGGAGATTGGATGCGAATGAAACTGTAGCATGCGGATTTAAAAAAGGTGGTGTTAAACAGTTTAAACGCAATTCGAAGGTATATAAAAAGCTGGTTGAACATATCGGGCTATTTCCATTGGTGATGATAACACCATCAGATGTTAACCTTATTCTGGGCGGAAGTGAGGAACGCCGTAAATTCACCGATGGCGTGATTTCGCAATACAATCAGCTTTATCTTGATGATTTGCTGAAATACAACCGGGCGCTGCAACAGCGGAACAACCTGCTCCGGCAGTTTGCTTCGGGCCATTATTTCGACATTGATTTGCTTACATTGTGGGATACACATCTGGTTGAGTATGGTGTGCGGATTCACGAGCGCAGAAAGGAGTTTGTGGAGAAATTGATTCCTGTTTTCCAGCAATACTATTCTTTTATATCAGAAGATAACGAGAAAGTAAGCCTGGTTTACGAGTCGCAGCTTGAACATAAAAGTTTTGAAGAACTGTTAAAAGAATCGGTTGCAAAAGACCGGGCCTTACAATACACCTCGCAGGGAATTCACAAAGATGAACTTGTTTTTTTTCTGGGCGACCACGCAATTCGTAAGCTGGGTTCGCAGGGTCAGATGAAAACTTATCTTGTTTCGTTAAAGCTGGCACAATTCGACTTTATTAAAGCAATTTCGGGTCTGAAACCCATTCTTTTATTAGACGATATTTTTGATAAGCTCGATCAGCACCGTGTTGAACAAATAGTGAAGGTGGTAGCGGGCGAACAGTTCGGACAGATTTTTATTACCGACACCAATCGCGAACACATCGATGCAATTATTCGCAAAATGGAGACCGACTATAGTATCTTTCTTGTCGATTCGGGTATTGTAACAAAGGTGCCATGAGAAGAAGCATTACACAACCATTGGCCGATGTTTTACGCGACTATGTAAGAGAAAATAATATCGGGAAAAAGCTGAAGGAAGTTGATATTGTTCAGTCGTGGGAGACATTACTTGGTAAAACAATTGCACATTACACACGCAGTGTTGTGCTGCGAAACCACATTTTATTTGTAGAAATCAGCTCGCCGGTGGTAAAAAACGAGCTTTTTATGATGCGCGACGAAATTAAAAGAAAACTCAATGAAAAAGCCGGCGAAGAGCTGGTTGACAAAATCATTTTTAAATAACATCGTCAGTCAAATCAGTTCGCCGGCCTTTTTAGAATCAGCAATTAAAACCTTTCCGTCTTCGAGAAAAAGAAATCAGATTCAATGATGGCATTTTCGTCAGAATCGGAACCATGAACTGCATTCTCCTGAAGATTAATCGCAAAAAGTTTGCGGATTGTACCCTCTGCTGCATTGACCGGATTAGTGGCGCCAATCAGTTTACGGTAATCTTCAACTGCATTTTCCTTTTCAAGTACAGCAGCCACAATCGGACCTGAGCTCATAAACTGAACCAGGTCTGCATAAAATGGCCTTTCCTTGTGCACTTCGTAAAAAGCGCCAGCCTGTTCAGCACTCAACTTTGTAATTTTCATCGCTTTAAGCGTAAAACCCGCCTCGTTAATCATTTTCAGAATAGCACCTGTGTGGTTGGCACTGAAAGTGGAAGGTTTTATCATCGTAAACGTTTGTTTTCCTGCCATAAAACTCAAATTTTAAATATTGTTATCAAATTGCAATTATATAAAAATTCAGATGATTATGTCTTGAACCGTTGGCAGTTTTAGTATATTTGCCCACTTAAAAAAACAGAAAATACTTGAAAAATACTGACATAGAGGTTATTGCACAGGTTAAAGAACTACTTACAAACCAAAAATGCAAAATTGCAATTGTTCCGCACGAAAATCCTGATGGCGATGCAATTGGCTCGGCCATTGGCATTGCCGAGGTTTTAACCGATTTTGGACACCAGGTAAATATTATTTCACCCACCGAGTACCCCGATTTTTTAAAGTGGTTCTCTTCTGAACTTAAAATTCTTGTGTATTCAACCGAAAAAAAGACTGCTGAGGAAGTGCTTAAACAAAGCGATGTATTGATTAGTGTAGATTTTAACGAAGCAAAACGTGCAGGAAAACTTGAAAAAAGCATCCTGAAATTCGCCAATCCAAAGATTCTTGTCGATCATCATCCTTATCCATCTGATTTTTGCGATTTCACAATTTCTGAAACTGGGTACAGTTCAACAGCTGAGCTTATTTACGATGTAATTAATGCGATTGGCCTTGGAGGTTTTATCACCAAAAAATCGGCTGAGGCACTTTATACCGGAATCCTTACCGATACAGGCTCTTTTAGTCATGGCACCTCAAATCCGAATACTTTTCAGGTGGTTTCAGAATTGATGAAATTTGAGATAGCAGTAGAAAAAATTCAGTCGGGTGTGTATCACAATTTTTCAGCCGACCGAATGAAATTGCTTGGATACTGCCTTAATAATAAAATGGTTGTTTATCCTGAACTGCGTACGGCTTTGATTAGCATTTCCAAACAGGAGCTGCTTGATTTCAATTTTAAAACTGGTGATACAGAAGGCTTTGTGAATTTTCCATTATCCATTGCAAATATTGTTTTCAGTACAATTTTTATCGAAAAAGATGGAATTATTAAAGCATCTTTCCGATCAAAAGGCAACTTTCATGTAAACCATATTGCCCGCGACCATTTTAGCGGCGGAGGACACAGAAATGCTGCGGGTGGCGAAATTAAGCTCACTTTAGATGAAGCTATTCAAAAATTTACGCAACTTTTACCCGATTACAAACATCAATTACTTGAAACAGAAATTTGAAATGTGTGAAAAATGAAAAAAGCCGGAATACATTTTATTGTTACAACCATTCTTTCAATTTTATTCGCTTCTTGTCTTAAAATGAACGATATAAAAGAGAATACCGAAGCTGAGGAGCTGATAAATTTAAATAAATATCTTACAAAACTCCAGGCAAACGGAAACGATATTGACACTACAACTTCTGGTGTGTATTATATAACTATTAACGAGGGAACCGGAGACTTTGCAAGAAACGGCGATACTCTCAGTGTTGGCTATGCCGGATACTTTATTGATGGTACTATGTTTGGTTCCTCATTTCAGGGTTCTTCAAAAGATAGTACATTCACATTTATTCTCGATAATCCACCCTCTATTCAAGGCTGGGACGACGGAATGAAAGTGATGAAAAAGAATGCAAAAACACAACTCATAATACCATCATCATTAGCATATGGCAGTGAAGGAGCAGGAATTATTCCGGCTTACCAGACACTTGTTTTTGTAGTGGTTATGAAAAATATAAAACCAGAAATTTAATCGAAACAGATTTATATAAAATTATGAAACAGTTTGCAACTGCACTTTTAGCTTTTTTTACAGTGATTGCACTTTTTTCGTGCGACGATAACAGTCTTGAAAAACAACGCAACAAAGAACTTGAATTACTTAATGCCTATCTGTTAGAGCATTACCCTGATTTGGAACCAACAAGTTCAGGTTTATATTATAGTGAAGAAACCGCCGGAACCGGGGACACTATTAAATTAGGAGACAGGGTTCAGGTTTTTTATGCCACCTGGCTCATCGACAGCTTTTTAATTGACGAATCAAACGGATATACCAGTGGGTTTCGGTATGAACCGCTTGAGTTTATTGTTGGTACAGGCAGTGTAGTTGCTGGTCTCGACGAAGCGGTAACCTACATGCAAAAAGGTACGGTTGCCAACCTTGTACTCGATTCAGGACTTGCATATGGTCAAAATGGAAGTGGTACGGTGCCAGGATTTACATCTTTGCTTATGCAGGTTGAAGTTTATAAAGTTTACCCGGCCAATTAAACCAACCGATCATCCAATCCGGCATCAATGAGCAGGACTGAATTATTAAAAAAACTGCTGCCCGGTTTTATTCCTCTTTTCGTTTTTATTGCTGCCGACGAAATCTGGGGGACTAAAATCGGGTTGTTTGTTGCTGTTGGTGTGGGTTTGGCCGAAATGATATGGGTGGGAGTCAAAGAAAAACGGTTTGATAAGTTTATCCTTTTCGATACACTACTGCTGGTAGTTCTTGGTGCTGTTTCCATTTTGCTCGACAATGACATTTTTTTCAAGCTGAAACCTGGTCTGATTGAACTTATCCTGGTTGCTGTACTGGCAGTATCGGCATTCTCAAAAGTCAACATCATTGGGTTGATGGGGCAACGCTATTTGAAAGAGGTTAGTTTTAACAACGCCCAAATGGAGCAAATGAGAAAAAGCCTGAAAGCCATGTTTTATCTTTTTTCGGCACACACAATCCTCGTTTTTTATTCAGCATTTTTCATGAGCAAAGCAGCCTGGGCTTTTATCAGCGGTGGATTGTTCTATATTCTTTTCGGGGTATATTTTATTTTCGAAATTATAAGACAAAAACGAATGAAACAACCAGAAAATCTGAACCTTAACGAAGAGTGGGTTCCGTTGGTTGACGAAACCGGTAGCGTTACCGGAAAAGCTCCGCGAAGCCGGGTTCATGATGGAAGCAAACTTTTACATCCCGTGGTGCATTTGCATGTATTCAACCAGAATAAAGCGATTTTACTACAAAAGCGCCCCATGAGCAAACTGATTCAGCCCGGAAAATGGGACACAGCGGTAGGTGGTCATATTTCGGACGGAGAAACACTGGAACAAGCCTTGCAAAAAGAGGCCCGCGAAGAAATAGGGTTGCTGCAGTTTTCAGCAAAACACCTGAAATTTTATCGCTGGGATTGCGATGTGGAATCGGAGCTGGTTTATCTTTTTATAACTCACGACCATAAAAATGTAAAACCACAGTCCGACGAAGTGGAAGAATTACGTTTCTGGACCAAAAATCAGATTGAAAAACAACTGGGGCAGGGTGTTTTTACCCCCAACTTTGAACTCGAATTCGGGATGCTGAAAGAGATGAAAATCATTTAGTTTTCTGACTCAACTCCCACGTCAATCGGGTTTCAGAAGCAGCGCAATTTCTCGGTTTGTTTTCAATTTGCAAACTTTCAACCGATTAAAAAAATCACAGGAATTTTATGGAGTTCCGGAATTCCCGATTTCCACTGTTGAATGGTTTTTGTAACCACAAATTCATTTTCGCCGGTAAGATCGGCAGCAATGCAAAGTTGTGTTGCAGGAGAACAAAATTTGATTAAATCGCTTACCAGCTGGTTGTTGCGGTAAGGTGTTTCGATAAAAATCTGTGTCTGGTTTTCTGATTTTATTTTTCGTTCGAGCGTTTGAATTGCTTTCACCCTATCGTTGGGTTTTACTGGCAAGTAACCGTTAAAAGCAAAATTCTGACCGTTTAAACCCGAAGCCATCAGCGCCAGAAGAATGGATGAAGGCCCTACCAGTGGAACCACTTTTATTCCTTTCCGGTGTGCTATTTTAACCACATCGGCACCGGGGTCGGCAATGCCCGGACAACCGGCTTCAGAGATTACTGCAATATCATTGCCTTCTTCCGCAGGCTTCAGAAACGATGGCAAATCGGCAGCCCGCGTGTATTTGTTCAGTTCAAAAAAAGTGAGAGAATCGATGTCAATCTCCCGGTTCACCTGTTTTAGAAACCGCCGCGCGGTACGCACATCTTCAACAATAAAATACCGGGTTGCGCTTACCACCTGCTGAATACCTTCCGGAAGCACACTCCGCCAGTCGCCTTCGCTTAAAACATTGGGAACAAGGAATAATTTTGCCATTGTTAAAGATTTTTGCAAAAATAACGATTATGTACAGAACAGCGTTGGTTTTGCTAAATTTGTGGCATGTCACACAGCAACAAATACAGTATTGAAGGTACATTTCTCGGAACCGGAACTTCGCAAGGTGTACCTGTAATTGCCTGCGATTGCAGTGTTTGCCGGTCGGCCAACAAACGCGATAAAAGGCTGAGGTCGTCGTTGTTGCTGAAAATAAACGGAAACAATATTGTAATTGATGCCGGGCCCGATTTCCGTCAACAGATGTTGAGAGAGGAAGTTAAAACCCTTCGGGCTATTTTGCTTACACACGAACATGTAGATCATATTTTCGGGCTCGACGATATCCGCTCGTTTAACTGGCTGCAAAAACACCCTACCGATATTTATGCCGAACCGCGCGTACAGGAAGCCATCAAACGAATTTTTCATTATGTTTTTTCCGATTTTAAATACCCCGGAGTACCCGAAATGAAACTGCACAAAATTGATGGCGAACCGTTTAAAATTGAAGGAATCGAATTTATCCCTATTCGTTGTTATCACCACAAATTACCGGTGTACGGATTCAGGGTGGGGGATTTGACCTACATTACCGACACCAATTCAATTCCTGCTGAAGAACTGGAGAAAGTTTACGGAACCCGCATTTTGATTATAAATGCACTTCGCAGGCAAAAACACATTTCGCATTTCAGTCTCGACGAGGCACTTGAAATTGTAAACAAAGTTCAACCCGAAAAAACTTATCTCACACACATGAGCCACGAGTTTGGACAATATGCGGAGGTTCAGGCTGTATTACCCGAAAACGTATTTATTGCGTACGATGGGTTAAAAATCGAAAGTCTCGTTCAGGTGTTTTAACTATCTCATTTTTCGTTTCTCCTTACTGGATAAATCACAACCAGCGAAGCAACCATATAAAATACTCCGGCAATCATAAAAGCGCTTTGCAAACTTACATTGTCGGTAAGCCAGCCTAACAGCGGCCCAACAAGTGCAAAAACAATGCGAATTGAGAAATCCCTGACAGAAAGAATGGTAGCACGCACATCGCTCGAAGTAAATTGATGAAGATGGTTTTTCAATAGCGGCGTTGCAATACCCCGCACCAGGTAAAAGAGAAACAGGAATGAGATACCCCACCATGAAATAAATATACCTGTGAGCAGGTAGCCCGTAGTAATTGATAAAATGATAGCCGGAATTAAATAACGTGCCTTTAGCAGCCTTTCAACCCTGTGAGCAAAAACTGATGAAATGCCAACTGTCAGATTCAATACAGTCCAGAAAATGCCATACATTTCAACAGGTACGCCAATGGCCAGAAAATAGGGTTGAACAAGCCAGGCAAAGGTAAGGGTTGCTGCCCCGGTAAGTGCCGAAAGCAAAAGCGATTGCCTGAGTTGATGGTTTTTTAGTATAGCCGATTGAATATTCAGGAAAAGTTTTTTGAACGAATGAATATGTTCCGTGGTATGAATCCGTGGTTCAATCAAAGTAAAAGCTGCCGGAATAGCCATTGCAGCAACCATGGTTTGGAAATAAAAAGGAGTGCGCAGACTAATGGCTGCCAGAAATCCACCGGCAATACCTGCAAAAGCTTCCCCAAAGTTACCAACCGAAGTTATTCTTCCTTCCTGTTTCAGATAATCCTTTGTTTTGCCCGACACCTTTAAACTGTCGTAAAGCATTGCCGAATCGGCGCCTGAAACAAAAGCATGACCTGCGCCCAAAATGATTTCGGCCACGGCAAAAGCCCAGAATCCATACGAAAAACTGTAGGTCATAAAACCTGCACATCCCAATACACTACCATAAATTAATGTACGTTTCCGCCCCCACACATCGGCCATCCAGCCCGATGGAACTTCCATAGCTACAATAGCCACCGAATAAATAGCCTTCAATGTAAAAATTTCCTGCATGCCCATGCCGTTGTTCTGGTAAAACAATACCACCACAGGCATCACCATATTAAACCATTTCGAAAGCTTAATTACAAAAAGCCGGGAAATATTTTTGTCGTAATTTTCCATAAAGCAGGTTGTAAAAATAACACCGAACAGTAAAAACCGACCATGAGTTCAAAAGAAATCCTGATATTTTAATCGCCTATGTTGTGTTATTTTAAAACTTTTACAGCTGCTTTGCTTTTAATTTTAAACCAGAATTATACTTTTGTGCCTCAGACAAAAACAGACTTAATTATGAATTTATTTATTCCGAAAAACTACAAATCGATTCTTGATGTACATCAGACCGAACAGGCCATTAAACAAATAAAGGATTTCTTTCAGCTGAATCTTTCTTCTGAACTCAGGCTCAGAAGGGTAACCGCACCACTCTTTGTAAAAAAAGGTACGGGCGTTAACGACGATTTAAACGGGATTGAACGACCAGTTTCGTTTCCAATGAAAGATTTAAACGATAGTGTTGCTGAAATTGTGCAATCGCTGGCCAAATGGAAAAGGCTCGCACTTGCCGATTTACAGATTAAGGAAGGATTTGGAATTTATACCGATATGAATGCCATCAGGCCGGATGAAGAACTGACAAACATGCACTCGCTGTATGTTGACCAGTGGGATTGGGAACGGGTAATCAACAACGATGACCGCAATCTTGATTTTCTGAAATACATTGTCAGGAAAATTTATGCAGCTATCGTGCGCACTGAATTTCATATTTCAGAAAACTACCTCGATATTATACCCGAATTACCCGAACAAATAACCTTTCTTCATTCAGAAGAGCTGGCAGCTAAATACCCTGAACTTACATCATTTGAACGTGAAAACGAAGCAGCAAAAAAATACGGTGCAATTTTCGTAATTGGGATCGGTGGTAAAATGCCAAACGGTCAGATTCATGACGGACGCGCACCCGATTACGACGATTGGAGTACACCCACGGAAAATGGCTATAAAGGCTTAAACGGCGATATTATTGTGTGGAACAAAGTACTCAACCGCTCGTTCGAATTATCATCGATGGGTGTCAGGGTGAACAAACAGGCGTTGCTCGAACAATTGAAACTTCGTGGCGCTGAAGAACGCAAAAACCTGATGTGGCACCAGATGTTGCTCAACGATGAACTTCCGCTGACGGTTGGTGGTGGCATTGGACAGTCGCGTTTGTGTATGTACTTTCTGCGCAAAGCACACATTGGAGAAATCCAGTCGAGTATCTGGCCCGATGAAATGGTGCAGAAATGCAAGGTAAACGGGATTCATCTTTTGTAAGTTTCGGGGTACAGGTTATGGGTAACAGATTACGGGTTACAGGTTTCGGGAATCCAGTATCAAGTATCAAGAATACAGCATCACATTTTACCAGCTGGTGTTTGGATTTTGTGATTGGTTTTTTACCTTTGCCCCGCAAAAAATAAGGATGCCTCGGTAGCTCAGTTGGATAGAGCAACTGCCTTCTAAGCAGTAGGTCATGGGTTCGAATCCCGTCCGGGGTACAATCAATATGAAGCCTGAGTAATCAGGCTTTTTGTATTTAATATACGGGCGGTAGTATAATGGGGTGACAGCGGAAGCTTGTGTTTCAGACTACTTGCAGGATAATATTTGTACACAACCAAAGGCATGAAAGCCGAAAATAAAAAATAAAGCTCCGAAAGGGTGAATTAAAGAACCTAAAGGCTAAATGATTATGATCCTCATATTCCATTAAAAAAATTTTAGGGGTTTAGATACATCAGAAAGAGCTGACAGCCGATTAAAAAATCTGCCTTTCGTTTACCAACCTCAAAATTCCTCTAAAACAATGTCCATTTCTTTGCATCGTTTTGCAATAATTCCGGGTAATTTTTCTTTTTCAATGCATCAGGGCTATTACCGACACCCGTTTTGCCCATAAGCCGCGGAACAGTATAAGCCTCAAGTTCTTCAGCATTATATGGGCGTACCAATGAAAGAATCCTTTGCTTTTCAGTGTCATTTGTAACATCCCCTATAAGCCAATCATCGATTGCATCATCGGGTAAAATCAATGGCATCCGGGGTTCAACGGCGTTTGGATTATTGTGAATTTTCGCCATCAGTTCGTTGGCTTTTGTGGTGATAATGGTAAATGTTTTCAATGTCTGGCCTGTTTCCTTGTCGGTCCATTCGGCCCATAAACCTGCAAGGGTCATTGGCTCGTTGTCTGCCCGATGAATATAATACGGGTAAGTTTTCCCTTTGAAATGATAATGCTCAAAAAAACCGTCAACACAAAACAGGCAACGTTTTGTGCGTGCCGGTTTTTTAAAACTGTAGGTGTCAAACATATCTTCTCCTCGGGCATTGAGGGTGCTATTCCAAATTTTTTTCTGAGCAATGCTGTTGATTGTATGCTCAGGCACAAGACCCCACCAGGCCATTACCGGATTATCCGGATTTTCGCGAGTGTAAATCAAAACTGCAGGATGATTAAATCCCGACTGCTGATATAAATCTTCCAGACCATTCTTTTTCATTTTGGCGATAATTGCTTCAATCATTTGCTGATCCTGTTTACGAATAGCCCTTCGAAGCTGAGATTTAAGCTGTGCAGAGACATTAAAACACATCTTGATTTGTTTTTAATTCATACAAACCCAATCAGGTTTAAATCAAAAATAAAAAGAAATTAGTGTTTTACCAGTATCTCTTAAAATGGAATACCGGGTTTTATTCATTCACCATTGACAAATAATAACGCTGTCGAAAAGAACAGAATTTGAGCATAATACACAACAGATGCTATTTTTTTTACTCATGGAAAGCAAAATTTTCGTGTCTATCTGTTTTTTATTTCTGCACTATTTTTTATCTTTGAAACGCATTGGTCAAATCTGACCAATTGTGTGTTTGGGGGTTAACATTTAAAAGGGTGGCTATTGAGCCGCCCTTTTTCCGTTTAAAATACTGAAAAACATGTTATTTTCTGAATTTACAATCATTAGATTTGTACAAAAATCAAAAAATCCGACAACAATGAAAAATCTTTTATTAACTGCTATTATTGCAGCCTTGTTTATTACCTGCAGCACCGGAACTAAAAAAGAAAACAAAATGGAGGCTAATAAGGAAATTGAAAAAAAGGCCAATGAATTTGTGCCGTTCGCGTTAACGACAGATTTTAGTGTACTTACAGCAAAGGAAAAACAAATTTTACCATTGTTGTTGGAAGCATCAAAACTCATCGACGATTTATACTGGCAACAGGCTTATGGAAACAAAGATTCGTTATTAGCCGGAAACTATGACGAGTTTACAAAGAAATTTTTACTGATAAATTACGGTCCGTGGGAACGGCTCAACGACAATCAACCTTTTATTGCCGGATTTGGCGAAAAACCTGCCGGAGCTCAGTTTTATCCGGCTGACATGACAAAGGAAGAGTTTGAGGCGTGGGCCGATAGTTCGAAAACAAGTCCTTACACAGTAATCAAAAGAAATGAAAACAAACAGCTTGCATCAGTTCCCTATCACAAAGAATATGCTGAGAAGGTTGAAAAAATTGCTGCATTAATCAGTCAGGCTGCGGCATTGGCTGAAGAGCCTGGTTTTAAAAATTATCTCGAAAAACGCGCAAAAGCATTGCTAACCGATGACTATTACGAAAGTGATGTTGCCTGGATGGAAATGAAAAACAGCTCACTTGATTTTGTTGTCGGACCAATCGAAAGTTATGAAGATGCTTTATATGGCTACAAAACTGCTTACGAAGCATACATTCTGGTAAAAGATATTGAATGGAGCAAAAAGCTGGAACGGTTTGCAGTTTTGTTACCCGAATTGCAAAAGAATTTGCCTTGTACCCCGGAATATAAAAATGAAACACCGGGAATTGATTCGGACATGAATGTGTACGATGCCATTTATTATGCCGGCGACTGCAATGCCGGAAGCAAAACCATTGCCATCAACCTGCCTAATGATGAACGTGTACGCGCCGACAAAGGCAGTCGTAAATTGCAACTGAAAAATTCGATGCAGGCAAAATTTGAAAAGATTTTGGTTCCGATTGCTGATTTGCTGATTGCAGAAGACCAGCGGCAATACATTAAATTTGACGCTTTCTTCGAAAACACTATGTTTCACGAAGTAGCTCATGGTCTGGGGTTGGGTAATACTGTAAACAAAACTTCCACAGTTCGCGAAGCGCTGAAGGACAGCTATACCTCCATAGAAGAAGGCAAAGCCGATATTCTTGGTTTGTGGTGCGTTTACCAACTTAACCAAATGGGTGAACTCGGACAAAAAGAAATGATGGAGAATTATGTGACATTTATGGCAGGAATTTTCCGCTCGGTAAGGTTTGGAGCAGCCAGCGCCCATGGCAAAGCTAACATGATGCGTTTCAATTTCTTTCAGGATTTTGGAGCTTTCGAACGCGACAGCATTTCTGGTACTTATCGCGTAAATTTCGAAAAAATGCAGGAAGCTATGCTGATTTCATCAGGGCTGATTCTTAAAATACAGGGGGATGGTGATTATTCAACTGCTTCAAAACTAATTCAGGAACAAGGAATCATCAGGCCCGAGTTGCAAAGCGACCTCGACCGCATTCGTGAAGCCGGAATTCCACGCGACATTGTTTTTGAACAGGGAGATTGGAAATAGTAAGTGGAAGAAGATGTGGTTGTTGGATACTAGATTCTGGAAAATAGCAGAGATAATAAATATTCATTGAAATTGATGCTGGATAAATCTATAGTGGATTCTGGAAATTGGGATTTGGAATCATTACTGTCCGATAAAAAATTTATTTAGGATGAGATTCTTTCGCTTCATTTTATTTCGCTCAGAATGACAATGAGTTAGGCATGGAGAAGCAGTTGGTAGGGTTTGGGTT
>JBFXFM010000044.1:0-34470 GCA_050179035.1 Draconibacterium sp. | reverse complement strand
CTCATAATCTGAAATTTTTAGAGTGAATAATCTCGGAGTATAGAAAGAATCGGGTATTTTTGATAGAGCTATCCCGCTGCTGCGGGATTTAGTTCAACAAATTGTAAATTACATTGCGGGGTTCGTGGTGTGTCGTTCGCTGGATTCTCGTTTCGCAGTTCCGTCCTATCGGACAGGAACGCTCTCCGAAATCCACCCCGACAACATGTACCAACCGTTATGCTTCACTCTAAAAAACACTACAAATTATCAAAACTTGCAAATTGAGTAAATTTTGATAATTTAGTTACTTTAATGCAAATTTTATCTGCGGACTATAGGTGTTCAAGACCTGACCACCAGCAGGAGGAAAAGGAAGCATCCACACATAAACCGCCGAAAGCATGGGCATATTATCCACTCCCAGAAGCGTGAGCGAACTGTTTTTTGATACATCGAGCGAGGTGAGCTGGTTGCCACAGCTTATCATTTGCTTCAGCAACAGATTGTTTGAAAGATCAAGCGAACTGAGCAAATTGTTGTTACACCGCAGCGTGGTGAGCAACGGGTTAGCAGAAACATCGACATTCCGAAGCCGGTTATAACCGCAGTTCAGCGTTTTTAAGGCGGGCGAAGCTGGCAGTAACAATGTATCGAGCTGGTTCTTTTCGCACAAAACTGTAGCAAGTTTTAAATTTCCTGAAAGGTCAAGTTTTCTTGTTTCACAGAGCGTACATTCAAAATAGCTGATATGAGGCATGCATGAAAGATTCAACGATTCAGGCGGTAACATTTTCAGAACAAGCGAGTCGAGATTGGTAAATGTTTCAAGTCCACCAAAGTTGTTTATGTTTTCGCCAATCAGTGTAAGCTTTTTAATGTTTTCGGCTTCTTTCTGCGTAATCATCCCATCGCCATTGCTGTCGGCTCCCAGTTTACAAAGCGCTTTCAGCAGATTAATATCGGTAAAAACAATTGGTACTTCATGTTCATCAATTTTGCAACCCTGAGCCATAAAAAATATGGAACAAGCCACCACTATCAGATACAGCATTTTTTTCACCCCGTTAAAACCTTTCCATGACCAAGTTTTTATTTGATATTCAGCATTCATTGGTAAAACAATGTTTCAATACAAACATAAAAATATTTACCTTAAACTTATCCGGTTAAGCAAATGAATAACTGTATATTATTCTGAATCAGAGCGCAAGGAATTGCAAATAGCGGTTATTCAAAATTAGAAATTTAATATCTGAAATCAATCAACCCGAATCCGGTTGAACTTGAACTACCAGCATCGGAATTCAGGCAAACAACATCCCAAATCCGGCATTCTTTTAAAATAGCCAAAAGGCTTTTTGCATAGTCGTTTGTATGTGTTATTTTGGCACTTATAAATAAATCTAAATAAAACCGAAAAATGAAAGTCAGGATGATGCTCATTGCAACCGCTTTATTAGTTACAATACAGGCCGTTGCACAAAACAAAATCGTTGTCAACACCGATTTGGGAACCGAAAAAATCAGTAAACACATTTACGGACATTTCTCCGAACACCTCGGAACCTGCATTTATGGCGGTTACTGGGTGGGCGAAGATTCAAAAATACCTAACACTTCCGGCATCAGAAACGATGTGGTTTCGGCGCTCAAAGAAATCGGTATTCCCAACCTCCGCTGGCCGGGTGGCTGCTTTGCCGACGAATACCACTGGATGGACGGCATCGGTCCGCGCACCGAACGCCCAACCATGATAAACACGCACTGGGGAGGTGTTACCGAAAACAACCATTTCGGAACACACGAGTTTCTTGAACTTTGCAACCAGCTTGCCTGCGAACCCGTAATTTGCGGGAACCTTGGCAGTGGCTCGGTACAGGAAATGTCGCAGTGGGTTGAATACCTCAACTCGTCGAACATCAGCCCGATGACCGACATCCGCAAAGCAAACGGCAGAACAGAACCGTGGTCGGTAAAATATTGGGGACTTGGGAACGAAAGCTGGGGTTGTGGCGGAAATATGACTGCTGAATACTATACCAACGAAATGCGTCGTTACGGCACATTTACCAAAAATTACGGTGACAACCGGTTGTACAAAATTGCAACCGGACCCAGCGATTCAGATTACAACTGGACAGAAACCCTGATGCGCGATGGTAACCCGGGACGCAGTTTCCAGGGAATTTCGCTGCATTACTATACCATTTGTCACGACTGGAGCAAAAAAGGCTCGGCAACGCAATTCGACGAAACCGACTATTTCACCACGCTGAAGAAAACCTTATTTATGGATGAGTTGCTCAGCAAACACATCACCATTATGGACAAATACGATCCACGCAACCGGGTTGGCTTAATCGTTGACGAATGGGGTAACTGGTTTGATGTTGAACCCGGCACCAACCCCGGCTTTTTGTTTCAGCAGAACTCGTTGCGCGATGCGATGGTGGCTTCGGTAAACCTCGACCTTTTTAACAACTACGCGCGCCGTGTAAAAATGGCCAACATTGCCCAAACCGTTAACGTATTGCAGGCGATGATACTTACCAAAGACGACAAAATAGTAAAAACACCGTCGTTTTATGTGTTTAAAATGTACGCCGTGCACCACGATGCAACGCTGTTGCCTTCGAATGTAACTTCTGATAAATATACGTTTGGCAACGAATCGATTCCCGCGCTTTCGGCTTCGGCTTCAAAAGATGCTTCGGGAAAAATCCATGTTACAATCACCAACCTCGACCCGGCAAACGGCAAAGAAGTTACCTGCGATTTGCGCGGAACTGAAAAGATTTCGTTTGTTCGCGGACAGGTGGTTACAGGCGAAAAAATCAACTCGTACAACGATTTTGGAAAAACTGAAGAAGTGAGTTTGAAAGATTTTAAGGATGTAAAAATGAGCGGTTCGACAGCGACTGTTAAAATTCCGGCCAAATCGGTGGTGATGATTGAGCTGCAATAATTGGAGTGAGAACCGTTCTTTCTGAGTTGAAGAAAAGCAGAACGTTCTGTACAAGAGAAAGAGAACCATTCTGGAAGGAATGAAAAATTGAGCTGGTGACCCGGAGTCACCAGCTCAATTTTTTTGCCGTTTGTTGTTACAGCAATTCTCCGGCCTTTGCCATATTTCAGAAAATCATTTGACGTTTTTGCTTTGCAGGCCACACTGTTAAAAATGGCGTGGGAACGAGGAGAAAGTAAAAATAGACCACCGACTTTGTTTAGCTTTTTACTGTCAACATTTCAATGCCTGTTTCGGAAGCACGGAAGGAATCTCTGTGTCTTCGTTCCCGCCAGCGTAAAAATTTAAGCCAAAGGATGCTAAAAGTATTCCAAATAACTTGGGCTAAAAAAATTGATTTAAAAATAAGTTACCAAAAGAAATCAATCAAAGCACTGAAAAACAGCAGATAAGCCCAACAAGAATTAAAACACAATTGAGTGTGCACCTTGATACTGTTACTCTCGAAAAAAGGCAGTAGAATCGCATAACTACTGCCTTTTTTCGGTACTCAACTGTGCCTTAATTCCTAATTTGTTACCGCCTGTAAGTTTTAAATTTCCCCATTAATATATGGTATGAGCTTATTCTTTTCAGTTTGAGATAAACCATTATAGAAATCGGATAATTTAGACTTTATGTGGGTTATTCTAACAATTCTGATAATCTTAGGGGCGTTTTCCTTGTCACTTGCTCTTACCATAATACCCAATAATTGTCCACTTGCATTAAAAGCACCGCCTCCGCTCATTCCAGCTAAACCCTGTGCTTGCACAAAAAATTCAACTGAAGAATTATATGGAATGTCACCTTCAGAATCTCCGGCAGCCTTCAATTCAGCGATCACTGTATTTGCCTCTTCGTCAGATAAAATTATTCCTGTTGCGACAGCTCCATTTGGGTAGTTCTCTTCATCTTGAGGGTAACCAACCAGCATAGCTACTTCACCTTCAATTGGTGTGTTCCAGGTTTGAACAAATTTAGTGCGATTAGAAGGATCGTACATTAATAAGGGAACTTTAGTATCCACTAATTCAGGATATTGCGGAAACTGTCCTTGTTCAACACGTTGATTGTCAACAATACCTAAGTAAAAGTCTTCTGAAGGTAATAAAGTAGAATTGGTGGCAGATGGTGAAATATCAAAATGCATTAAGGGAAAATCCGTTATCAGAATATTACCGAGTTCTAAGGAACCATCTACTGGTGGGATTTGTGAGGTTTCAAAAATACCCATATTCTCATTAGCTAAGTCAAAGAATTCCGCATTGCGATTATTCCAACCACTTATACTATATACGTGATTTGCACTTACATACAATCCTAAACCATAATTATTCTTTCTACTCCATATGGTTTTCGAAGCAGGGCCTCTCTTGCCTACGCTACCCCTGACTATATTCAATAAGTCAATTAAGTTCTGATCATCCCCGTTTAATACTTCCTCAATTTTAGAAAGTCCTTGAGGCTTGATAGATGCTGGAGGGGGTATTGGATTCGGATTGTCATTTTCTTTTGAACAAGACTGACCAAAAGCAAATAAACCTGCTATAATTAAAAGTATCAAAAAATTTGTCTTCATTTTCGCAATTTTCTACTTATGATTCAACTTTTAGATGATTATTATTCTTAAAAGGTTGCTTATTGCACGTAACGATTGGGTATTGCCGAAGGCGGGGAATTTTAGCACAAAAGTTCAATCGAAGAACGAATGTTGAATCTTGTACAAATGTCCAGTCGAAGCCGTTCAGCCCCGCTTTTGGCAATACCATGTAGGCAGTTTTATTCTACCTTTTTCACAATTATTTTTTTGTCTTCATTTATTTCAATTTGAAACGCCTGGATATTGTTATTTTCTAAAATAAATTTATGGTTAATACCTGCGGCTTGGTACATAAAAAAATCAGTCGGCGAGGTAAAATAAATTTGCTTTAAATGATTGAAGTATCAGCAAAATTGCCTACAACTTGCTACTAATAATAAAAGTAGAGCTGTAAATTGAAATAGTCTACTCATTTTTTGTGTCCCTTTTGTTTCTTTACGACGTGACCCCAAAAATTGCCACCCTTGTTAGCGGTTCGTTGTTTTTATTCGGTCTTTATCCTTTTCCAATTAAAAGCTTGCCAAACAATTAATAATGTAATTAAGCTTTCAAGGAATGATAAGAAAACGTAAAACATTTTCCATTCTGATATTGATGCAATACCAACTAACAATGTGAATAATGTAAAAAAGATACCAATTCCAAAATTCGACCATTTTGTCAATTTTGGAGAAAGCATTAATGATAAAAAAATCATTAATGCCGGTATTGTCAAAATAAAAGTTGCTGCAAATAACTTGAGCGGAGAGTCCAACATATTTTGACCATTTAATAGCCCTTCTACTTTATGGGGAACATATAGCTCAAAATAATCACCATAGATGTAACAAAACATTACTGCTGTCCAAAGTGCAGAAAGTTTTATTCTTATGTTTATTTTAAAGTCTTCTAATTGTGTTTCCATTTTAATTTTTTATTTGCGATTGTTGTGTATTTTCTTTTGCTCCAATAAATAATAACCATAAACAAATCCCTATTTCTCCAATGCTTGCTGGTAAACTTATGTATGAGCTAATTCCAAGCCCGGAATAATTAGAAATTAACGTGTATCCAACGAAATTTAGTAGATATCCAAAACAGCCAAGAATTAAAAGTATTCCAAGAATTTTTGGAAGTATGTTGGATTTGAAAACCAAGTATCCGAGCGGAAATAACCAAAGCCCTGAAAAAATATGAATGAGTCGCATCCCTTGATAATATTGTTCAGTGTAAAAAAGTACTTGAGAATGAATTTGTTCTTGGTTGAAAGTTTTGAGGTAATTCGATGTTTTTAATCAATGAAAGTACTGTAAACTCATTTTGAGTATTTATAAAATACATTGGCACACTTATGAGAGCTAATAAAACCATCAATTTTGCCATATCCTCATTGACCTGTCTTAATAACTTATATAAGACGAGCGGTAAAAAGAGAAAAAATGTATAACATACTAAGCCGCTTACAATTCCAAATCTGAATAATGTTTCAGAGGTTGTTAAATTTTGAAAAGTTAACGAGGCATTGCCATAGTTTATTAGTTTAGAGGAAACATACATCAAACTGAAAATTCCTGTCAAAACAACTCCTGAATATATTAGACCTGCAATTCTTGATGTGTTATTTTGTTCTGCCATAACCTGTACTTTGTTTTTTTATTTAATTAGAATTTAAAAAGATTATAAAAATCATTATGAAATGAATAATGGCATTTTGGTTACAGCAATCATCTAACTGTTTGTTTTTCAGTCACTTTATTTTGTATGATTATTGTAAAGAGCACAACAATTAAAATGAAGCTAAACTCCATGCCATTTCTGCCAGCCCCCACCACATACCAGCCTTCATTAAAATGAACTGTTATTATGCCAAAAATCAGGATAGTAATGTTTATGATACATGAAATCTTTACGATTCTATTTGTAATTAATAAAAACGAAGTAATTATCTGACTAATTACAACACCCCATGCCATGAAAATCCCAAATGGGGCAAACCCAATTTTGTCTAAAAACAGATTGCCAAAGTCGTTTACATCATTGTTCGTAAAAATACCGTGTAAGCTATGGGAAAGAAAAATTATCGCTACTCCAAATCTTAACAGGAAAGTCTTAGTAAATATTTGTACTGTGTCCATAAATCGAAAATTTATGAAGTTCGTTCATCTCTCATTTTAAAATCTGAAGTTTACCCCCAATTGCCCATAAAAAGGAAGCAATGGCTGTGATTCAAAATCCTGCTGCAAAACCTTTCCGGCTTTAAGAGTAACATCCACTTTTTTTATGGAATAGCCCCCCTGCAATCCATAATAAAAATTGCCTCCGGTTGCAGGCTCATACCAGCCGTCCTGAACATTGTCGTAAATATTTTTTTTGTACCACTCGCTATGCTTAAAGTTTGTAACAATGGCTTTATCAAAACCGACTTCAGTTCCCAAAAACCAATGTTTGTGATAATATCCCAGCGTCCCGGCAAAATCACTTCCAAAATTGAAAAGTCTGACTGACTGATTGTGATAGCGTCTTGAAATACCCTGAACCCTTGCTGAAAATTGAAAATGATTGAATGCAGCAAACCTGATTTGTGCACCTAACCTAAACTTAAAATCATCTGCCAATTCATTTCCTGCCGGTATAGAGAACTCGCCTCCAATCCATAAAGGGATTCTTTTAACAGGAATTAGGCGATGATAACCCAAACCGGCTGTTACGCCATATTCTGCTCCTGCATTAGCATGTAACAGATGTTTATTTTGTTCAGAAACGTTTTCCCAGTTTATAACCTGTGCGGCTATTTTATTTTGAAAAAGTGAGAAAACAACAGCTATAATAATTAATTTAAGTGTAATCGTTTTCAATGACGTTCTCATAATGATTGTATATAAGAAATAATTTGAGGTTCCATAGTTGTTGACCAGAAATCTACCTGGTCAAACATTCCCGAGTGACCTACTCCCAGTGCTTTAAAAATTTCTTTGTTAGGGTAAACAGATGAAATTTTTGTTGCCCAGCTATCGGGATATGCTTTGTTATTGCTACTGTAGATAAACAATACTTTTTTTGTAAACTGGTTAATTCCGTCTGAGAAATCAGGATTAGTATCTTGCCCTAACTCATACGATGCTGCATTAACACCTGCACCGCTTCGGGAGGCAACAAAAGATGGTGCATTATTGCCTAAATCAGAACCGAAATCACCGACTATTTCGTTTGCAGAACTCATCAAGCCAGCTTTATAATCTAATATTTCGTGCTGGTCTTCTTTACCAGTCATAAACTGGTCGATATATGTAGCATTATTTAAGGTTTCGCTCCATAATTTGAACGACTGTGACTCAGAAATATAATCAATCACATCATCCCATTTTAAACCACCCGGCTCGGCTACAATAAGTCCGTCTATTTCATTAGGATATTTTCCTGTGTAAGCTGTAGCCAACATTGCTCCCCAGGACTGCCCCAACAGAATTACTTTTTGTGAAGGAGATGTTTTGTAATGGGATATTACGCCTTTTAATTCATCATAAAATATTTTATTAAGGGCATCACTGCCTTGGGACTTATACCAACTTTTGGGGAATCGTTGAGAAAGACCTGCACCCCGCTGGTCGTAAAAAGCAACCCGATAGCCCCTGCTAGCAAGAGTTTTGCAATTGAGCATATAGCGGTAATCCGCACCTGGCCCACCATGAATACATACAATGAGTGTGCTGTCCTCCGGTCCAAAAGCTTCAGAATGTAACAACGCACCATTTACGAAAATTGAAGGTAGCGTAGCATCCTGGTCAACCGTTTTTGGCACTAAGTTTCCTGGTTCGTCAATATATCTTTCTTCGCTGCAGGAAAAAATAAATACTGAAAGGATGATGAAGGTTAAATAAATTCTAAACAAACTTTCCATGAGATGAATTTTTTACTTTAATATTAAACCCCACCTTTCTTATTGAAAAGTATATGATATTGCAGAGTTGGGAGTTGTAAATGCCTGTGACTTTACCACCTCATTATTGACTAATATTTCCAGCTTTACTTCTTGAGCAGGATTGACAAAATATCCAAGTGTTATAATATTGTTTTTGCTTACCGTTTTTGTAATGTTTTTTGTGAACGGTAATGCTGGATTATCAACAGTGGTCAGCCCTCCAGTTTCGTTATCGTATGTAATTGACACTAAACCGCTAGTTGTTGTACTGCTAACTTTATAGGTAATGTTAATTTGTTTGGGATAATCATTATCAGTGTCAGAGTCTGGTTTGTTGCAAGAAGTTACGAATAACATGATTAACCCGATAAAAAGGATTGCTTTAAGTGATTTCATTTTTTTATAAATTAATTTTTAAATTTCTGCAAAGAAAGCAGTAGTACAAAGAAGAATCGCACTAATAGGTAAGTTGGCACTTATTTGCCAAAGATGTTATTAATTTATAAAAATTTAGAAATGTGATAGTTACAAACTTAACACTTCGAAGAATGTAAGTTGAAACTACTTTTTAGGTTGTAGTAATGATGTTTTCTTGTTTTACATATTCCGAAGGAGTATATCCGGTTATTTTTTTGAAATTTCGATTGAAGGAAGTTTTAGAATTGAATCCGCACTCAAAAGCCAATGAAAGTAAAGTGAATTTTTGATTTTCAGGCATTGAAATCAATTTTATAAAGTCGTCAATTCGGAGCTGATTGATATAATCGTAAAAATTTTTATTTTCAATTGAGTTGATAACTTGCGATAAATGATTGGGTAAAACATTTAGCGCTCCCGCCAAATCGTCTAATCTCAATTCTGCATTTCTATACAACTTTTCCGTCAGCATTATTTTATTCAAGTCATTGTATATTCTTAACGCAGTTTCATCATTTAATGTTGATTTCAGATATTTAAGCCCCTTAACTTCAATTTCTCCATCTGATAATAGTAATTGTTCAGTATTGATTTTTGATACAAAATTGAATGTAGATTCTAAATGGATTTTATTTCCCTCTGTAATTGAATCAGGTATGTTTTCAGTAAATATTCCTACTTGCTTTATTCCGAAATATCCAATAAAAAAAACAAACCCAACCACAAGCGAATAAATAATTTTATCGTTTCCTACAAATATAACAGCAAAAAATATAGTTGTCATTCCTGCAATAAGATATGCCAGCCAACTCAAATTAATCTTTTCCAAATAGGAAAATTCGTTTCTAATCAATTTTTTGTATTTCCGTAATTTAATAATCGACAATGTTGTGTAAATGATTGCAGATAATACGATGGCTGTTAAATTAATGGTCAACTCAGTTTCATAGCCTTTCCCTCCAATTTCGTAAACCTTAATTTTTGAAATTTCAGGCAAAAACAGGAAACTCGAAAACAAAACAATCGAGAGAAAAAAAGGTGTAAAATGTAGCCATAAAAATTTAGGGCCAGATTCTTTTTTTGAAGTTAATGTTGATACATACAAATATAAAAAAGGCCAATGCAGCAATGGAAGTGGGAACACCCAGCCTAATAATGAAGCATAGATATATTTTTTATTATCAGTTTGTAAAAAAATTAGTGTCAGGTTTACGGCAATAACCAAAAGCCAAACGAGTAATATCCAATTTGATTTCGTTTTGTTTTTCTTACTTACCAAGACTAAAGAAAGAAATAGTGCCAGAATTATTCCTACTAAATACATCAAATCAATTCTATTTTTTATCCTTGTAACACATCCGATGCCTGTTAGTTTTCAATCTTTTTAATATCTAATTTCCGCTGACCCAGAATACGGATGTATTGCTGTGTATTAAAGGCATGTATTTCATTTTTGTTGCCAAAAACATAGAACGACTTTACAGCCCAATCCATTGCAGCATCAATTTCGCCCTGCATTTCGCAGGCCAGCGCCAGGTTAAACATGCTTTTGGCAGCAATTTTTTTATTGCGGTTTGTTGTGTTTTTCTTCCATATCTCAACGGCGTTAAGCCAGTGGTTTTCAGCAACCATTTTATCGGTTTTTTTCAATTCCGAATGCCCCGACTGATAATACATCCGGTCAACATTAACCCAATGCGGCGATATGTATTCTCCAAATTGAGTTCCTGCCACATCGGCTGCATTAAAAATGGCATCCTTGCGGGGTGGTAACACCCGCTTGGCTTCACGCAGATTATAAGCCGGTTCAATCCAGTTTATTGTGTCGATATTCTGATACGCAAAAGTTAGTGCCAGATTTTTTAAATCATAAATATTCCAGCTTGAATAAATGTAAACCAGTTCTTCAGCTGTGCGTTTGTTTATTTCTATTAGTTTACTTTTTTGTGGGCTGTCCGGCAGGTTCAGGTAATAATCAGGCGAGTAAATACCATCACTCTCTGCAAAAAAATCGAATGACAAAAAAATATCGGCATTGGTTTGTTTCGCAATTTCTTCCAAGCCAGCCCGGGTATAAAATCCAAATTCAGGGTCAATTAAAAGAGTTGTATCTTTTTTCGGTCCGGTTGATTTGAACCTATTTACAAGATTAGCGATTTTTAATACTTCTGGATTAATAAGTTTAGTCTTGCGCAAATCCACAGCGTTTTGGTTTAATAGCCTTGCTTTTACCAGCGAATCGCTGATAGAAATATTACTAAAATCAAAAGGGTTTAGTACAGTTACAGAGTCGAAATAATTCTGGGATCGAATAAAGTCAGTACAAACATCAAAGTAAACCAGCGAAGCGATACTGTCAAGATTTTTTGTATCCATTATCATCGTGGTATCTTCAAAATAACCTGCAAACAGCGGGTTGAACGCAATATTACTGTTATTGTATTTTACTGCCAGTTTTGTATAATCCTTCGGTGTTTTTGCCTTTCCCGGAACAAGCACCTGAATGCTGATAACCTTAGAGTTATAAAGTGTATTGCAGCTTTGTAAGGCAGCCAGGAACATAAAAAATAAAATCTGCAAAAATTTGCGCCACATTTACATCTGGTTTAGCCGTTCAATATCCTTTTTACGCTGAATTAAAACCTTGTTGTACTGTTCAATCAGTTTCAGGTCGCTGCGGCTGTGGTAACTTTCAGCCGATTGTTTTGCTGCACTTATCCACTGAATTGCAGAATCGATATCGTCTTTCATTTCGTAGCCAAAAGCAAGGTTGTACCGGGCGTGAATGGCCAGTTTTCCGTTTTTGTCATCGGCATATCTTTTCCACAACAGAATTGCGTTGTCCCAATCGCCTTTCTGAATATATTTTTCAGCCATTTCGAATTCGGGCAGCGGCGGAATGGAATAGGTTCGTTTGGTATTTACCCATGCTGCGAAATAGCGTTTTGCATAATTTTCGCCAGCTAATTGCGATGCAATTTTTAAAGCGGTTAGCCGGGGCGGAAGTTTACTTCTCGAATCAAGTTTTCCCGATTCGTCAAAAGCATTCCAGAAAATCGTGTCGATGAGAGTTTTGCGGTCGGTTATTTTTTGCAGCGCCGGATTGTAAGCCGACCAAACATTGGCAGTAATTACTTCGCGGGGTTTTGGGGCGCTTTGTTCAGCTTCGTATTCGGCATAAAAATAAGAGTACGTTTCGAGCATGATTACAAAATCGGCATCCACTGTTTCAACCAGGTTGTTTATCACACTTGTGTTTACCACGGGCATTTTTACGGCTTTGTGCGGCTTGAAAATATCGGTGTAAATGTTGATTTTCTTTTCCTTGTCCTTCTTTTTGAGGTTGAGTGCCAGTTCGTTTAAACAAATTGCAGCCAAAGTGCTGTCAAGATTGGCCGGGTCGTTTTTTGCCTTTCGCAACATCCGGTTGTCTTTAAAATAATGCTGAAGTGTGTCATTATCGTACTTAAAATTCCGGTACACGAGCGCAATGTTTTTGGCGTCGGGCGGCAGGTAAGCCTCTCCGGGTTTATAAATATCGATGGGATATTCTTTGTAAACCGTGCATGACGACAGGACTAAAACGGAAAACAGAAAGCCGGCGATTTTTTTCATGGCTATGGTTTTTGAAGTTCATTTTTCCTGTTTTTCAGTATTTCGAGGTATTCATAAGTTTGTATGCGGAACATGGTTTCGAACGATTTCAGGCCCCATTGAATCGCAGCATCGATGTCGCCTGTTAACTCGTATCCCACAGCTACATTAAATTCGGCTTTGCTTTTCACCGTTTTCTGTTTGGTAGTTTCAGCCAGATTTTTCCACATCGAAATCGCAGTTTCCCACTGATTGCTGTTAACCAACACATTGGCCGATTTCAGGGTTTCGTCGCCTTTCGCAAAATACTTCCGGTTTTCTGTTCTCCACACCGGGCTGATTTCTGCCGAAACATCGAGTGCAATGGCAATTCCGGTTTCGGCAAGCGCATCTTTAACCGGGGTAAAATGATAAAACAAGGCTGAGGTTGTACGGTCAGAAGCTTCCCACAAAATGGTGTCGCGCAATAATTTTCTGTAAATAACGCTCTCTTTTTCAGCATCATAAATTCTGAAAAGCGCTTCGTAACTGACTTTCATTTTCGCGTGTGCAAAATCGTAAAAGCTATTGTTTTCCTGGTCGAAATTCACCAGCTGATCATATTCTGTCATCACCCGCGTTTTAAAAAAATCAAGCGAAAGCACTGCGTCGGTTTTGTAAGTTTCGCACCAGTCTTTTATTACACCAGCTGGCATTTCGCCTGCAAGTGCTACTGAGTTTCCTGTAGGCTGAAACCGGTTTTCAGGAATCACAAAATCATACCTTCCCGACTCGAACAACAGCTCGCCCAACGCTTTCAGTGTGGTGTCGATGGTGCGTAAATCATAAATAACTGTATCGTAGTTAAACCGTTGGAGGTAGAAAAGTTTTTGCAATGAGTCGGCTTCCAAATCAGTATATGAATCATTGTAAGCACGGGTAATCAGTAAAAGACTTTGAATGTTCTCAGGGAGTTCGCTTTTTGCTTTTTCAGGTATTTCAATCAACAGCGAACGTGTTGACACACACGAAAAACTGAAGATTGCCAGCACAATCAGCATAACTGTTTTTTCTGCTTTTTGTATCGTAGTGTAAATTTGTTTCATACGACTTAGTAAATGCCCCAGAATTTTCTCAAAAACCATTCCACACTTAACAAAATTAAAATCACTCCAAATATCCATTTCAGGTTCAGCAACTCGTTCACCATTTCCTGAAAATAGGAAGTGGCCACCAGCCGGTTACTTTTCATGATTTCCGAAATCAGTTCATCGGTTTGTTGCAGGTTGTAGAATTTACCGCCACTTCCTTCGGCCAACTGGTACAATATTTTATGATTGGCCTGCAAATCGGTATTTTCGAGATTTACCGGGGTAACCGTGAAAACGCCGGTTTCGGTAAATGTTTTTCCCGCCAGCGAAACTGTTGCCGAAAACAAATAATCGCCAACAGGCAAATGTCCGGCATTCAGAAAATAGTCTTTTCCCCTGATATCAAAAACAAAATCGAATTCTTCGCCCGCAGCATTTTTGATAACAATTTTTACCTCTTCGGTGGCAATGCGTTCAAAAACATCGTTATACACCTCGGCGTTCAAAATTATTTCATCGGTTTCGGCATAAACAGGTTGATATGTCACTACAAAATTATCCTCGTTTTGCCTGAGCGCCAGGTACTGCACCAACTGGTTTACAAGCTCGTTAAAAAGTGTCTGATTCAGGTTAGCGGAATAGTTGTACAAACGCCAGCGCCAGATTCCTTCGCCAAAAATAAAACCTGTTTTGCGTCCGTTCAGCGAACCTGCTGCCAGCAGCGGTTTTGCTGTTTCGATGTTCATAATCCGCTGGTTAAAAAGCGGAATCAGCGACGGGTCGGTTTCGTAGTCGGCAAAAGCCACTTGTAAAGGCGGAAAACGCGGTATCATTTCTTTCAGGTCGTCGCTCAACGTAAACGATGCAAAAACCGGGTTAATCACAGCTTGTGCCTCCTCTCCCGTTCCGGCCAGCGGTTTGATGGTAACACCTGCGCCAAGTGCATTCAACTGCGGGATAAATGTTTTGTTCCCCACAATGAAAAGTGTTGGAATTCGATTCTTAACTGCCTGATTTAAAATCTCAGCCATCGATTTTCCGGTGGTGGGAAGCTGGTTAAAAATCACAAGATTATAATCGGTTAATGCCGATGGATATGGCTCTTCGGTAAAAACAGAAACATCGTAAGTGGTTTGCTGGTCGAGTGTGTATTTTATTGCCCCGATATCGGGGTGGGGCCCATCGGACAGAATGAGAATTTTTTGCTTTTTGTCGAGTACGTTAATCACAAAAACCGACTGGTTGTTGCGTGTGTTTCGCTCGTTTTCAATAATTTCCGTGGTAACAGCAAACCTTTTTAATCCGGGTATTCCGGCTTCGAGCACAAATTCCTGCGTATGAAAATAGTTTCCGTTTGGTGGGGTGATAATTGTTGAAGCCACTTCCTGTCCGCCCGTTGTAACGGTCAGCTTCAACGATTTTCCCTTCAGTTTTGTGTAGCGCGAATCGATTTCAACCGGAAAGCGGTTTCCCGAAAACGAAGTTCTGTTCACCCTGATATCCTGAATCCGGGCGTCTGTGATTTCGGTAGTATCGCCAACCCCAATCGTGTAAACCGGAAAACTGACTTCACTTAAAAGGTTCACCGGGTTTTTCCCCTGGTTGTAAATCCCGTCGCCGGCCACAATCAGCGCCCCGATATTTTCGTTAAAATGATTGTTCGTTATCGTACCCAGCATCTGGCTGTAATCCGATTTTTTATCGTCAAAACTGCTGTTTTCCAGCAGCCGGGTTTCTTCGCCAAAGCTATATTCAACCAGTGTAAAATCGGCGCCAGTCTTACTTTTAAGTTGATTAATGAGCTGTTGAATTCCGGCAATTGTTTGCACCGAATCGGGATTTGATTTTACAGATGAAGAGTTATCAACTGCTAACACAATCAGTGGGTTACGCGTTATCTTTTTTAGCGTTTTCAGAAAAGGCGACAGCAACAAAACTGCAATAAAAAAGAAGGCAAGAAACCTGAGAACTGCCAGAATTCCCAACTGCTTTTTGGTGAGTTCGGCGTTGTCTTTATTTTTATAATACACAAGCAGCGCGGTTCCGGCCGCTGCAATAATTGCAGCCAGCAGAAAGATAAACCAGTATTTTACTCCGAAGGAAATCAAGTTTTGCAATTTTAGATGAAGGCGTAAATATACGTAACTCTTTTTTTTAATGGCATTAATGTTTATTATTGCTTACAGTTTTAAACCAAACCCGATTTTATTAGTTTCTATAGAAACAATGTTTAAACAGATAAAATAGTACAGATGAAAACGATACTTTTCCTTTTTTTGCTTGCTGCCACACCCGCGCTGGCACAAAATTTCAATCCCGAAATTACAGTGAATGAACTGAAAAAAGATGTTGAATACCTTGCGTCCGACGAATTACAGGGCCGGAAATCGGGCGAGCCCGGCGACCTGGCTGCTGCAAAATACATCCGCGACAAGTTTAAAGCCGCCGGATTACAACTTTTATACAACGCCGGATTTCAGCCTTTCGGACTTGTAACTTCAGCAAAAACAGGCGAAGGAAATAAATTGACTGTCAACAATGAAGAAGTTCAGGTTGAAAAAGGATTTCTGCCATACGCATTTTCGTCCAATTCAACGGCAACTGCTGGAGTGGTTTTTGCCGGTTTCGGCCTCGAAATTGACCGCGATTCGCTGCAATGGAACGATTATAAAAATGTGGATGTTACAGGCAAATGGACGATGGTTCTGCAAGGCGACCCCGATCTTGAAAATCCGCAAAGCCCTTATCTCGAATATTCATCGGAACGTACAAAAGCACTCGTGGCTTCTGATAAAAACGCTGCCGGAATTATATTCGTTGCCGGCACCAAATTCAGCGAAAAGGATGAGCTTTCGTCGCTTGTTTTCGATAAAAACAGCAGTCGATACTCCATTCCGGTAATTCAGGTTACACGCGAAGTGGCGAACAAAATTCTGCGTGGCGAAACCACCATTGAACTGTTGGAAGCGCAAATGCTCGAAAACAAAAAACCTGTGAGTAAAGTTACCGGCGCCAACGTTTCGGCCACAGTGAATGTACTGTTGAGCGAAGCGGAAACCCGCAACGTGGTTGCACTTTTGCAAGGTACTGATGCCAATCTGAAAAACGAATATGTGGTTGTGGGTGCGCATTACGATCATTTGGGAATGGGTGGCCCGGGTTCGGGTTCACGCATGGTCGATACAGTGGCGGTGCACAATGGTGCCGACGACAATGCTTCAGGAGTGGCAACAATCATTCAGCTTGCCGAGAAATTGGCTGGTTTAAAAAACAATAAACGAAGCATCATTTTTGTGGCTTTTGGTGCCGAAGAAATGGGACTTGTGGGTTCAAAAGCTTTTGTAAACAAACCACCGGTGGAAACCGATAAAATGGCGGCCATGTTTAATTTTGATATGGTTGGACGGCTCGATGCGCAAAACGGATTGAGTATTGGCGGTTCGCAAACCGGAAAAGAAAGCGAAGCGCTGATGAATCAACTGAATACAGGATTCAACCTTGCTTTTTCGCCCGAAGGCGTTGGCCCGTCGGACCACGCTTCGTTCTACCTGCAAAACATTCCTGTATTTTTTGTTTCTACCGGAGCTCACTCCGATTATCACACGCCGCTTGACGATGCTGAACTCATTAATTTCGAAGGCGTTAAAAAAGTGGCCGATTATGCAACATTGCTTGTCGAAAATGTTTCGAACCGTGAAACAAACCTGGCATTTCAGGAGTCCGGCCCAAAATTTCAGCGAAGCAGGGGCGGAAAACTGAAAGTAACTTTTGGCGTGATGCCCGATTATGCTGGTCTTGAAAAACGCGGATTACGTATTGACGCTGTTACTCCGGGAAAACCTGCCGAAAAAGCCGGCATGAAAAAGGGCGATATTATTACTGCCATTGAAGGCAAAAAAGTGGGAGGGGTACACGATTATATGAGCCGTTTGCAAACCCTCAGCGTTGGACAAAGAGTTTCTGTTGATATCATCCGCAACGAAAAACCATCGGTTTTGATTATTCAGTTGTAGAATAAAATGAATCAAAAAAATAGCCGGGAGCAATTACTTCCGGCTATTCTTTTTGAGTTAAATTTCAACCCGCTGCAACAATTCATTCTTCTGCCACTTTTTTGAAATTATCTAAAATAGACTGCCAGCCTGCTTGCTGTAAAGCAGCCGGATGAACATTCTCAGGGTCAAAAATCTCGGTAACTTTTGTTTTTTTGCCAACCGGGGTAAATGTGATCTCCACTTCCCTGCCATCAATAATCAGGTATTTTATTTTTTCGTTCAACTTTATTTCGGTATAAACACCTTCAAAATCAAAACTCATTTCACCATCGGTTGAAGCCATTGTATAAACAAATCTTCCTCCCTCAACAAGGTTGTTTGCAGCAAACGGACAATGCCAGTCGTCGCTGGCGTGGTTCCATTTCTGAATACTTTCCGGGGCTGTCCAGTGATGCCAGACTGTTTCAACAGAGGCATTCACAAGTGTTTCAACTGTAATTTTATCTGCCATTTTTGTTTTGTTTTCTATTTTGATCGCTGGAACATCCAGACATCTTCAGAAACAAAAATGAAGAATAAAAGTTGAATTGGTATTTCTTTAAATCCATCCTCTCAACCTGTAATATGCCAGCGCAGTGATTTCGCGGGCACAAAGAATTTCATATTTCAGGTGGTTCCACAATTGGTAGCGGGCGTTGATGTTTTCACCTACATCGGGCACAAGGGTTTTATTTCCGCCTAATTTGTCATCCTCAAATTTCAAATCGGCTTCCAGTGCATTTTCAAATGCCGGCAAGCCATTTACTTTTTCAAACCCGGCCTTCTGAAAACACAAAACCGAACGCAGCATATGTTCGGGCGAGGTAACCAGCAAAACCGGTGTTTTTACATCAAGCAATTTTGCACAGTTCAAAGCCTGAGCGCGCGTGTTCGTACCAGCTGGTTCGAACCCGATTTTTTCTGCCTGAATACCCCTGATTTCAAGTTCTTTTTTCATTAGCACCGGCGTACTCAGGCTGTCGGAAATATTGCCTGGCATAGCAAAAATGATTTCAGCATCGGGAAAAGATTTTGCCGCCTTTGCCGCATACCAGCCTCTCATCAGGTTACTCTGGCTTGGCATTCCGCCACCACCCAAAACCACAATAACTTCGGGTTTCCATTTCATTTCGGCTTTGCTTGTGCCCAGCCAGTGATAAGCCCAGTAGGGTTGTTCGGTGAGTGCAAACAGTATGCAAACCAAAAAGAAAATGCCAAAACCGGCAGCAAGGTTTCGGAGTATCCTCAAAAAAACAATACTTTTGGTTCTAATTCTGTTCATCGCGGTTTATATTGCTGGCTTAAAAGTAAAATTTATCCGCCGATTGCAAGAATCGGATTGTAAAACTTTTAAAATTCCTTTGGTTTGAAAACTTCAGATAAAAACGAAATCATTCAGCTTTTTGAAAATCAATTTAACGAAAAAGCCGAAAGCGTTGAAATGCTTCCGGGGTCAGGTTCTTACCGCGAATATTGCCGCATCAAATCGGCCGAAAGAACTGTAATTGGTGCGTTTAACGCCGATGTAAAAGAAAATACAGCGTTTTTATCTTTTACAAACCATTTCAAAAAATCGGGTGTTCCGGTGCCGGGTGTTTTTGCCGTAAGTGCCGATTTGAAAAAATACCTGCTCGAAGATTTGGGCGATGTAACCTTGTTTGATTATTTAACTGCAATCCGCGAAAAAGAGGGTTTTTCGGAAAATATTATTGAAGAGTACCGCAAGGTTTTGCGTGAGCTGCCCAAAATTCAGATTCTGGCAGGGAAAGAGCTCGATTATTCGGTGAGCTATCCGCGTGCTGCTTTCGATAAACAGTCGATGATGTGGGACCTGAATTATTTTAAATATTATTTTTTGAAGCTGGCAAAAATCCAGTTTGACGAACAGGCGCTGGAAGACGATTACCAGACATTTTGCGAATATCTGCTGAGTGCCGATTCCGACTATTTTTTGTACCGCGATTTTCAGAGCCGCAATGTGATGCTGAAAGATGGAGAGGTTTATTTCATCGATTATCAGGGAGGCCGGCGCGGTGCACTTCAGTACGATTTGGCTTCGCTGCTTTACGATGGAAAAGCTGATATTCCGGAAAGCATCAGGCAGCAGTTGTTTGATTTTTATGTTGACGAACTCAAAAAATATATCACTGTTGACGATGCCGGATTTGCCGCTTATTTCAAGGGATTTGTGCTCATCCGAATCATGCAGGCGATGGGCGCATACGGGTTCAGGGGGTTTTATGAGAAGAAAGAACACTTTTTAAAAAGCATTCCGTTTGCCCTGAAAAACCTTGAGTTTTTACTCACCGATCTCAATCTGCCTGTTGAACTGCCCGAACTGGTGAATGTTTTAAAAGAACTTACCCAGTCGGATTTTTTAAAGGAAATTGGCCGCACAAAAAGCAACCTCACAGTCGAAATTACCAGTTTTTCGTTTAAAAAAGGATACCCGGCTGACATCTCGGGAAACGGTGGCGGTCATGTTTTCGATTGCCGTGCACTGAACAACCCCGGTCGCTACCCCGAACTGGCCAACTTTACGGGAAAAGACATTGAGATACAGGATTTTCTGGAACAAAAATCCGAAATCGGGGTATTTCTGAACGGTGTAAAAACCATTGTTGAGCAATCGGTGAAAGTTTATCTGGAGCGGGAATTCACACACCTTTCGGTTAGTTTTGGTTGTACCGGTGGCAGGCATCGTTCGGTTTATTCGGCTGAAAAAATTGCGGAATACCTGCGAAACAATTACCCTGTAAATGTTGTTCTGAAACATCGGGAATTACAATAAAAACGATGAGCAAAAAAGCCTGCAAGGATAAGGAATTCGAGGATAAGGAAAATGCAAAGTACGAATGCGGAAAATGCGGAGCAAAAAGCCGCAAAGAGGAAAAAGTGTGCAAACCTCACAAAATCAAATGAATTACAGGATTAGAATAAACAAAAACCCTATTTCTTTTTGCTTCATACAAGCAAATCGCCTTTTTATGTGAATGTGTTTTGGTTTATTTCGATTCAGTTTTATATTTTCGCGGAAAATTTCACAAAAACAAATTTACTCATGGGAAGAGCATTTGAATACCGCCGGGCAGCAAAAGAAAAACGCTGGGACAAGATGTCGAGGATATTTCCGAAACTCGCAAAGAAAATAACCATTGCAGCAAAAGAAGGTACACCCGACCCTGATACAAATGCAGCACTTCGTACAGCTATTTTAAACGCCAAGGCGCAAAATATGCCCAAAGCCAATATCGATGCGGCGATTAAACGCGCATCGGGTAAAGATGCCGCCGATTTTACCGAGGTAAACTACGAAGGAAAAGGCCCGCACGGCGTTCTGATTTTTGTGGAATGTGCCACCGACAACACCACGCGCACGGTTGCCAATGTAAAAAGTTATTTCAACAAACTTCACGGAACTTTGGGGCCAACCGGCTCACTCGAATTTATGTTTTCGCGCAAGGCAGTTTTTGAGTTCGAAAAACCAGCAGGAATGAATCTCGAAGACCTGGAACTCGAATTGATTGACGCCGGGCTGGAAGAGATTGAAGAAAATGAAGGCGTGGTTTATGCTTATGCCGATTATACTTCGTTTGGTGAAATGGCCACTGCACTCGAAAACCTGAAGATTGAAGCATCAAAAGCAGTTCTGAAACGCTTTCCGAATACGCCGGTTGAGTTTACCGAAGAACAATTGGAAGACATTGAAAAACTGATTGACAAACTCGAAGAAGACGACGACGTTCAGGCAGTTTATACCAACATCGCATAAAATCAGCATCAACTGAGATAATCACGCACAACACGGGAAATGTCTTTTTTTACCATTTCCCAGGTTTGCTTTTTAAAACTGACAGGTGTTTCGCTTTCGTCAGCATCTGTAAAGTAGGTTAACGCATTCGGAATGCTGATAGCCAACATTTGATTGGGATACTTCTGTTTGTGCCAGTCCATAATTTGCTGAAGCGAATGGTGTTTCAAAAGTTCGTGCAAATCCCAGAAATCTTTCTTTTTTCCCCTGCCTAAAATAGCCTGAATCTTCATGGCGCCAATATCATTGCTGCTGTAGAAACGAATACTTTCTTCTTCTTCAAAGGGTGCTATTGGTTTGTGAGGAAAATAAACTATATCAACTTTGACTTTATTGATGTAACAAAAAATTCCAAAATTCCGGTGACCACCTTCTGTGAAATAATTTTCTCCGAAAGTTTCCTTTAATTCCTCTTCAATAGCTTCAGCATCAAATTTCTCGTGATAAAACAAATCCAAGTCAACAGAACTTCTGTGTCCATATTTTAACGAGAGCGCTGTTCCACCCACCAAACAAAAAGGTTTAAGTGAAGGAACATCCATCAGTTCTTTTAATAGGGAAAAAGTTCCGGGTTCGACTGTCTTAGTATATAACATCTGAAATCCTCCATTGGTCTGTTAATAACTGCACTTGCCAAATGAATTCTGTGTTCAGGCAAAAATCTTGTGTTTAGTAAAACCTGTGTTACTTTTTTATCGCCATAATACCGCCTGCACTGGCGAATGTCTTCCACATCGCCGCGCTCGAAAACGCGCTCAATTACAAAACTGGCTTTTGCATCGTAATCGATTTTCTCAAAATCAACGTCCCAGAAAATGCGTTTATGAAATATTGGTTTATCTTTCTTTTCCATTTAATTTAACTTCAGTTATTTTTCCGGTAAATCTGAAATATCAGGCATTTTGAAATTTTCCCTGATTTGCAAACGTCGTGTAAAGATAAATTTTGTCGCTTTCCGAAACAACTATTTATCAACTTGAATCTGTCCGACATTCAATACAATAATCCTATTGCAATTTCTCAAATTGCGCGTACGCCTCATCCCAATTGAGTTTAGGCGAGGGAATGTATTTTATGACTTCAAACGAATTACCCACAATCTCCCTGATTTCAGCCAACGAATTTACTTTACCCAATGCTTTGGCCTGCAACAAAATATTTCCAATGGCAGTAGCTTCAGTTGGTCCGGCAAAAACGGGTATTCCAGTGGCATCGGCAGTGAGCTGATTCATCATGCTGTTGTGAGCCCCGCCGCCAATAATGTGTAGTTTTTCAATGGGTTTTCCTGTTACCGATTCGATTTGTTTCAGCGTGTATTTGTATTTTAAAACCAGACTATCGTAAATGCAACGGGCAATTTCGCCTTTGTTTTGTGGCACCGGCTGGTTGGTTCGTTCGCAAAAATCCTGTACTGCTTTTGGCATATTTCCGGGGTTCAGAAATCCGGCATCATCAGGATTGATAAGGCTTTTAAATGGTTTTACATTCGAACTTAGTGCAACAATTTCGTGCCAGCCCAGCACGCTTTGTGCATCCCAAACGCGTTTACATTCCTGAATGAGCCACATGCCCATAATATTTTTCAGAAAGCGGGTTGTGCCTTCCACTCCACCTTCGTTGGTAAAATTCATCTCCAGTGTTTGTTCCGAAACCAACGGAACAGGACTTTCAATTCCCAGTAACGACCATGTTCCTGAACTTAGATACGCCCAGTTTCCTTCTTTTGCAGGCACCGATGCGATGGCCGAAGCCGTATCGTGACCTGCTACCGCGATACACGGAATCGGGGCACTGCCTGTTTCCGCCTGAACTTCGGGCAGAATATTCCCGAGCAATGTTGCCGGTTGTATAATTTCGCAAGCCAATTTCATCGGAATACCAGCTGCTTTGAAAAGCTTTTCTTCCCAAACCGGCTTGCCGGGTTTCAGCAGCTGCGAAGTACTGGCGATTGTATATTCTGTTTTCCGCTCACCGGTAAACAAAAAGTTAAGTACATCGGGCATAAACAACAAATTTTCAGTAATTTTTAATGCCTGATGATTTTGTGTTACCGACGCAAACAGCTGAAACAGCGTGTTAAATTGCATAAACTGAATTCCCGAGAGGAGATAGGTTTCTTTCTTCGTCAACAGTTTGAAAAAATCATCCATCGAATTGTCGGTGCGATGGTCGCGATAAGCAAAAGGCAAGCCAGCCAAATGACCATCGCCGGATACAAGCGCATAATCAACACCCCAGGTATCGATACCGATTGAATCGGGCTGAACTTTGAATTCAGAAATACATTTACGTAACCCGTTTTTCAGTTCATCAAACAAGCTGAAAATATTCCAGTAAAAATGTCCATGAACCTGAGTCATCTGGTTTTTAAACCGATGGACTTCAATCAATTGAAGTTGCTTGTTTTCAAGGGTTCCGAGCATTGCCCTGCCGCTGGATGCGCCAATATCGAAGGCTAAAAAGTTTGCTTTGGTCATGGATGATTTTTGGGTTGCAAAGTACAATTTTTGGATGAAACAAGGTGTCTTGATTTGCCATGAATGTTCGAAAGAATAGAAATTGCCTTATCGTTTTGCTTTTTTAAAGAACTAAAAATATTCAAAAAAAACGTCTGTTGAAAAATAGATATTGACCGTTTTGGCTTATTTTTATACTATCTGCTAAAACAAAGAGAATGGAAAGATACATTGCTCAACTAATCGAAGATATCAGAAAAGCTACCTGGAACGAAAAACCACCCCACGAACTTTGGGTAAAATCGAAGGCTGCCCCCGACAATGAGCTTGAATTCGAAGACATGTCGTATGTTGAAAAATATTTGTACGGTGAAAAAGAATCCATTGCGTCAATTACCGGAATAGAGACCCAATATTTACCTCCTCCCGAAAAACTTTCTAAAAAACATAAGGAATTATTGAGCAAAGAGCTTGAAAAACTTTTGCTTATTCATCATTTCGAACTCGATTTTCCGCGAAAATATCCTCATCATCTCAGGTATTCGTTTATTCGAAATTTTTGGGATGAAGAACATGTTGCCATGTCGTTTGGCACAAGTCACATTGAATTTTGCGATTACGATAAAGAAAAATGCCCATTCCCCGGTTATTGCAAAACCTGCGATGAAGTTGAAGCCCAGATGAAGTATGACGAAGAATCAGCAGCCCGCAACACCAGTGATGATTTGGAAGATGATGAACTGCCCTTTTAACAGCCAATAAAATTTCAGGGTTGAAAAACCTATTTTCCAACCCTGAAATAAAAATTACATTTTCAACAAAAATTCAGCACTTGGCTCAAAAGTTTCAGGGTCCATTTCAACAAAGAAATTCTGAACGCCACCAATTTTTGCAGCTTCAAAAAAGTCGGTCCAGTCGATATCGCCCTGCCCAATCGGAACCTGTGCATCTTTGGCTTTCGACCAGTCGGCAAGATGGGCCGATTGGAAACGCCCGGGGTATTTTCTGAAATAATCAGCCGCCTCGTAGCCAATGTTTACAACCGCTACCTGGAACTGCATTTTCACCAGTTCAGGATTCAAAACCTTCAGCATTTCGTCGTAAATCAGCTCTTCTCCGCGTTTTTCAAATTCCATGTGGTGGTTATGAAAAACCATTTGTATGCCGGCAGCTTTGGTTTTTTCGCCAATGGCATTCAGTTCTTCACAGGCTTTGCGGTAATCATCCACCGAAGCACCTTCCGGCAGCCAGAAACTGGAGCATACCATCTGTTTCATTTCAAGTTGTGTTGCCCATTCAATGCGGTTGTCCAGACTGTCGCGCAATTCGCCCATTCCGTAATGAGAGCTTACGCATTTCAGTCCCGAATCGTCCATGATTTTTTTCATTTCGATGCCGGTCATGCTGTTCAGCGGACCAAAGCCAGCGTCTTTGTAGCCAAGCGGCGAACACATTTCAACCTGGGTGTAACCCATCGCTGCCATTTCTTTTAATGTTCCCGGAAAATCGGCTACCAGTTTTTCGCGAATGGTCCAGGTCTGGAATCCGAAATCGCGTTTTGCAGCAGCAGCTGGTTTTGCGCAGCCGGTTAAACCGAGTGGCAATTGACTTGCCAGCGCCACTGAACCGAGCGCAAAGCACGATGTTTTGATAAAATTTCTTCTTGTGGTATTCATAAGTTAATGAATTGACGGAAGACGGGAGTCCGCAGACGGAAGTTTTAAGTACATCCCCGAACTATTATCTCCACTTTGTTTATTTAACTAATTCCGTTTGAATTATTCCTCTTTTTTTAACGCAAAGAACGCGAAGAAAACGCAAAGTGCTCAAACTTTGCGGGCTTTGCGTTTTTCCTTTGTGAACTTTGCGTTTAAATTCAAATCTCTTCCAAACTCCAGCCTTTACGATACGAGCGATTCAGATATTCGTTTGCCTTTTCGTCGTTGGTAATTTTCATTGCATCGGCATCGTACAAAAGTGTATTGCCAGAACGAAGCGCGGCAGCATACAGGTTTACTGCTTCGGTAATCGGCCATGCCTGACGGAATCCACCATCAATTTGCTTACCCGCTTTTACACCATCAACAAAACGTTTAATTCCCGGGATTTTTACTGCACCGGCAGCGGCAGAAACTTCTTCAGTTTCCTTTACGCCTTTCGACAATAAATAAGGATTTTCGGCATGAAATCCACGGGTAAGAATGATATCCTTGTCACCCACGAACATCATTCCTTCCGAAGGGAATTCAACGCCCTGTTCGTAAAACTCTTTTAAAACCGGTGGACGCATTCCGCCATCGTACCAAACCAAATCGACTGCCGGACGACCTTCAACTGCCGGATATTTAAAACGCATGGAACTGGCAAACGGGAAACTGAAATCATTTTGTATTTTAAAGGCTGCACCTTTTTCGTTGATATCGCAAACGCTGCTGAAATTGGGTTCAATAATCGTAGGTTTTCCCAGTTTCAGTGCTTCGAAAACAGTCCACAGACTGTAGTGTCCCATATCGGCCATTGAGCCGCCGCCAAAGTCGTACCATCCGCGGAAAACCATGTTGGTATAATGCGGATGATAAGCACGTTCGGCTTCTGGCCCCAACCACAAATCCCACTCAAAACCATCGGGCAATTTGGGTTTGTCGGTGGGGATTTTGGCATATTGCGGCCACACAGGGCGGAACGACCAGTTGTGTATTTCTTTCAGTGTGCCAATGGCTCCGCTGTTAATCCACTCCATAATTTTCGGCATGTCTTCGCCGTTTGAATCCCACGGCAGCAGATGTGTTGTAGCCTCAGATTTCAGCGCCATTTCATACACTTTCCGGCCTTCGTGCAAGCGGTTCGACAAAGGTTTGTGCACCGAAACCCCGATATTTCTTTTAATCGCGGCCGCGCAGATAATGCCGTGCAAATGGTCGGGCGTCATCACCTGTACCGCATTCAGGTCTTTTTCTTTTTCGAATAATTCCCTGAAATCGGTGTAAGCATGGCAATTGTATTTTTTGCCAGTTTGTTTTTCGTAATACGCATCCACAATTTCCTTTCCGTTGTCCAACCCGCCGGGGATTGTATTATTTCCACCTGTGTTCCAGTTGGGTTTGCCAATCAGTTCGCGCATTTCGTTTAAAAGTCCGTTCGGACTCCAGTCGTAATAATTGATGGCTTTTCGCTGCGGGTCGCAAACAGCAGTAACCTGCACTTCAGGGAGTTTCATAATGTCGGGCAACTGGCGCAAACCCTGTGTTCCCAGCCCAATGTAAGCCACGTTGATTTTGTCGCTGGGAGCCACAAAACCGCTGCCACCCAGAACGTGACGCGGAACCACTGTTAATCCTGCTGCCACCGTGGCTACGCCGCCAATAAATTTTCTTCGATTGATGTTTTTTGATGTTTTCATTTGATTTGGTTTAGTTTGTTTTTAATGGTTTAAATTTAGTTTTCATTTTTGAAAAACGGTGAAGGTGGCAAACAAAAAAACCTTGCCGGAGACAAGGTTTTCTTAGCGTAGTTATCTGCAAAGGATTATTCAGGTTTTGATATAAAAAATTAATGATAATCCGTTTTAGGACCAAACGCCGAAGGTGTTTTATTTCCATAACCTTAGGTCGTTGACCTAAGGAGAATGAATCAAACACAACAACTGCCTGAAAGGCAGGATAATATCAATCCTTCAGAAAATATCGCTCATCGATAACAATACCGTTTTCAGTCAAAAACTGACGATATTCTACTTCAAAACTAACCTTTTTATGATGCTCTTTCTGGATTTTTATATAATCAATTATTGCTTGTTTTTCTTTAATACTATATGTAAATCCGGCAAAACTGACCGCCCACCCTTCAAAATCCGGAAAGTTTGGATTTATTGACAACCATTTACTCGAATATTCTTTTAGCTCTTTCATAAAATCAGACACAGCTATAGTTGGATGAATATCAACTAACAAATGAATATGGTCAGGCATACCACCAATACGATACAGTTTACTTTTTTTGTTGTTGATAATACCCATGATGTAGGCATACAATTCTTTTTCATGTTGTTCAGGTATTGTATTTTTACTGTGCTTGGTTCTAAATACAATGTGGTATAAAAGTCTTGTATAACTCATCTTTCCTATATTTTGTCCTGCCTTTCAGGCAGTTGATTGTTATTGCATGTTATTCCGCTGGTCGTTGACCATGCGGTTATGAAGATATTGACTTTTCAAGTCAAAAGACTCATTCTTTATTTCTTTTTTTCGATATAGGTTTTTGTTCATTTTGCCCCAGGTCGTTGACCATGGGGTTATGAGGTTATTGACTTTTCAAGTCAAACGATTTTTGAGGTTTCCTTCCGGAATATCATTAAGAATTAATTGATATACAAATGTTTATTTACCTATTCTGTGTTCAGCACACTTCGGGGCTGATGTTTTATTTCGCGTTTCATCCCCCGGTTTCGTGAACTCAACCGGGGATTATGCATATTTTGCCCCTCCGGGGCATGAAATAGTTTTTCAGCAATTTCAATTAATAAACACCCTTTCCCGTGTATTGGCACTTGTCCTTGTTTTATTTACATCATAAAATTATCAATACAGTTCTTCCGGTTTTAATTCAATTTTTCAACTGCTTCTCCGGCGGCTTTCAAAATGGCTTCGTTTGAAAATGGTGAACTCACAGCCTGTTTTATTCTTTTGCCATTCGCCCGGCAGCCGATATGATTTATATTCAATTATGGCTGAATGGTTAACAAAACATATGCGAAAAGATTTACCAACAGCACAATACCATAAACAGCGTTACTTCGTCCGCCAATCAACGAAAGCATTACCGTAAAAATGGAAATCGATAATAATATTATGGATAAAATTATGAGTTTATATTTTCTCATTTATGCTTGTTTTTATCCATATTCGATATGCTCGCTAACTCGCAATCACCTCGAAGTTACTATACTTTTTACATATTCCTTTTGTACAATACTATTTACAAAAATCAATTTCTCAATTAACCTCCCCATTCATCCACGCTTTAAATGCCTGCACCCGGGCGCGGCTCACAATGATTTCGGTTTTTGGTTCGGGGTTGATTTCGAGTTTCAGTTTAAAATTGAAATAGTTGTGCACTTTTTTAATTGAATCGAGCGAAACAATAAACTGGCGGCTGACCCTGAAAAACTGCCGTGGGTCGAGTTTTGCCGACAATTCGTCGATGGTATGCGGAATGATATGCCGTTTGCCCTCGTTTGTGAGCAGAAAAACTTCCTTTTCTTCGGCATAAAAACAGGCAATTTCGGTGGTTTTTAAAGGTATCATCGCATCGCCACGGCTTATCAGAAACCGGTCCTTGTAAACCTGTCGTGCCGGATTTTTCATACTCCTGATAACCTCGAGCAGTGTTTCGTTTGGGTTTTGGCCGCCAAAATACTCGCGGATATTCCTGAATTTATCCATCGCATTTTTCAGCTTTTCGCGGTTCACGGGTTTCAGCAGGTAGTCGATGCTGTTGAGTTCGAATGCCTGCATCGCGTACTCGTCATATGCAGTGGTAAATATCACCGGTACCGTGACTTTCACCTCATCAAAAATCGAAAAGCTTTTGCCGTCGGCTAATTGAATATCGAGAAAAATGAGGTCGTACACCGGTTTGGTTTTCAGGTGCGCCACCGACGCGGTAACCGTATCAAACGGACCGGCAATTTCAACGCCCGGCTCAATCTCGGCTATTAACTGTGACAACCGCTGTGCAGCCAGTTCTTCGTCTTCAATAATCAGTACTTTCATCTGTTTTCGGATTAAATCGGTTTTTCAAAAAGGGGCAGCATCACTGTAAATTTGCCCGAATCGCGCCGCACCACAATGTTTTTGCCGGTTAAATGCAGGTAGCGGTTTTGTATATTTTCGAGCCCCACACCGGTTGATGCATCTTTGTCGATTTTATCTTTTACCGTGTTTTCCACCACCAGAAACAGGTTTTCGGTAACAAAAACCTTTACAAAAAGCGGGTCTTCCTTCGAAACCACGTTGTGTTTCACCGCGTTTTCGAGCAGCATTTGTATGGCCAGCGGCGGAATGGCGTAGTGGTAAAAACTTTCGGGCACATCGAATGCCACATTCAGTTTGTCGCCAAAACGACTTTGCTGGATAAACACGTAATCGCGGGCAATTTTCAGCTCGTCGCGTAGCAAAACAGCGTCTTTATCGCGCGACTGCAACATGTACCGCATGATTTCGGAAATACTTTCGACATAACGCGATGCTACAGGATTGTCCTGCACCAGCATCAGCAAAGTGTTCAGACTGTTAAACAGAAAATGCGGGTTTACCTGGTTGCGCAGCGTGTCGTAACGGGCTTCGAGATTGGCTTTTTCGAGCGCTTGCGAACGCAACAGGTTTTCCTTCCACTGGATAAAAAAAGCTACCGATGCATAAATTGTACTAATCATATAGGTAATTATCAATGCAATAGCTATCAGTAAAATACGGTCGCTTTTTGAAATCGGGATTTTCAGTAATTTTTCCACTGCCAGAATCTCGCCAGCCTCCACCAAAATCACAAAAACAGTTAACACCACCACCTGAAAAGCAATCAGTTTGGCCGTCTCCTTAAACATGGGGAAAATCGTGATGGAGTATTCGATAATGTACATGCTGCCGTTCCAGATGATTGCAGTACGAATAAACGAAACCAGGTAAACCGCCCAGAAACCCCCGGTTGCGGCTGAATATGCCGCGTCGAAAAAAGTGAATATGAGCGAGACAACCGCAATTCCGGTAACCCGGATTAAAAATTCGCGTTTATGGTTCCGCGGTGTTACGCATCCGGGCAGATAGCCTTCGTTTTCTGTTTTTACCATTTTTATTTGAATGAAACGTAAATGTATCTAATTACTTTATTTGTGCTCCGAGTTTTTCCGCTGTTTTTTTGTGCCACACTGGTAGGCTTTTGCCAGTTCCGCGCAAAGACTTTCCTTGTCGGGGTGGCTATTGATGATTAAAATCTGTTTCATTGTTTAATTGTTTTTTGTTGTTTTTTGTTGTCTGTTTAAAACTCTGTGGTTCTCCTTCTTGACTTTGTGGCACTCTGTGTAACTATTTATTTCACAGAGTATCACAGAGAAGTCACAGAGAGTCACAGAGTTCATTAGTTTTCAATTCGTTTTCTTTAGCTGATGAGCAGTTTGCAATTAAAAATTCAACCTGTATTGCAGCATCGGGAAGAAACCCAACTGGTTGATGTTGGTGATTTCGTTTTTCGACGGGCTGTATGATTGCATCAACACATTTTCGTGGTTGGTGAAATTCTCGACATAAAAAATCCACTCCTGCGCCACTTTTTTGCCGTTCAGCCTGTACCCGATTTTAAAATCGGCTTTTACAAACGGGTCGAACTGCAGACTGTATGCCTCATCTTCAATGTATTTTGCCTCGCCTACTGCCTGCGACGCATTTAAATCGATGGGTGTGTAGCGTTTTCCGCCGGCAAAAGTGGCTTTCAAATCCACGTTGATTGACGATTTGCTGTTCAGCGTAAACTCCTTGCCAAACAACAGGTTGGCCACATAATTTCCGTTAAATGCCGTGTTGCGTTCAATGCCGTCGCTGCCTTTGTATTTCGATTCGAAAAGCGACAAAGTGGCGAGGTAGTAAATGTTTTTGCTGAAAAACCTTTCGAGCGTGAACTCAAGTCCGTAGTTTACGCCGGTGCCGGTATTTTGCAAACTGTCTTCGGCCGGAACGCCCCATCCTGCCCCCGTATTCAGCATGCTGAATGATGTCGGGGCGGTTTCAACCGGAACATTAAAAATATGCTGGTAGTAAGCTTCGGCTTTCAACCGTGTATTTTGCGTGAGCGCATTTTCGTAACCCAGTACCAACTGATGCGATTTTGTCATGTCCAATTCGGTGTTGGTTTCAGCAAGTGTGCCGTCGGGCATGGGAGTGCCCAGAAAATAGGTGGAAAGCGACTGTGTTTTTGAGTGCAGTCCGTACCCGAGATTCAGTTTTTGTTTCATGGTCATCTGCCAGTTAAACGCCAGTCGCGGCTCAACACTGGTGGCGCCATTCAACCCAAAATAACTGAAATGAATACCCGGCGCCATGCTCAGCCGTTCGCTGAATTTATACACGCCCTGCACATACGGCTGAAACAGTGTCACCCCATCGCCAAGGTTTTTATTGTAGTCGATTTCGGGACGCATAAAATCGGCTTCCCTGTTGTAGATTTCTGTATATAAATCAAAACCCATGCGGTCAACCACCAGTCCGGCGCGACCCGAAAAGCGGCTGCTGAATTTACGGTGCACAAACCCGCTCACCGACACCTTCGACTCTGCATAATTGTGGTCGATGTTTGGCGACGGAACATTGTTTTCGTCTAAGGTGTCGATGGTGGTGCCGCCCTCCTGGTAAACACCCGAAAGCGTGATTTTGAACCAGGTCTGTTCGTCGGCAAAATGGGTAAACGAAAGTCCGCTGGCCGCCATTTTCGAGCGGTTCACCAAATCCTGACCTTCGTCGGAGTACAAATCCTGCCCGGTTCCGTCTTTGCTGTCGAGCATGGCAATCCGGCTGTCTCCCCCCAAACCAAACAACGTAATCCGGCCTTTTTTCAGCGGGAAATTGAGTTTAAACGAGAGGTCCTTGTACTCCGGAATTCCCGAGGTGCCGAAATCGATGATGCCATCCATCAGTTGCATGGTTGAATAGCGGAAATTGGCGAGGTACGATGCTTTGTGGTTTTTGCTCAGCGGTCCTTCCGACCCCAGTTCGAAACCGTTAAAACCCACCTGGAAAAGGTGTTCGTACTGCTGGTTGTTGCCGTTGCGCATGTTCAGGTCGAACACGCCGCTGAGCGCGTTGCCATATTCCGACGGAAAAGCGCCGGTAAAAAAGTCGCTGTTTTCGAGCACGTTGTTGTTGAGCATACCCACCGGGCCGCCGGTTGTACCGCCCTCGGCAAAATGGTTGGGGTTGGGAATGTCCACATCCTCGAGGCGCCACAACAAACCGCTGGGCGAGTTTCCGCGGATGATGATGTCGTTGCGCTGGTCGTTGGCTGCCGACACCCCGGCAAAATTCATGGCCATGCGCGCTACATCGCCACGGCTGCCCGCATATTTCTCGGTTTCTTCCACCGTAAACGACCGCGCACTTACCAGCGCCATCTGGTTTCTGGCCTCATCCTTCGAAGTTCCCCTTACCACAATTTCGGCGCCCTCGATTACATTTTCCTCGAGTTCGGCTTCAATTACCACCTCTTTTGCCGAGTTGACGATTATGGACTGAACAGCTGCCGGTTTGTAACCCATAAAACTGATTTGCACGCTCTGCCTGCCCAGCGGCACCTTTTCGAGACGGAAATTTCCTTCGCTGTCGGTGGAAGCGCCCACCAGTGGATTTGAATCAACCAGCACCACATTTGCGCCAGGCAGTGGTGTTTTCGATTCCTTGTCGGTTACACGGCCGCGGATGGTTTGCACCGGCTGTGCCCACGCTGCTGCCGAAAAAAGAAAGATTGCTGTTAAAAAAAGAATTTGTTTCATATTTTTTCTGTTTGTTTCAGGCTCAAAAGTGAAACAAACAGCGCTTATCTAAAACCGGATTCCGATGAACCGTATAAAATTGAAGATGAATTGGAGGAAAGGGGAAACAGGGTTTTTTAATTTTATGAAACAACGCTATGCAATCGCGAAGGAGCGGGGGTTTGTCACTGTATAGCTATATCAATATCTAAAGGGGGTGGATATTATCTTTTGCTTTAAATTCTTTGGCAAACAACTCTGATAAAAAGTAATACGAAATAACGTCTTGAGGTTCTTCAGTCTTAGGTATATACATAAACTCAAGGTCAATCTCATCTACAGAAATTAAACCTATATTATTTTCTTTTAGCAATGCCAAATCAACTCTATGTATATATTGTTTCGGGTATGCAAGATAAGATTTATGAGAAAAGAATTTGTATCTCATTGCTTGATGAAAACCGGATTTCCAATCTTTCAGCTTTGCTTCAACAGAAAATAAATTTTGAGTATGAGCTTTGTATGGACGTGTCCGGATTATATAATCTCCTTCGAAACAAATATAATCCTCTCCTTGAAGTCTGTTTAACAGCTTTTTTAACCTGACTTTATCAAAACAGCTTTCGTAAACATTTTCCGATTTTAGCTTTTTATTCTGTTGAAATAAAGTCACAAAAAGCGACATCAAACCATAATCATTGAAAAAAAGCTTTTCATTATTAAATTTCGTTGTAAAAACCAAATCTGCTACACCATTACCTGTGCTAAATTCAGTGGTAATATATTTAGTTTGAAAAACCTTTGAAAGGTTATCAACTAACACAGGTATCATCTCACTCTCGTACCTAAACATTTCTTCATTTAATATTTTCAAAAACTTCCTTCCATACAAAAAGATGCTTATAATCATCCTTTTTATAAACCGCAGTCAACTTTTGATAGTTGCTTATTGCCTGATTAATCCTAATGAATTAGGCATTTAAGCAATAAATTTTATAAGGTAACGGATCGGCCTTGACCATCCTGCGTAGAAGGTTGTCAAAGATGCCATCCTTCATATTGCTTCGGTTGAAACGGTAACAATATTCAT
>JBFXFM010000043.1:0-34626 GCA_050179035.1 Draconibacterium sp. | reverse complement strand
CATACCCTTAATTTTAGGTTTGATTTTAAAGGTATGAATTCAAATCGTGGACATGCTATTTTAAACACATCTTGCATAATATCAAGTTATTAATACAACAAATAATAAAATTAAGTGGACACTAGTGCAGAAATATAATTATTCAAACCAACTTTTTTATTATAAAATCGGATGAAAAATTTTGATTTGTTATCTGACTTTTATATCTTTTTTTCTTATTTGTAATCTTAGCGAAACAGATTTTGATTTCAAACTAAAATAAAGTTTGAAGGTGTGTGAAGAACAAATTATTTTAAACTTTAATAAAATTCTTGCTTTATGAAAAAAAAATTTTTATTAGTAGTATTCGTTTTATTTACAGTATGTTCTGTAAATAGTTATGCACAGTTCAATCCCTACACTGAAGGAAACGGATTGCTATCTGTAGGCGTTGGAGCCTCGGGTTGGGGTATTCCGGTGTTTGTAAGATATGAGCATCCAGTTGCAGATAATATTACTGTTGGTGGAGCATTTTCTTACCAGTCAAAATCAGAAAGTTACGTTGGTTATAAATGGAAGCACACTATTTCTGGATTGAATGCCAGGGCAAGCTACCATTTAAATGAATTGCTGAACGTTCCTAATGAATGGGATTTCTACGGTGGTGCCTCATTGGGATACTATATTTGGAATACAAAATATAATGGAACAGGAACTTCTTTTGATTATACTGGTTCTGGTTCGGGAGGTTTTAGTCTTGGCGGCCATATTGGGGCCAGATATTTTGTGAAAGAAAATATTGGAGTCGTTCTTGAATTAGGAGGCGGTACGGTTCTGGCTGGTGGTACAATTGGAGTAACATTTCTTCTTTAAGAAGCGATAATAATTAATTAAATACTGTGCTAAGATTGTGAAATTATTTTAGCACAGTATTTTTTTTGCTCTATCACTTAGCCACAAGGGTAGTTATAATCATAAAACCCTACACTGTAGAAATCTTGTTTTTAGTTATTGATTCGAAAAAAGAGGTATTTATGACTTTTATAGCAGAAGAAAATCAGGGGAATTTACTATGGATTTTATGCTGATTTTAAATCATAAATAGGGGTTTCTGTTAGCATCTAATGAGTTGCATTTTACAAGCGATCATAAAACTACACTTGTGAAATCATAGTAGTTTTCTTCAAATAATTCTAATATCTGTAAATTCAATTCACATAAAAATACCGGATAACACATTTGCTTCCTGTACTTTCCTGATTCTTCTCTTTAACAGATCTAATCTGTAGTGTATGTTTCCTGTTTTTCAGTCCTGTACCCAAAGTATAAAACCATGGAAGATGTAAATTCTTACTCCAGGGGGTAAACAAATCGAGTTTCTCCCATTCCGATTCATCAATACTATACTCAATTACCCCGGCATCGGGACCTGCTGCCACAGCAATGCCAACCGCATTTCCTTTAAACTGAAACTTAATGATTTTACCCGGATACTCCCCGACAAGCATCGGTACATCAACAAAATTATTGCGGGTAGATTTTTCGTCTGATGGCTTCCATTGATTTACCATTGTCCATCCTTTTATTTTTTTTGGTGGGTTGGGTTCTATTAAAACACCTTTGGAATAGCAATATTCATCAATGCAAGCCGGTAAAACACCAGGTTCAGTTTTGATGCCAGCAATTCGGTTTTTAAGTTCCCAGTCAATAAATTGCCTTATCGATTGATAATAAACCTGCTGTCCAAATGGCGACGGGTGCAAATCTTTAAAATCGTTTTCCCAATCAAATTCTCCGGCATCAATTCGTTGAGTAACTTCCTTTGCCAGATTTATGGTTGAAATACCATAATAATCCGCAACTTTTTCGTGTAGCTGTATTACTTCAGGAACTTGTCCCATGCGGTAATCCTTCATTTTTTCAGGATCAACAAAATACATAATTACGATTTCGCAAGCAGGGTTTGCCCGTTTCGCATGACGAACAATTCCCTCCATCGCCCTGGTAATTTCAAGTGGTTGGGCTTTGTTTACCTGGTCGTTGACAGCAGCTTCGAGAAACAACAAATCAACAGGTCCGTTTTTAAGTACATCTTTCTCAAACCTGAAAGCACCGGGAGTTGAGCCCATTGATGGAACTCCTGCATTTATAAAATCGAATGTTGTTTCAGAAAATTGATTTTGTAAAAAAATGCTAACTGAATCCCTCCATCCAGAATTGTAAGTTATCGATCCTCCCAGAAAAGTCACCCGTCCGGTTTTTTCATTCTCGAACTTTGCGAATATGTTGCTTAATGTGCGACGATGATTGCGAAAAGCCGCAGCATCGAGATTTTGGCTAACTGCATTATTTACAGAAATAAACACTAAAAACGCAAGCAAAAAAAGCTTATTCATGCTGATTGATTTTAATCGAACCATTCGGTTTTTTCTTGCACATTTCCCCTGCCCGGTGAAGGATAGTCAATTGTAATTTCGCCTACATAAAAGAAACCAAGTAATTTTTGACTGGCTTTTAGCTGAAGTAATCCGGCCAGCACTGGTAAAAACTCAGGTGTTGACCAAAAAGCGCCAACCCCTTTTTCAGTGGCGGTTAGCCACATATTCTGGACTGCCATGGAAACTGCAGCAATTTCCTCCCATTCAGGAATTCGCTCAGCAGCATCGCGTTCCAAAATTATGGCAATTGCAACCGGTACATTTCTTAATCCCGATGCGAATTTTTCAGCTTTCTGAAGATTTACTGGCGCATTTACAGAATTTGTAATCAATAATTCATAAATATCGACTGCCAGTTTTTGCTTTGCTTCTCCCCTGAAAATTTTAAACCGCCAGGGTTCCGTATTTTTGTGTGTTGGTGCCCAGTTGGCGTTTTCAAGCAATTCTTCTATCAGTTCTTTTGACACTTCGGTTTTGGCAAGGAATTTCGGAGGTGTTGCACGACGTATTTTTATTAACTCACTGATGTTGTTCTTCATAATTCAAAATTAAATTGTGACATCCAAAAGTAACGATAAACTTCGGGTTCGATTAGTTTCAAAAAAAAACGGCGGTTAAAAAATACCGCCGCTCTTTGTTATATTATTATCTGGGTTACTTTTCGTAACCCAGAATTTTAAACATATCGGTAGCCGATTGCTCATTTCGATATACGTAATCAACAATGTTTCCTTTGTCGTCGCGATCGATAATTACATGTTTTGGCGAAGGAATCAGACAGTGTTTAATTCCACCGTAACCGCTGATTGCGTCCTGATAAGCGCCCGTGTGGAAGAAGCCAAGATAAAGCGGCTCATCATCTTCTTCTGAATACGCTGGCAGAAGAACTTCCTGATTTAAATCCTCGGAGTTGTAGTAATCCGAGTGGTCGCAACTTATTCCACCAATATTAACGCGTTTGTATTCGTTTTTCCATTTGTTAATTGGCAATAAAATAAACTTCTCAAAAATCGACCATGCATCGGGAATTGTATTCATCAAACTATTGTTGATGATATACCAGCTTTCAGTATCGTTTTGCTGCTTTTGCTCGAGAACTTCAAAAATGATTGCACCACTTTCTCCAACAGTATATCGGCCAAATTCGGTATAAATATCTGGTTCTTTGATTTTTTCGTTGGTACAGGTCTCCTTAATAATTGTTACAATTTCGTTAATCATGTACTCGTAGTTGTATTCGAACCCAAGGTGGTTGCGAATCGGAAATCCACCACCAAGATTAAATGCATCAAGTGTATCGCATTGCTTTTTCAAATCAACATACAACTTTAAGGCTTTCTGAAATTCGCCCCAATAATACAAACTGTCTTTAATACCTGAATCGACAAAGAAATGAAGCATTTTCAGCTCAATATTTTCTTTACCTTTTAACTTCTCGGCGTAAAACTTCAATATGTCAGCATGTCTGATACCAAGTCGTGATGTATAGTAAGATGACTGCGATTCTTCGTTAATAGCCATTCTGATGCCGACTTTTACTTTTATTCCGCCAGCCAGTTTTTCAATTCGCGTTAACTCATTCATGCTATCGAGCACAATGATGTTATTTTTAAACCCAATCTCCTGCAAATTGAGAATTTTGGCGAGATATTCGTCGGTTTTATAACCGTTGTGAACAATTACCCTGTGTTTATCGATTTTCTTTTCGCGATAAAGATTCAGAATAAGGTCAATATCATAGGCCGAAGATGTTTCGAGATTTACATTTTGCTTCAAAGCCTCATTAATCACATGCGAGAAGTGGTTACACTTGGTACAATAACAATAAAAATAATTGCCCTTGTAATTATTTTTCTTGATTGCCTTATTGAACAGATTACGCGCCTTTTTTATTTGATCGCCGATCTTTGGAAGATATATAAACCTGAAAGGTGTTCCGTACTTTTTAATCAGATGTTTTAAAGAGATTCCGTGAAAAGTCAGGCTGTCGTCTCTTAAATCAAAGCCTTCCTGCGGAAAGTAAAAGCTTTGCTCAATCAAATCAAAATAGGTATTTTTCATCTACGTAATCATAAAAAATTATAAGTATTTATAAGTGTGGCAAAATAAACTATTTTTTCCGAATTAATCCGGGTAATAATTTCAAAGATTACAACCGCTAAAACAAATTTTGTATAAGTTTTCTGAATACAGATAAATCAACTGAAAAAGATTAAAACCTCGGTTATATCAGACTGAAGTTTATTTATAAAATATTACAAAAATAGTGGTTTAAATAATTGATTTTGAAATGCTTAAAATAATCACAACTAATAGTCAATGAAATACAGGTTAAATCAGGTTTTTGTCATAATCGAATCGTAAAAAAATGCTTAATTTGTCGTGCTTGACTTACGAAATTGCAGATACCAAACCGTAACAAGAGTAATTAAAGTTTTAATAACAAAACAAAAACGAAAAATGAGCAAAGTTCTGATTATTGGGGCAGGCGGCGTTGGCCGGGTGGTAGCGAGCAAATGTGCCGACAATCCACAGGTTTTTTCTGAAATACTGCTTGCCAGCCGAACAGTTTCGAAATGCGAAACCATTGCACGCGAAGTGGGGAAAGGCCGCATTCAAACCGCACAGGTGAATGCCGATAATGTACCCGAGGTGGTGACGCTTATTCAAAAGTTTAAACCCGAGCTGGTCATCAATGTTGCACTTCCTTACCAGGATTTGCCAATCATGGACGCATGTCTCGAAACTGGTGTAAACTATTTGGATACTGCTAATTACGAACCAAAAGATGTTGCAAAATTCGAATACAGCTGGCAGTGGGCTTATCACGAAAGATTTAAAGAAAAAGGAATTATGGCGGTGCTGGGTTGTGGTTTCGACCCCGGTGTAACCAGTATTTACACGGCTTATGCCGCAAAACATCATTTCGACGAAATTCAGTACCTTGATATCGTGGATTGTAACGGTGGTGATCATGGAAAAGCTTTTGCCACCAACTTCAATCCTGAGATTAATATCCGCGAAATTACACAAAAAGGTAAATTTTGGGAGAATGGTCAGTGGGTTGAAATTGAGCCGTTCTCAATAAAAAGTGCACTTACCTACCCTAATATTGGAAAACGAAATTCGTATGTTTTATACCATGAAGAATTGGAATCACTGGTAAAAAACTATCCAACGTTAAAACGAGCCCGTTTTTGGATGACATTTGGCGATGAATATCTTACCCATCTTCGTGTAATTCAAAATATTGGTATGTCACGAATCGATCCGGTTAAATACAAGGGCGTAGATATTATTCCGCTCGAATTCTTAAAAGCAGTTCTTCCTGATCCGGGCGATCTTGGAGAAAACTACACCGGTGAAACATCAATCGGGTGCCGTATCAAAGGAATTAAAAATGGCAAAGAACAAACCTACATCGTTTGGAACAATTGCAGTCACGAGGTGGCTTACAAGGAAACAGGCACACAAGGTGTCTCCTATACCACAGGTGTGCCGGCCATGTTAGGCGCAATGATGGTTTTAACCGGAAAATGGAGCGGTAAAGGAGTATTCAATGTCGAAGAATTTAACCCCGATCCGTTTATGGAGAAAATCGGCGAACACGGGTTGCCCTGGCAGGAAGTATTCAATGTCGATCTCGAAGTTTGATAAAAAGAAGATTTGATAAAACTGAAACTCATTCATTAATAAATATGAATGAGTTTCTTATTTTTAAAAGGAAGTAAAAATGGACTACGCAAAAATACCATCTCCGGCTTTTGTTTTAGACGAAAAACTATTGCGCCGAAATCTCGAACTAATTGATTCAGTTCAAAAAAAAGCAGGAATCGAAATCATTCTCGCTTTTAAAGGGTTTGCGATGTGGAGCGCCTTTCCGCTGGTACGGCAATACCTGAGCGGGGCAACAGCGAGTTCGTTAAACGAGGCACGCCTTTGTTTTGAAGAGATGAAAACCCGTGCGCATGTTTATTCTCCCGTTTATTTTGAAAGTGAATTCAACGAAATGATGAATTATACAAGCCACATTGTTTTTAATTCATTCAGCCAATTCGAAAGGTTTTACCCGAAAACAAAAAATGCCGGGCATAAAATTTCGTGCGGAATAAGGGTTAATCCTGAATATTCCGATGTGGGGACCGATCTTTATAATCCAAGTGCTCCCGGTTCAAGATTAGGAGTTGGGAGCAATGAATTCCCCGATGAATTGCCCGAAGGAATTGAAGGAATCCATTTTCATGTTTTATGCGAATCAGATTCTTTCAGTCTCGAAGAGGTTCTGAAAAACCTTGAAAATCGTTTTGGAAAATATCTTCACCAGGTAAAATGGGTGAACATGGGCGGTGGCCATCTGATGACAAAAGCCGGATACGACCATGACCACCTGGTTGAAATTCTTAAAGAATTTAAATCGAAGTACAATGTAAAGGTGATTCTCGAACCCGGCAGTGCCATTGCATGGGAAACCGGTGTACTTGTTTCAACCGTTCAGGATATTGTTGAGCACAAAGGAATAAAAACGGCAATTCTCGATGTTTCGTTTACTGCCCACATGCCCGATACACTCGAAATGCCTTATCGTCCCAAAATTATTGGCGCTGTTGAGCCAAATGAAAACAGTAAATTTAAGTTTCGACTGGGTGGAGTAAGTTGTCTGGCCGGCGATTTTATGGAGGCTTATGATTTTGGGCACCCGCTACAAGTTGGCGAAAAAATCGTGTTCCTCGATATGATTCATTATACCATGGTGAAAACCACCATGTTCAACGGCGTGAACCACCCTGCAATTGCCATCTGGAAAGAAATTGATGAACTACAAATTATACGGCAATTTGAATATTCGGATTTTAGGAACAGGCTATCATAACGACATGCATGCTTTAATTTATGTACACTAACCCATTAAATTTGAATAAGACTTGTATAACATTAATGCTGATTTTGTCAACCTTTAACCTTTTCGGGCAAACTCAAACCAATGAACGCGCCAAATGGTTTATCGATTCAAGGTTTGGCATGTTTATTCACTGGGGAGTTTATAGTGGAGCCGAAGGCTACTGGAAAGGTGAAAAACTGAGGAATGACAACAATTACGCTGAGTGGATTTTTTACAGAAACAGGATTGAAAAAGAAGAATACCTGACACTGCTTGACCGTTTTGACTGGAATGAAATAGAACCGGAAGAATGGGTCATTCTTGCAAAAAAATCGGGAATGAAGTATGTGACATTTACTGCCAAACACCACGATGGATTTGCGCTTTGGGACAGTAAAGTGAGTAAATACGATTTGGGGGATTATACAAATCCCAAACGCGATATTGTAAAAGAGTTGGCCGAAGCATGTAAAAAACACGGCGTAAAACTGGGTTTGTACTATTCGCATTGGGTTGATTGGGAGCATGAATTCGGGTGGGACCACAACAAAGAATTAACAGGAATCACCCCTGATCAATACGACATTTACTGGCAGGAAAAAGTAATACCGCAAATGCGGGAACTACTCACCAATTATGGCGAAATATCAATGATTTGGTTTGATATGTGGGTACACCATTCCGAAACTGTGGTTACAAAACAACAATTGCTCCAGCTTAAAAGCCTGATCAGAGAATTACAACCCAATTGTCTGATTAATTCAAGATTAGGCCTTTCGGTTGAAGAAGACCCCGATGTCGATTTTAAGGAGTTGGGCGACAATTCATTTGGAAATAAAAAGGAGGAATTCCCCTGGCAATCACCGGCAACTGTAGCACATTCGTGGGGATTTCATGCCACCGACAGCGAATGGAAATCGACAACTACATTACTGAAATCATTGATAAACAACGTCAGTTTAAATGGAAATCTGTTACTGAATATCGGGCCACGCGCCAATGGTGAAGTACCTTTCGAAATTTCACAACGAATGCTTGAAATGGGGAAATGGCTTGAAATTAACGGCGAATCAGTTTACAATGCCGGCGCATTTGAACTTTCGAAGGACCAACACGATTGGGGAAGAATAACCTGCAGGAAGGAGGAAAACAAATTCAAACTCTATCTGCATGTTTTCAACTGGCCATTAAATAAGGAGCTTTATCTCACTGGTATAAAAGCAAAACCTGAACATGTATATCTGTTGGGAGACAAGCAAAAAGCACCAATTGCTTTTACCCACGAAGAAGTGTTTACCAAAGTTTTGTTACCAAATCTTCAACCCGACCCATTTGTCCCGGTAGTGGTAGTTGAATACCCCGAAAAACCAGAAGTAATGAACGGACTCGTTGCAAAATCAACAACCAGAGGTTTTTCATTAACTCCGAAAAATCAGGATTCAATGGAGCAAAATGTTCATATTCAAGAAAAAGAGCAATATGGAACCATTCCTGAACATGCAATTATAAATAAGAATCAATCCTTTTGTTGGAAAATATATGTTGATGAGCCCGGCGAAAAACAGGTTGACGTTTCGTACAGTTTTCAGTCGCTAACGGCCAACTCACATCTGGTTATTAAAGCAGTAGCATATGAATTAAAATTAGCCGTTAGGAACACAGGAAAAACAGTAGGTGAACCCAACCAAAACTGGATAATCGATAATTTCAAATCAATATCAGCAGGAAAAATATATTTCCCAAAAGCTGGTTTTTATGACGTGAAAATGGAAGCAATTCCGGCAAATAATGAAGAACTGAAATTTCAATGGATTTGGATAAATTAGCAACCATTATCATAAACATCTGTTTTTCTTTATCTTACACCTCAAAATACAATATTTTCACTATCAACAATTGTTAATAACTACCGTTGATACAATGTGTATTTAAACAAGGTAAAAAAACTTGACAAGTGGCTGTTCTTTATATAACTTTGATACATCAGGTGAGCAATAAAAGGCAGCTTTGAAAGTGCGGAAACGATGAAAGTAACTTAGTTGGAACTTGAAACGTTTCGAACCAACCGCAAGGGAGGCGCAACAGAAAAGCCGAAGTTTGGACAAGACTAACTGGAAAGTCAAAGTTCATTCAATCATCGGAAGAAAAAATCCAGAAGTTCTTTCAAGATTGAGTTATCAGGCAGGAGCAATCGGGATTTCGGTTCGGGTTACCAAACTGCACACACTGGAAAGGTGAAAACCGGGAAAGGGTGATTATTAGTAAGCCAACTCCGCAAGGAAGAAGCAGAAAATACTGAATAACACTTCGTCCACGAAGACAAAACGCGAAAGTCGGGTGGACAACACAAAAGTTTGTGCCGTAGAAAGCCAAACAGGAGTGTAAGGGCTGAGAAAATATTCGAAAGGATAAAAGGTAAGCCGGCCAAAATAACCGTAGCCTGGCACGAGAGGCAACTTCGGTTTACTCAAGTGAATGGGAACTAATCGTAAAGATTGGTTCCCATTTGTGTTTTTAGATTGGCCATGATCTATACGATTGGTATCATTAGTATATCCTTATTTAGTTTGATTTTAAATCACGTAATCACATGTGTTTTTTTTAAAAAAATGGGTTACTTTTCGCGCTTTATTTGAATTATACATTAGGAAGGACGCTTTTACCCTAGATTATTAAATCAATTTTACTACGAAAAAACTAAAGGAGGCTTTTTGTCTCCTTTTTTTTCACATTCTCTCGGGCATTTCAATTCCCAACAGCTTCATGCCTGAACTGGCAATTTTAGCAACAGCGGCTGACAAAACCAAACGGAAATTTCGTTGGGCTACATTCTCTTCCGACAAGATTGAATGGTCATGATAAAATTGATTGTATTCCTTAACCAATTCGTAAATGTAATTTGCAATTATTGCAGGACTATAATTTGCCCCGGCATCTTTAATAACTTCAGGAAAAAGTGAAATACTTTTCAATAGCTCTTTTTCTTTTGTCGAAAGCTCTTTAATATCAATATCAGTTGTTAATTCGATTTGCCTTTCTGCTGCTTTCCGTAAAACCGATTTAATACGGGCGTGCGTGTATTGAATAAACGGCCCGGTATTGCCATTAAAATCGATAGATTCAGCCGGATTAAACAACATATTTTTACGGGGATCAACTTTCAGGATAAAGTATTTCAAAGCACCGAGCGCAATCATCCGGAACGTATTTTCGGCTTCCTCCTGAGAGAGAGATTCAAGTTTACCTAATTCGGCAGACATGTTGCGGGCAACGGAAATCATCTCTTCAATTAGATCATCAGCATCAACAACAGTTCCTTCTCTTGACTTCATTTTTCCCGATGGCAATTCAACCATTCCGTAAGAAAAATGATACAGGTCTTTACCCCATGTGAAACCAAGCTTATCAAGTAAGACAGCAAGAATCTGAAAATGGTAATTCTGTTCATTTCCGACAACATACACCATTTTATCGATATTAAAATCATTGTACCGCATTTTTGCAGTACCGATATCCTGGGTAATATAAACCGAAGTTCCATCGCTCCTCAAAAGGATTTTTTGATCAAAGCCTTCGCCTGTCAGATCTGCCCAAACTGATGAATCATCTTTCTGAAAAAAGACATTTTCATCAAGCCCGCGTAAAACTTCATTTTTACCTACAAGGTAAGTTTCCGATTCGTAATAAATCTTATCAAAATCCACCCCCAGTTTTTTGTATGTTTCATCAAAACCCTTATAAACCCATCCGTTCATCGTATGCCAAAGCTGAATAGTTTCGGGATCGTGTGCTTCCCATTTCCGTAACATTTCGCGCACAGCCAGCATTGATGGGGCATTGTTTTCCGCCAATTCTTCAGTCATTCCCTGTTTAACCAATTCATCAACTTCGGCTTTGTAATGATTATTAAACTCCACATAACATTCTCCAACCAGATGATCGCCTTTTATTCCTGTGTTATCAGGCGTTCTGCCTCTTCCCCATTGTTCCCAGGCATACATCGATTTACAAATATGAATTCCTCGGTCGTTTACAATATTTGTTTTTATGACTTTATTTCCGTTTGCCTTTAGTATTTCGGATATTGAATATCCTAACAGATTGTTTCTGATATGCCCTAAATGAAGTGGTTTATTGGTGTTTGGCGAGGAATATTCCACCATTACGGTTTGTGCATTTTCTGAAAGCTGTATTATCCCAAGCATTGAATCTTTAAATGACGAAACCAATTTGCTAATCCAGTAGTCATTTTTAATAGTGAGGTTCAGAAATCCTTTAATAACCTCGAATGATTCAACCAAATCAATTTGGTTTATTATATAGTTTCCTATTTCCCGGCCGGTTTCCTCTGGTGATTTTTTTGAGATGCGGACAAACGGAAAGACTACAACTGTTAAATCTCCTGTCTGTTCCTTTTTAGTATTCTGAACCTGAATCTGGTTTAAATCGGGCGAAGAATAATATAATTCTGTTACCGCTTCGTGAACAGCAAGTTGTATGGTTGACTCAATTTTCATTTTTGATAATTTTGGTCGCAAAGATAATATTTTTAACAGGTTGACCTGATTCCAAAAAAAAAGCCCTGCCAACGGCAGAGCTTTCTTTACTATCATTAAAGAAAATTACTTCTTAACTTTTGCCACTTCCCATTCTACCCTGCGGTTTTTCTCCCTGTTTGCTTCCGAAGTGTTCGGAACAGCAGGTTTGTCTTCGCCATAGTTATGAGAACCAACATACGCATTATTTACGCCTTTTGAAAGCAGGTATTTAACAACAGCCTGTGCGCGTTTTTCTGACAGTTCCATGTTATGTTTATTTGTACCTAAGCTACAAGCATGACCACCTACTACAATATTGTATTCTTTACTTGCACTTAAAGTTTGAACCAGTTTATCAAGTTCAGCTTGTCCTTCAGCTCTTAAATCAGCTTTGTCAAGATCAAAATACAGCGTTGAAATCTGAATATCGGTCCAATCCGGGCAACCATTATTTTCTTTTGAGCCTTTTTCATTCGGACATTTGTCTTCGCAGTCGATTACACCGTCGCCATCGCTGTCAAGCGGACAACCGCTGGCATCAACCGGGCAACCTTTTGGTGTATCAGGACATTTATCTTTTGGATCCGGAACTCCGTCTTCATCAGTATCAGGACAACCTTTAAATTTAGCCAACCCTGCAACTGTTGGGCAATCATCATCTTTATCCGGAATTCCATCGCCATCGGTATCAGGGCATCCGTTGAATTTTGGATCACCTGCCTGGTCTGGGCAATCATCTTTATAATCTGGTACTCCATCCCCGTCACGGTCAAGTGGACATCCGTTTTCGTCAACTGCTACTCCCGGAGGTGTATCAGGACATTTATCTTTTTTATCCGGCACGCCATCACCATCAGTATCCTTTGCTTTACCAAAGGCAAACTCAACGATACCAGTTAATTTCAACATGTCATCAGTTGTAACCACTGAAACATTTGGATTACCAACAGCACCACGAGTTCCTTCTACTCCGCTTTTATATCCAGCTTCCAAGAATAATGAAGTGTTAGTGCTAACTGGGAACTTGAAACCTAAACCTGCATTCCATGCAAAGCCTTCAGCCTGATTATCCCACATGTATCCTCCTCCTCCGTATAAATACGGTTGCACTGCTGCAGTTTCTGAAAAAATGTACCCATTGTAAAATTTGTATCTCAGGTTAAGTACAGCATCCTGAAAATCGATCCCTGAACCTTCATAACCGCCGTTATTATTTAATCTTAAATCGAATGACGGGTTCAGGTAGCGGCTGATGTAAAACTCATGTGCAATTCCGAACTGAGCCTTCTGATTGTTATGATAAACACCAGGCCCCAATCCAATCGCCCACTTACTATCTGCATTTTGGGCTACAATTGTTCCCAGAGCAAATAAGATTGCAAAAAAGGAAAGTGTAATTTTTTTCATAATTATATATTTATTAATTGTTTCGTTTTTTTTGGCAATATATAAAATTTAGACTTCAAATAAAACTGTTGGCTTTTAAAAAAAGCTTTACTGATTAACGGTATTTTTAACAAATTTATACTTTTATATTATATCACATAAATTTTAATGTATTTTGTTCGCAATAATTGACATAGAAACAACCGGAAACAGTTATAAATACGGGCACATAACCGAAATAGCAATTTATCAACATAACGGACTCAAAATTACAAACTCATTTTCATCTTTGGTTAATCCCGAGATAGATATTCCTTTTTATATTACAAAACTCACCGGAATAGACAATAGCATGGTAAAAAATGCTCCCCGTTTTTTTGAAATTGCACGTCAGATTGTGGAACTAACCGCTGGCAGAACTTTTGTGGCCCACAATGTTCAATTCGATTACATGTTTATTAAGGAAGAGTTTAGCAGACTTGCCTATTCATTCGACAGAAAAACGCTGTGTACGGTTCAACTGGCACGAAAATTTTTACCCGGGTATCGCTCTTACTCACTCGGTTCAATTTGTAATGACCTGGGAATAAAAATAGATGGCAGACACCGGGCCGCAGGCGACGCCTTGGCAACGGTCAAGTTATTTGAAAAGATTCTGCTAAAAAATGAGGAAGCTGAGTTAATTAAAGCCAGTAATCATTTAAAACTATTTTAACTGATAGCTGCATCTTCTGTTTTTTCGCCCTCAGCTTCTTTTGTATCAGGCTCTGAGAAATCAAGTAAATTCTTTTCGTGAAGTGCATTATACCAAAGCAGTACTTTCTTAATATCTGAAACGTAAACCCTATCCTTATCGTATTCAGGCAATACTTTTTGAAAATAAGCTTTCAATTCTTTGTCAGTCGATTTTACGGATATGGCTGCACCCCCGTTTTCCAGGTTATTTATCGCCTTAAAAACGTCTTTCAGTGGCATATCTTCATTCTCAGTAAAAATGGCGATGTCTTCGAGTGACGATACTTTTGCAGTCGAATACACTGGCATTCTTTTGTTTGTATCTAATGATTCAACTACAATATTATTTTTTGCTTCTGCTACAAGTTTAAAAAGTCCGGAATGACCGGATACGGATAAAATTCCTTTCAGCATATTTTTAAATTTTTGCGCGAATATACAATTTTTGAGACATCTGATAAAAAATCAGTCGAAGTTGGCATTGACTGAAATTCCAAGTTTTAGCAGCCGGCTGGGTTGAACCACATTGCCAACATCATAATAGGTTGTGTTGAAAATGTTATTAACCGAAACAAAAATGCTGCAATATTTTAACTGACAGGTAAGCTTTGAATCGAATATCCAAAAAGGCTCAAAGCCGACTTCTTCTCCCCAAACACCATCACCGAAACTTGTGTAAGTACCTTCTCTTTGCTGATAAGTTGTTCGGATATCCAAAAGCAAATACTTCCCAAATTCTTTATTCATTGAAAAGTTGAGTTTATTCCTGAGATTATCCAAAACATAATAGGAGATAAAATCAGATTTGTTTTTTGATATATTCATAAACAACCAATTTACAGCTACTTTGTCGGGCCAAATTGGTCCCAAAACTTGTTTTAAATCTGAATGCACCTGAATTTCAGTGCCATAACTTGTTAAAGAGGTAATGTTCTGCGGTTGCCACTTTTCCGAATCACTCATTCTCACCCAATCAATTACATTGTTGCCTTCTCGGTAAAAGGCTACCAATCTTCCTTGCAACTTTCCTGAGTTTAACGCAATTCCACTTTCAATTGCATTGGTAAGCTCAGGTTTTAAATCAGGATTTCCGATATTGGTCGGGCCTGCATAATACAAGTCGGTAAATGTTGGCATTCGCAAAGAGGTATTGAAATTTCCAAACAGTTTAAAAGAACTGTTGATTTGATAGCTTGCTTCCACCCCTGGAAAAAGATTTAATCCCCTCCCGCTTTCGGTAATAAAATTCCCCATCACACCTGCGCTTACTGACCAGTTTTCAGCGTGGTACGCATGTTCCAGAAAACCTGAGAAGGTTGAACGCGATAGTGATTTTGTGTAAAATGCGTTACCTCCGGGTACTTCAACAGGTTCATCAAGTGGTTCTCCTAAAACATTGCTCAAAATATTTTCAGACCTGTATTCAATTCCAACTGCCGTTTTTCCATATTTCCATTGAACCCAGGAGTTAAGATTACCCCCGAAAGTGTTTGTAAGATGATAATTATGAGATGTGTACCATGCTGGCGGATTATCGCGAAAAAGTTCAAACCTGTCCTGATGTCTACGCCAATAAATTAGCGGAGTAAGATGAATTCGTGAAAATGATTCCCATTTTAAGGAAGTAAGCAAGGTCTGAACATTCTCATATTGGTTCGGATATTTTGGGGTATAGAAGCTGTTAGCGCCAAAACCTTTATCCGAAAATCCTGTCTGAAAATTTAACTTCCCTGCATTCCCATTGAATTGATTTGAATAGAAAATACCCTTTTCTTCAAAATCGGTGTTTGCAATATAACCGTCAGAACCTTTCAAATACATTGACAATGAATGATTCAGATTATTTGTAACAAAGCTACCTGAAACGTTGGTATCGAAATACTTGAAACTACCGCTGGTGATATTGCCATTGAATGAGTTTTGATTATCCAGCCGGGTAATAATATTTACAGCGCCTGCAAACGCATTAGGGCCATAAACTCTTGCTGCTGGTCCTTCCAGAATTTCAATTCTTTCAATCTGGTTGTATGGAACGGGAATATTTAAGTTGTGATGACCGGTTTGAGGGTCGGTGATGTTAACTCCGTTTAAAAGAATAAGTGTTTGGTCAAAGGTTCCTCCCCGAATGCTGATGTCGGCCTGAACACCTTCAGCACCTCGTTGCCTGATGTCCACACCAGCAACATATTCAAGCAGTTCCTGGATATTTTTTGCCGGAGCAGTCGCAATCTCCTTCTGATTAATCACTGTAACCACGCGTGCCACCTGCGAGTACAAAGCAGGCGAACGCTGGGCACTAACCTCAATCTCGTCAAGCTCATACTCAAGGGTTGTTTTTGTGGTGTCCTGTTCATTGTTTTCAATACCTTCAACCGGAATTGCGTATAAATAATTAACAGCCAATACCGAAATCACCACTACCCTGCTGATTGTCTGAAAAATTGAATAGCTTTTCCTTTTCCACATGCTGAAAACAAGCACTGACTTTGTGTTATTTTGAAATTTTGCAATCTTCATAACTAAAAAATTTTAGTGGCGAAGATATAACATCTCTCTGAACTCTGATTTTTCATTTTGTTTAATGATTTAAAATGATGTTAGAACACAGCTAATTAAGATAAAAAAATCTTAATTATTAATCTGACAAAATCCACTCATAAAGATTCTTTATACCAGATAGATAAAATCGCTGAAGAAAGCTTTTGAAACTATTTTAAATGAGCAGGTTACAACGTATATTTGTTTAGACAAATTAAAAATAATACACCATGACTCAGATTCAGTTTAACAACGCATTGCTTGGATTAAGCGACAAATTGCACTACTACGCATTAAGTTTGACTTCTGATTCAGAGAGGGCGGATGACCTTTTACAGGAGACATTTTTAAAAGCACTCACTTATCGGGACAAGTTTGCGCAAAACACAAACTTCAAAGCCTGGATTTATACAATAATGAAAAATACATTCATTAACGATTACCGCAGAAATGTAAAAACCAAAAATACATTCGATGGTTCGGGTAATGATTTGCATCTTTTATACTCAAAAGATGTGGTTGACCCGGGACCTGATTCGACTTACAGTTCGAAGGAAATCAACAAGACAATTGATGCTTTGGAAAACGAATACAAGGTTCCATTTACCATGTTTTTGGACGGATTTAAATACAAAGAAATTGCGGAAGAACTTGAGTTACCGCTTGGAACTGTGAAAAGCCGTATTTTCTTCACCCGTAAGAAACTTGAAAAAGCTTTGAAAGATTACGATACTAATTAATGCGATAAGTTTTTATAATTTTGAAGAGATTTCCATTTACGGGGATCTCTTTTTTATTTTAGTTTATTCGTTATGAAGAATATAGCAGTTATGTTGGCCAATGGTTTTGAAGAAATTGAAGCCATTAGTATAATCGATGTTTTAAGAAGAGCTGAGTTTGATGTTACTACCATTTCAACAACAGAAAAGGCTGAAGTAACTGGGTCACATCAGATTAAAATACTGGCTGATAAGCTATTTAATAATATCAGTTTTGAGCTTTTCGACATGATTATTTTACCCGGCGGAATGCCAGGCGCCCGCAACCTGAATGAACATGCCGGACTCAGGGAGCAAATATTAAATTTTTATGAACAAAACAAATGGCTGGGAGCAATTTGTGCTGCACCACTCGTTTTCGGGAACCTTGGGATTCTTAAAAACAGAAAGGCAACGTGTTATCCGGGATACGAAAACCAATTGCATGGAGCCGTTGTTACTGCCGAAGAAACAGAAGTTTCAGGAAAGATAATCACAGGAAAAGGAGCGGGTGTTGCCATTCAATTCGCCTTAAAAATTGTTGAGCAAACTAAAGGCGAACAATTCGCCACAGAACTCGCACGAAAAATGATTTTTTCCTGAACTATTTTATTTTTTCGGCAATCCAGTTACGGGCATTTACAAAAGCCTGAATCCACGGAGCTACCTCGTCTTTTTTTCTTTCCGCCGGGTAATAAGCCCAATGCCACGGTTTGAAAGCTCTTTCGAGGTGTGGCATCATCACAAGATGGCGACCGTCGTCGGAACAAAGTGAGGCGGCTGCATAATGAGACCCATTCGGGTTTGCAGGATATTCATCGTGGCTGTACTTTATCGGGATATTGTATTCGTGTTCGTTGAATGGCAGGTAAAACTTGCCTTCGCCATGTGCAACCCAAATACCCAGTTTCATCCCAGCCATATTTTTCAGCATTACTGAATCATTCTCCAGAATATCAACATTAATAAATGCCGATTCAAATTTACCCGATTCGTTGTGCAACATTTTGGGCTGAATACTGTGTTCAGGATAAACCAAACCCAATTCAACCATCACCTGGCAACCGTTACAAACGCCTAAACTGAGGGTATCTTCCCGTTGATAAAAATTTTCAAGTGCCAGCCTTGCCTTTTCATTAAACTTAAATGCACCTGCCCAACCTTTTGCCGAACCCAACACATCGGAATTTGAAAAACCACCCACAAACACAATCATATTCAGGTCCTCCAGTGTTTCGCGACCTGCAATTAAATCGGTCATGTGAACGTCTTTTACATCCATTCCGGCCAAATACATTGCATAGGCCATTTCGCGGTCACCATTCACTCCTTTTTCACGAATGATAGCTGCTTTAATTCCCGAAGGGTTACGCCTGTAAAGGTCGATACCCAGATCTGCGGCTTTTCCGGTAAAGCCATTGAAATTATATTCGAGTTCGTGTTTTTTATAATTGGTAAATCGTTGCAATGCCTTTTCATGTCCGCTTTGTTTGCGGTCGAGCAGATAGGAAGTTTTGAACCAGAGGTCGCGTAAGGTTTCAACGTCAAAATCAATTTCCAGATCGAAATTCTTTACCTGCACTTTACCCTTTGCAAGGGCAGTTCCTAAAACAACAAAATCAACACCTGACGCACTCAGTTGTTTTTTTACAGCTTCGTTATCAGCACACTGAATTACGATACCGGGGTTTTCGCTGAATAGCACTTTTACAAGGTCGGCTTCTCCAATGCCGGTTAAATCAACCTGCATTCCAAGATTATTGCTGCTGAAACACATTTCAAGAAGCGTTGTAACCAAACCGCCCGATGAAATATCGTGACCAGCGAGAATTAATTGTTGTTCAATCAGGTATTGAATTGTATTAAATACCTGTACAAATTTTTCTGAACTGGCTACTGTGGGCGCTGTTTTGCCTAAGCTGTTCAGGATTTGAGAAAAAGCGCTTCCACCCAAAGCACGTTCGGTAAACGAAAAATCGACAAACAATATTTCCTTCGAATCATCTGAAACCAACACCGGCTCAACAGTTTTCCGGCAGTCAGAAACTTCAGCCGATGCAGAAACAATCACAGTTCCAGGGGCATAAACCACGTCATCCTTGTATTTCTGTGTCATCGACATCGAATCCTTACCAGTAGGAATGTTGATTCCCAACTCGCAGGCAAAATCGCTGGCAGTTTTAACAGCTTCATAAATGCGTGCATTTTCGCCTGCATTTTTTGCCGGCCACATCCAGTTGGCGCTCAGCGAAACACCACGTAAATGGTCAGTCAGCGGGGCCCAGATAATATTTGTCAACGACTCGGCAATCGACAAAACAGAACCTTTTCCGGCGTCAATCATTCCAGCCACAGGAGCATGTCCAATTGAAGTTGCAAAACCTGCAATTCCATGATAATCGAGCGTGATAACGCCAAGGTTATTCAGCGGAAGATGCAGTTTCCCTGCACCCTGCTGCTTGGCGATTCGACCGGTTACCGAGCGGTCAACTTTATTGGTTAGCCAGTCTTTACAGGCCACCGATTCAAGCTGAAGTACATTTTCAACATACGACTGAATATTTTCGGCAATGTATTCGAGTTCTTCAAATTCTGAAATAACGGTGAAATCCTGAAGAACAGTTTTTGGCGGATTTCCGAACATGTAACCCAATTGCCAGTCAATAGGTTTTTCTCCCGTTTTTGAGTTTTCGAAAGTAAACTGCATATCTCCGGTTGCCTCGCCAATATTGTACATCGGAGCCCGTTCACGTTCGGCTATCTTCGAAAGCAAATCGACATGTTCCTGTTTCATTACCAGTCCCATGCGCTCCTGCGATTCATTCCCGATTATTTCTTTTTGAGAAAGCGTCGGGTCGCCAACCGGCAATTTAGCTGTGTCGATTTTTCCGCCTGTTGACTCAACCAATTCAGAAAGACAATTCAAGTGACCGCCGGCGCCGTGGTCGTGAATCGAAACAATCGGGTTTTCGTCAATTTCGCTTAACGCACGAATGGCGTTGAACACTCTTTTCTGCATTTCAGGATTTGCACGCTGAACTGCATTCAGTTCAATGTGGCCTTCAAACTCCCCTGTAGCCACCGACGAAACAGCGCCGCCGCCCATCCCGATGCGGTAATTATCGCCACCGAGTAAAACAATACGGTCGCCTTTTTCAGGCTCACTTTTTAAGCTGTGTTTTTTATTGCCAAACCCGATACCACCGGCAAGCATAATTACCTTGTCGTAACCATATTTTTTATAATTCCCGAAATGTTCGAATGTTAAAACTGAGCCTGTAATTAAAGGCTGGCCAAATTTATTTCCAAAATCGCTGGCCCCATTCGAAGCTTTAATCAGGATTTCTTCAGGAGTTTGATAAAGCCAGTCGCGTTCTTCGGTTGCCTGTTCCCATGGGCGTTCAGCTTCGGTACGTGGATACGAAGTCATGTAAACCGCAGTTCCGGCAATGGGCAAACTGCCTTTTCCACCGGCAATTCTGTCGCGGATTTCGCCACCGGTGCCGGTTGCAGCACCATTAAACGGCTCAACAGTAGTTGGAAAATTATGTGTTTCGGCCTTTAATGATAATACGGTTTCAATCTCTTTAATTTCAAAGAAATCGGGTTTGTCCTGTGTTTTTGGAGCAAATTGTTCAACCACCGGACCCTGTACAAATGAACAGTTGTCGCGGTATGCCGAAATAATTTTATTCGGATTTACAGCCGAAGTTTTTTTAATCATCTTGAAAAGAGACGATTCCATTTCTTTTCCGTCGATGATAAATGTGCCATTAAATATTTTATGGCGGCAATGCTCAGAGTTAACCTGGGCAAACCCGTAAACTTCACCATCGGTAAGCGGACGCCCCATTTCCTTAGCCACTTTTTCGAGATATTCAATTTCATCGGCACTCAAAGCCAAACCTTCTTTTTCGTTGTAAGCTACAATATCAGTAATGTTCAGAACAGGTTCAGGCTGACGGTTTATGGTAAAAACATCCTGGTTAAGATTGGTATAAAGACGTTGCAACATGGGGTCGAAGGTGGCTTTTTCGCTTTCAACCTGAAAAAATTCTTCGATTCGCAAAATACCAACAATCCCCATATTCTGGGTAATTTCAACAGCGTTGGTACTCCAGGGTGTAACCATTTCTTTCCTTGGCCCAACAAAAAACCCTTCAGTGTTCAAATCCTCCAGCAATTCTGCGTCAGAAAAAAGCCAGATGAGTTTACCCAAATCATCATCATTTAAAGGATTGGTTGTTTGTACAGCGATTGTTTTTTTACTTTGAGTTCTGAAAAACCGGATCATTTTACAGCTTTTTAAGTGGATATGTTTTAAAAACGCTGCAAAGATAAAAAATTATCAGCGGTGGTTGGCAACCATAAGTTGGCTCACCGGTTTTGTTTTCAACAGCCGTTGAAAATTGATGCTTTGATTTGTAAAAATCCGGCTTTTTTATCCTTAATTTGAACACTGATTTTAACCTGTTACAATGAATAAGATATTCGTTATACTGCTTATTTTTCTTGGTGTTTCATGCAGTCAGCAACGAGCTTTACAAAAAGCGTATGTTGGGAAACCATTTTCAGTACTGTCTGAAAAATATGGTTATCCGAAAGTGGTTTTAGATCAGAAAAACGGAAAAGTTTATGTTTACGAAATTGTTAAAGCCTTAAAAAGCGCTACAATCAGCCAGGGCAAACTTTCATTAGACCCAATGGTTTCGCCCTCGGTTCAAAAAACCGAACGGTACTATTTTACTGTAAAAAACGATAAAATAGTGGATGCAAAAATTGAGGAAGAATATGATCGTTAACGAGGATAAAAAATTTCAAATCCGGTTTATGATTCAATAATTTTTATAGTTTTGCAGCACAATTTTCAAACCTGTTTCCGGCTTGAAAACGTTCTTAAAAATACAATCATCGCCCAGATGGTGAAATTGGTAGACACGCTAGTTTCAGGGACTAGTGAGCGCAAGCTTGTGCAGGTTCGAGTCCTGTTCTGGGCACAAAAAGTAGTTCACACTACATAAAAAGCGCTTAAATTCAATCGTTTAAGCGCTTTTATTTTATTGCCATTTTCATATTTATCCTCGGTCTTCGCAATAAAAGTTTTCAATAGGCACCAAAAACAAGCATCAAACTTGTATCCAGTGAACATTATTCAGATATTTCATTGATGCAACAGCTTTCATGATTACTCCCCTGCATTCCAGTTCCATCTCACCTGACAGTTTGTTTAATCTCCTTATGTACTCAGCGTTTACAATCGATTTCCGGCTGATCCGGATAAACTGGCTTACAGGTAGCTTCTCTTCCAGTTTACCAAGATTTTGAGTAACTGTTTCCTTTCTGCCATCTTCCATGTATAAATGAGAATAGCTTCCATCGGCTTCCACCATTACTATTCTGTTTGGCTGATAAAACCTGATTTCTTTGTTGCTATTAATTTCTATTAAATGACAAAATTGTGAATCTTTTATATTTTTCTCAATACTATGGTGTAAGATTTTATGCAATCTAATCTTTTCGAGCGATTGAAGAATTTTATCCTTAGTAACAGGTTTTTCAATATATGCTGTTATCGAATAATGAACTACTTCTTTTATAGCCTCTTCCAAATCGCTGATTACAACCACATGGGTATGAATCATTTCTGATTCGATATACTTTAAAAAATCTATGCCCGAACCTGTTTTTTCAGGAATATTAAGGAATATCACGTCAGGAATGCTTGTTTGAATGATAACCTTTGCCAAGCCTGAATCAGACAAATACCTGATATCATTATTGCCTGACTCATGAAGCAACTGTTGTGTCCGTAATCCGCTATCCGGATCGTGATCAATAATCATGATTTTAAGGTATTCTGGTTTAATTCTCATAGCTCTTTTAAGGTTTCTTACTTAAATTCCCTCCATATCGTCGATTTTAGTTTACGAATATGGTTTAAGTATTCTGACAAACAATTTCTGCAAATACGATCTTCCCTTATCGCAAATCCAAAGATAATCTACCCCTGTTACACGACATTATCATAAGGTAAATTCAACAGTCAAATCGTAAATTGTCAATTGTTTAATATGTTTATGAATAAAAAAAATAGAAATAGAAAGGCAGCCTTACTTTACTGTGTGCTTTCCTGTTTCTATTTTGAATACACTACTTTTTTGTGAACCACTTTACCGTTAATATTTACTTTTAAATGATAAATTCCTGGTGAAACCTGCTGGTTATTAGCATTGCAGCCATTCCAGGTAAATTTATGTAACTCACCCGAAAGCAGCTGTTTTGTGGTGACATATTTTACATGCTGCCCCAATTGTGTGAGTACCTCAACTTCAACTTCCGAATCAATTGCCAGTTTTAGTTCTATAGTAACTTCATTGCGAAACGGGTTCGGGTAACAATTTATTTCGGGCAACCCGGATTCGGGAATTGCTTCTAATCCTGTTGCATCGTATTTCTCCAGATTGGCAATCGTGGTTTCGTACTTCGTAAATATTGAAGTTCCTTTCACAATTTCAGGTTCAAGTGTGATTTCCTGATTGTTCTGTGAATTCCAGAGTTTTATAATTATTGGATTGCCTTCGCCAAATCCTGCCATTCCCTGATTATCGGTTGCGGAAGCGACAATTGAAACTTTTTGACAGTGCAAATGAGTTGGCAGGATTGTTACCGCTCCAACACAAGTCGTCCCATCAAAAACAGCAAGTTCGTCACCGGCTTTCAATACATTTAACGGTAGTCCAACCAGATTGATATTCATGTGGTCAACGCCATTTCCCTCAAATTCAGTTTTGAAATGAGTTGTGGCAACCAATACGGGCAAAAGAACCGATGATTTCGTGTAGCTTTCGTAAATCCACAACGTATCCTGTGTACTTACCTTTATTTTATAGCCTTCTCCGGGATTGAAGTTTCCAATGTTATTTTGCCAGCCTCCAAAAATTCCCCAGTCTTCAATTGAACTTCCCAACTCGTCCTGTACTTTAACCAACGAACCTATATCAATTAGTTGCTGAACAATGTTTTCCATACCATCAAAAGGGGTGGTTTGCGGGTAGCCAATTATATTCCAGCCTTGCCGCAAAGCAATGGCATACGGGTATTCTACCGGTATCCCACAGATTTCTATCGAATCATTTAACCCCACTTTAATTTTGTATCCCTCGTCTGGTTTACTATTTCCGATGTTGTTTGTCCAGCCACCAAAAATACCCCAGTCTTCAAGAGAGTTTCCCAGTTCATCCTGTATTTTTACAAGCGATCCATTGTCAATTAACGGCTGGAAAACATAAGTCAAATCTGTTGAATCGGGAATATTGTTTACAGAAAAAATATTCCATCCCTGCCTTAAATTCAGCGTATTACAAATCCTGCTACAGTCGATTACTTTCAGTTTCAGGTTCACAACTGAATCGCAACCAGTTGAAAGGCTAAATATTTCATTGTATTCACCTGATTCTGTTAAACTTTGTGTGCCAAACTGATAAGGAAGTTCTGATTCACAAATGGTCAGATTTTCTGTAGTATCGTATGACTGGTTTACAACCAGGTTCAGTGTAACAATACTGTCGCAGCCATTTACTGTTTGAAATATTTCGGTGTAAATACCTGTTTCATTTATCGATTGCGAACCAAATACAAAAGGCAATTCATTGGAACAAATTTCTGTTAATGTACCTTCATACATTTTCAAATCATCAAAAAATACTTTTGTAGTCCCTGAATTTCCTGCAAATAATAAAAACTGTCTGGATTCAATTGTAGGATGCATCGGAAATTCATCGGTGGTAATATTACCAGAAGTACCACTTACTTTTTCCCCGTTAATGAAAACTGAATAAACCTTAGCCACCAAATCATGTTCCATACGGATGTGATACCAAACGCCAGGCGTATATGACTGAATATCATAGGTTAAACCACCGGGATAATAGGTAACATTTATTCTGCCGTTGTAAAACTGCAATCTTGAAGTACGGGTTCCCCAGATTCCAATGTCTTTGTCTGCCAAACCGAATCCACCTGTAAGTCCACTTAAAAAAATTTCAACATTTATCCAACCTTCGATAACCAGTTTTTCATGTTCCCCGCTTATCTGCTTGTAATATTCCGATGCCCAACTACTTGCTCCCTCCAATTGTAATGATTTGATACCATTTTTGGCCATGTTATCAACCACTTTTTGGTTAGCATCGCCTGTACCATTATAAAGCTTTATCCAACCTCCCAAACTGCCAGCCTCAACATCCTCAAAAGAGTCGTTTATCAAATAGTCCAAAGTTTCGCCCGGCCCTGAATACAAAACATTAAATACATGATTAACAGCAAGTTGCAATGTTATTATACTATCGCAACCATTAGACGCAGTGTAAACCATGCTGTAAATACCCTCAGAATCATATTCATTTCCAAACCATTCAAATACTTCACCTTCACAAATTTCGGCTGTTTCAATGGCATTAAAAGTTGGCAATACAGTAACGATATGTGAGATTGTACTGTCGCGCCCGCTTACTGAATCGGTGGCAGTAAGGCTAACTTCATAATCTCCTTCCTGTGTGAAAATATACTCAGGTTCAAACTCTCCGGAAGTATTTCCATCGCCAAAATCCCAAAACCACAAGTTTGCGTCGATACTTTCATTTACAACCTGCAGAAAACTACCAGCGCAAATTGTTGAAGTATTTGTTGAAAACCGGGCAACGGGAGCAGCTTGTTTGGTTATTTCCCTGGTTTGCAAACCTCCCCAAATCCCCCGGGAATCTTTTGCCCTGAAATGAATGATGTAGTTGCCCATTGGTTTTTCTCTCAGGTCAATAATCAAGTCGATTTCTGCCGTATCCACCGGAGTTTCATATTTAATACGGGTGTAGCCTGTTGTTTCATCGCCTCCAATTGCGACTCCGCTGTTATCCTCAACGCGGTACTCATACTCAGTTATTTTTGAGGATTGAACTGTACCCGACCATGGGAACTTAGCAAAAAACCCTGAATTAACCGGTGTCCAGATTCCGCGCTCGTCTTTAAACCGATAATTTACTGTGTGTAACCCGTTTGCAAGTGATGACACATCGATCAACTCATCAATTCTTAATGTATCTGAGCTACTAAAATCAGTTTTCACTGATGAGGCGTAATTGGTATCGAACCAGTATTCTGCCTGTTTAATTTCTCTTATAAAAACAATTCCGCTACCCGGATATACGACAACAAATGCCGATGATACAGGGCTCCACTTTCCATTATCATCGCTAAATCTGAAATTCAACTGGTGTAATCCATTATCAATTCCTGAAACGTCGATCAATTGTTCCATAATGAGTGTTCCGGTATTTTCAGCCTCCAAACGAACCGCCGATTTGTAATCTGCATCAAACCAATACTCAATGTATTCAATCTTTTCAACAATGGTTAAACCGCTACCCGGATAGTTTACAATAAAAGCCGATGACAAAGGCCCCCACCTCCCTGTTTCATCCTGAAACCGAAAACTAATCTGATTTAATCCAAACCCTACCAAAGAGACATCGATTTGGTCGTCAATTTCAAAGGTATCCGAAGTTGGAATATCGGTTCGGATAACTGTGGAATAATCGGCATTGAACCAATATTCCCAGCTTTTTATATTGTTTTGGGCATTTGCTAATATTGAAGGAAATAGCATGTAAACAACCAGCAAATACTTTTGCATCTCAATTATTTTTTGCTTCAAATGAATTTAAAACTTTGATATTAAGTTCGAACCCATAAAAACGGAATTCAACTTTATTTCAGAATTATTGATTTACACCCTGTCAGCGTTCCTGGGCAACAACTGTAATCTTTGTTCCCACCATACCATTTGTTGCTTCGTTTTCTACATTAAACCGTGTAACCAACGGGTAAAAAGGAACAGCACCTTCTTTATACGGTACAGCAGTGCCGTAAATCCCCATATCGGTTCCATCTTCTGCTGCGCCTATTCCAGGGCATCCTTCTTTCAGGTGATAATTATTATCATACGAGAACAGATTTATACTTCCGGTAATGGTTGTAAAAATATTATCGGTTCCGACGTTTGTAATATTATTGCTTCCGGAATTTGTTCCTGAAAAAGTGAGCGCCTTGGCAAAAAGATTATAATGAAACTCGCAACTATTTGAACTGTAAGGCTCATGACTATTGCTAAAAATGTTATTTGTAAAAGTACAATTAGTACAGTAGTAATATAACCTGTCCATATATCCAATGACATTGATATTGTTATTGATAAAAACTGATTGGTAAAAGCTATATATATCGCTAAAAATGAGACACTTTTCAACCAGACAATTTGCACCGTACCTGGCATCGACCAAATTTAAAACAGACTCAGTAATGTGTGTGTTAATAACCGGATTGCCAGTTGCTGATACACGTAAATACAACGGATTATTTACTTTACATCTTTTAATTCGAATATTTTCAGCCTCATCTCCATTTGTGCCGAAAGTTACAGGCCCTGTAAATTCAATACCTTCCATTGAACTTCCGTCACATGTTCCGGTAAAATTAAGACTTGTTGTAATACGCGAAGTACCATTTGCCCCGGCGTAAGCAGGATAGTGACCTACCCCTACAAGATGCAAAGTTTTTGTTATTGTTCCGTTGGTAAGCGTAAAACTTCCTCCAGGTATGTAAATCGTATCACCAGCATTTGCCGCAGTAAATGCATCATTAATATTATAAAAAACTCTTGTAGAATCGTTTTGCACTACAAACTGCGACTGTGCAAATCCAATTACTACTGCAAAAAGAAAAGGAAGCAAGATTAGTTTTTTCATGAGTTAATATTTAAGGTTTTTATGAGTTAAAAAGTCATCGTTATAAAGCGTGCCATGTTGGATAATGTAAACTTATAAAATCACTTAAATAATAAAATGTCAATCTGTAAATTACATGTTCAGATGGTAAAATTGAGATTAGTTTAAAATGTTTCTATATAAAAGAGGGCGAACCAAAAAACCGGTTCGCCCTCTTATTTCTACTTCGAATAAACTATCTTTTTGTGAAATTCTTTCTCATCAATCTCCATCCGCAAATGGTAAATTCCAGGTGTAACTTCACCATTATTGGCATTGCGGCCATTCCATGTCAACCGGTGTGTTCCGCTGTTCAGCCGTTTTGCCGTTTGCAGAATTTTCACCCGCTGCCCCAACTGGTTCAAAACTTCAACCTCAACTTCTGATTCCGTTTGCAGGTTGATTTCGATGGTGACCAACTCGCTGAACGGATTCGGGTAACACCTTACTGCTGTTCCTTCCAATACTGCCATTTCATCAAAGCCCGTGATTGTGTATTTCTCCAGGCTGGCAACCGTGGTTTCATGTTTGGCAAATGTTGCACTTCCTGAAAGAATTTCAGGGTTTATTGCGTATTCTGCTCCGGTGGCCAAACTCCACAATTTCAGTATAAACCGGCTCCCTTCGGTGAATCCTCCTGCTGCCTGTCCGTCAAATGCCGAAGCTGTCAACTGAACTGACTGATTGTTAATGTTGTGTTGCGTAAGCGTTACTGCGCCAACACAGGCTTCGCCTTCAAATACTGCAAGCTCATCGCCTGCCTGTATCGCGTTGATGGGTAATCCCACCAGGTTGATGTTCATGTGATCAACCCCGTTACCTGCGTAATTTTGTCTGAAGTGTGTCACAGCAACTAATTCAGGTTGAATAGCACCTGATTTCGTGTAGTTTTCATAAATCCACAAGGTGTCCTGTGCACTCACTTTTACCTTGTAGCCCTCACCCGGTAGGAAATTGCCAATGTAATTCTGCCAGCCGCCAAAAATTCCCCAGTTCTCTATTGAAAATCCCTTTTCATCCTGCACTTTCACCAGCGTTTTTCGGTCAATCAGTTGCTGCACCACTTCCTGCGCATCAAAACCTGATAAAAGCGGATATCCCATGATGTTCCAGCCACTCTGCAAAATAATCGGATACGGGTATTCAACCTGCTTACCGCAAATCATTAAAGTATCACTGGTTATCATATCGGTTTTATAACCAGCTGATACAAGCATGTTTCCGATGTAATTTTGCCAGCCACCAAAAATTCCCCAGTTTTCAAGCGAAGCTCCCGATTCATCCTGAACCTTTACCAGAGTTTTATTATCGATAAGCGATTGAAATATACTTTTGATATCCGGAGTTTCCGGAGTAACGGGAGCTGAAACCAGGTTCCATCCTTCATCCAAATCAAGGGTAATACAAATAATTGTAGAGCCGGTAAGTTGTACAAAAGTTGATTCTCCCTGCTGAAACGTTACAGGTAAAACCGGATTTAACTGGCTGTCGAAATAGCTTGCCTTAACCGGTTCAAGTTCTGTTCCTTCGCTGTGATCCCAAAATCGGTAACGAACCGGGTTGCCCGAATTAAAACCGCATCCTGAACCGTCGTCTGCCGAAACAGTTACTGAAAGTAAATTACTGGTACTCAACTGACTGTTAATCTTACCCACACCAACACAAACTTCTCCATCGAAAATGGCAATTTCATCGCCGAAATCGAGGGGCAGTTTATCCCATTCTGCCGAAAAAATGTAAAAATTCATGTGATCTAAACCATTTCCATCCCAGCATTTACTGAAATGAAAAGGAGTGCTGTATGCATCGAGCGAAACAAAAGCAGTTCCGCCTGCTTCGAACGGACTGCAATCTACCGGTTCGAGCATGTTGCTAAAACAGTAAACACCGGGTACCTCAAATTCTTTGCCTTCGCTGCAATCCCAGATTTTGTATTTAATTTCATTACCAATGATGAACCCATTGCCAGTTCCATCGTCATTCGATACAGTGATGCTTAAAAGTTCAGTTTCGCTGACCGGTCCCGAAATTTTACCCATTCCAACACAGATGTCTCCGTCAAAAATTCCGATTTCATCGCCTTGCGAAAGTTCAAATCCATCGATACGAACATCGAAAATGTTGATATTCATGTGATTTTGGCCGAATGTGCCCTCCCATATTTTATGAAAATGCTGAGGACATTCACCATCGGGTGCCTCCATTTTAAAGATTGCAGAAGTTACCACAGAATCACATTTGTCAGCAATAATCCAACTGACTTCAACCTGCCAGTTAATACACACATCAGGAATTACAACTGATTCAGCATTACCCGAAACCACCGGGTAACAACCACCGGTTATACTTTTTTTAAGTTCCGATTCTTTTTGTTTTACCCATTGAGAAAATAGTTGTTGAATTTGTTCCTTTCCGGCAAATTCACACGAATTAATCAGTGTATCCGTCGGCGGAAGAAATGAAATTTCATCGGAACCGATAAAATTGAAATTATGCTTTACACTAATTGTATCACATTTGTCAGCAACCAACCATTCAACCTGTTTGCTCCAGCTATTGCATTTATCATTAAGCAATACAGAATCCTGATTTATAATTACAACCGGCTCACAGCCGCCTGAAATTGTACTTTGAATAACATACGTTTGCATTTCGACCCAACCATTGAAAAGATTTTCAATTTCATTTTCAGACTGAATTGCACAACTCATTAAAGTTGTATCAACCGGAGAATCGAACTTTATTATATCGGGAGCCATTAAAAAGAAAGTAGCTGAAGTACTGTCGGCAAAACATTTATCGGTGATAAACCACGTTACTTTAATTTGTTGTTGTCCGCATTCATCATTTATCCTGAATTGTTCAGCATTATTTGTAACAACCGGATTGCAACCACCGTTAATGCTTGTTTCTATTTCGACAGTAAGCTGATTAACCCATGATTCAAATCCATCCTGTGCACTATAATTTTTGTGAAAATTACACACCGTAAATACAGTGTCACGCGGAGCAATATATGTTACATTTTCGGGAGCAATCAGTTTGAATTGGGCGCTTAAAATCGCTGTATCACATCTATCAATCACCAGCCATTCAACAGTTTTAATCCAATCGACACAGAGATCGGGATATTCCGGAAATTCTGTTAAAATTTCCACACTGGGATTACAACCACCTGATATCGATCGTTCTATATCATTCTGAGAATTTATTACCCATTTTTCAAAAGCATCTTTTAAATCGAGATTTGTAAGAATATCACAGGATTGCATCAGCGTATCGGCAGGAAAATTATAGCGTAGCGTATCAGGCGATTCAACAGTAAAAACAGCTTCACATGAGTCGCGCAAAATGCCCTCGTCATACATCATCCAGCTTACATAAGCATTCCCGCCACAAAATAAATCGCCTTTATTAATTTGAACTGTAACTGAAGGGTCACAACCTCCTTCAAGCGATACTGTTGTTTTCTCAATCCACAAATTCAACAAGGAATCTATTTCAATTTCTGATAAACAACTGCTTATACTTGTATCTGCAGGACATGCAATGGTTACAGGAGTAATATCAGAACCAATGGTTACCGATTGGGTAAGCGAACATCCCATTGAATCGGTTACGGTTACGAGATAACTGCCAGGATACAAAGTGTTTCCTGAATCGTAATCTTGAAATGTTCCGATAAGTTTATTGTTCAGCCAAACTTCATACATGCCTGAAAAAGGAGTTCCGCCCGAAATGTCCTGAACTGTAATTCTGCCTTCGGAACAGGAATTACCAGTTGAATTGTAGGCCTGAACCTGAAAATTTAGCGCTGACGGCTGATTAATTTCTACTGAATACGCTTCTGAAGAACAACCTTTACTGTCGTTTATCAAGACAATGTAATTACCTGATGAGGCCGGTATTCCGGTGAGAATTGGATTAGTATCCGAAATGCCCGTAAATACCAGATTAACAGTGTCATTTTTATAATCAAATCCCGAAACTGAGATATTCCAATCCGGTCCGTTTCCACCTCTTATTTTTTTAAAAAAAATTTTGCCATTTTCAGCTCCGTAACAGGTGGCATCAACTGTAAAAATGTTTTCGGCAACAACCGGATCAGGTGAGGCAATAAAACTATCAACAGATTTAGTACATCCAAACGTTTCATCGCGATAACCAAAACTATACGACTTTCCGGACTGAACATTAAAAACCGGAGAGGCCTGCCAATTCAATCCATCATTACAGGTATATGAAATCAAATGTCCGTCATTGTCATATTCTGCTACAACACTGACTTCAACCATATCACCATTACAAACTGGCTCATCATAATTGATATACAGTCTGTTAACAATTATTTTTTTTATTCCCTGGTTATCAACATAGTTACCTGTACAACCATTGCTATCGAATAATCTGATATAATAAATTCCGGGTTTCAGATTTAACGAACTATCGCTGACAGACGGAATTGTTTGTTCGATTTGAGTAAACCCGGTGTCCCGCGCAATTTCCCACTGCTGATATTCACCTGATCCTCCTGAAACGGAAGTGATAATCACACTGCTGCTATCAAATCCACAACTTAAAAGTGATTGTTCAACCTGAAAACTGATGGGTTCGGGTTCCATAATCGGAATATCCAGGAATTTTCTTGATTTATTGGCATCTTCAATAATAAAAGTATGCAACCCCGCCGGAAGTGTTTTTGTTAACGAAGATATTTGCCCTTGCGATTGTTCCTTGTAAAAAACATCATAAACATTACCTGTTAACGGAGTTCCACCTGCATTTATGGTAAACGAAGCGTTCCCGGTACCACCGTTACAAACACAATCTTCGGTTTGCACTGTTATCTGAAAAAAACTGAATGTGCTTTCAAGAGAAACAAATGCACCTCCATCACGCTCAAACGTTGGAGCAGGGATGCTATAACCAGTTTGTGGATCAAAGTATGCTGATAAAACCACATTAATTTCGGTTTGCTCTGAAGCATCCCAGATTTTATAAAGAATTGTATAACCAACCCTGTATCCATCTTGTTTTGGTGTTCCCAAATCATCAGCACCTGCATTGACAGAAAGAATTTTCAAATCAAATTCTTCTCCTAAATCTTCGGTCAGAACTGCCGTTCCAACACATAAAGTTCCATCAAAAACTGCAATCTCATCACCAGGCTCAAGTCCAACATCATTAACAGTAGCTATCAATACTTTGAGATTCATCGCGTTGGTAAAATCGCCTGTTGGTGTAAAATGGGTCTGAGCATTTGCATTAAGAAAAAATGCAATGGCTATTATTAAAAGAATTCCTGGCTTTTTCATCTGTACAAATTATTAAAGTTGCTAATTAGTTGGCGGCTATGCTTAGTCTCTTTTATCCACTTTTTCACCCGATGGAACTCACATGTAATTTGTTCATCGGTATTTGTGTATTTCAGTAAACATGTTCGTTTCATTTTAATATTTGTTTTAGTTAGAAAAATGAGGCTGACAAAGTTTTGTCAGCCCCAAATATTTTATTTTGAAAAAATCACTTTGCGGTGAAGTACCGATTCGTTCATACTCACCCTCAGATGGTACATTCCGGGGGTGACCTGTTGTCCCTGCGTGTTTCTGCCATTCCACACCAACTGGTGTAATCCGGCTGCCCGTCGCTGATTGGGTATCAGTTCACTTACAACCTGCCCCAACTGGTTCAGCACTTCAACTTCCACCTCAGCTTCAGTTGAAAGGTTGATTTCGATGGTTACAGATTCGCTGAACGGGTTCGGATAACATCTTACTGTTATCCCTTCCAATCCGGCTATTTCATCAAAGCCGGTGATTGTGTATTTCTCCAGGCTGGCAACTGTGGTTTCGTGTTTGGCAAATGTTGCACTTCCTGAAAGTATTTCAGGGGTTATTGTGTATTCTGCTCCGGTGGCCAAACTCCACAACTTCAGTGTAAAACGGCTCCCTTCGGTGAATCCTCCTGCTGCCTGTCCGTCAAATGCCGAAGCTGTCAACTGAACTGACTGATTATTGATGTTGTGTTGCGTAAGCGTTACTGCGCCAACACAGGCTTCGCCTTCGAAAACTGCAAATTCATCGCCTGCCTGCAATACGTTGATAGGTAATCCAACCAGGTTGATGTTCATGTGATCAACCCCGTTGCCTGCATAATTTTGTCTGAAGTGTGTCGAAGCAACTAATTCAGGTTGAATAGCGCCTGATTTCGTGTAGTTTTCGTAAATCCACAAGGTGTCCTGTGCAATCACCTTTACCTTGTAGCCTTCGCCCGGTAGCAAATTGCCAATGTGGTTTTGCCAGCCTCCGAAGATTCCCCAGTTCTCCAGCGAGTTGCCCAGCTCATCCTGTACCTTTAGCAACGTATTCCTGTTAATCAGTTGCTGTACCACTTCCTGCGCATCATACACCCCGCTCTGTGGATAGCCGATAATGTTCCAGCCTGTCTGCAATGCTATCGCATAAGGATATTTCACATGCTGTCCGCATACATTGATACTGTCTAACCAGTTTACCTTTATCTTGTAACCTTCGGTTAAGCCTATTTCTCCAATGTTGT
>JBFXFM010000042.1:0-40543 GCA_050179035.1 Draconibacterium sp. | reverse complement strand
CCAGGAACTCACTATAAATTGCCCGAAATTCTTTCTCGTTTAGCATGTCGATTGTCTTTAAAATCAAACCAACAAACCTAACGACCAATAAAAAGATTTAAAACACGGGGTTCAGCGAATGCTTACGAATTAACTCCAGGACAGTAAATGAAATGGTGGAAGTTAGTGTAACTGATTCAGGAGTTGGGATGGATAAAGAAACAGCTGAAAATATCTTCAACATTGGAAGTAAGAAAGTCAGAAATGGAACAGCTGGAGAACGAGGCTCAGGATTAGGTCTTGTGATTTGCAGGCAATTTGTGGAGAAAAACAATGGACAGATTTGGGTTGAGTCAAAAATCAACTCCGGAACGAAAATATCATTTACCTTACCGTTAAATGAAGTTTCTACACCGGAATAATTCGTTGCACATCTTAGTTGAATGACTTTGAATAGATTATTTATTATTTAAATTAAATCATCATCTGTTCCTTCAACTTGTAAACAAAATTTTGAATATTTTCTTCTCTGGTCAAACCTAGTTTAAGCTTTAACCGGTATTTGTATTTGCGCACGCTTGCTGGTTGAATATTTAAAATAATTGACAGTTGTTTTGCATTTAGGTTGGTATATAGTGCTGAGATTAAAAGCCGCTCTTGTGGATTTAAATCAGGATACTTAGTAATAATCAGTGTAGTAATATCAGGGTAAACCAAATCAAATTTGAGTTGAAAAATTGTCCAGTTATTAAGCAAAGCTGATTTCTTTCGGATTTTATTTCTGAGGCCATTTAGAATTCTTCTATAGTCATCCAAAATATTTTTATTAGTAAGTTCTTCTTTAATCTGTTTAGCCATTTCCTGCAAGATCGAATTAATTTCAATCGAGCGCAATGCCTCTTGCATTAATTGAGCCTGTTTTTCTTTCAATTCTCCGAGAATCTGTTTCTTTGACGCTGCTATATCTCTGATTTCTGATTTTTGAATCTCTGCTTGTTCCCTCAGATCATTCATTCTGGTATAATAATCTGCCTCAATTTTTTCGATTTGATTTTTAATATGGGACTCAAATGATGAATATTTTTTTAGCTGAGCTTCCACTGCCTTTCGCAGTTCATCAATCGAAAACGGTTTTACAAGATAGTCATCGGCTCCTAGTTCCATACCTTCTCTGAAGTTTTTTCTCTCGCCAAGCGCTGTAATAAATATAAATGGAATTACAGCTTGACTATCAATTTCTTTCAGAAGTTGCAGAACACCATAGCCGTCTAAACCAGGCATAAGAATATCACACAAAATCAGGTCAGGTTTTAATCTAAGTGCAAGATCGACACCGCTTTTACCATCATTAGCACTGTAAACATTATATCCTTCCATTTTTAACGTAAAAACTATCTGGTCTCTCAGTGCATCGGTATCTTCAATCACTAGAATTTTTTTCATCATATTGTTATTAAGTGATACTTTTTTGTTGTTTGTTTAGCTAAAAACCAATAGTGCGTGCTAATTTTTAAAATTAACAATCAGTTGTTTTGGAAAATGGAGTGTAAACGAAGCACCTTGTTGTATAACACTTTCAAATGTTATTTCACCGCCATGCAGGTGTATAAACTCTTTGACGATGCTCAATCCTAAGCCATTTCCCTGAATCGTTTTCACATTTCCGGCTCTGAAAAACGGAGTGAAAATGAATTTGTGGTCCTCAAGTGGGATCCCGATTCCGTTATCGGAAATGGAAAGCATGATCTCGTTTTCATTTTCAGCTAATTCAATCAGAATCTTTGGATTTTCGCCAGAGTATTTTAATGCATTTGAAATCAGATTATTTACTGACTGAAAAATCATTTGCTTGTCGATATTCATTGTTAGATTTTGGAAGCTGCTCGAAAAGCTTAAAATTTTATCGGACTTAAGTGTTGAATTAAAATCAGCGATAATTTCATTTATTATTGAAATAATATTATTTGCTTTAGGATTAAAATTCACTTTTCCCTCTTTTAGCTTTGAAAGGTTGAGTACATTATTTACGATATTGGTAAGTTGAATTGTTTGAGTTTTTATTGATTCAACTTTTTCGAATACATTTGAGGGTTCCATCGATTCTTGATAGGTAAGAATGATATCGCTTAACATTAAAATTGAAGCCAGTGGCGTTCTGAATTCGTGAGATGCAGTGCTGACAAACCTGGATTTCAGAATGTTAAGTTCCCGCTCCTGTTCCATTGCTTTTTGTAATTGAACCTCGAAGTTTTTTCTTTGAGTAATATCTGTGTGCGTACCAATCATTCGTTCAGGTTTTTGGCCGGCTGAATACTCCATTACTTTTCCCCTGTCAAGTATCCATTTATATTCTCCATTTTTACATTTTAACCGATGTTCATTGACATAAATGTCTGTTTTTCCATCAATATGTTGTTGAATATCAAAAAGACATTGTTCTATGTCATCCGGATGAACCCGGTCTTTCCATTCTTGAAAATTGTTGCTAATTTCAAATTTATTATATCCAAGCATTGTTTTCCATTGGTCTGAAAAATAAACTTCATTGTTAGAAATATTCCAGTCCCAAACTCCATCTCCCATTCCCTCGAGAGCAAATTTCCAGCGGAACTCACTATTTCTAAGTGTTTCTTCTGTCTTAATTCTTTCAGTTATGTCTCGCGATATTCCATATATTGCTGTTTTTTTGTTCCATTTACCTGTAACTACTTTGGTTTCAACTGGAATAATTTCTCCTTTTTTTGAAATAAGAGGAATTCTGACCATTTCCGGTGTTCTTGCAGCCATTTCAGAAATAACTTCAACGGCTTCTTTTCGTAATTCAGGCGGATGTAATTTTAAAACAGATAACCCGGTCAACTCGTTGACTAAATAACCTAATTTTGATTCCACTGCCGGATTGGTTTTTATTATTTCTCCTTCTATATTAAGAATGAACATAAGGTCATCAATGGTATTGAACATCAGGTTGAAATTTTCTTCACTTTGCCTCAACTCTTTTTCAATTCTTATTCTTTCCAATGCATCTCCTAACAAAGCCGAAATAATTTCGAGTGCCATTTTTACATCTGTACTAAACGGTTCAGCGTTCTTCGAACCGATATTCATAGAACCTACTATTCGACTATCATGTCTGAACGGGATTACACCTGCATTTTTTATTTGTTCATTGATAAAGATTTCAGAATATGGTATTTTTTCAGCAGGTAGATAAACTGCCGATCCCCCCATAACAACGCCGTATAACGGATGCGTTTTATCTAAAATCGAGACTGCATTAATAAACTTTTCTGATACCCCGCTTGAAGCATATAAAGTAAATTGTTCTTTCTCGGTATTGAATAGGTAGAGTCCGGAAATATCAATCATTTCAAGTTTTTCAATTGCCATCAATACCAAGTTGAGAGCTTGTTCTATTGTTGAAGTTGCTGCTAGTCCGAATCCAAGATTTCTTTGGATAAGTGCATATTCCTCTTTTCGTTTTCGCTCTGTTATATCTTTATATTGCCAAAGATGACCGATAAGTTTTGTGTCAGTTTTTATTGGTATATAATCCCGTGTATAAATTTTTCCGTTTTTCAAAACGAGTTCATCGCCAACAACTGATTTTCCTTCTAGAATAATTTGGTCAATACGTGCTATAAAATCCTCAGGATTTGTCATCAGGTGTTTGCTGACCTCCGATGCTTCAATGCAGTCAGTTCCGTTCAATTCATCAGGTGTCGAGTTTATTTCAAAAAGGCAACAAAAAGTTTGATTAACCAGTGTTATTTTTCTTTTTTCGTTTTCAAATAGTACTCCGGAGTTTAAATTTTTTATCAATTCTGATAAATTCTGAGTAGTGTTTCTCAGCTCAGTTTCCGCAGTTTTCCTGTCGGTAATTTCCCTTACAAATGAAAATGCTTCTTTTTCAGAAATTGCAATTATTCGGTTTTCGTAATAGTGCATTTCGTCATTTAACATCAGTTGATACTCGTGTTGAGCGACTTTACGGGTATTAAATGATTTTTCGAGGGTTTCTTTGGCACTGGTTGCAATTTCAGAAGGTAATACCTCGGATAGTTTTTTTCCTAAAAATTCGTACGGTGGTAAAAGAGGTTGCAAATTTTCATTGTTTTTAAATGACATGAATTCACCCTGCCGGCTTAATTTAAAAAGTAAATCGGGTACTGCTTCAACGATTGCTTTGTTCTCTAACTCACTTTTTTCTAATCTGCGTTCTGCTTCCTTGCGTTCAGAAATATTCATACCAACTGCAACAAATCCAAAAGGAAGGTCTTCTGAATTTTCCAGAACCGAGATAGTTAGAATCACTTCATTCCGTCTTCCATTTTTCGAGATAAGCCAGTACTCGTTTTTGGGGAAAATACTTCTCTTCTGAAAGTCGGAATAAAAATCATTTATATTAGTCCAGCAATTATTGCCGGTATCAAATTCTAATCCGGGGTTATCAATTGTTACAGCTTCAACAATATCAGTGAATGCTATTTCTTGTTGCAAATCGTCTCCACTGATTCCAAGTAAAATTTGTGCATATGGATTCAGCGTTTTGATGTAGCCATTTTTATCTGTAGTTATAACAAATAGCTCAATTTGCTTAACAATATTTTTATGCAACTCATTCAGGTTGTCATTTTCTCGAGTTTTCTCAGTAACTTTCTGTTCAAGGGTTTTATTTAATTTTGACAGTTCATCTTCAAATCGAAGTCGTTGAAATGCATTTCCCAAAATTTCACTCAAAAAGCTAAGAAGTAAAATATTGTTTCCTGTCCACGTTTTATATTTTTTTACCGAATCAAATCCAATAAATCCGATAAGCTTATTGTTGCTCAAAAGTGGCAATACCAAAACAGATTTGATGTCCTGAGCTTGTAATATCTCTCTTTCAGCAGTTGCATCTTCGGGCAGTTCATCAACATCCGGAATGTGTATAATTTCGTTAGATTTTAGTTTCTTGAGCCACCATCCAAATATTTCAATTGGTAGTGTTTGTAAATTATTTTTTTGAGGTTCTATTTCAATGTCACACCACTCATGGGTATTGCTCATAAAGTTATCATTCTCATCAAAAATAAATATGTAGCTTCGGTCAACAGAAGAGAACTCACCAATTTTTTTGAGTGATAAATCAATGAGTTCATTTATCTTTTTGCTTTGGACGTGAACAAAATCTTTCGAAATTTCTGAAATGCACTGTTCTAAATTGAGTCTGCTTTTAGTCTCTTCTTCTAAGATTTTTTGCATGGTTATATCAGAAAATATACCTAATGATCCAATATATTCTCCCCTGACATCATAAAACGGAGTTCCGGAAATTGAAAGCACTTTTTTTGCTCTATTTTTCAGATTGACAGTCAAATTATAAACAGAATGAATTCCTTGGACTCTTTTTTCTGTTTCTTTACTTAAAATTGTTTGCTGTTCGTTATCAAGAAAATCATTTAAATTTTTGTTTAATAGTTCTTCAAACCCTGATTCCAAAATATTATCTGCTGCTTTGTTGGCAAACAATATATTTTCAGAAATGTCAACAAAAATAACTCCTTCATTAAGATTCTCAATGATCGATTTGTATCTGAATTGTTTATCTAAAATCCCAGAAACAAAAGAAGAGGCTTCAGAAATATTTGTAAGCCACAGAAAAAACTCATCGTCATCGACATGGATGCCTTCAATGGCAACTGAAAATGTGGTTTTACCATTGGCATTGAGAAAAACACTACAGAAATCGGCGTTGCCTGTTTTAGTAATTCGTGCAAGAAAGTCATCAAACTCAATTTTCGAAAGAGCATCGAGCATTGAATAGATATTTTTCCCGGTTAATCCATTTGAATTAGTTTCAATTTTTTTTTGAATACTATTGTTCGCAAACAAAATCTCACCAGTTCTTTTGATGGAGAGAAACCCGGATTTTGCTTTTTTTATCGCTCCGGCCAATTTTTTTATATTGGCAGGGGTTAAAAAACTATCGTCCATAATATTTAGATTGACTTTTCTTTTTGTTAGTATTCCTGAAGAATTTATTGTTCTGTTTCAATTATAACCAGATAAAAATAGCTGAAAAGCAAAACCAGTTTCCTGATCAAAAGTGATTTGTTTTAACAATATTTACAATATTTTACAGAGGAAAGATAATTTCAACCTCGGTACCCCTGTTTAATCGCCGGATGCTTAATTTACCGTTGTAACGTTGAACCACAAGCATTGCCGTTACCAATCCCAATCCTGCACCCTGTTGTTCATTTTCATTTCTGTTGAACTGATTAAATGCACCTATGTCACCTAAATGTTCTACCGGAAATCCAATCCCATTGTCGGTTACTGTAATTATTAACTTGTCATTTTCAGCCATAGTGGCTATTTTCACAGGTGAACCTACAGGAGAGAACTTAAAAGCATTTCCAATAATTTCTTCTAAAATATATTCAAAATCAGATTCCTCCAATCTCAAAGCACTTTCAGAAAGTTCGAAAACCAAATCGTCAGGGCGTTTATGTATGGCAGCAATTTTTCTTGAAATTTCATTGATTAATTTAGAAGTTTTAACTTCATTAACAATTGCCTCAGCTTCTTTATCTATTAGCATTTTCGAATATTGCAGGTAATTGTCTATCATTTTATATAGTCGGTTTCCGCTTTCTTCAATTATGGCTGCAAATTCCTTAATTTCAGAACGGCTCAGATTGCCATCATTATCTTTAATAATTGAGGAAAAGCCAATTATTGAATTTAATGGCGTTAAAAATTCATGAGGTAAAACTCGAATTATTGTCGATTTAAAACGGTCAATTTTCTTATTAAGATATTCGTTTAGTTTAGCACTTTTGTCAAGTCTTGATTTTACAGTCCCCAGTAAATTATTAAGAGATACCGGCTTAATTAAATAATCATCTGCCCCCATCTCCATACCTTTTCTGACGTCGTCCGTGTCAGACACAGCAGTAAGAAAAACAAATGGAATCAATATTGTCTCAGGATCGTTTGCCAATTGTTGTTTTACACCGTAGCCATCTATTTCAGGCATCATGATGTCACAAAGAATGATGTCGGGTTTATGCATCTTAACCATTTCGATACCAGAAAACCCATTGGTGGCTTGCAAAACATTGTAGTCTGAAAAATTGAGCGCCTCTGCTATTGCCTTTCTCAATTCATCGTTGTCATCAATCACTAATACAGACTTCTTTGCTGATTCAATCATTGTGTAAATGTTAGATTTCTACCTTCCTTACTTTTCAGTCTTAAATTTAAGAAAAAAACAAAATTTTTTTTAATCAATTTTACCGAAACGAACTAAAAATAAACAGCAGTAAGGAAAAACGAAACAATTCAATGTGAACCTGTAAAAAAGAACTTTCACAGTTAGCTAAAAAATGTTAAATCCTTAAACTGCTGTTTTGAATACCCCGATTTTTAAATTTAACTAAATAATATTTAAACACATCCAATTCAATAACGAAACTATTAAATAGTCTTATTAATGGAGTATTTTTTTGTGGACAAAACATAGAATACATTTATCCGATACGTTGAAACAACTGAGTCTTCTCATGAAAAAATTGGCACTTCTTAAGTGTAAATTGAAGAGCATCGTAGCGCAGTGTATCATGAAAGATTTACAAACCCTGTAACTAAAACTGAATGTTGCTATGCGAAAGATAACTGGCTACGATGCTGATATTGTTTTACAATCTTTAATAGAAGATGATATTATTTGTAAAACAAAATTGTAGATACTCTAAGACTTAAAATTTAATCATTTGTATTTCGATCCAGTACTTACATTTGACATGCTTTCATATTGATTTTTATAAAAAATGTAATTGTATAATTTGGAGTTGAGCTTTTATTTCTTCATTCTGATATTCTATTTATCGAATTGTAATCGTTGTTTTAACATTGGCAAACTTTTGTGAAATTATTTGGCCAATGCTATTTTTGGTAGATATTGAGTCATTATACCTTTTCTTATGGTTGGATTTTCAATTTTAATCATATCTGAATTAATATTGTTTTTGCCAAATTCTATCATTTTAGTCAAAATATTTAAACAATCTCTTCTTTGCATCGCTTGACGAACTCGATTAATAACTGTCCTTGCTGATTCATGCATGTTGTTTCCGATTAGATTCTGAAGCTCTGTGACAAAAACACCTTCCTTAGAAATGCTAATGAATATTAAAGACAGATACCATGTACGTACAGGAAGTCTCGTTTTTTCCATAAATGTTCCATTTTTTAAAGAGGTTTTGAATTTACAAGATGAACATTGCCAATGCCAGATGTCTTTCAGCCAGATGTGTTGTGTCGCTCCGCACTGCTTACAAACGATACCTTGAATTTCTCTAGTTTCACGTAAGTGCTCTTTACAAATATATTCTTCGGGAAAATCTTCTTAGTACCTGATGATACTTATCTCATCGTTTTTTTCATAATTTTTATTCTTTGAGCTATCAATTCTTAATTTCAAATTTAATTTCTGCTTTTGTTGAGAATCTTGAAGTTGATCTTTTGTGTTCATATTAAATTGCAGATTATCAGCGACTAAGTTAGGTTTTAGTCTTTCTTTTTTTGCGTATTCATCCATACATGCAACACTTATGCCAGAAAATCTTTTTAAGTCGAGTAAAAATTGTGCAGAACTAGTTATTTCTTCATATGAATTTGTTTTTAGGGTTTTGAAGACAGTATCTTGTGATTTTATCTCAAGCATATCGTTTTTTTTATAATCTTTTAAAATGCTGGTTATTGGTAAATGACCGAATGTAAGAATTTTAAAATCCTTCAATTTCTCGATTACGTTTTTTGGAAAGAAGAACAATCCTGAGAACAATTTGTCTTCAAATATTTCTGAATCTTCTTCGATGCCTATATTTTGTTCTTCATTGTTGTTTAATAAAATTGTTTCAATTTTGCTTATATTATCTTCAGAAGAGCTTAGAATTGTTGCTTTGCCATTTTTTGCTTCCTCGGCTTTTTGGGCAAAAAAAGATTTAATACTATTTCCATAAAAAATCCTGTCTGCTAGCGTCACACAAACATCATCAGAACCTATAAAATTTGCTCCAATAAACAAAGCACGGGAAATCCCATCAGGAAAAGGGGTCCCAATGTATTTCAGACTAACTCCCCAGCGTCTTCCATCTCCCAGTAAACTTTCGTAATACAACATTTCATGAGGATGAGAAATAATTAGAATTTCTTTAATACCTGATGAAATTAGCATGTGTAGTGGATAAAAAATCATTGGTTTGTCATGCACCAAAAGCAAAGGTTTTGGAATTATCCCTTTAAAACGATGGTCAAATGTTCCAAGATCTCCTGCCAGAATAACTCCTTTCATTTATTCCTCTCTTTTTACAGTTCATTTTTAGTTAGAATCTCTCTTTTTGATGCTAGTTGTTAATTACGTCACAAATAATAAGGGCATCAGGCAGGCCCTAACTGCCTGAGCCCTGTTGTGAACTACGGGTCCTTCTCCTAACCTCAACAGGCCTTTGGAGTTGGACGTTGGTATATTTTTCCCATCAATTTTCCCCGAATAATCGGGGCATGCCATTGGCTCTTGATGTTAATTGGATTTTTTGTTTGCTAAAGTATTTTTTTCAGTCATGTTGTTTATATGCAGTTTTCCTAATAATCAATATTTCAATTTGTTACTTATTGATTACTTAGTTCAATCATCATTGTTTTTAAAAAATAAACAGGCTAAGTTGTTCGTACATATCAGTTCAGACGCTTGAAGATGAAAAAATTGGATTCTTTAGGAAATGAGCGCAAACTGGTCTGCACGCTCTTTTTTGCCTGTTTATATTTATTAGTTAGCAATTTTGCTAATTCAGTTCAAACTATTTTTATTTTATACTTTTTATTATAACCACCTATTTATTTCTTTTTATTTTATTTTCAATGACTATTTGCTTTTCTCACAGTCGCAAAAAAAAAAATAAAAACAAAGCATCTCAAATTTTAGGATGGACAAATTATAGAATAGAATTTTAACATGACGTTATTGGTAATAAAAAAAGGAGTTCTCCCTCTGAGAACTCCTGCAAAATATGGCCGAAACAGAATTTAAAAGGTAAGGTAGATCTTGGACGCTTATAAATAGCCATATTTTAGTTGGATAATAATATTTTTTATAAGTGTTTTTTTGTTTGAATATTATTAGAAATATAGGAGTGCGAATACACTCCCATATTATTAACACACATAACTCAACGACTAATTCTGTCGTCTTAAAAATAAAAAAGCAAATTTAAAATATATTGTTTTTCATCATTTTGTTCACTTAATTCAGCTTATACTAAATGTTGATTAAATAAATAATAAACATTTTTAGAGAGCCATATATTTTATAGTTAGATCAATGCCTTAGATTTCTTTAATTAGTTACTTTTTTAGATGTAATTTCATTATAGTGTAAATAACATTAAATGGATTGGATCGAGATATTTTTTATGATGGACAAAATGAGGAATCAGATTTTATGATATGCTTTTTGTTATAATTTGGGATACTAACTTTTTGATTTCAGAATCCATCTATGTATTGTCCATGAGGAAATAGTGAGATGAATAATTAAATAGCATATTTTTGAACTGTAAGACAAATTTTCATAATGATTGTTGTCCGAAAGGGCAATTAAAAGGGGTTAAAGATTATAGGGAGTTATCATTTGATAACTCCCTTTATTTTAAAATTCATTAACAACTTTTAAATTAACATTAGGACATCTGCCAAGATAAAAAGTAATTAAAAATTGTTTTTGCTTTTTGTTGTTAAATTGACGTGTTAGTAAGAAATTAGTATCAGCATTTTGCATGAAGGATTTCACTATTTTTTCATGAAATTTTTACTTTGTAATAAATTGGCCAATCATTCATATAGTTATTTAATAATTGGATTAACAGCATATTTATTTGTACATAAGCTTTTAATTTCCTCCATTTTGTATATCGATTTCTGAATTTAAAAGAATAATTAAACCTTCTTATCCTTTAATTTCAATAAGAATCAATATTAATAATCAGTTTGATATCAATACCTTTATTTGCAAACTCACAAAATTCAAGAGCAAATGTTCTGCTGAAATGAACCTTGACAGATAACATTTGTTCATATACCCATAAACCAGAGTTGATACAGAATTCGAAGTATTTTTGAATTTTAAATATTTAGGATTTAAAACCAATTAGAAACTTTAAACCCAATTAATGATGAACACAGAATCCTGCAATGCAATTATCAATAATTTGATTGAAGATTTAGATTTTCTAAAATCTGATCAGCAGAATCCATTAACCCTCTTTGAAGCAGCGATGGGATTGAGTACACTTGCCCTGGTGGAAATGAAGAAGTTGGTTTATGACCAAGGCTTCAGTAACAAGCATGAAGAAATACAATTTTTTAAGTTTATCAAGCCCCAGGTATTAAGCAAACTATTGTTTTACAATAAATTATTAGCTATCGAAGGCAGGAGACCCAAAGCTTTTGAATTGCTGGAAGCATATTTAAAGAGTTTGTTAGTTGAACATCACAAATTTTTTGATGAAAATCAGGATATATGCCTTTATTTTCAGAAGAAAGAAAGCTATTTGGATGAACATTACTTTCTGCGTGCCGAAGGTAAATATCCAAATCTTTTTGAAATATTTATAGGTTGTTCTGACCCTGAGTTCTCCACTCAGCACGATTTTACTTTTTCCTGTATTATTGCCTATGAGAACCTGATTAAATATCTTGAGAATGAGCTGGACAAACTTCAGTACCAAGGATCGATTCCAGTAATTTACTCCCGCTCTGGAATGAAGTGGACAGGCAATAAAATTGACCTTGTGGAACTAGCCTATGCACTTCACAGTATACATTGCATCAATAATGGGAACATCGACATAAAAGAAATCACAGAAGCGTTGTCAAAGCTTTTTAACATCGAATTAGATGATTATTACAGAACTTACCAGGATATCAGAACTCGTAAAACCGAGCGGATAAAATTTCTGGATAAGCTTAAGCAAGCATTACAAAACCGGTTAGATGAATCTGATGCCTGATTTGTACATTTATTAAATTAAGCACCTACAATTGTTGATGAAGGTGATTATATTTGGAGAATAATTCCGGTATATCCGGGAAAGACATATTTAAGATATTTAGTGGCGATAGCTATTATTTTTGTACGAGAAAACCGCTAATTTTCAAGACATCACAAGAATAATAAGCCTAGGTCCGCGCTTTTGCGTGGGCTGTGCTTATTTGTGGTGTGGGCTCTTAGCGGTGCCTCTCGTATAGGTAATGCACAGTTCCACGCTCTTTTTTAATGGAGACATATATTTTGAAGCACCCATGTATTTATACGAAAAACATAAAAAGAATGCAGACCTGGTAGTCCCGTTTGTGGGATGCCCTATCGGAGAAGCAGTTTCTGATTGTCCGTTTATTGCTTACTGGACAGAAACGGATATCGAAAAACGCATCAGGCAAATGGATAAACTATCCGACGAAGAGCTGAGCCAATTGCGCGTCTTCCATCAACGCTGCCTTTTAAAAAAGCTGGAGCAAACAGCGGAATAACCCCACCTTGTGAGAAATCAAACCATTCTGTATTAATTCATTTTACTGACCACTGATTTTTAGCGTTATATTTAATTTCTGAAAGAAAAAATCACCCAACTTGGGAAGACCTTGGGAAAAGATGGATTTTCGAAAACACATATTTGGCAAAACGCAAAATTTTTCACTTAAAAACAAAAAGTTATGCCAACAGAAATTGTAACAACCGATGATTTAAGAGAATTTAAAATTGATTTAGTCAAGGAAATCAAACAGTTATTAGCTGTCCATCATGGACAGCCATCCAAAAAGTGGTTAAAATCCTATGAAGTCAGAAAACTGCTGGGCATCTCGCCCGGTACGCTTCAAAACCTTCGAATCAATGGCACATTGCCCTACACAAAAATCGGCGGGGTGTTGTTTTATGATTACGAAGAAATCAAACAGATGATCGAGAAAAACCAGATACAAAACAAACTGGATTTTCGTTGCAGCCGATGAACTATATCCGGCATCTGAGAGGTTTCTACGAACGGATGGAAGGAGATGAACGGATGACGCCACACCATATCAGCCTGTATATGGCTTTGTTCCAGGTCTGGAACATGCAGCGGTTCCGGGAAAAGTTCGATATCAGCCGCCAGGATTTAATGAGCATGTCGCGCATAGGTTCTCCTCACACCTATTCGCGGTGTATGCAGCAATTAACCGACTGGGGCTATATTGAATACACATCCTCTTCCAACCGTTTCTCCGTGAGCAAAGTCAGCTGTGTCAGATTCGACACTGCAAGTGACACAACAAGTGACACTGCAACCGACACAGCAAACAACACCACAACTGACACGGCAAGTAGCACACTTCTTATAAACAATATAAACCATACAAACAGTAAACAGAAGACCCCTGATTTTTTTGAAAATGAGAGAAGAAAAAAGAAAGTCAAAGTAAACAATCCATACCATGTTGAAAACGACAAAGACTACGCCGAACCCCTATGAAGAAATCGCCACATTCAAAGACGGGTTTTACCATTTTGATTTTTCCGGAAGCCGCAGTTGGTTGGAAGAACAGGGAAAGAAAAACTTTGGCCCGCACTTCAGGATATACCCCGAGGACCACGAATTACTCCTTTCGCTGCTGGTGTATGCCATTGGCGACAGGGAAGGGGCGGAGAAAAGAAACCTCGATCTGAAAAAAGGGATATTGCTGAATGGACCCATCGGATGTGGCAAAACCACGCTGATCACTCTTGTGGGATACTTTTTCCCCCCGGAGCGGCAGTACCAGGTCAAATCCGCCCGTGAAATCAGCTTTGAATACGAAAAAGAGGGTTATAACACCATCACAAAATACGGCAAAATCCACCCAGGAAAACCCAACACAGCCATCTGGTGCTTTGATGACATTGGCATCGAACAGCCCCAGAAATACTTTGGCAACGAGTGCAATGTTCTGGCAGAAATCCTGTTCAGCCGTTACGAACTGTTTGTCAATAAAGGCATCCCCACGCACATAACCACTAATCTATCCGCTTCAGAACTGGAAGAAAAATACGGCAACCGTATCCGCAGCCGTATGCGCGAAATGTTCAACCTCGTAGCCTTTGACAAAGACTCAAAGGATAAAAGAAGCTGAACCGAAATATTTCCCCAACCCAAAATAGCATCTGAAACCCCTGTCTGACGGCACATCCGCTAACTGCCCTCCATGATGTCCGGCTTATTTTCATGCTTCAAACCGCCGGAACAACCACTGCGTTTGTATCGCGGAAAAGCCTTACAGACCCCGCAGCAACAGTTTTCCCGGCCCGCAGTGCACCAGTCACTCACCGTTTCATTCCGCAAGCCCCGGCAGAGCCATCACACAGGCCCAGGCTAACCTGCCAGGGCAAAGCTTCATTCCACTAAACAATGCATCGCACCCCTGACTGAAAACCCTTGCTTTTTGCCCGCACTCCCTAAAAAAAGTACTTCTGCTTAACAATAAAAAACACCCAACTTGGGAACACCTTGGGAAAAAATCCCGTCAGGACACTTCACATTTGCCCCGGCACAGGACAAGAAGAGACCCTGTGACAAGAAGTAAAAACCTAAAAAAAAGAGAAAAAATGTTTGGATTAGAAAACATCAGCTGGCAGGAGTTTTTTCTGATTTTAATACTGGGCTTTTCCGCCTGGATGTTAGTGGTGCTGATAATTGCCTGGATAAAGGAAACCCAGAGAGGAGACCCGGCTTATTATGAAGATTACGGCAGTGATGCCCCATTTCAGGAGACCCTGCAACCCATCACCATCAGTGCAGGCGATTACCCACAGGAACTGATACCCCTTGTAACACCCGGCGAAGTGCCGGTAACCACCACCTTTTATGAGGAAAGCGGATTGGATGAAGGTTATGACCTGAGGCAGTTTGAAGAAGCTAATAACCCGGCATTAACAGCCAAACTGCCAGAGATTCAGCATGAAGGTAAGCCAGTGAGCAATTAAAAATGAGCAATTAAAAATTAAAAATGAGAAATGAATAGGAAGAATAAGCAATTCAAAAAGAACAGTTTAACAATTAAAAATTAAAAAGCATGAAAAAGTTTTTTGTAAAAAGTTTTGAGAAAATGAGCCTTTTAACAAGCATCCTGATGTTTAGCGCAACAGAACTGCTGGCACAGAGTTCAGCCGGAATCGACCAGGCTACGGCAGAAGTGAGTTCCTATGTTGACCCCGTATCGAACCTGATAATTGCCATCGGTGCAGTGGTGGGATTAATTGGAGGTGTTCGTGTTTATATCAAGTGGCAGAGTGGCGACCAGGACACCCAGAAAGCCATCATGGGCTGGTTTGGCGCCTGTCTGTTCCTGATCCTTGTGGGCGTGGTCATCAAAGCCTTTTTCGCGTAAGATGAAAACCTTCACCATCCAAAAAGTCGATACCAACCTTTACATCAAAGGCTTCTCGGGGCAGCTTGTTTTTCTGGCACTGTACTCAGTGCTGGGCATCCTGCTGCTGTTTGTGGTGCTTTACATCACAGCCGGGACCTTTGTATCGGTGGCCATCTGTGTCCCCGGTTTCTTTGGCCTGATGTACAGGCTCAGCCGCATCCAGAAAAAGTACGGACACACAGGATGGCAGAAAAAGAGCGTATCAAAAAAACTACCCGGATTTATCACCATCAAAAAACGGATTTGCCAGGCATGAAAACAAAAAAAGTAAGACCCATCGAAGCCAGCCTTCCCATCCTCGGGTTCAACGGCGACATCCTTGTTTCAAACAACCTTGACCTGAGTTTCGGGTTGAAACTCCACCTGCCGGAGTATTTATCTTGTAGCGAAGAACAGCTTTACATGCTGCATGATACCTTTCAGCGGGCAGTGAACCTGTTGCCGGAGAACACGCTGCTGCACAAACAGGATTTTTTCTTTACAGAAACGTTTGAGCCATCAGCAGAAATCCTGGAAAAAGCAGCCACCAGCTTGAACAGGGACTACCTGCAGCACTTTGCCGGAAGAACGGGGCTGAAACACGAAAGCTACCTGTATGTGAGCCTGCTGAACACAGGGCTGCTGAAAAACTACCTCACCTCGTCGCTGCTGTTTTCCAACCGGCCAAAACAACAGGAAAGCCGACAGTACGAAAAGTCAGCAGAACTGAAAAGCAACCTTGTTTCGGTGTTGGCACAGGGAGGCATCCGGACAGAACCCATCAGCAGGGAAGAAGCCATGGGCAGCGAAACCGCGCCGGGACTGATAGAGCGGTATCTTACCTTAAATTTTCATGATGGCCAGCCCGTTTTGGGAGGGATAGATTTCCGGGACCGGTTAAGGGTGATGGACCGCTTTGTGGAAATCCTTAGCTTAAGCGACTACACACATTTGCCATCAGAGCTTAAGCCCTCAGGCGTCCATCCCCGCACCGGTTTACCCGTTTCAATGGTGTGCCCGGTAACTTTTCACCTGCCGTTTACGCACATCACCAACCAGTTTATCCATGTGCCCGGACAACAGGAAGTTAAGGCAATGCTGGAGAGCAGCTACAAAAAGATTTACAGTCTTTCACGGTTCTCCTCCGAGAACAAAGTCAACGCCGGGCTGATCGAAAACTTTTTAGACACGGTGCAGACCACGGGAGAAAAGATAGTCAAAGCCCATTTCAATGTCATTCTTCCCGATGAATCCATCCGGGAACTGAAGAAAAACAAAAGCGAAGCCAGTTCAGCCTTTTCGATGATGAACTGCTTTCCGTACCAGCACACCTTTGATTTGCCGCTGCTGTTTTTTGCCAGTCTGCCCTTCAGTACCCAGTTGCCAGAGACAGAACTGTTTTTGACCCAGGTACCACAGGCCTGTTGCCTGACCAACTTTGAAGGAGAAGTGCAGAACTCAGCCTCCGACTTTATCATCCGGCTGTCCGACCGCCAGGAGGGTAACCCGGTGACCATCGACCTGTCGGATGAACCCATGGAAAAGCACCTGATACACAACCGCAATAAAATCATCATAGGCGGTTCCGGTTCCGGAAAATCCTTTTTTATGAACCACGTGCTCAGGCAATACACCGAAAACGGCAACTGCCATGTGGTGCTGCTGGATGTGGGAAGAAGCTATGAATTGCTCACCAGATACCTGGGTGACAAGCTGAAGGAGCAGGGTGGGGCGATGATGGTGGAGTTTACCACCGAAAATCCCATCTCCTTTAATCCTTTTGTTACCGACGGAGAATTAGACATCGAAAGAAGGCAGACCATCTTGTCGGTGCTTTATACCATCTACAAAGCTGAACTCTCGGAAATGGAAAAAGATGTGATAGCCCATGCAGTCACAGCGTTTTTCAAAACACCCCAACAGGAATACTCCTTTAACGGGTTTTACAGGTTTTGTCTTGAGTACGTTCCCGCGCTGACAGAAGAACAGCAACTTGAGTTTAACAGTCGGGAGTTTTTCTTTATTCTGGGCAAGTACTATCAGGGCGGAGAGTATGACTACCTGCTGAACAAACCCATGAATACCGACGAGTTTTTTGCCTGCCCGTTTATGGTGTTTGAGCTGGACAACATCAAAGATCATCCTGTGATTTTCCCGGTGGCCACGCTGATTATCATGGACATCTTTCTGCAGAAGATGCGAAAGCTGAAAGGCGTGCGGAAAGTTATTTGTATTGAGGAAGCCTGGAAAGCTATAGCCACACCCCAGATGGCAGGCTATATCAAATACTTCTTCAAGACCATCCGCAAGTTTTTTGGCGAAGCGATGGTGGTCACGCAGGAGGTGGACGATATCATCTCATCACCCATTGTCAGGGATGCCATTATCAACAATGCCGATACAAGGATACTGCTCGACATGAGCAAGTTTAAAAACAAGTTTGACCAAATCAGCCAGTTTCTGGGGCTGACGCAGTTTCAGAAAGAGCAAATCCTATCCATCAACAAAAACATGGCATCGGGCAGAAGGTACAAGGAAGTCTTTGTGTCACTGGGCAGCTATTCAAGGGTTTTTGCACTGGAAGTCAGCCGGGCGGAATACTACTGCTATACCACCGAGCAAAAGGAGAAAGAGCAGATACTGGGGAGCATCGATGAAAACACAACGCTGCTGGAAGTCCTCAGGGCCATGTAAAAGACGAAAATCCAAAAGAGGAAAACTCAAATTCCAAATTCCAAAATCCAAAAAGCAAGAATCAGGAAAAGGAATCAGAGAAATCCAAAAAAAACAATCAGAAAGAGAACAAAACACAACATTAAAAAACAATCAAAAACGAAGAAAAATGAAAACAAAAATTTTAACACTGCTATGCATCCTCTTTTTAAGGGGAATCGTGATAACCAATGCCCAGACCCCGGTTACCGATGTGGGAGCTGGTATCCAGCGCGAAGCGCTGTGGACACAGGAGAAGGGAATCCTTTCCAAAATTAATGCCTATAACATCCTAATTAAGGCGCTGAACGGCTATATCAAAGGCCTTACAGGAGAAATGCTGGGCATCGACAAAGAGATGCTTGAAAGCCTTCAGAAAGTCTCGGCGCTGATAAAGGATTACAAACGGGTGGAAGAAACAAGGGTCATCCTGGGCAGGATAATCGATGTTTATACCAAAAAGCTGCCCAAACTGGTGCAGGATGAGAATTTTACCCCGCAACAGGTAGCCGTGATTGTGCAGTCCTTTGACATCATACTGGACGACAGCCGTCAGTTGGTCACCACCATCATGAACACCATACTGCAGGACAACCTGCTGATGATGGATGACAAACAACGGTACGACACCATCAATGAAGTGTATAACAGCGTTCGGAAACATTACGGGACCATCAGCTATCTGCACAACAAACTACTGTACGCCTCTTATATGAAAAGCTACGACAGCGGCAACCTGAAAAGTTTTGCCATGTACTACAGCCTTTACAACTAGTGGAAGATTAGAAGATTAGAATGTCAAAATGAAGAGAATATCGGAATATCAGAATGATAGAAGATTAGGATATAGGAAAAGAAAACCTAAAAGAAATAAGATGAAAAGAATTGAAAACATAAAACTGATGGCCGGAAGATTCCTGCTAATCCACATGGTACTACTTGCAGGGATCCAGTATCCGGCAGCCGGTCAGTTGCTGGATGTAAAACCCTGGACAGGCACCTATCCGGATATGAACGATGATTATCCACTGGCTTTTATCGCATTCCAGGGATGGTTGGTGCCTGTACCGCATGTGTTTGTGCAAACCTGGCCAACCCATTATTATGTGGATGCAGTGTCGGTGCCGGTGACCGACGCCCCGGAGATTACCGGTGAGACAGAAACAGGATTGATGCGGGTTATAGAGAAAATGTTGGAGCGTCACCAGATGGAAGGACGGTATAACGAAACCGAAGGCATCAAACTCAATACAGGGCTGAGCAAGGAGATAGCGCAGAAAATCTTTGACAGCCGGAAGGAAAAGCTGCCGGACCACTTTCAGCTTTCGTCTGGATTTATCAAGCTGTACGAAAGACTGGACAAGCTGGGGCAGGAAGTGCAGAAGCCCGAAGTCAGGAAAATCTTTGAACGTGAGGCAGACGATTTAGTGGTCAGGTTTCTGATGGTCAACAACCTGGAAACCGGGCAAGGGGAGAAGCTGAACTCTTTCTCAGAAATCTCCACAGAGCAAAACAAACTGATGGGAGAGATAGACTACACAATAGAAAAGGTCCGGTTTTTCAACCGGTTTCATCCTGTAAACGAAAGAACAAGCTATTCATTTTTAACCCGATAAATCAGTAAAACATGTTGTTACAAATCTTATCAACGGACACTTTTTTTGGGTTTACCGATTTTCTTGTCAGTTCGGGAGTCAGCCATGCCCGGATACTGGTGGACATGGCGCGTGCTGTCGGGGGAATCGCTGCTTTTTTTTACATCTCGAAAAGGATTTATGAGCAGCTTATTGCCGACAACCCTGTATCCATTCTGCCGCTGCTCCGCCCCTTTGCACTGGTGCTTGTTATCACCTTCTGGGGTCCGTTTGTCAACCTGTTGCTGGCCCCGACAAAAGGACTGACAAAGCTTTCGGAGGAAGTGTATGCCGACAAAAAGCACATTGTAAAACAACGGCTGGAAGAGAAGCAGGATGCCATTCTTGCAACCGATTTACCCCTGTTTTATGAGAACGAGGAAAAAGAGGCGGCACTGTGGGACAAAGGCATCAACCTGCTACTGACAAGCTACAACATCATCACGGGGAGGGCGGTGCAAAACCAGATTAATTTTTACATCATGGACGCCATCCGGCAGGTGCTGGAAGCGCTTTTTGAGGCGCTGGTTTATCTGATTGCCTTTCTGAGAACCGTCTTTTGCGTGCTGCTTGTCATCTTTGGTCCGCTGGTGTTTGCCATCTCCATTTTCGACGGCTTTCAGGACAACTACCTGCAATGGATAGCCCGGTTTGTGAATGTGAACCTGTACCTGCCCATCGCGCTGCTGATACTGTCCATCGTTCAGGAAATACTCATTTATGTGCTGGAGCTGGAGATAGCGCAGATACATGCCATGCTGGTTTATCTGCCCCAGGCGTTCTATGTTTCAAGCCTTGTGGTCCCTGTTTGTGGCATCATCGGGATGGCGATAGTACCAAAGATTGCATCCTGGATAGTACAGGCTTCGGGAACCAATACCGGAGGAGGAAGAATGGTTCGCACAGCCGCAGTAATGGCCATCACAAAAGGAGCCATGAAGTAGGAAAGCGAATATCGAATATCGAATGATGAATAACGATTAACGATTTTGGATTTACGAAGTACCATTTACTATTTACGATTTTTCGAATCAAGAATCTTACAATCCAAAATCCAGAATCGTTAAATCCAGTATCCAGAATCAAATATCCAGAATCAAATATCCAATATCCAGAATCTGAAAAAGAATGAACAAACAATTTGATATACAGCAAAAGTTCCGGTTTACGGTGTATGTGCTGCTGGCGGTGAGCCTGGCGGCAATGGGATTGAGCGGTTATGTATTTACCCTATCCCTGAAAATGACAGAAATCTCGAAACAGAAAATCTATGTGCTTGACAATGGAAAATCTTTGTTGGTAGCCCTGCGGGAAAATATTTCTGAAAACCGGGATGCAGAAGCCAGGGACCATGTAAAACGATTCCACGAACTGTTTTTTACACTCGAACCTGACAAGGAATATATCGAGAAAAATGTAAAAGAAGCGCTCTACCTGGCTGACAGGTCAGCTATGGAACAGTACCAGTCGTTTAAGGAAAACAACGTTTATAACCAGGTGATTGCGTCCGACATCAGCATGACGTTGACATCCGATTCCATCAGCCTTGATTTTTCCACTTACCCGTACAGGTTTAGTTTTTACGGGAAACAAAAGATAGTCCGTACCTCGAACATCACCATCCGGAACCTGGAAACCACGGGTTATCTGCGCAACATCTCAAGGACAGACAATAATCCCCACGGTTTTCTGATGGAAGGGTGGCGGATTGTGCAGAATGAAGATATGGAAACAATCAGAAGAAAATCATTTTAAAAAATTATCACATGAACACAGAAAAAAACTCAGCACAAAATGCTGAAATAAAAAAAGAAAACAGGTTCAGCCGCTGGCTGAAAATGCTGGACGAAAAAGACAGGGCCATGAACCCAACGAAACGAAAAGGGAAATGGATGTTTGCCCTGTGTGCCCTTGTAATTCTTTTCGGACTCTCTTTTATCTGGTTTCCGGCAGCAAAGCTGGACCAACACGAAATTACCACCCCGGTTGAAAAACCAGCACCACCCAAAAGTCAGTCCACACGGTCTGCTTTTGAAATGCCTGCTGATTCCTTTGAAATCATTTTAAAACAGAAAATCCATGAAGACATGGCTGAAAAAAAATAAAGCGCTGCTGTTGCTGCCATTGGCGCTAATCCCATTTGTGGTGCTGATATTTTACATTCTTGGAGGAGGGAAAAACGCAGAAAAGGAGCAGAAAACAACAGAGATAACAACGTCGGGTATCAACTATGTACTGCCCGAGGCTGACAAGTCCATCACCATTTTTGATAAGATGGAAGCCTACGAACAACAGGTTACTGCAGCAGCAACCACCGACTACAATATCCTGGAAGCAACGGATACACTGGCTGAAACAACACCGATACAATCCAGAACAGAAAGTGAAAGTGCTGGAAGCGAAGCTGCAGCCGGAACTGACCCATCAGAAAACCTGCTGGCGCATATCAGGGACAAAGAAACTTCCATCAAAAAAGAACTGGAACAAGGACAGGAAGCCACGGATAACCAAAAGAAAGCAGCAACCGGAAAAGCCGTTACAAAAGATGGAAATGAAGGGAAAAGCTCCGGGAAAAATGGAGTAAATGCAGAAGAAAAGAAGCAAGACCAGCAGGAAGTGCAGCGCCAGACCCTGACCACCGGCATAGCCGAGTTGGACAAAGTGTTTGATGAAAATCTGGAATTAAGCCGGCAAAACGATTCATTACAATTTTACCTGAAACAAGCCAGCAGTCGTTTGCAAGAAATTGAGGCAGAAAACAGCCGGAAGTTTACAGTCAGCAAAAAAGGAGTTTCAGGTTTTGGAACAAATCAGTCACAGAACGGGAGCCAGGTAATCAAAGCAGAGATATACGAAACCGCCACCGTGTTGGATGGCAACCGGGTAAAACTCCGGTTGCTGGAAGAAGCCTGGGTCAATGGGATAAAAGTTCCGCAGGGCAGCATAGTTTACGGCGTATGCGCCATCAGAAACGAGCGGCTGAACATCAGCATCACGCAATTTCCGGCCAGAGAAAGCTTTTTGACAGTGGACCTTGCGGTCCACGATGTGGACGGACTGCCCGGATTATATGTCCCTGACAATGCGGCCCGTAAAGCCACCAAAGATGCGCTGGCTGGTACGAATACTTCCTCCATGATAGGCGTGACTAACGACCCGCTGACCTACGCCGGAATCAGGGCCGCCGACAGGACCGCCCAAACCCTGTTAAAATCCATCCGGTTAAAACGGGTGACAGTGAAAAAAAATACCATCGTTTACATCATCAATCAAAAAACAAAGTCATGAAAACAATTTTTATTATAGCCATTCTTTTTACCACCATCACACTGAAAGCGCAGAACTGTATCAATGTCTGTAAAACCAAAACTGCCCACCTGATTTGTCCCGAGCGGGTCACCTATCTTCAGGCCGGTGACAACGACAGGATTATTGCCGAAGTGGTTCCTGAACATCAGAACATCATCAGGATTAAAGCGCAAAATGAATTTGAAGGTAGTTCTTCACTAACTACTATCAGCGGAGGTAAGGTCTATTCTATTATTGTGGAGTACGCTGATACAGAAGAGATAGCCTGGCGGCTCGAAAACTTTGTTGCACAAAAGGCAGGACAGGCAGCGGGAACTTCACCCGAAGACTACCTGTTGCGTGAGCTGAGCTACCAGATTCTCGGCCAGGACAAAAGTCATGCCTGCAGCAAGGTGAAGAAAAACGGTGTCTCTTTCGGATTGCTGAATATTTTTCAGAAAAACGACCTGCTCTTTTTTGAAGTGGAGATTACCAACAACTCGGGAATGGGATTTGATATTGAAAACGTGCACTGGTGGATTGGTGATAAAAAACAGTACAAATCCACCAACCTGCAGGAGTTTCAGTGTTACCCTGTCTATCAGCATTACGGGGTAAAATATGTCCCTAAAAAGACTGCCATTCGCGAAGTATTTGTTTTTCCCAAGTTTACCATCCCCGACCAGCGGGTACTGAAAATAGAACTGCTGGAAAAAGCGATGGAAAACACAGGCCGGAAACTGACCATCGAAGTCAAAAACAAAGTCATTCTCCATGCCTGCGAGTTTTAAATAGCTAAACTCAGAAAGCAATAATTACCCAAAACCAAATAATCATTAATCAATCATCATTAATCAATAAAAGTCCCCCTCCGGGGGGATTAGGGGGGCTTATGTCAAACGAATCACGTGAATTGGAAAGACTGCATGAAGGATTCCGGTTTTTCAGTTACCTGCTGCTGTTTATAACGCTGTACCTTACGCAACTGAGCTACTTTGCTGGCAAGGGGCTGTATCTTCCGGCAACAGGACCGGTGCTGAACAAGCTGATGCAACTGAAGTTCCTGGGACATCTGGTCATCTCCAAAGCAATTTGCATGGTTTTTCTGGCCATCACCTGTATAGGAACCAAGGCAAAGAAAGACCGCGACCTGGAAGTATCCACCATCGTTATCCGGGTGATTGCCGGAACTATTATTTACTGGGGAAGCATATTCATGTTGCCGGTGTCTGTTTCAATTTATCTGATAATGTCGTTTGCCGGATTTGTCATCCTGAACCTTGGTTTTGACAATGTATCTAAACTCATCAATGTCAACTTGATGAAAGACCGGTTCAATATGGAAAATGAAAGCTTTCCGCAGGAACAGGCGCTGTTGACCAACGAATACGCAGTAAACCTGCCTACCCGGTACAGGTACAAAAACAGTGATTGTGAAGGCTGGATAAACGTGGTCAATCCATTCCGGGGAACGATTGTAATCGGCACACCGGGATCTGGAAAATCGTTTTCGGTGGTATTGCCCTTTATCCGTCAGCATCTGGAAAAAGGTTTTGCTCTTTGTGTGTATGATTTTAAATACCCCGACTTGTCGGAAGTGGCCTACAACCACTTTCTGAAAGCAAAAAGAAAAGAAGCTCTGCCGGAAACGGCAGCATTTTACACCATTAATTTTGATGATATTCAAAAATCCTACCGCTGTAATCCGCTGGCGCCGGAACTGATGGAAAGCCCCATCGATGCCTTTGAATCATCGCGGACTGTGCTTTACAACCTGAACCGGGAATGGATACGCAAGCAGGGAGAGTTTTTCTCTGAATCGGCAGTATCATTTTTTGCAGCCGTCATCTGGTTTCTGAAAAAGTACAGGAACGGAGAGTTTTGTACCTTGCCTCACGCCATTGAACTGCTTCAATTGGATTACGACGACCTCTTTGAAGTGCTGGCACAGGAAAAAGATGTGGTCAACATCATCAACCCCTTTATCAATGCGCACAAACGGGGAGCCAGCGAGCAACTGGAAGGACAGTTGGGCAGTCTGAAAATAGCCATCTCCAAAATCATCAGCAAAGAGATTTACTGGATTTGTTCGGGCAATGATTTTTCGTTGGACATCAATAACCCGGAGTACCCGAAAGTGGTTTGCCTGGCCAATAATCCGCTCCGCATTGAAATGTACGGTGCTGTATTATCATTATTTATCACCCGGATGCTGAAAGTAATGAACCGCAAAAACCAGCATAAATCCTCATTGATTTTTGATGAGCTGCCCACCATCTACTTCCGGGGTCTGGATACACTGATTGCGACAGCAAGAAGCAACCGAATCTCCACTTTACTTGGTATCCAGACCATCGACCAGCTTATTCGCGATTACGGGAAAGAGCAGGCCAACGCTATTCTAACCAACATCGGGAACATCTTTGCGGGACAGTCGGTGGGCGATACAGCCAAATTTATCCAGAACCGGATGGGTAAAATACTGCAGGAACGACAATCCATCAATATTAACCGAAACATGCAGTCCACTTCATTTTCAACCCAGATGGACTATCTGGTTCCCGAAGGGAAAATAGCCACACTGCCGCAAGGATGGATGGTAGGACAAGTGGCCGATAACTTCGGGGAACAGATAAAACAAAAGAATTTTAACTGCTTAGTTAAAGTGGATACACAGCAAACAGCAAGGGAAGAACGGAACTATCATCCAATCCCGGAGATTTATCGGTTTGACGATGTTCCGGCCCTGCTGGAAAACAACCGTACAAAAATATGCAACGACATCCGCGAAATCCTTCAAAAGACAGTGAGTGGCAGAACCGTTGCAAAACAATAAACAATAATCATTAAAAATTACAATTATGGAACAGTCAACATGGATTAAAAAGGAGGAGATTCCTTTGGAAAAACTCGAAAAAGTGGGCATCAAAAGAGATTTTGTCAGCCAGATGGAAAGCCAGGAACTCAAGGATTTTCTGAATGGTTTCAGGTCGCAGAAATTATATACTGTTAATGCCAGAATCAACGATGAAGATTTTCGGATTCCGGCAAAAATACGGCTGCAAAAACAGGAAGATGGCTCAGTAAATGTGAAGATTCATCCCATTCAGCGGTTACAGATACCCGATGAATACATGGGTTATAAGTTTTTAAAGGAAGATAAATCAGCGTTGCTGGGCGATAAAAACCTGGGCAAAACCGTGGAGCTGACCGGAAAAAACGGGCAGAAAGACCAGTATTTTCTGAGCATCGATTCAAAGACCAACGAGCTGGTGCCACTCCGGGCAAAACACATTGATATCCCTGACAAAATCAAGGGAGTATCGCTTTCTGACGAGCAAAAGCAGAAACTCGGCAACGGTGAAAAAGTAACGGTGGAAAACATGACAGGGACCAACGGAAAGAAGTTTTCTGCCACGCTCCAGGTGGATGCTGCCAGCCGAAATATCAATTTTTCAGGGTTTAAACAGGAAGCAGAAAAAGAGTTGGGTCAAAAGGAGGAGCAAAAGAAAGGGGCAAAACAAAAAGTCAGCTGAGTTACAGGGAACGAAATCATCATGAAATTGGAGCTTCCTTTTTCCCAAAAAGGGGAGGTCAGAAGTGGCTTCGGGTCATGAAAAGCGGAGAGAGAAACCTGTTCGGAGAGGGGAATGCAAGATGTGTTTTTGTTCCACAAAAACGCTTGTGCCTCCCGGCAGGGGCTTTTCATCACAGATGAAAAGTTTGATTAATCCGGTGGATTAAGAGGGTAGGACAATGAGGCCAAAAGTTAGTGGACAGGATAAATTGGGAGAAGGAATCCGGGTCCGTTTTTCGGATTCCGAAAAACGGCTATTGATGAAACGGAGCAAACTGGAGGGTTACCTGACATTAAGCGCTTTTTGCAGGGCAAAGATTTTGAAACACCGCGAGATTACAAAAATTGAAGTAAGTCACGAGTTTGCAGAAGTAACCAAAAAGTTGGATTACGAACTCAATAAAATCGGCGTGAACCTGAACCAGGTTTCCAAACGGCTGAATACACATCCGGTTTATCAATTTACTTCTGATGATAGGGAAGTTTTCCGGCAGGTTTTGCAGGAATTGAAGGCTTGCTTTTCCGTTTTGCAACAATGCCTTGACAAAATTGAGCTCCAGTAAAAATGGTCATTAAAATCCACCAGGTTGCCCACACCGAAAATGCACTTCGTTACAACGAAAAGAAGGTGAGGGAAGGAGTGGCCACTTTTTTTGACAGCCGGAACACGGTTTCTGTTAATCCGTTTATGTACGATGAAAAACACCGGCTGAAAATACTGGCTGACATTGAAAAAGTTAACCCCCGGATTAAAAACAAGTGCCTGCACATCTCCTTTAATCCTTCTGCTACCGACATCCTGAAACTGGATGACAAAACCATCCGTGCGGATATTGAAAAGCTGATGGAACACCTCGGATATGGAAATCAACCGTATTTTGTTTACAAACACAAAGACATTGAGCGGGTGCATTTTCATATTGTTTCCACCCGGATTGACAGGGAAACCGGACGAAAAATCAAGGACAACTTTGAAAGAGAGAAGGTAAAACGTTTTATTCAGCAGTTGGAACAGCGGCATGAACTGATTCAAACTCCAAACAAAGAGCAAAACTTTACTTTTAATGCCCGCAGCCGGAACATCAAACAAAATCTTGAAAATTTGTTCAAACACCTGAACAAGATTCCTGAAATCACTTCCAAAGAAATGTGCGCCGAAGCCCTGAAACTTTTCAATGTCGAAATCCGCAAATCGGGCAGGGGACATATTGTTGTGGTGACTGATGATATTGGGAATCCAATCCGCTATCCGATAAGGTTATCGAATTTTAAAGAGGGACCGAAGTTTTATAAAAGTTTACAAGCTGAAAATGAAAGCCAGATAAATAAACAGGTGTTGGATAAATTCCAGATTGCACAGTGGGTGAGGGATTTGAACCGGTTGGTGGAGAAGAGCAAAACTTTTGAAAAAACAGATAAACCAAAACTTAGAAGAAAGTCGAAGAATCGAAAGTTATAAGTGACAATCTGATAGCCTTCCCTATACCGAACATGAAACAGTACATGATGCTAATAAAATTATACTGAAAATTCAGATGGTTAATTGAGAAATTCTATTCAACCAGGAAAACGGTGCAAAAGATTTGGTAATCCCTGATCATGTAAGTTTTAACTACGTTATTTTTGATTTCAAAAGTTTTTTATCTCACAAATTTAAAAAACGTACTAATGGTTTGATTAATTGAAAACTATACATTTATTTTATTGTAAAATTAAAGTAATTTGAAAATTGTTAATTCAATAGCAAGACCAACACGTGTTTTTGATACTTCAGGAAACCAACCGGCATTAATTCTTTGTGATGATTTTGAATTTTATGTCTGTAAATACAACAGAATGCCTGGATCTGAAGCAAAAAAGCTGTTTCACGAGCTAATTGCCGGTCATTTTGCTCAATTATGGAATTTAAATGTACCTGAGTTTAGCCTGGTTAACGTAAACCCGGAGCATATTGTTGGTCACGAGACTCTTCAGCCGGTTTTTTTTCAAACCCTATCTTTTGGCTCAAAATACAATCAGAATTTAGTGGAAGTTGATGAATTTTATGGAGCGTTATCCGCGATTCAAAAAAGAAAATTCGACTCCAAATTCGATTTTTTGAAAATTGCCTTGTTTGATATTTGGATGGCCAATGATGACCGGAGTTTTAATAATTATAACCTGCTGATTGATTCTGCCAACGGAAACCGGTTTACACCAATTGACCACGATGCAATCTTTAACACTGGAAATCTTGATAAGGGACTTTATTTGTTATCAGAAAATGAAACCTTAATTGATACTGAAATTGCGACTCGTTTATTTAATGCCAGAGAATTACGCTCAGAAGAATTTTTGAAGAATATTGAAAATGAATATTACTTTTGCATCGAGAATTGCAAGGAGAATCTGGACACTATTCTTCAGGATATACCAGATAACTGGAATATTAACATCGAAAAATATAAAACATTATTAACCGCGAATTCGTTTAACGATATGTGGATTACAGATGTATTTAAACATTTTTCTGAATTAATTCAATTGAAGTTTTTGAAATAATTTTAAAAAACGAAGTTATATCAGCAGAAAAGGATTGTAAGAAAATGAAAACTTTTTATAGCATATTGTCATTAAATATCAAACCGGAGATAAATGAACGTTTATCTTTTGGAATGCTTATGATTTATGGTGATATGGTTTTTTTCCGGTATTCCAAAATTAAATTGGCTGCTATTCAGCGTTTAATTTCACCTGAAAAGTACAAAGCGGCTATTGACTATCTTAAACTTATTGAAAGTTCGTTTAAATCGAATTTGAATTTAAGCAATCCTTTGAATGAACTACGTCTGAAAACGGACAACAAGTACAACAAGGTTTTTAGCGACCTGTATATTCAATATTTAAGCAGGTATAATAATAATCTAATTTCGTTCACAAATACAAATTACCTCGAAATTGAAGGTTCTGAGTCTGTCTTTAATAAACTCTTTGTAAAACTTATCGATGATTCGGTTTTCGAAAAAACGGAGTTAAAAACCAGGAGAATTGAAAATTTCAAAAAGGAATATTATCCAAGGGTTAAGACTTACTTTAATATTGAACGGAAAATTGACTCCACTAATTACCCGGGCCTATTTACTCCGGTTAAAATTGATTTAATGGGGAAAAACAAGATCGAGGTATTTGCCCATTCATTAGATTTTGACAAAGAAATCCGCTCAATTGAATTTACCATTGGTAATCTCTTGCAAATAAATCGTGCTTTACCAAAAGCTAAGCAATTTGTTTTGGGTTTTGAGCCCGATAAGCAAAATAAAATTTACCACAGGGTATGGAATAATATTCGAAAAAACAATGGTTTCGAATATGTCGATATTTCAGAATCTCAGCGAATTGAAGAATACGCAGTTACTCACGGCGTTACTCCGTTATTTGATTAATTGTCGTGATTCAATAGTAAGTGTTTACTTAGTTTGCTTTCGCATTGATAATCAGAAGAAGTTCAATTTATAAAAGGTTACACGTTCTCAAAAAACTGAACTGCAAAATCACAAAAAGTAATGATTGTGTCTTTATCCAAATCAAATTCTTTACGACTGCCAAGGTAATTCCTGCTTTCCGGTGTAATTTCCTTACCGTCTTTTAATTCTTTGTAGTTTATACATTTAATATGTTTTTTGGAAACCAGGATAAAAAAAGCATTTTCCCAGGCATAATCTTTTGGTAAGTCCTTTATTGTAAATGTTCCGCTGGCCCTGAATTTAACCTCAATAAAAAATACTTCACCTGTACGTGGATTTTGCACCACAAAGTCAGGCATTCTCTTAATTTCTTCAGCTACTTCCGATTTTATTCCTTTTAAAAGTTCCATGATGCCCGGAATGGTATTTTCCATTCCGTATCTGAACACATTGTATTTCAGCGTTAGAAACAATTCCTGAACAAGGGTTTCCGCAATTCGCCCCTTTATCATATTATACCTGTAATTCCACTCTTTTTCTGATATTCCGTTGGGATTTAGTCCAGTGTCCTGTTTTTCGGTGGGTAAGTTCTTTTTATTGGATGAGTTGTTATTACCGCTTTTGTAACACGAAAGGCACAAACCTCCCTCAAATTTGGTGTAATCACCACAAATTGTGCATTCTGGCATCTCTTAAGATTTCTTATAAATTATTCTGATAACCGCCATTTATTATTTGTCAAGTCTTGTATTATCAAACCTTCTTCCTCCAACTCGCACAATGCTGCAATCACCCAGTATTGTTGATTTGTGGAGGTCGCTTTTCTTTTATTCCCCCAATCCATTCCACATTCGCGGAAAATAACAGTTTGTCTCAAACCTTCTGCATTAGATTTGCATTCAGGAGAATCTTTTATAAATCTCATAATCAGATTTTTAATGATATATCTGAGTTCAGTTCCTTCTTTAGAATATTTTTCCATTTTATGTATTGTTATTTTTTGTGATTTCCTTTTTTAATGAAATTTTGAACTTTTCAATTTTACCACCATAAGTTTCTGCTACCCGAAAAGTTTTTATATGAAGCGAAGGTGAATAACTGAATTCAAGTCCTTTGATTTTTGCTCTAAAAAATTCCTCTTTGTTTCCAAAGGCAAGTTTCATTGAATCTTTAATTTCATTTTTATTATCAAACATTGACGAAAAATACCGATGGGCTGGTTCTCCAAATGTTAAAACCAGGTTAGGCTTAAAATTTATTACCTCATTCTCCAAGTGGTTTTTGCAATTATCAAAATAGGGTTTTAAAAAATGTTTTCCCTTATAAGTGGAGGGAGGTTTAGGAAATGAACATTTTACCAGATTAGTTGCATAAACAGTAAAACTATCAAATTTATCTTTGCTAAAAATCTGTTCTAGCCATCTTCTTAATTGGCCGTTTTGTTCATCTAACATCAATACTTTCTTAACTCTATCTTTGTTTTCAAATATTGTTGGGTCTTGACCTATCAACATTAATTTGAAATTTTCACTCTCCTTGAAAAATGGTTCTACTTGCAAGGAAATCAACACATCAGTTGATTTATTATTACTGCACAAGGTGCAATTTTCCGGATATCCAAATCGTTTCATATTTTATTTTATAGTTCCCTCCACAATCCCAATTTCCTCTTCCGTCAAACCATACAATTCATAAACCATCCGGTCGATTTCGCGGTCGGTTTTGTCGATTACGGATTTTAGGGTTTGGGCTTTTTGTTTTTGTTCGCTGAAATATTGCAGCCATTCTGCTTCTTCTGAAAGAGTCAGTTTTATTTTGGATTTTTGAAGCTCATTTAGGAAATCTTTGAAGCCAAGTTCTTGCCATCTTTCAAGTTTTTTGTTGACTCTCAGTTCTACAAATTTATTTTCACAAAGTCGCAAAAACCGACCTTGTAACTTTTGCTTTTCCGATGTTTTTGAAATTATTTGAATTGTCAGTTCTAACAACTTTGTTTTTTGAATTTCGGAAATTTCAGGGATTGGAATTTGCTCAAAATACTGAGGCTTTACTTCGATGTAACCTCCGTTTCTTACTACGCAAATACTTGTAAGAAAATACCAAACCAATTTTGAGTTCAGAATCGCAGTTAAGAATTTATCTTTTGTAGGCAAAATTACCGCTGGCGCATTAATGTATGCTCCTGTTTCATCGTAAGCAAATTTGTTTGTATTCTGAAGGTTTGGGAAAACGATTTTCGGTCTTTCAAACAAATCGTAATATGCGCAATTCCTCAACTCCCAAAAGAAATCGCCCTGATCGAACCGCTTTCTTGCTCTTTCTTCAAATGGTAAAATATGGTTCATTAAATCAGGGAATTCAGTTTTTAGTTTTTCGAGCGCCAACGATTCTGAAATGTCTGCACCATATTTAACCTTTGTCCATTTACTTTCGAAAAGAATTAACTGCTGAACACTTTCAGGGGAAATCCATTTTTCAAGCTCTTTCCCTTCAAAAATGGGTTTTACATGATTTCCGACAGGATAAGTTTTTGGAATGATAAATGCTTCGTTTAAAGCAGTTTTAACGCCATAAAAACATTTCCCATAAATTTCCCGAATAGTTTTATTTTTTTGAAGTTTTTCAACCAAACCAACCGCCTGATTACATTTAAAACTCCAATTCTCTTTATTGAGTGAGTTTTGAGAAACAGTAACCGAATCATGAAAATCAATATCTATAACAACCGACTGGCTTGATTTTGGAATTTTAATGTAAGTAAATGACTGGTCGGTTTCCTTAATATTTTTTGCGATAATTATTACGGGATACGTTGTTGCTCCTTCAAAAATCTGGACTTCAGTAAAGTCAATGTATTTCAGAAAACTGATTTCACCTTGCAAATATTCGCGGACCGAAATTCCGGCGGTTGTTTTATCAAATGTGTTTGAAATGAAACCAAACAATCGTTTCGGTTTTAGAAGTTTAAATGATTTTTCATAGAAATAAGAAAACAAGTCGCCAGCTGGATTGAAAACTGCAAAATTCTTTTCAAGATAATCCCTGAAATCTCCCAGTAATTCTGCTCGAACATACGGCGGATTTCCAATCACCACATCAAATCCACCTTTGACAAACACTTCGGGGAATTCGGCGGGCCAGTGAAATGCTTTTTCTCCCGCTATTGCGGTATCGTCAATCAGTGAGTTGCCGCATTTAATATTGTTGCTCAGCGAGGTGAGTTTCCGCCCTTTTTGTGCGGTGCGCAGCCACAGCGAGAGTTTGGCAATTTCAACCGATTCTTCGTTGATGTCAACCCCGTAAATGTTGTTTTCCAGAATGCTGTTTTCCACTTCGGTAAAAACCATGGGCACTTCCAATAGTTTGGCCCGCAACTCGTCGATGGTCCGGTGTTCGCGAATCAGAAAATCGAGCGCCTGGTTTAAAAACGCCCCCGAACCACAAGCCGGGTCGCAAATCGTGAGCGTTAATAGCCAGTTGCGGTAGCTGGTCAATTTGTCGTCAAGCTCTTTCAGCTTTTTGGTGGTGCGTCCTTTCCGGCTTTTCTGGTATTCGCTTTCGTCAATTTCCAGTTCAGCTTTCTTTTCGCTGCAAAGTTTGCCCACCGTGTTTTCAACAATGTATTTGGTTATGTATTTCGGCGTGTAAAAAACACCGTCCTTTTTGCGTTTGCTTTTCTTCAGGTCAATTTCGGCCCCCTCAATCTGCGCTGCCACCTCCTCAATTTCGTTCAGACTGTTTTCGAAAATATGACCCAGAATGTTTACATCCACCTCCGATTCAAAATCGTAACCGGTCAGCGCTTTTGTGTGTTTGTACAGCATTTCATCGCTGATGGTAACTGCATCAAGTATTTCGTCAGGCAAAAACAATCCGCCGTTGTAGGCAAAAATCTCGTACTTTTTACCTTTCCAGCCGTCGTTCATGTACCCAAAATACTTTTTAAAACGGTCGTACAGCGGTTTGTATTCGTCGAGTTCTTTTAACTGTTCCCACTGTGTCAGGATTTCGCTGATGGAGTTGGGCGGCAGCAAACCGCGGTCTTCGCCAAAAAGAATAAACAGAAAACGGTCAATCAGTTTTTGTGATTTCTTGAAAAGCAAGAGTTTGATTTCCTTTTCATCCTTGCCGCTGAAAATATCAATGAGAAGATTATTTTGGATTAAATCGTTGTATAAATCGCGTTTAAAAGTCGAGTAGTCGGTATAAATTTTCCGGGTTACATCTTCTTCTTTTACAATCGATTCGTTTTTAATGGCAAGCGGAATTCCTCGTGAAAGGTTCTCTTTTGCCAGGCACAACCACATCAGTTGAAACTGTTCGTAATTCAGCCTGAAAAGGTCAAACTCTTCAAAATCAACTGCATTGTTGATATAAAACCGCACCTTTTCGAAGTTCGAGGTAATCACATAAACACAGTTTTTCTGGTTGGCTTTATAATCGAAGGCTTGTAAACGAATGGATTCGAGGTCTTTTGTGGAGGTCGATTTTAACTCGATGACCCCAATGGCAGCGCTTTCTTTCAGAATTGCGCCATCGGCTTTTCGTGCCCCTTTTTCGTTTTTATACTCGCGGGTGAGGTTAAAGTCCGGGTTGGGTTTCAGTGTGTAGCCAAATACATTCACAAAAAGGGCGGTCAGAAAACCATCCTGGTATTCTTCTTCTTTACATTCGCGTATATTTTGCTGAATAACAGGATTGTGAAAGTACCCGGCGAACTTTTCATAAGCCGGTTTCATCACTGTCTGGTCTGCTTCTTTGAGGTATTTTTTTAATACCGATTGTTGAAATAGTCCCATATGTACGGGTTAGGTTATAACTATTGAATCTGGTTGCTAAATTTATAGTTTTCTGTTTGATAAATGGGTTTTTGGACTGGAGTTTTTAGCAGATAAGGGATTTTTATTGTGAAAAAAAGTAAATGAAGAATAGTAACATTAAGTTTGATAGTTTAAATAATATAGTATATTTGTACTATGAGTACAGAAAAACAATCGAAAATAAACCAATTGCTTCAGAAATTGCCTTCGGGAGCATTGTTTTTTTCATTATGGATGAAAGAGAATGGCATATCGTATGAATTGCAACGACGGTACCGCGATTCCGAATGGCTGACATCCATCGGGGCAGGAGTAATGGTGCGTACCGGCGAAAGCCCGACCATATTTGGAGCATTATCATCAATGAACAAACAAACCGGCAAGCATTTTTATATTGGAGGATTATCAGCATTGGAACTGGCCGGATATACCCATTATGTGCCAATGGGGCGACCTGTTGTTTACGTTGGTTATACAAAAGGCGATTGGGTTCCGTCCTGGTTAAAGAAACAGGATTGGGGAGTGGATTTATTAGATGTTGCATCGGAATATTTCGATACAAACACCGGTATAACGACCATGATGCAAGGTGCTTTTGAAATACTGGTTTCCACCCCGGAACGTGCATTTATGGAATGCCTGAACCTTGCTCCCCAAAGGTACAACCTCATGGACTTGTACTATGTGATGGAACAACTGACAGCGCTTCGTCCCGGCATGATACAGACATTGCTGGTACAGAATACATCGGTGAAAATAAAGCGTTTGTTCCTTTACATGGCAGAAAAAGCAGGTCACGCATGGTTCAGAGAACTGGATTTGCAAAAAATAGATACCGGGAGTGGGAAACGGGAAATCGCACCCAATGGTGTTTACGACAGCAAATACCAGATAGTAATACCCGAAGAACTAAGGAATTATGAATAACCTCTACAAAGAACAGGTCAGGCTTTTACTCCGCATATTGCCGGTAATTTACCGTGAAGAAGATTTTGCAGTTCACGGAGGTACTGCTATAAACCTGTTTGTCAAAAATCTACCGAGATACTCTGTTGATGTGGATTTGACTTATATTCCAATTGGTCCACGGGAAGTAAGCATGGCAGAAATCGATAAAAAGTTGGCTGCAATTAGCCTGCAACTCCAACGGGTAGTGCCGGAGTTAAATATTCGTCCAGTACCCAATAAACTTTTGTGCACTGTCGGTAAAAGCACGGTAAAAATTGAAGTTAACGGAATTAAACGGGGAATTATCGGACCAACAATTGAAATGCCATTGTGCGATAAAGCACAAACAGAATTCGGAATGTACTGCAAAGCTCGTATCGTTCCGTTGGAACAATTGTACGGCGGGAAAATTGCAGCAGCTCTAAGCCGTCAGCACCCACGCGACCTGTTCGATTACAATAATATGGACACGGATAAAATTGTTGATTTGAAACGGGGATTTATGTTTGCTTTGCTGGGAAGCGACAAGCCGTTTATCGAATCGTTGTCGCCTAATGTGATAAGCCAGCATGAAGCATTGGAAAATCAATTCCGGGGCATGACAGATGTACCTTTTACTTATGAAAACTATGAAAGTACCCGGGAACAACTGATTAAATTTGTTAATGAGATGCTGAATGAAGAAGATAAATCTTTTCTTATCAGTTTTGAAGAAGGCAGCCCGCAATGGGAAAGCTCAGCTTACAATAATTTCATGGAATTTCCCTCTGTTCAGTGGAAGTTGCAAAACGTAAACAAACTGAAAATACAAAATCCGGCCAAACACCGTCAGGAAGTGAACAGATTGAAGGATTATTTTGGAATAAAATAGAACATTTTTATAAGTGTTCTTTATTAGTTTTTTCCCTCATTCAGACAAGATTTTTCATAGAAAATTATTTAAAAAAGTTAATGATTTTTGGGTGTATATTCCACTCCGTTAAAATCCGTCAAAGGTATTTCGCCCGCCGGAACGGTCAAGGGTATATGAATCCCGATGAATCGGGACCCTTGCCCTAATCCGTCGCGGCTCAAAATGGTATCGCCGAATTTAACGGCGTGCCAGAAACTTTCTTCACAGGGAAATGCCAAAACAAGTCCGCAGGGCAGCGGCAAATCACATGTTTTCAAAAGATGACATTATTTTTTCCTACACCACCAAACAGGCAGTTGAGGATGGTGTGCTTGTCAAAGCAGATTCGAAACAAAGTTCACGGGCTGCCATCAAATTTCCGGTGTATTTTACCGATACAGTTTGGAACCGGTATGTTGTGATTCCTGAAGAGTTCAAAGGAATTCAAGACCTCAATGGCCGGCTGGGCGACATCCTGTTTATGTTTGCTTTTCAGGCAAAAAAGTGTTCAGAATCAGTGCTTAAGTTTCAGTTTACCTGCCAGGTGCCCAAAGCCAGCGAGTTGCTGGGTAACGAACAGAAATCCAGTATTTCGTTTCAGCACCGCGAAGTAAAGCTGAAAGCAGTGATTACTGCCCAGGATATCGACGACCCGTCACCGGCCATTTTCATCATGTTACCGTGGGAGGACTGAGTTATGGAACGAATCATCAAACTTCAGCCCAATTATGTTGCCAAAGGCAAGTATCATAAAACTTATACCATCAGGCCAAAACTGACATTAACAGGGAAATGGCTGGAAGAGGCAGGTTTTAGAGCATCAAAACTTGTGCAGGTTGAGTGCCATTCGAACCAGCTAATCATCACCTCAATCGAATAAAGTATGGAACTGGATATCGAAACCATCGACAGGCTGTTGAATGCCATCCTGTTTTGTCTTGGGCCATCGCTCGATGACGACAGTATCCTTGAAAAGCCCTGGTTGCACGAACTTGCAGAATCGTACAACGAAATTGTGGCTAAAATGCCCGTTGACTGGAAATTACTTCACCATCAGCATTTACAATTTTAATTCATCCCGGCGTGCCAGACAAAGTGCTGACCCAAGCGTCAGTATGCCAAAATAAGTCCGAAGGGCATCGGCAATTTTTTATGGATTACCTGAATGTTGGCGCCAATGGATTTGCCCAGGTTGGCGACCCTGCTTATTACAGCAAAAACAAAATAGAAATGAACTACCTGCTCGAACTGGTAAAATCAAAATTTCCGGTTCCGGAGAAACTGAAAAGCCTTGACTGCTATTTTGCGGTTAAATCATTTCCACATGATTTTGGAACCTACCACGAAATCGTACTTTTCTACGATGACACCCTAATTGATGAATGGGAATATTCAGAAGATGAGTCACTAACCGATTTGCAGGACCAATTCTGGGATTGGTTTCATACAGTGGAAGCCTTCGACCTGGAAAGCGAGGAGATAACAGAGCAAATCAAAAAGCTGTATTTCGAATCGCTGGATAAAGAGAAAGGGGAGCACCTGAAGGTTGTCAGGGCATAAAAGAAGAAGGGCGAAAGCCCTTTTTTTGGTCGCGAACTTTTCGAGAGAGCTACACTCCGCTAAATTCTGTCAAAGATATTTCGCCCACCGGAACGGTCAAGGGTGTACAAGTCCCGAGTACTCGGGACCCTTGCCCTAATCCGCTGCGGCTCAATGGTGGTGCGCCAAAATTAACCGGCGTGCCAGATAATTTCCTGACAGCGAATTCAGGAGGCCAAAACAAGTCCGAAGGGCATCGGCAAAATCAATGAGAAAAATCACAAACAAGGACCCTTATCCATTAAAGGTCAGGTTCAACTGCAAATGTTCTAAGTGCGGAACTCACCTTGGCCGTGGCGTTAATGCCTATTACTGGCCAGCAACCCACACTGTGACCTGTCTTGATTGCGGGCACGATGATTTTCAGGCATTCCTGTCATCCGTTGCCGATGAAGGAGTGTATAACGGAACCGGTAATCCCTATTTCTCATAATCCAAACATGGCGTACCAGGTGCCAAAATAAGTCCGAAGGGTATCGGCACAATCAAATGCAAAAATTCGATATCTATCAAATGGTAACCAATGCAATTGTTGACAGGCTTGAATCAGGAATCATTCCGTGGCGTGCGCCGTGGAAATCGGCCAATTCCATGCCCCGCAACCTGGTTACACAAAAAGTTTACAGGGGCAGCAACTTCTGGTATCTTCATAGTTTTGGCTTCGAGCGACCGCTGTTTCTCACGTTTAAACAAATCGTTGATCTTGGCGGTAATATCCGCAGAGGTTCCAAATCATACCTTGTTACCTTCTGGAAGCTAGTTGAAGTAATCAAAAATGGCAAAACAGAAAAAGTCCCTTACCTGCGGTATTACCGTGTTTTTCATATCAATGATGTGGAAGGAATCGATATTTCGAAGATTCCATCCAGCGAAGCTCATGACCATGATTTCGACCCGATAGTTTGTTGCGAACAGCTAATCAATGAGTGGACAGATTGCCCGGTAATTGAGCTGAACAAAGACAAGGCCTGTTACATTCCATCGCTTGACAAGGTACAAATGCCCGGTGCAAGAACCTTTTTCAAAGACCAGGAATTTTATTCAGTTTTGTTTCATGAGCTGGTTCACTCCACCGGCCATCGTTCAAGACTTGACCGCCATTCACGCTTTCAGAACCACCAGTTTGGCAGTGCCGATTACAGCCAGGAAGAGCTTGTGGCAGAAATGGGAGCTGCATATTTGAGTGGCATCACAGGTATTGAGAGAGAAACGCTTGATAATTCGGCTGCATACATACAGGGTTGGCTGAGTAAACTGAAAAATGATAATAAATTCTTTGTAATGGCATCAGCCTACGCCCAACATGCTGTTGATTATATCCTCGAAAATCAGCGTTCAAAATTCAATATAAGGGAAGTATTTACAGAGAATATAGATGATTTTGAAGTTGAGACAAGCAAAGTTTAACAGGGTGAATCACTCCAAATCATGTCACAAAGGTATTGATCGCTTTCCGGAACGGACAAGGGTATATGAATCACGCCTTGGGGCGTGACCCTTGTCCTAATCCGGAACAGCTCAATGAGTCAGGCGACATAATTTTTCATTATTCATTTAACCGGCGTGCCAGACAGCCAAAACAAGTCCGAAGGGCATCGGCAAAATAGTATGTCAAATGTTGCAACTGCACAAAAAACAAACGGTAAAGCAGCTACCGAAGAAAAAGCTGTTCTGGAAGTTGTAAAAACTGAATCATCGAATTCGGCAAAAACAGCAGAAAATGCGATTCTGAGTCTTGAGAAACGGATTCAGAAAGTTCAGGAACTGAACATCGTCATCGACAAATGGCGGAAACTTCAGGAGGCCCGTAAGAACCTGAACGAGTTTAAACTGGGCAACGATGGGATGAACTCAACCATCATCATCCGCGATGCTGCAGGGCGGGAGTTTAAAACCAGTCAGAGCATTGTTTTTACAACAGTGCTGCAAACAGTTCAGCAGGTTCTGGATGAGAAAATTGCTGAAACCGAAGTACAGATTGACTTTGCTTCATGAAGAAATGGTCCCGCGTTGCGGGACTTTTTTTGGTCGTTAAAAAAATGTTCGAACCTATTTTAATTAAATGAATTAGGCATTTAAGCAATAAATTTTATAAGGTAACGGATCGGCCTTGACCATCCTGCGTAGAAGGTTGTCAAAGATGCCATCCTTCATATTGCTTCGGTTGAAACGGTAACAATATT
>JBFXFM010000041.1:0-41960 GCA_050179035.1 Draconibacterium sp. | reverse complement strand
CGTTCCGGTTTCAAGCGCCGCACGAGCCGCATTCTTTTGCTGTGTTAACTCGGTGCCCGTGTTCATTTGTCCCTGACTGTGGCTTTCTGATTCACCAATCAACATGTTCAGCTCCGAGGTAGCTGCGCTTAACCCCGGTGTGGCGTTTACGGTTGCTTCATTTCCCGATAAAATACCCGAAACCGCGCGGGCCATTTTAACTTTACTTTCCTGTGATTTTTGCATTTGAGCTAAAATTTAAAGGTGATTAATATTTTTTATTGTCGCTACAATTTACAACATAAGTTATATACGAAGCAAGAGGGTAGTTATCAAATGTTCATCAACAGGAAAACAAAATGAATAAAAACAACAAATAGCTGTTTCAGTAACTTTAGCATCCATTTCAGTACTTCCGGGTGTCATCTCAGTAGTTTAAACATCCATTTCAGCGTTTTGAACCTCCATTTCTGTATAGTGAGATTCCATTTCCAGACATGAAACTGACATTGCAGCAGTTCAAGATTCCATTTCCAGACATGAAACTGACATTGCAGCAGTTCAAGATTCCATTTCAGAATACAAAACTGACATTGCAGCAGTTTGAAGCTTCATTTCAGCAATTGTGAATGTCACCGCAGCAAACCGCAATATCATAACAGAATCATTCAGATTGTATTACTTCGCCATGGCTGGCGCGGTTTTGCAAACCGTGTCTTGCCCCATAAGGGCAAATACCTTTTCGCTTTTTGCAAACAAGACATCCCCAACAGCTACCGTGTACCCACATCTTTTAAAAAGTTGTATTTTGATAAAACTATTAACATTTAAATCTATAATATCCAATAAGCCCGCCTGACCGCCCGTCTAAATGACAAAGTCGGGCAGGGAATAAGAAATGAGAAAGTTTTTTACCGAAATTCGTTTCTAAAAGCAATCATTTGTTCGTTATTCCTTATTTTTTATTTCTTATTTTCTTGCTTTCTTCAAAACAATATTTGTGAACACACTGTAGCCCCAACAGGCGGACAGACATGTGCCAGCGGGTTGTGTGATTTACGCAAAATAAAAAGCCGCCTCCCCGGTTTTACCCTGAGAAGACGGCTTTACTATTTTTATTAGCGGCACTGATTATACCCCGATTACTATCGGGGCGATGCCATCAATTTTTATTTCAGATTAGCCTGTGCAGCAGCAACACGGGCAATTGGCACGCGGTATGGCGAACAACTTACGTAGTCCATGCCAACACTGTCGCAGAACATTACCGACGAAGGCTCGCCACCATGTTCACCACAAATACCCACTTTCAGGTTGGGTTTTACGCTACGACCTTTTTCAACACCGATTCTTACCACCTGGCCAACACCTTCCTGGTCCAGAATCTGGAACGGGTCGTTTTTCAGGATGCCTTTTTCAATGTAAATCGGTAAGAATTTGCCAGCATCGTCACGCGAGTAACCAAAGGTCATCTGTGTTAAGTCGTTTGTTCCAAACGAGAAGAATTCAGCTTCTTTGGCGATTAAATCGGCAGTCATTGCAGCACGCGGAATTTCAATCATAGTTCCTACCAGGTAGTCGCATTTCGCTCCTTTTTCAGCAAAAACTTTGGCAGCAGTTGCATGAATAATATCGGCCTGCATTTTATATTCTTTAACAGTACCAATCAGCGGAACCATAATTTCAGGGCGTGCATCAACTCCTTTTTTAACAAGGTTAACTGCTGCCTCAATAATTGCGCGGGCCTGCATTTCGGTAATTTCAGGATAAGTGATTCCTAAACGGCAGCCACGGTGACCTAACATCGGGTTGAATTCGTGTAAGTCTTCAACCAGTGCTTTTACTTTTTCAACCGAAATTCCCATTTCGTCGGCCATAATTTTCTGGTTGGCTTCTTCGTGAGGAACAAACTCATGTAACGGTGGATCGAGTAAACGGATGGTAACTCCAAAACCGGCCATTGCTTCAAGGATTCCTTCGAAATCTTCGCGTTGGAATGGCAGTAATTTATCCAAAGCTTTGCGGCGTTCAGTTTCTTCAGTGGCAAGAATCATTTCGCGCATGGCTTTAATTCTTTCACCTTCGAAAAACATATGTTCTGTGCGGCAAAGACCAATTCCCTGTGCACCAAATTCGCGTGCAATTCTTGCATCGGCAGGCGAGTCCGCGTTTGTACGAACTTTCATGCGGGTAAATTTGTCGGCCCACTGCATCACTTTTCCAAAGTCGCCGCTCATATCGGGGTCCATTGTGGCCACTTTTCCTTCGTACACTTCACCTGTCGATCCGTTTAACGAAATCCAGTCGCCTTCGTGGAATTGTTTGTCACCAATCGTCATTACGCGGGTTTTGTAATTAATTTTTACAGCGCCTGCGCCCGATACGCAACATTTTCCCATTCCGCGTGCTACAACAGCAGCGTGAGAAGTCATACCACCGCGGGCAGTTAAGATACCTTTGGCAATGTGCATACCTTCAAGATCTTCAGGCGAAGTTTCAACCCTTACCAAAACCGACTGCGGATATTTTGCAGCTTCGTCGGCGAAAAATACAACCTGACCGGTTGCTGCGCCCGGAGATGCAGGTAACCCTTTTGCAAGTACTGTTGCAGCTTTAATTGCTGATGTTTCGAAAACCGGGTGTAGTAATTCGTCCAATTTGCCGGCATCGATACGTTTCAATGCAGTTTTTGCATCAATACGACCTTCTTCGAGCATATCAACAGCAATTTTCACCATGGCAGCGCCGGTGCGCTTTCCGTTACGGGTTTGCAATAACCACAATTTACCTTCCTGAATGGTAAATTCCATATCCTGCATATCGCTGTAATGATCTTCAAGTCTTTGCTGAGTTTCATTTAACTGGCGGTACATTTCGGGCATTGCTTCTTCGAGTGAAGGATATTTTGAAGCTCTTTCAGCTTCGCTGATTCCCTGGAGTGCAGCCCATCTTTTTGAGCCTTCGATGGTGATTTCCTGTGGTGTACGAATACCAGCAACCACATCTTCTCCCTGTGCATTAATCAGGTATTCACCGTTGAAAATGTCTTCACCTGTTGAAGCATCGCGTGAGAAACAAACTCCGGTTCCTGAGTTATTGCCCATGTTTCCGAAAACCATCGCCTGAACGTTTACTGCAGTTCCCCATTCGTCAGGAATTTGTTCCATGCGACGGTAGAAAATTGCGCGGTCGTTGTTCCAGCTGTTAAATACAGCTGCAACAGCACCCCAAAGTTGTTCCCATGGGTCAGTCGGGAAATCTTTCCCGGTTACTTTTTTTACAGCAGCTTTAAAACGAACAACAAGTTCTTTTAAATCGTCGGCTGTAAAATCTGTATCTAAATGAATTCCTTTTTCTTCTTTCAGTTCTTCAATAATTTCTTCGAACGGGTCGATTTCTTCCTTGCTGGCTGGTTTCATTTCCATAACCACGTCGCCGTACATTTGAACAAACCGACGGTATGAATCCCATGCAAAACGAGGGTTTCCTGATTTTTTCGAAATTGCTTCAACTGCAACGTCGTTCATCCCAAGGTTTAAAACTGTATCCATCATTCCGGGCATCGAAGCACGGGCGCCTGAACGTACAGAAACAAGGCATGGGTTTACTTTGTCGCCGAATTTTGTGTCTGTTAATTCTTCAACAAGAGCAACAGCCGCTTCTACTTCGGGTTTAATTAAATCGAAAGTTTTTTGCTGACCATCAGCATTGTACATCGCACAAACTTCTGTGGTAATGGTAAATCCCGGAGGAACCGGAACACCAATCAGGTTCATTTCTGCAAGGTTTGCACCTTTACCTCCGAGGAGGTTTTTCATGTCTGCTTTCCCTTCTGCTTTCCCGGCACCAAAGGTATATACATGTTTTGCCATAAAAATTTAATTTTTAGTTATATGAATGAATGTAAATAATTCAATTTTTCAGGGCCGCTAAATTAACTCTATTTTTCAAATATTGAAATAAGTCATGTTTTAACATTTGTCAATTCCGATTAAAAAATTGTAACAAAAAATCAATCAAAGAATTAATGGATTTTGGCAAAGCATAAGAAAACGATTGTAATTACAGGCAAATTCAAACATCTGTTATTCCCATGAAATGGGCTGAAATTGCTGTTGAAATAAAACTTGAATTTTATATCTCATTGAATATGAACTCTTAACTTTCTTTAACTTTGGTTCAGATGTGTTAACGGTTTATTGCCCTACTTTTGCAGTGTAAGTTTTAAAGAATAGAGTTTTTTCATAGAGATTAGTTAGGTTTGAAAACAGGAGCGGTTCCCCGCTCCTGTTTTTTTTATGCTACTCTGCCAACATTTCGCTTTCTGCCGCATAAAATCTGAAAAATTTTCATCGAATAGTTGATGTGATGCGACATATTGTCTGTCAATTGATTATGGATAATTTTTTGACTACACCATTTGTCTTTAATTTGAAATTTTACAGCTATGAACTTCAATAATTTTACTATCAAAGCACAGGAGACCGTGCAGTTTGCCTCGCAAATTGCCCAGGGTAATAACCAGCAGGCAATTGAAACTGGTCATGTTTTCAAAGGGCTTTTTCATTCAGCCGAAAATGTAGTTGTATTTATACTAAAGAAACTCGGCGTAAATGTGCCTGTTTTTCAGCAGGCTATCGATAAAATTGTGGATACGTATCCCAAAGTTACCGGCGGCGAACAATACCTTTCGAATAATGCTAACCGTGTTTTACAGAAAGCTGTTGCATTGGCGCAGGAAATGGGCGACCAGTTTGTATCGGTTGAACACATTTTGATTTCGATGCTCGATGCAGGTGATGCAGTGAGCCGGATAATGAAGGATAGTGGAATCTTGAAAGATGAATTGAAACTGGCGGTTAAAGAATTGCGCAAAGGCTCAAAAGTTGACAGTCAGAGTGCCGAAGATAAATACGATTCATTGAACCGATATGCCTTAAACCTCAACGAGCGTGCCCGTTCGGGTAAACTCGACCCCGTGATTGGCCGCGATGAGGAAATACGCCGGATTTTGCAAATACTTTCGCGGCGTACAAAAAATAACCCCATTCTTTTAGGCGAACCCGGAACGGGAAAGACAGCTATTGCCGAAGGTTTGGCGCATCGCATTGTTCGTGGCGACGTGCCCGAGAATCTCAAATCAAAACAAGTATTCTCACTCGATATGGGTGCGTTGATTGCCGGTGCCAAGTACAAGGGCGAATTTGAAGAGCGGTTAAAAGCAGTGGTGAACGAAGTAATCAACTCCAACGATGAGGTAATTTTATTCATCGACGAAATACATACGCTTGTTGGCGCCGGAAAAAGTGAGGGAGCCATGGATGCTGCAAACATTCTGAAACCCGCACTGGCTCGTGGCGAATTGCGTGCTATTGGCGCTACAACTTTGGCCGAGTATCAAAAATATTTTGAAAAAGACAAAGCGCTCGAACGCCGTTTTCAGGTAGTGCATGTTGATGAACCCGACACGCTCAACGCGATTTCAATCCTTCGTGGGATTAAGGAACGTTATGAAAATCACCATAAAGTACGGATAAAAGACGATGCAATTATTGCTTCAGTCGAGCTCTCGCAACGCTATATTTCCGACAGGTTTTTGCCTGATAAGGCCATCGATTTAATGGATGAAGCTGCAGCCAAACTTCGTTTGGAAATGGATTCGGTTCCCGAGGAACTCGATGAAATTGAACGTCGTGTAAAACAGCTCGAAATTGAACGTGAGGCTATTAAACGCGAAAAAGACGATAAAAAGCTGGCTGTTTTGCACGAAGAGATTTCGAATCTGAAAGAGGAACAATCGCGGATGAGAGCCAAATGGCAATCGGAAAAGGCGGTGATTGATGCCATTCAGAAAAAGAAACTGGAAATAGAAGATTACAAACAGGAAGCTGAAGAAGCTGAACGGCAGGGAAATTACGAACGCGTGGCCGAACTGCGCTATGGCCGCGTGAAAGAGGCTGAACAGGAAATTGAAAAGCTGAAAAAAGAACTTGAAAAACAAAAAGGGACCGGGAGTTTGATTAAGGAAGAAGTGGATGCCGAAGATATTGCCGAAGTGGTTGCCCGCTGGACTGGAATCCCGGTTTCGAAAATGTTGCAGAGCGAACGCGAAAAATTACTGCACATGGAAGCCGAACTCCATAAACGAGTAGTGGGGCAGGAGGAAGCAATTACTGCTGTTTCTGATGCTGTGCGCCGCAGTCGTGCTGGTTTGCAGGACGAAAAACGCCCGATTGGTTCGTTTATTTTTCTTGGTTCAACTGGCGTTGGAAAAACCGAACTCGCCAAAGCGCTGGCCGAATACCTGTTTAATGATGAGAACATGATAACCCGAATCGACATGTCGGAGTACCAGGAAAAATTCTCGGTTACCCGGTTGATTGGTAGTCCTCCCGGATATGTGGGTTACGACGAAGGCGGACAACTCACCGAGGCCGTGCGTCACAAACCTTACTCGGTGGTACTTTTCGATGAAATTGAAAAGGCACACCCCGATGTTTTTAACGTTTTACTGCAGGTTTTGGACGATGGACGTTTGACTGACAATAAAGGGCGGACTGTGAATTTCAAGAATACCATTATTATAATGACCTCAAATCTGGGTTCGCAAATTATTCAGGAAAGTTTTGAGCGAATAAACGCAGGTAACCAGGCATTTGTTATCGAAGAAACCAGAAATCAGTTGCTTGAGATGTTGAGACGCTCTTTACGTCCTGAATTTCTGAACCGGATTGATGAAACCATCATTTTTACACCACTTTCCAACGAAAATATAAGGGAGATTGTAAAAATTCAGTTTGAACAGGTTGTAAAACGACTTTCAACCACCGACCTGAAAATTGAAATAACCGAAGCTGCTATTAACTGGCTGACAACAGTTGGGTACGAACCTCATTTTGGCGCCCGGCCCGTAAAGCGGATTCTGCAGAAATATGTTTTAAATGAACTGTCGAAAAGAATTTTGAGTGGAGAAGTGGATAAACAGCACACTATCGTAATTGACGAAGTAAGCGGTGAATTGGTGTTCAATAACCGATAAATTTATTTTTTATCTTTACAGAAAAACAAATTATGACGACGTTGGAATTAAAGAGCAGACTGCTTCAAAAAATCTCGGAGGTCGAGGATCCTGTTTTTTTTGAAGCTTTGAAACTTTTTATTGATTTGAAATTAGAGCAGAAAATTTATACTACATCTGAAGGGCAAAAGTCAGTTGTTGAAGAAGGATTAAATCAGCTTAGAAAAGGAGAAGGCATTTCGGATGATGATGTGGATATGAAAATACAAGGATGGTTAAACGGAAAATAATCTGGTCACCAAGGTCGGAGATTGATATTTTTCAGATACTTGAATTTTATGGAAAACGAAATGGAAATTATCAATATTCAAAAAGAATTTATTCCCGCATCAGAAGTTCAATTCATGTTTTAAGGCAATTTCCGGGAATTGGCGCTCCAACCGATATTGAGAATGTAAAGAATCTGATTTTAGGCGAATTCAGTGTCTTTTACCGGATAGAAAAGAATGCGATAGAAATTATCGCTATTTGGGATAACCGGCAAAATCCAGCAAATCTTAATTTGAAATAGAGCTTACTTTTTTTTCAGTAATTCAAAAGGAAATTAAGAAAATAGCTCAGGCAAAGTTTTTCGTGTGATTATTCCTCAACTTTAACTGAGTCTGAATATTTTTTTAATCGCTATGGCCAGAATAGCAAGTTTCAATGATGCAAATCAAAGGCTTTGCAAATATGCAAGCACTTCTTTCATATCCGAAATTACTTGGTTCAAAAGCTGAGGTAATTCCGAAGTTACTTTCACTTCAGCCAGGATTTGTATTTCCTTTAACATTTTGCCTGTGTTGTGCATCCCGAAAATGAGAACCGACGATTTAGCCGTATGCGCTTCGCGGGCAAGGTTTTCCCATTCTTCTTTTTCAAGATATACGTTCAGATTCTCAATAAATTCAGGTAACTGTTCGGTGAAAATTCCGATTAATTCTTTTTTAAAATCTTCGTCGCCAAAAGCAAAGCGATCAAGTTCTTCGAGGTCAAAAGGTTTGTTATCGATCATGGTTGTAAATTATCAGTGTGCAAAATAGTAATTTTTCACAAGCAATTGTGCGTAATTATTTCTGATATATTTCATGTGATTGCTTTGATGGATTGCATAGTTTTGTGCATCAAAAAAAACAGACGAAATGAAGATTACAGCTTTTAACAAAATACATAAAAATGCAGGCGCCAAAATGGTGGAATTTGCTGGTTACGAAATGCCCATTGAATATACCGGAATTCGTGATGAACATATGAAAGTACGCGAAGGAGTAGGGGTTTTTGATGTTTCGCACATGGGTGAGTTTTGGGTAAAAGGGCCAAAAGCGCTTGACTTACTGAAAAAAGTATCGTCGAACGACCCCGCAATTCTGAAACCCGGTCAGGCACAATATTCCTGTTTTCCAAATGGAAAAGGAGGCATTGTTGACGATCTGCTGATTTATTGTTTTGAACCTGAGAAATATATGCTCGTGGTAAACGCATCGAATATTGATAAAGACTGGAGTTGGGTAAACAGCCAGAATAATATCGGAGCTGAGTTGGAAAATGCTTCAGACCAAATCAGCCAGCTTGCCATTCAAGGCCCGAAAGCTGTTGAAGTTTTGCAGAAACTCACAGATATCAATCTCTCTGAAATTAAATATTACACATTCGTTACTGGCAAAATTGCAGGAGTTGACAATGTGATTATTTCGGCAACAGGCTACACAGGAGCCGGTGGTTTCGAACTCTATTTTTATAACAACGAAGCCGAAAAAATTTGGAATACTGTTTTTGAAGCCGGTGCTGACTTCGGCATCAAACCCATTGGTTTGGCAGCCAGAGACACGCTTCGTCTTGAAATGGGATTTTGTTTGTACGGAAACGATATCGACGATACAACTTCGCCGATTGAAGCTGGTTTGGGATGGATTACCAAATTTAACAATGGCCGCCAGTTTATCGACCGCGAATATTTAACTATGCAAAAAACCGAAGGTGTTACCCGTCAGCTGCGTGGTTTCAGCATGTTGGAAAAGGCAATTCCGCGGCACGGTTACGAATTGGCCGATGCCGAAGGCAACATCATTGGCGTTGTAACCTCAGGAACCATGTCGCCGGTGCTGAACAATGGAATTGGTATGGGATACATCAATAAAGAGTATTCTGCTTTCGGAACAACTGTTTATGTTAAAATCCGCAACAAAGCGGTTCCGGCTGAAGTTGTAAAAGTGCCGTTTATCTAACCTGGAACCACTGCCAAAAAGAAATGCCATTCTGCTAAAGGATGGCATTTCTTTTTTCTCCAAAGTTACTCGAAAGTAAAAAAACAGGTTTTACAACATATTCTGCAATTTTCATGTTTATAAATGACATTAGTCATATATCTTTGAACGCAGAAATGTTTTAAAACGCATTTCAAAAAACAAAACGTTGATTTTTCTCATCAGCTGACCTGAAACAAACCGTTTTATTTGTGACTGGTTTGCTGCAAAACTGAACAAAGCATTAACCTATAAAAGTTGTAAAAATGAAGAAACATAATTTTTATGCAGGGCCATCGATTTTGCCCGAGTTTACAAAACAAAAAACGGCTGAGGCCATCATCGATTTTGCCGGAACCGGTCTTTCTGTAATGGAAGTTTCGCACCGCAGCAAAGAGTTTGTGGCTGTTATGGAAGAAGCTCAGGCGCTTGTAAAAGAGTTGATGAATGTTCCTGAAGGATATTCAGTACTGTTTTTACAGGGTGGTGCCAGCCTTCAGTTTTTAATGGCGCCATACAACCTGCTCAACATAAAGGCAGCCTACCTGAACACTGGAGTTTGGGCAGGAAAAGCTTTAAAAGAAGCCAAATTACTTGGCGAAGTTGTTGAAGTTGCTTCATCAAAAGATGCCAATTTTAATTATATTCCTAAAAGTTTCAGCGTACCAGCTGATGTTGACTATCTGCATGTTACAACAAACAATACAATTTTTGGCACCGAATTGCTTACCGACCTTGATGTGCCGGTGCCAATGGTAGCCGATATGTCGTCGGATGTGTTGAGCCGTCCGATGGATGTTTCGAAATACAACATGATTTATGCCGGTGCTCAGAAAAATCTCGGTCCGTCAGGTGCAACGCTTGTAATTATTAAAAACGAAGCATTGGGTAAAGTGAACCGCGTGATCCCAACCATTCTCGATTATAAAATTCATATCGATAATGAGTCGATGTTTAACACACCAGCTACAGTTTCGGTGTTTGGTTGTTTGCAAACTTTACGCTGGATTAAAGCAGAAGGCGGACTTGCAGAAATGGAAAAACGCAACATCGAAAAGGCTGATGTTTTATATGCCGAAATCGACCGCAACAAAATGTTCCAGTCAACGGTTCCTGATAAGAATGACCGTTCGCGCATGAATGTTTGTTTTGTGATGACACCAGATTACGTTCAGTTTGAGAAGGAATTCGACACTTTTGCCACAGCACAGGGAATGATTGGTTTAAAAGGCCATCGTTCGGTTGGCGGTTTCAGGGCATCGTTATACAATGCCATGCCGCTCGACAGTGTGAAGGCGCTGGTGAAAACCATGCAGGAATTTGAACAAATGAAAGGATAAATAACAGGAAAATGCAGGACGCAAATCCTGCATTTTTTTTAAGTATCAATTTAATGAAACGTGTATTGATTGCCACCGACAAGCCTTTTGCCCCAGTTGCAACTAAAAAAATCGGCAAAGTTTTCAAAAAAGCAGGATACGATGTTGAACTGCTCGAAAACTATACTTTGAAAGCTGAACTTCTGGCTGCTGTAAAATCAGCCGAAGCATTAATAGTCCGCAGCGATATTGTTGATGCTGAGGTTTTGGAAGCAGCGCCAGAGTTAAAACTTGTTGTTCGGGCCGGTGCCGGTTACGACAACATCGACCTGCAAACTGCAACAAAACAAGGTGTGGTGGTGATGAATACACCCGGACAAAACGCAAATGCTGTAGCCGAACTGGCTATCGGCCTGGCGATTTATGGTATCCGTGAAATGTTTAGTGGCAAACAGGGTGGCGAACTGCGCGGAAGAACTCTCGGGCTGCATGGTTTCGGATATGTTGCCCGCAATGTTTTCCGTATTGCCCGCGCCATGGGAATGAAGGTAATTGTTTACACCCGTTACAGTCGCGAGGCCGCTGCGGCCATCGGGCTGAAAGTGGTGCACTCGCTTGAGGAACTGTATGCAAAAAGTGATGTGATTTCAATCCATGTTCCTGCAAAAGGTGAACACATCCGCTCGGTTAGCTGCGATGTGCTGAAACATGTAAAAGACGATTGCATCATCATTAACACTGCCCGAAAAGAAGTAATCAGCGAGCCTGACCTGGTAAAAGCAATGTTGGCAAAACCTGGTGTTAAATACCTTTCGGATGTGGCACCCGACGATTTAAAAGCATTTGAAGAAAACCTGAAAGGCCGGTATTATTTTACTCCCAAAAAAGCCGGGGCGCAAACTGCCGAAGCCAACATTAACGCCGGTGTGGCCGCAGCTGAACAAATCGTCGATTTTTTTGAGTATGGAAATGTGGGGTGTAAAGTGAACTAAAGCCCCCTCTGACTCCCCCGCAGGGGGAGGAATTTGTAAATGGATTGACAAATTTCAAAATGTCTAGATACTAAAATCTAAAAATCTTATAGCGAATAAAATGGCAACAATAAAACCGTTTAAAGGACTTCGGCCAGTAGCCGGAATTGTGGAAGAACTGGCTTGTCTTCCTTACGATGTAATGAACTCAGAAGAAGCTGCACAGATGGCTGAAGGCAAAGCGAAATCGCTGCTGCGGATTACCAAAGCCGAAATTGAATGCCCCGGTGTTGACGACATTCATTCAGAAATTGTATATAACAAAGCCGTTGAGAATTTTAAAAAATTTCAGGAGAACGGCTGGCTGGTGCAAGACGATGAGGCGCGGTACTACATTTATGCACAAACCATGAATGGCCGTACACAGTATGGAATTGTGGGCGCTGCCGCCTGTGCCGATTACCAGAACGGAATCATTAAAAAACACGAGCTTACCCGTCCGGATAAGGAGGAAGACCGCATGGTTTTAACCCGTTACCTCAACGCCAATATTGAGCCTGTATTTTTTGCCTACCGCGCGGTTCCCGAAATCGATGCTATTGTTACAGCCATTGTGAAAGAGCAGAAACCCGATTATGATTTTACTGCTGAAGATGGTTTTGGCCACCACTTCTGGGTAATTGGCGACAGCGAAACCAACGCAAAACTCGAAAAACTTTTTACCGAAAAAGTGCCGTTTACGTATGTGGCCGACGGTCATCACCGTACGGCTGCCGCTGCAAGAATCGGGCTGGAAAAAACGGCACAAAATCCGAATCACACAGGCAGCGAGCCTTACAACTTTTTTATGGCGGTTCATTTCCCCGACAACCAGTTGCAGATTATTGATTACAACCGCTTGGTAACCGACCTCAACGGTTTAACCGAAAGCGATTTTCTGGACGCATTGGAAAAGAGTTTCGATGTAAAAAATATGGGACCGGCCATTTACAAACCAAAGCAGTTGCACGAATTCAGCCTGTACATGGCTGGTAACTGGTACAAACTGAATGCGCTCCCCGGAATGTACAACGACAATGACCCGATTGGCGTGCTCGATGTAACCATTCTTTCGAACCAGGTTCTTGAACCGATTCTTGGTATCAAAGACCTGCGTACCTCGAAACGCATCGATTTTGTGGGTGGAATCCGCGGTTTGGGCGAGCTGCAGAAACGTGTGGATTCGGGCGAAATGAAATCTGCTTTTGCGCTCTTCCCTGTTTCGATGAAACAGCTGATTGACATTGCCGACAGTGGAAATATTATGCCGCCGAAAACTACCTGGTTTGAACCCAAACTCAGATCGGGACTTGTAATTAATAAGATTGATTAGGAAAACAGTTTAGACATCTGATAATAAAAAATCCCGGTGAAAGCCGGGATTTTTGTTTTTAAAGTCTTCAGTTTTTCAGGATTTTCTCAGTCAGCGTTTTGTTGCCGGTTTTGAGTTTTACAAGGTAAAGCCCTGCTGGCAGCGATGGAAAGTTTACTCTGGAGGAACCGCTGTTGTTCAACTCCATTTTGAAAACAAGTTTTCCGTGTGCCGACAGAATTTCCAAAACAGCAGCTTCTGAACCTTGGTAATCAATCGTTATTAAATCGTTAAACGGATTTGGATATATTTTAATTAAACCATGAGTAGTGAATTGCTTGTTATTGGTAAAATTGCTTTGCGTGTAAAAACATTCAGGGTATTCTTCGTTTGTGTAAATTGTATTTCCGTTTTCACTCACACACAGCAATATTCTATCAATTTTCACAGGTTCGAAATAGCAGCGGTTAATGATACCCTGCAAACTCCCGATTTTTTCAATCCAGATGTCGCTGCCGGTTCCATCGCTTAACTGTATCCGCAGTCGTTTTGTGCCGTTTATTTCCACGGAATCCACACTTGTTACTTTCATATTTTCAAATTGTCCGGGTGATCCGACAGAAGAAAGCAACATTGATTTGCCTGTTTGTACCGAAAAATCATACAACAGCAAATCATTCCAACTATCGTCATACAAATTGTGATAGTACACTCTATTTTCCACTTCACGGATTAGCCCAGTCAAATCCCAGTTGATGCCCAACGAATCGTTGCTTTGCCAGATTTTAGTATAAGTCCTGTCGTTGAGAAGCGTATCTCCCTCAAATTTAATATGGTAACTTGCCACCGAATCTTTTCCAGTCAGGTCTTTGTAAATTTCCATTCCCGACCAAACAAATCCTTCGTTCACAACGCAATCTGTATTTTTCAGAACTGTAGCGCAATCATCGTAATCCGGGTTTGTGTACAACGGCCCGGCATCCGTCGAAATGCAACGGACGATATCTGAAAATCCGCTCCGTGCGAAAACATCGGCATAAAAAGGATTTTCCAGGTTTCCAATTCCTTCAATCCAATACATTTCAAAAGGACCATCGATGTAATAATCTTCCGGACGAACTTTCAGCTGCAAACGCTTTATTCCATTTAATTCTACCGAATCGATAGAGAGAACGTGATATTGCGCGGAATCCAATTCATAGTAAGGGCAATAAACCTTTTCGCCCACTTTCAGACCAAAATCATAAAGCAAATATTCCTTTCCTTCTGCCGATTTTTTGAAGAATACCTTTTTGCCATCGATACGAACAAAACCGACATGCTCGTAAGCAAGCAGAGGCTGCTGATTCCCTGTTCTCGACACCGGTGAATAGGTTTTTTGATCGATTATGGTGTCTTTCTCCAAATGATAACTCATTACATATACCGGTCCTGGCAAGCTTGGTTCGATGCTTCGCTGTACAATCCACTCAGGATGTTCATTAAACGATGGAAAAACATTTTGAATGGGTGCAGAAACTCTTTCATTCTGGCCGGAGGCAAAAACTGTAATCAAAAAAACAAATAAAAAAGTCAGAAGGCGGTTCATGTTTATTGTTTTAATGGTTGGGACAATCAGTCATTTCTTCTTAATACAGTATTTGATTTTAAAGGATTTAGATGCTGCAAGATACAAAATCAATTCGTTGACAATTGTTTGCTGATAAAAAAAAATTTTATGTTTTGCAGCATTATTTTGCAAAACAGAACTCAGTTTTTAACTGGCGAACAAACCGATACAATTTTCCATCAAAACAGTTGATTTCAGGTTTCGGGTTCGGCGAAAAAAAGCTATTTTCAGCCAAATATTTTTGCTTATGGATTTGGAAAACATTTCGTTATCGCGGCTCTACAAACGGCAGAAAACCGACCGTGATATTTTCCAGGAACTGATGCCCACCAAAGTAAAAGAGGTTTTGCTGGTGGCAACTTTGTACGACTCATATTCCATTGTGCGCGAAGGCCAGTTCAGCGATAAAATTTTTGGCGAATACCTGCAGCTGAATTTGTATGCAGCGCCCCGGTTTACGGGTGTCAACTCAAAAGAGGAAGCCATCAATGCACTCAGCCGCCTCGATTTCGATATGATTATTGTAATGGCCGGAATGGACAAAGCCACACCGGTTGCAACCGCCCGGGAATTGCGGAACATCAGGCCGCGGGTTCCGCTTTTGCTGTTGGTAAACAACAATGCCGACCTCCGGTATTTTCAGGCTGAAGGGAAAAAGCACGATTTCATCGATCGCATTTTTGTTTGGAATGGCAACTCCAATGTTTTCCTTGCCATGATTAAATACATCGAAGACATTAAAAATGTGGCCTTCGATACAAAAAACGGAAATGTACGTGTAATTTTGCTGGTGGAAGACAGCATCCAATATTACTCACGTTACCTGCCCATGCTTTACACCACTGTAATGACGCAGACGCAGGCGCTGGTGCGCGAAGATGCCGTTGACGAATTGCACAAAATCCTGAAAATGCGCGCCCGGCCCAAACTTTTGCTGGTGAGTAATTACGAAGAGGCGGTTCAGATTATCAATAGTTACAGAAAATATATTTTGTGTGTGATTTCGGATGTAAAGTTCGAAAGAGACGGCGTTGACGATGAGGATGCCGGAATTGAGCTGCTGAAATATGCATCGGAAGTGTTTAAATCGCCGGTGCCGCTGCTGTTGCAGTCGCACGACATTGCCAACGCAGCGCGTGCCAAAAGCGTTGGCGCCGATTTTATCAATAAAAATTCGGAAAGCCTTTCGATGGACATTCTGAATTTCCTGTATCGCCGGCTTGGATTTGGGAATTTTGTTTTTAAAGGAATGGACGGAAAACCGCTTGCCGAGGCGCACAATCTCGAAAAATTTGAAAAGCTTTTCCGCGAAGTACCTGCCGAAGCGCTGTTTTACCACGGCAGCCGCAACTCGTTTTCAACATGGCTGATGGCGCGTGGCGAAATAAATATGGCCGAAAAACTAAGACCGCTCAAAACCAAAGATTTTAAGTCGGCTGAGGAACTCCGCGATTTTTGTCTTAACACGTTTAAGGAAGTCAGGTTTGAAAAACTGAAAGGCACCATCGTCAACTTTAATCCGTCGATGGACCATTCGAACCAGTACATTGTGCGGCTGGCAAAAGGATCGCTGGGTGGCAAAGGGCGCGGAATTGCATTTATCTGCAACTTTATTGAGAATATCAATTTTAAGAAACTCATCCCGAAACTGAATATCCGTATTCCGGCAACCGCTGTTCTGGGTGCGCTCGAATTCGACAAGTTTGTTGAAATCAACAACTTGTACGATGATATTTATTCGGTTAACAATTACGATTCAATCCGCAGTCATTTTCTCGAATCGGAATTCGACGAGCGGACCAAACGCACATTAAAAGAGTACCTCCGGAAAGTGGAGAAACCGCTGGCAGTGCGTTCTTCGGGTTTGTTCGAAGATTCTTTGCTGCAGCCATTTTCGGGGGTTTATGAAACGTATTTGATTCCGAACAACCACTCCGATTTTGAAACGCGTTACACCCAGCTCGAAACAGCTATCAAACTGGTGTATGCAAGTATTTTTACCGATTCGGCGCAGGCGTATTTCGATGCGGTGAAATACAAAATTGAAGAGGAAAAAATGGCGGTTGTTATTCAGGAAGTGGTGGGGCACAATTACGATAACAAATATTACCCGAGTGTTTCGGGCGTGGCACAGTCGTTCAATTTTTACCCCATTGCATACATGAAACCCGAAGACGGATTTTCTGTGGCCGCGGTTGGGCTGGGCATGCAGGTGGTAAATGGCGAAAATTCGTTCAGGTTTTGTCCCAATTATCCCGAAATCAACCCCACTTCGGTAGTTGACCAGGTGCGCGATACACAAAAATCGTTTTATGCACTCGACCTTAACAATCCTGATATCGACTTAATTGGTTCAGGCGAAAATGCGTCGATAAAAAAGTACAGAATTGCTGATGCTGAAAAAGACGGAACACTTGATTACCTCGCATCGACCTATGATTATGAAAACGACCAGCTGATTCCCGGCATTCAGCAAAAAGGCCTGCGGGTGATTGATTTCGCCAACCTGTTAAAATACAACTACCTGCCATTTGCCGATACATTACAGATTTTGTTGAAACTCTTCAGGGAAGCTCTGGGTTCGCCAGTTGAAATTGAATATGCCATTGATTTGGAGCCAGCCGAAAATGGGCTGCCTACGTTTTATCTTTTGCAGATAAAACCGCTCATCAGAATAGAAGAACAAATAGAAATTAATCTCGACCAGATTGACGACGAACATATTTTTATGTACGCCGAACAAGGCATGGGCAACGGCAAAGTCGAAAATATTTACGATGTGGTTTATGTTGACCCGGCAAAATTCGATAAACTGAAAACAAAACAAATTGCTCAGGAAATCAGCGATATCAACCGCCGGTTCGAAGAGCGCGGCAAGGAATATATTCTGATTGGTCCGGGGCGTTGGGGCTCACGCGATCCGTTTACAGGAATTCCGGTTTACTGGGCAAACATTTCGAAAGCACGTGTAATTGTTGAAATGGGATTGCCCGATTACCAGATTGACGCCTCACTGGGTTCACATTTTTTTCACAATGTAACTTCAATGAATGTGGGTTATTTTTCGGTGCCCTATCAGGCTGAAAATGCAAAACTTAAAATGGAAGCGCTGGAACAGCAAAAACTGATACATGAAACCGAATTTGTAAAGCATGTATATTTTATTAAGCCACTTACCGTGTTGATGAACGGACGCGAACGAAAAGCGCTGATTCATTGCTGAACCGGGTGATTTCAGGCGTGGTTTTAAATTTCCAAAAACCGACTAAAAACTACAAATTGTAAAGAAAGTGGTATTTGATGTGGGGCTAAACTTATCATTTGTCAACTGATTTGTTAATTTATTTTCATTCTGTAGCTAAAAGCTGTTTGCCGAAAATGCTGTTTCGTATTTAAAATTATCTTTGTTTGCTGGAAAATTTTTGTTTTATCGACCATAAACCGGAGATTCTAATTAATTAAAATATGAACCGTAACAATAGTTACACTAAATCATTGATCTATGAGTAATATATTCTATTTAGTTCCCTTTGCCTCTATTCTGGCACTGGTTTTTGCCTGGTTTTTCTTTAAATCATTGATGAAGAATTCAGAAGGTACCGACCGGATGAAGGAAATTGCGCAATATGTGCGTGAAGGTGCAATGGCTTACCTGAAAAGGCAGTACAAAGTGGTAGGAATTGTATTTGTTATTCTGTTTGTGCTTCTTGGAATTATGGCCTTTTTTGGAGTACAAAATCCATTTGTTCCTGTTGCATTTATAACCGGAGGTTTCTTTTCGGGTTTGTGTGGGTTTTTGGGTATGAAAACTGCAACTTATGCATCGGCCCGTACGGCGCATGGTGCATCGCAATCACTTAACAAAGGATTACAGGTTGCTTTCAGAAGTGGCGCTGTAATGGGTTTGGTAGTGGTAGGTTTTGCATTGCTCGACATTGCAGCCTGGTACTGGTTTTTAACTTCAGTGATTTTTACACCTGAAAACATGGCCAGCGGATTGCATTTTGCAGGTTTAACATTTGTACACGAGAACACAACTGAACATCAGAAATTAATTGAAATTACAACCACCATGTTAACCTTCGGAATGGGGGCATCAACACAAGCTTTATTTGCACGTGTTGGAGGTGGTATTTATACAAAAGCAGCCGATGTTGGCGCCGATCTCGTTGGTAAAGTTGAAGCAGGAATTCCTGAAGATGATCCACGCAATCCAGCAACGATTGCCGATAACGTAGGTGATAACGTAGGCGATGTTGCCGGTATGGGAGCCGACCTTTACGAAAGTTATGCAGGTTCGATTCTTGCCACAGCAGCGCTTGGTGCTGCACTTCCCGCAATAGCACTTACCGATTTGGGGATTGATCCGGTTAAAGCTGTAACAGCTCCGATGATTGTGGCTGCAATCGGAATTATACTTTCAATTGTAGGAATTTTTATGGTTCGTACAAAAGAATCAGCTTCTCAGAAAAACTTATTGAATGCGCTGTTGATCGGAACTGGTGGAAGTTCGCTTCTAATTCTGATTGCAATGGCTGTAATGGCATACACCGGATGGGTAACCTGGGGTGTATTTGGTGCAGTGGTCATTGGTTTGGCTGCCGGAGTAATTATCGGGCAGGCTACCGAATATTTTACATCAGATGAATATACACCAACCAAAGGTATTGCAAAACAAGCCAATCAGGGGCCTGCTACTACAATCATTGACGGACTTGCAGTGGGTATGTATTCTACCTGGATTCCTGTGGTAACAATTGTACTCGGAATTATGGGTTCGTTTTGGGCTGCCGGTGGAGCAACACATTTTGCAATGGGTGTTTACGGAATCGGATTTGCCGCAGTTGGTATGCTTTCAACACTTGGAATCACGCTTGCCACTGACGCTTTTGGCCCAATTGCCGATAACGCTGGTGGTAACGCTGAAATGGCTGAATTACCCAAAGAAGTTCGTGAAAGAACCGATGCTTTGGATATGCTCGGAAATACAACTGCCGCAACTGGAAAAGGTTTTGCAATTGGTTCTGCCGCGTTAACAGCAATGGCACTTATCGCAGCTTACATGGAAGAAGTAAGATTGTGGTTTGGTAAAATTGCAAAAGCTGGCGAAGGTTTCGTTACAAAAGGCGAATATGTTTTTTATAATGATGTGGTTCCAACTGTTGGCGAAGGAATGAAAGCTGTGAAGATTTCTACAGCATCGGTAAAGGAGTTGGCTGCTTCGTATGATGTAACACTTTTTAATCCGTTGTTTTTGGGCGGTTTGTTCCTTGGCTCAATGATGGCGTTTATTTTTAGCGCAATGACAATGAAAGCTGTTGGACGTGCTGCCGGTGCAATGGTTGACGAAGTTCGTCGCCAGTTCCGCGAAATCAAAGGTATTATGGAAGGCACTGCTGTTCCGGAATATGCAAAATGCGTTGAAATTTCGACAAAAGGAGCGCAAAAGGAAATGTTATTGCCTTCTTTAATTGCTATTATTGTTCCGGTTGTAGTTGGTTCAACAATGGGAGTAGCCGGTGTTATCGGTCTTTTGGCTGGTGGATTAACTTCAGGTTTTACCCTGGCTGTATTTATGAATAATGCCGGTGGTGCCTGGGACAACGCCAAAAAATTTGTTGAAAAAGGAAACTACGGTGGCAAAGGAAGTGATGCACATAAAGCGGCTGTAGTTGGTGATACAGTAGGTGACCCATTCAAAGACACTGCCGGTCCGTCGCTCAACATCCTAATCAAATTAATGACGATGGTTTCTGTGGTTATGGCAGGTTTAACTGTAACTTTGAGCCTTCTGTAAAGTACTGAAATTAAGTTTTATTATAAATCCACCTGTTGAACTGTTCAGCAGGTGGATTTTTATTTATCGGCCATCAATAAAATTTAGATTGGTTCTTGAACAATTTGTTTCTATTTTTAGTTTGTGTAACAAAACGAAAGAATCTAAAAAATCAATAATTATGGCAGATCTATCAACAACCTACATGGGGATAAAACTGAAAAATCCCCTCATCCTCGGAGCAAGCAACTTAGTTACAAAACCTGATACAATTAAACAGATTGAAAACGCCGGTATTGGCGCAATCGTTTATCGGTCGTTGTTCGAGGAACAAATTCAGCTCGAAAACCTGCAAATGGATGAGGATTTGGGTGAGTACGAAAACCGGAACGCTGAAATGACAAACCTCTTTCCGGGACTGGAACATGGCGGTCCGAAGGAACATTTGTACAATATTGAAAAACTGAAAAAAAGTGTGAATGTGCCCGTTTTTGCAAGTTTGAATGCCATTTACGAGCCTACCTGGGTTGAATATGCAAAAGAACTTGAAAAAACAGGTGTCGATGGGCTTGAAATCAATTTGTATGCAGTGCCTGGTTATTTCGAAGTTTCGGGGCAGTCGATTGAAGACAAGCAGGTGCAGATAGTGAAAGCTGTTAAAAAAGCAGTAAAAATTCCGGTGAGTGTCAAAATCGGAATGTTTTATACAAATCCACTCAATTTTATAAAAAAAGTTGACGAAGCCGGTGCCGATGCTTATGTTTTGTTTAACCGGTTTTTTCAGCCCGATATTGATATTGAACACGAAGAATTTCATTACCCCTGGGAATTGAGTAACCCGAAAGACCGCATGTTTGCGCTTCGATATGCAGGTCTGCTATATGGTAACCTCGATGGCAGTATATGTGTGAGCCGTGGAATTTACGATGCCAACGATGTAATAAAAATGATTCTGGCAGGTGCTGATGCGGTTCAAATGGTGAGTACTATTTACCGCAACCAGCCCGGAGTTGTTTCCGATATTCTCATTGATTTAAACCGCTGGATGGATGAAAAAGGTTATAAATCGCTTGACGATTTCAGGGGAAAACTTTCCCGCAAAAACATGAAAGATCCGTTTACTTACCAGCGCGCCCAGTATGTCGATATCTTGATGAAATCGGAATCGATATTTAAAAAGTACCCGATGGTTTGAGAAGTTTCAGTTTCAACGTTTAGTGAATATAGAAGAACAGGAGCCAAATGGTTCCTGTTTTTTTTACCCTTCATCGAAGCAAAGAATTTCTTCACTTGTTTAAAGTATTGAAACAGCGCTGAAACGACCTTTTAAAAACTTCCTGAGAAAAACCTTATTTCACTCTTTTGAACCTTAGTAGCGTCGGCATCACCCTTTAATCGGCCCGTGGTTCAGGGCTCTGGCTGTGTTTGCCATTTTTTGTAAAATAAAATAATGTAGATAAGATTTCCTTGTTTTGGTGTTGTATTTTGGCTACTAAGGTTGAGGATGAAAAGAAAATAAGGTTTTTTTCAGGGGAGTTATAAAACAACCGGATTTACATAAAATTTTCAGGCCGTAGCAAACTCCGGCTAATCAGTATTTTTATAGCTTTGGAAAAAATAACCTGACATGAATAATCAATTTTTAACCACCGTTTTACTTGGAATTATCGGCCCGCAGGAGATTATTGTTATCCTGACAATTGTAGCCATCGTTTTTGTGGCCAGTTTAATTCCGCTGATTTTCTTTTTACTCACGCTTCAAAACACACTTAACGCTGTGAGTTTCGAAAACCGTAAAATGCAACCCGGCGAGGTATGGCTTACACTAATTCCGTTGTTTGGAATGATTTGGCAGTTTTTTATTGTGAACAGGATTGCCGAATCGCTGAAGCTTGAATTTGAAAAGCGGGGAATAAGGACAGAAGAGGAATTCCCGGGGAAATCCATCGGCATCGCTTATGCTGTTTTATACTGCTGTAGCATTGTTCCGTTCTTGGGGTATTTAACTGCTGTTGGCGGACTGATTTGCTGGATTATGTACTGGGTAAAAATCAACGAATACAAAAACAGGCTGCTGGCAACTGCAGGGAACTGATAATGGTGAAATATATGTGCTGAGAAGAAAATCCGCAGCCATGCGATTTTTTATCGCGTGTTTTGCCGGAAACGCCGACCATGTGGCAGCATGGAGCAAAGGCGGCGCAACATCATTCATCAACTGCCAGATGTTGTGCAAAACGCACAACCGGGCAAAGGGGAACAGGTAAAGCATATTGTTCGATTATGACAGAAAACGAAAATAAAAAATCAGGAAATGGATTTGCCTTGTGGGTTGCTTATGGAATTGTATTCGGAGCGGGTCTTGGTACTGCTTTTGGAAATATTTCTTTAGGCGCGGGAATAGGTTTAGTTATAGGTGCTGCTGGTGGTGCGATTTTTGGCATTAAAAAAAATGGGAAATAAATTTCAATGCTTTGTGCCACCACGTTGCCGCGCTCCCGAAGCTTCGGGATTTATTGCGTGGTTTGCCGGAAACACCGCAAAATATTGCCGATTGCACCAAGTTTCAATTCTATGGATTTGTAAAATAGTTTTAAATAAGACATTCAAACAATGCAAACATTAAAAATGAAAAATGTTTATCGACTGAAAGTAACTTTTAGAAATATTAATAAAGACCTGTTTTTTGAGGATAAAAAAACTGCAGAAGCTGCCGCAAAGTTTTTAACCGAAATGGCTGGGAATAACAGCAGTGAATTAATAATTGAGCCGTTAATAGAACCAATACTAACTCCAAAAGATTTTGCTGAACAGGTAATAAAAGGAATTTTATTCGGAATTTATCTGCCTCCAAACTAGAATTTTCAGCTTAAACTCCTGCTGCGGAGCGATTTTTTATCGCGTGGTTTGTTAGCCATCACACATTCAACTTAGATTTTCAATCAGGGAGTATTATCATCCACTTTTTCTTCTTCTTTCGGCAATTTCCTTGTCGATTCGTACAGGCTGGCTTCTTTTCGTTTTTTTCGTTTTTCGCTGAGTTTGCCAATCACCTGCGAAGGCGAAAAACTGGCAATGCTAACGGATGAGGCTTCGGTGCGCATCACCCGGTTTTCTGATTTTATCATTTGCGATACCTGCTCCGAGTGTGAAAACCCATCCGAAATCCTGGGTTTTGCATCAAACGTCACCGCGTTGATATTTTTTTTGGCAGTTTCGTAGTCTGTTTCCCGCGAGCCTTTTACATCAATCGGTTTCATATTTACCATGTCGCCTTCGAGAGAAATTACAGGGTTTTTCAGCAGCTCGAAAACGGTTACTATTTTGCGCTGAAATGAAATGTGAGATATAAGCAGGGTATCGCCAGGTTGAACTTTCATTTCGAAAACTCCATTTGTGGCACTGAAAAACCGGGATGAATTACGGATATTTACAATGTAAGCATCGGCTACTGGATTCTGTTCGCCGTCGGTGATTTTTCCCTGAAGTACAAATTCAGTTTGTTGCGCTGTGATACACATTGCAATCAGTAAAAATAGCAGGGTAAAGTTCAGTCTCATAGTTGGTATTTACAACCACAAAATTCGGAAATCCGCACCAAAAACAGGCAATAAATAATACTAACAGTTGTTAAAGCTTGTTATTGGGAGCGATTGATGTTAAATGTATTCCATCATCACTTTTTTAAAGAATTTGTTTCGCAGAATCTGAACTATCCGCTTTACCACATATTTGCGCAATTCGAGCTCGATAGGCTGTTCAGGGTCTTGGTGTGCCCAGTTGATGCGGGTTCCAACAATTACATCGATCACATCGTGTTGCAGCAGCAGTTTTACAATCTCTTCGGCTGGCGAATCGCCAAGCCGCGAATCACTGTCATAGTTTTCCAGAATTTCTTCCACTTTTCTCAGTGTCAGAATTCCTTCCGAAATCAGCTCGAATCCCTGCATTTTTGCTGCAGGTGGCAATGTGTTGGCATCTTTTCGGTGGTGCTCAATTTTTACTTCAAGCCCGAGCTCGCGGGCAATAATTTCGGCAGTGGTTCCACCGCAAATGATTTTCTTTCCGGGGAAATTTTTTATTCTTCCCACAAAATCGAAATCCTTGATTTTGTAAAATGGCGGACCGGTGATAAGCATAAATTTCCGGGGTTCGCGAAAATAGATAACACCGCAGGTGGCATCGTCTTTCATCGAGAAATCATCATTAATGGCAGCCTGGTTTATGATTTTCTTGGCGAGTTTTGTTGCCGATATATCGGTCATTCTGTTGATTTGGCTGATTGCAAATTCTTCCATTCTTTCGTATCCCCAGCCAATCGGGAACTGGTTGCTGCCCAGCCCCGACTGTGTGATTCCATCGGATACAAAAATCAGCCTGTCTTCTTTTATGGCAGTAAATTCACGCACGCGCAGCACTTTACCCAGGTTTTCCTCGCCGCGCACGTTGAGCTCGGTTTCTTTCGGGTAGTACGATTTGCCGTTTCTGGCAATCATCACCCGTGGGTTATCGTAATTAATAATGCGCACGGTGCGGTCGGGTTCAATTTCGACAATGGTAAAAGTGGCATAGTTTTCTTTGCCGTCGCTGCTTTTGGGCAGGGCGTTCATAATAATTCGTGCCGCCACTTCGGGTTTGGTATGAAACCGGGTATATTTTACCGCCATTGTTGCGGTGAGTGTGGCCAGCACGCTGGCTTTTATGCCATGCCCGATTCCGTCGCTCATCACAAGAATGGTGCGACCTTCCTCACGGCTCAAATCCGACTGGAAAACATCGCCGCAGGCATTTTCGCCTTTAGGGCGTTTCTGTTGCACATCAATCTCAACATGAATTTCTTCGGGGTTATTCATCATCGTCATAACGGTACGATTCAATTATTGAGTTGAGCAATTCTTCAGTTTCGGCTGCATTTTCGCCCAAAAGAAACGCAGCTTTCTGCACAGTTTCAATGTTCTGCTTGATGATGCGCTGCGCACGACTGATAATTTCGTCGCGCACAAGCATCGGCGCCGACATATCGCGGATAACAGCACCAACTATCTTGTTTTTGTACAGCGTTACCGCCGAAACGTGCAGCAGTTTGTTCTGAAATTTAAAATCGCGCTCAAGGTTTTCTTCACCCGACATCAGCAGGTTCGAAAGCATTTTGAAAATCACTTCGGGAACCAGTACCTGCAACGCAGCGCCTTTCAACCCCGGAATGGTCTGGAAAAGTTCCTCGGTTTCCTCGCCCATCAGTTTGGCAAAACTTTCGTTGGAGTCAACCACTTTGTGATTGTCGTCGATGATTACAATTCCGGCACTGATTTTATGCAACATGTACGATGAAACCTCCATGGATTCCTGCGCTTTTTCAAGTCGTTTTTGTGTTTTTTTCAGTTCGGTAATGTCGTTTATCGAACCCACAATCCCCACAATTTCGTTGTCGTTATTGCGGATGACTGCTTTGTTCAGAATTACGTTGCAGGTCGAACCGTCCTGTCGTTTCATTTGCGCTTCGTAAATCTGTTCACCAGGGTTCCGCTGCAATTCCTGGTCTCGCTGATAGTAAAGTTCAGCCGTTTCACTTGAATGGACCTCGTACACAGTTTTACCAATAATTTCTGATTTGTGCCGGCCTGTGAACTTTTCATGGGCGCTGTTGCACATCTGGTAAATACCATTTAAATCGCGGTAAAAAATAGGAATCGGAAGCGCGTCGATAATCTTCTGGTGAAATTCCGGGTCCTCAATGCTGCCGGTTAATACCGACTTTTTATCGTAAATCATAGCTGATAATTGTTTTTAAACTGGTGCTGAAAAGTAAGGAAAACAAGCCGTTTGATCAACTAAATTTATATGTTTTAAAAAATGAATAAAACTGAATTCAAACCAATGGTTCAATGCATACAGCGGCTATCTTTGCACCGATAATAACCGATTGAAATAACGCAAAACCCGGCAACAGTGAAAATTGAAAAAATAATTGAATTAACCGCTGCAAGGGTCGTGACTGGCAATTTAAAAACAGCGCCTGAAATTACAAAAGCCTTCAGCTCCGACCTGATGAGCGATGTACTTACGCTCGACCACCACGACATTGTATTGATTACAGGGCTGGCAAATATTCAGTTGCTCAGAACAGTTGAAGTTGCCGATGTTCCGGTGGTTCTGCTATGCCGCAACAAAACTGCTACCCCCGAAATGATTGAACTCGCTAATGAAATAGGAATTGTATTTCTCGAAACGCCGTTCTCCATTTTCAGGGCAGGAGGAATTTTATACGAAAACGGGTTAAAACCACTGTATTGATGACCGAAATTCTGGAATTTGATATTACCGGAGGCGATTTTATTCAGGCCGGGAAAGCATCGAGTAAAATCAAGAAAAAGCTGAAACAACTGAATGTTGATGCCGCTGCGATTAAACGGATTGTGGTTGCCATTTACGAAGCCGAACTCAATGTTGTTGCTCATGCCTCCAATGGAAAACTTATTGTTGTTATTGAGCCTGGCGTTGTTTCTGTTACGATTTCGGATAGCGGACCAGGAATTGAGAACATTGGGCAGGCCATGGAAGCCGGATTTTCAACTGCATCGAAAAAAGTGCGCGAAATGGGTTTTGGCGCCGGTATGGGGTTGCCCAACATCAAAAAAAACACCGACGAACTTGATATTGAAAGCAAGGTGGGAGAGGGAACCACGCTCAGGTTTAAGGTGTATTGCTGATAAAATCGGTATATTGAAAATACTTATTCACGAAAAGGAGGTAGAAATGAAGGTTTCAGAGTTGGTTGAAAAATTTGGTTTAACAGTTTATTCAGGTTCTGCCGGACTTGAAAATGAAATTACAGGCGGATATGTTTCCGACCTGCTCAGCGATGTGATGGGGTTTGCGCAGGAAGGCCAGGTCTGGATTACGCTGCAAACACACCAGAATGTGATGGCAATTGCATCGCTTAAAGATTTAGCAGCAGTAATTCTTGTAAAAGGATTCGCGCCCGACGAAGATACACTTTCGCACAGCGAGGAGGAGGGGATTCCTGTTTTGGGAACACAACTTACAACCTTCGAAATTGCCGGGATGCTGTACAAAGAACTGCACTGAGGAAAAGTTGCTGGTTCCAGGTTCCAGGTTCCAGGTTGCAGCATCAAAAACTATCAAATGTCCAGCATCAACCGAATCCGGTATCAAGTATCAACAATATCAAGCATCAAAAAGCATCCAGCATCCAGCATCAACAGTATCCAGCATCAAAAATCATCCAGTGTTCAAAGCCGATTTACATATTCATACAGTTCTTTCGCCTTGTGCCGATTTGGAAATGACGCCGGCAAATATTGTCAACCGCGCGGTTGATACCGGCTTGCAAATCATTGGAATTACCGACCACAATTCAACAAAAAATGCACTGCTCACCAAAAAGCTGGGCGAAAAAGCCGGACTTTTTGTGTTAACCGGCGCCGAAATCACCACCAAAGAAGAAGTTCACTGCCTCGTTTTTTTCGAAACCGAAGAACAGTTAATGCAGTTTCAACAATACATCGACGCAAATATTACGTTCATACCAAATCCTGATGGGCATTTTGGTTATCAACCAGTTGTGGATGAGCATGATAATATCACCGAACTTGTGCCACACTATTTGCACGCTGCGCTGAAAACCAGCATCAGCCAGCTGAGCCAAAATGTAAAAAGCATGAATGGCCTGTTTATTCCGGCACATGTTGACAGGCCCGCTAACGGGCTTTTTAGTCAGCTCGGGTTTTTGCCGCCCGGATTAAACCCTGATGCGTTGGGAATTTCGAAATTCAGCCCAAAAAAATATGTTATAGAACATCATAATTTACCCTCTGAATTGACTTTAATTCGTAATTCGGATGCACATTTTATCAATCAAATAGGCGAAATTTACACCAGTTTTTGCATGAAAGAAATGACTTTCAACGAAATAAGAATGGCGTTACATGGGCAGCAAAACCGAAGGGTGGAAATCGCATGAAAAATCTGGCCGACCATATTCTCGATATTATTCAAAACTCGGTGAGGGCAAATGCTACCTTGATTGAAATCATTGTTGAAGAAAATAAAACGGATGACTTTTGCAAAATACAAATAACCGATAACGGCTGCGGAATGAGTGAGGAGATGGTAAAGCAGGCAGCCAACCCGTTCTTTACTTCGCGAAATACCCGAAAAGTCGGACTCGGACTTCCACTACTGAAACAGAATGCTGAAATGGCTAACGGCACATTCAACCTGAAATCGGAATTGGGAGTGGGTACAATTGTGGAAGCAACGTTTCAGTTTTCGAATGTGGACAAACCGCCGCTGGGCGAAATCTGGGATGTGTTGTATTTAACAATGCTCGGCAACCAGAATGTGGTTTTAACTTATGAACATCACACAAACAAAGGGAATTTTAAAATTACATCAGCAGAAATTCGTGAAGCAATTGGCGGTGTTTCGATGCAGAATGCCGAAATCCGAGAGGCAATAACCGGATTAATAAAAAACAACATAAAGGAAATTCAATAATTAAATAACCAATAATCAATAATCAATCAGCATTAACCATGTCGAAAATAACATCAATAGCCGATTTAAAGCGATTGAAGGACGAAGTTCAGTCGAAAATAAAGCTGCGCGAAAACAGCGATAACCCGGAACAGATGGTTCAGGTAAAAGTTGGAATGGCGACCTGCGGAATAGCTTCGGGTGCCCGTGAAATCATGAAATATTTTGTTGAAGAACTTGAGCAACAGGCCGTGGATGCGCTGGTTACACAAACCGGCTGTATGGGATATTGTTACGCCGAGCCAACTGTTGAAGTTATTCTGCCCCGCCACGAACCGGTGGTTTTTGGTTTTGTAAATAAAACCAAGGCGCAGGAAATCATTGATTCATATATCAAAAAGGGCGAAATGATTGATGGAATCATTCCGATAACATTCAGAACTATTGACGAATAACAACTTCAAACCAAAAAATTATGACCGATTACAGAATGCACATCCTCATTTGCGGGGGTACCGGGTGCAAGGCTTCTGACAGCAATGGAATCAAGGAAAAACTAAACTACTTTATCAACGAGTTTAATCTCGAAGATGAGGTGCAGGTGGTGATTACCGGCTGTTTTGGCTTTTGCGAAAAGGGCCCGATTGTAAAAGTTTTGCCCGACAATACTTTTTATACCGAAGTAAAACCTTCGGATGCTGAAGATATTGTAAAAGAGCATATTCTGAAAGGCCGGCCGGTGAAACGGCTGCTTTACAAAAATCCGAAAAACGACTACGCAGTAACTTCGGCCAATAATATCGATTTCTACAAAAAGCAAATCAGGATAGCACTGCGAAACTGCGGTTTTATCAATCCTGAAAATATAGAAGAATACATCGGACGCGATGGTTATGCCGCTTTGGGAAAATGCCTGACCGAAAATACACCCGAAGAAGTAATCAAAGAAATTAAAGATTCGGGGTTGCGTGGACGTGGCGGCGGTGGTTTCCCGACGGGCTTGAAATGGGAGATTACCCGGAATGTGCAAAACGACCAGAAATATGTGGTTTGTAATGCCGACGAAGGCGACCCCGGCGCTTTTATGGACCGCTCAATTCTGGAAGGCGACCCGCATTCGGTTATCGAAGCAATGGCAATTTGTGGTTATTGTATTGGTTCCGATACAGGTTTGGTTTATATCAGGGCTGAATATCCACTGGCCATCGAAAGGTTGAAAATTGCCATCGGCCAGGCTGAAGAATATGGTTTGCTTGGTAATGATATTCTGGGAACCGGTTTCAATTTTAAAATTGAATTGCGCTACGGCGCCGGCGCTTTTGTTTGCGGCGAAGAAACAGCGTTGATTCACTCGATGGAAGGTTTGCGCGGCGAACCCACCGTTAAACCTCCATTTCCGTCGGTTTCGGGTTACATGGGAAAGCCCACCAATGTGAATAATGTGGAGACTTTTGCCAATATTCCGGTAATTATCAACAAAGGAGCTAATTGGTTTAATAAAATTGGTACCGAAAAATCGAAGGGGACAAAGGTTTTTGCGTTGGCCGGAAAAATTAACAATGTGGGGTTAATCGAGGTTCCGATGGGAACGACACTGCGCGAGGTGATTTACGATATTGGCGGTGGAATTAAGGATGGTAAAGAATTTAAATCGGTACAAACCGGTGGCCCGTCGGGTGGTTGCCTCACTAAGAAATTCCTTGATACACCCATCGATTACGACAACCTGATTGCTGCCGGCTCAATGATGGGTTCGGGCGGAATGATTGTAATGGACGAAGATGACTGCATGGTTTCAATAGCGCGTTTTTATCTTGAGTTTACGCTCGAAGAATCGTGCGGAAAATGTAATCCGTGCCGTATCGGCAATAAGCGCTTGCACGAAATTTTGTGTCGCATCACCGAAGGAAAGGGAACGCTGGAAGATATCGACAGGCTGAAGGTTTTAAGCGAGGTGATAAAAGATACCTCGCTTTGCGGTCTCGGGCAATCATCGCCCAACCCGGTTTTGTCAACGCTGGCCAACTTTGAGCACGAATACCTGGCGCATGTAAACGAGGGGAAATGTCCGGCGGGACAGTGCAAGTCGCTGATGAAATATGAGATTATCGAGGATTTGTGCACAGGTTGTACGCTGTGTTTCCGCAATTGTCCGGTAGGTGCAATCACCGGCGAGCGCCGGGTGGCTCACTTTATCGACCAGTCGCTGTGTATCAAATGCGGCGTGTGTTTCGAGAAATGCAAATTCAACGCAATAAAACTTAACTAACCCTGAAAATCAAAAAAAATATGGAAGTAATAAATCTTACCATCGATAATAAACCTGTTGTAGTTAAAAAAGGAACTACCATTTTGCAGGCGGCAAAGGAAATTGGCATACATATTCCAACGCTGTGTTACATGAAACTTGACGACCTGAATATCGAAAACAAACCTGGGGGATGCCGGATTTGTGTGGTTGAAGTTCAGGGGCGCAGAAATCTGGCACCGGCTTGTTGTACCGAGGTAAACGAGGGAATGGTGGTGAATTCGCATTCAATCAGGGCGATAAACGCGCGCCGTACTGTAATGGAACTGATACTTTCTGACCATCCTACGGATTGTTTGATTTGTGCAAAGTCGGGGAATTGTGACCTTCAAACCATGGCGCACAACCTCGGCATCCGGAAAATTCATTACGAAGGAGAACAGTCGCACTACAGAAAAGATACATCGCCGGCCATCATTCGCGATGTTGATAAATGCATTATGTGTCGCAGATGCGAAATGATGTGTAATGAAGTTCAGACAGTGGGCGTGCTTTCGGCCATTAACAGGGGTTTTAACTCGGTTGTTGCGCCAGCTTTCGAAATGAACCTCGACCACTCGGTTTGTACTTATTGCGGACAGTGTGTGGCGGTTTGTCCAACCGGTGCACTTACCGAAGTTGATGAAACTGGGAAAGTGGTTCGTGTACTTTCAGACCCCACAAAAACGGTGATTGTACAAACTGCTCCTGCTGTTCGTGCAGCTTTGGGCGAAGAATTCGAAATGGAGGCAGGAACTTTAGTGACTGGTAAACTTGTGGCAGCGTTGCGAAGGTTGGGTTTCGACTATGTTTTTGATACCGATTTTGCCGCCGACCTTACCATTATGGAAGAGGGAACCGAATTGCTGAATCGTTTGGGAAAACACCTTGCCGGCGATAAAGATGTGAAACTTCCGATTTTAACTTCCTGCTGCCCCGCCTGGGTGAAGTTTTTCGAACACCAGTTCCCTGATATGAAAGATATTCCGTCAACAGCGCGTTCGCCACAACAAATGTTTGGTTCCATTGCCAAAACCTATTTTGCCGATAAACTGGGAATTAAACGCGAAGATTTGGTTGTTGTGTCGATAATGCCTTGTGTGGCAAAAAAATATGAATGTGGCCGCGACGAGTTTAAAGTGAATAAAAACCCGGATGTTGACTACGCAATTACAACCCGCGAACTGGCAGCGTTGATAAAGATTTCAAATATCAATTTCAGAACATTACCGAACGAGGAATTTGACAATCCGCTGGGCGAATCGACGGGCGCCGGGGTTATTTTTGGTACTACCGGCGGTGTAATTGAGGCCGCTGTGCGAACTGCGTACGAATTATACACCAAAAAGGAATTGCCGCGACTTGATTTCGACGAATTGCGGGGAATGGAAGGAATCCGGAAAGCAACTATCGATTTCGGAGGTATTCCAATCAACATTGGCATTGCACACGGGTTGGGCAATGCCCGTAAATTGCTTGAAGAAATTCAGGCTGGCAAAAGTGAATTTCATGCTATCGAAATTATGAGTTGCCCCGGCGGTTGTATTGGCGGGGGCGGTCAGCCTTATCATCATGGAAATGCTGACGTGCTGAAAAAACGGCAACGGGCAATCTACCAGGAAGACAGCAAAAAAGCAATCCGGAAATCACACCAAAATCCGTATATAATTAAGTTATACGAAGAGTTTTTGGGCCATCCGATGAGCGAAAAAGCGCATCATTTGTTGCATACAGCGTATTTCGACAGAACAGAATTAAAAGGTTGAATGCATGAATTATTCAACGTGTGAATGAATAAAAATCAGATTAAAATGTAAGAAAATGCCAAAAATTAAATTATCAGATAGCACAATCAATATCATAAAAGGTATTTGCGCAGAGTTCCAAAACAAGGAAAGCGAACTGATTAATGTGTTGCATAAAACTCAGGGGAAGCTGGGGTACTTGCCTGCTGAAGTACAGGAAGTAATTGCCCGTGAACTGCATTCTTCGGTGGCGCGTGTTTACGGAGTTGTTACGTTTTACAGCTTTTTTACGATGATTCCGAAAGGTGAATTTCCGATTTCGATTTGCATGGGTACAGCCTGTTATGTTCGGGGTGCTGAACAGGTTTTAAGCGAATTTAAAAGACAATTAAAGGTTGAAGTGGGCGAATCGACAAGTGATGGAAAGTTTTCACTGAACTGTCTCAGGTGCGTTGGTGCCTGCGGACTTGCGCCTGTGGTTACCGTTGGCGAAAAAGTGTATGGACGGGTTGCGCCTACTCAGGTTAAGGAAATTATTGCCGAATACAGGGAAATGATTGGGGTGGAGTCAAAAATTGCCTGAAAGGGGAAATTTGTTTCAGCTAAAGCAGTTGTCCCCATCTTTTCTTCAGGTCTTTGCGGCAACTTTCCGCAATAAAAGGGTCGTTGATTGCAGTTTCAACGGCCCTTTTATCAAATACATCGGTGTAAATTAATTCGTAAACACGGCGAATTGAAATGGTTTGCTTTTTTTCGATGAGTTTAAATTCGTCACCGGCTTTTACATGGCCTTTTTGCAACACGCGAACATAAACACCGGCAAACCCCGAATCGACAAACTGCCTTACGATTTCGTTACTGTGAAACCTGAATTCGAGTTTAAAACAGGGCTGGCGTGGTTGTGTTGCCTGTACGATTGTTTCTCCAACTTCATAAATATCGCCAATATTAATTTCTGCTTCGTCAAGTCCTTCAACTGTAAGGTTTTCGCCAAACATTCCCCATGGCATTTCGAGGGCAGGGTAGAGGGTTTTCCAATATTTATAATGGCCGGCTGAATACAGATAACATGCTTTGTCAACTCCTCCGTGATAACGACGGTCGATTACGTTGTCGTTTTCCACATCTTCGCTGCCAAGATAAATTGGGTTATTCACCGGGAATTTAAAAATTCCTGTTGTAACCTCTTTGTCTCTCCAACTGATGGTTCTCGCTTCTCCTGTATTTACTGAAACAACTTTCATTCGAATGCAAATTATTTGGATTGATTGCAACTAATTGTTAAACAATGCCGCGCTCTTTTTTAATGTTTTCGTAGGCTTTGTTTACACTTTGAAATTTCTCGTGTGCAGCTTTCTGAAAATCATCGCCTAAATGGCTCACCTTGTCGGGGTGATATTTCATGGCCATTCGACGATATGCTTTTTTAATTTCATCGTTGGTGGCAGCGCGTTCAATTTCAAGAATCTGGTAGTCGCCGTCGGTATTTGGGATAAACATGGCCTGAATCGATTCAAAGTCGGGTGTGTTAATACCCATTTCGCGACTGATTACGCCAATAATTTCTTTTTCGGCTGCATCAATCTGTCCATCGGCTTGTGCAATTCCAAAAAGGAAATGCAGTAACTGTAAACGGGCAGAATAATTCATATTCACTTTTATCTGGTTGGCAACCGAATCAACCGGAATAGTTTGTTCCAGCAAGTCGCGCAACATACGTACGCCTTCGGTAGCCGATGCTTCGCCAAAATTGTGGACAAGAAATTTCTTCACATAATCGAGTTCTGAACGTAGAATTTTGCCATCGGCTTTCATAACAGCGGCTGTTAAAACAAGCAAGCTCATAATATATCCACCGGCTGTTGTTTGCCCCGAATAACCAGTTCTGCCGGTTTGCATGGCTTCGGAGCCACCATCGAAAACTGACCCGATAACAAACCCGAGAATTCCTCCAATCGGTCCACCAACTGCCCAGCCAAGCCCGCCGCCTATCCATTTACCAAATTTTGCCATATGTTTTTAGTTTTTTATCAATTTCCAAAATCTGAGGTATTATTAGTGTCGAGTTATCATTTACAATTTCAGCTGATGCCAGTTTTCTTTTTTCGACATCAGTCCATTGTTTAGCCATCCGGGCCAAAATATGTTCAGCAGTTAAATTATCTCTTTCTTTAACCCTTTCAATTCTCAATTGTTCAGGTGCAGTAACCAGGATATTCACATCCATTAGTTGGTAAAAACCACTTTCAAATAGTATTGCTGCTTCATAAATTGTGTATGGCACTTCCTGGCTGTTTTTCCAGCGAAGAAATTCGTCTCTTACCAAAGGATGCACCAGCGCGTTTACTTTCTGAAGCCATTCTTCACTTTCGAAAATGTAGGAAGCCAGTTTTTTACGGTTTAACAAGCCATTTGTATAAATATCGTCGCCAAACCACGCACTAAGTTTGGTTATTACCGTTTTGCTGCTGTTCATAATGTCTTTGGCAACCAAATCAGCCTCAAAAACAGGAACTCCCAAAAGCCTGAAAATTTTACAAACGGTAGATTTTCCGCTGCCTATTCCTCCGGTTATTCCTACCGCTAAAGTCATTTTTTGAATTAGTTTTATTTGTTGTTTTCAATCAAAAACTCCACTTTCTCGGGGTTAAGTTTGATGTTTTGAACCAACTCGGGTTGTTTGAAAATCGTTAATCCCAGACTGTTTACATCGTTAATTATTGAATTATAATCGACTGCAACCCCGAAATCTGAAGCTTTTATGGAGTCGAACCGGCTCAGCCCGACACTGCAAAACAGTTTGATTTCTGATGGAAAAAGCTTGAGTTGAACGTCGGCAGGTTTGTTAAATATTTCAACTGGCACCTTAAGTTCCTTTTCAGTATATTTTTCAACTTCGATGTTGATTGTCACTTTTTCAGGTACAATCGTTGTCTTTTCAGGATGAATTAAATCGATTTCCTGCTGAATACTTGCATTCAGCTTGTTGGTAATATTTACCTTGGTTTTAACTGCCGAGATATTGTCGAGAACGATGGAAGGCCCGGTAATTTCAACCTTATCGGGATTGGTGGTTACTTTATTTTTCAGGTGCATCTGCGAAACAAAATCTACATTCAGGTCAATTTCAACAGGAACAGTTTTGGTTGAAAGACTGTCGAGTACAATAACGAGAAGTTCGGGTTTAATTTCTGAAATGATAATGTCGGAAGCTACCTGAGTTGAGATCGTTCCCATCAGATTCCGGCTCAAAATTTTGTAAGACCCTGATGATGGCTCTGTTTGCTGAATTATCCCTGAAATATCAATCTCAACCGGTGAAAACGTGAGAAGCTTATGTTGTAATAGTGCAAAACCCTTTCCCTGAACTGTCAGATTGAGTTCAGCCGGTGCGCCACCGCTTAAAAACTGGTTTTTTGGTGGATTCGTAAATTTTACCGGATAGTTGACAGATGTGGTATAATCTTTACTTAAGGCATTCAAAAACCAAAGGACAGTTGAAATAAGTAAACAAATCAGAAAAACAGCCACACGTTTGTTGTTTCGTAGTTTCTCAATTTCGAAATCGCCCGATATTTCCGAAAAATTCTTAATCATAGTTTTTAAGCCTCACAAATGTAAATATTTAAAAGAAATGCCAAGCAGGTGCTGTGCATATTCTGGCAGCGGTGAAAAGAACATTTATAAGCGAACTCAAAAAAAAAGAGATACTTAGTATCTCTCAAATTGTGATCCCACCGGGACTCGAACCCAGATCATAAGAACCGGAATCTTACATTCTATCCATTGAACTATGGGACCTTTTTCAGGAAGTGCAAAAGTAACAAAATTCCGGTTACAAATCTGAACAAATTTCAACAGTAAAAAAATTGAATGTTAATAAATAGAAACCGGTTCTTACTGTTACCGGTGAACTAAAAAAGTAAATTTGCAGATGATAATAATTGCTAAATGAAAGATTTGATTAACAATTCAATCAACTGGTTTAATAATTACTGTAACTCGTTTGGTAATCTGACCGATCAGCAACAGCATAATTTTGGTATTAAGGCTGAACATTCGAAAAGGGTTGCTGAGAATGCACTGAATATAGCGACGAAATTACAATGGCAGGACGAAGACATTCAGATTGCATTTTTAGCCGGATTGTTGCATGATGTTGGCAGATTCAGTCAACTGGTGGAATACAATACCTTTAACGATGAACAATCGTTTGATCATGCTGCTTTAAGTATAAAAGTGTTGCAGGAAGAAAAAGTTATTGAATTCTTTGGAAATGATATTTCAGAAATCGTTTTTGCAGCAATTCAGAATCATAATAAATTTAATATCGATAATAGTTTAAACGGACGTGAATTAATGCACGCCAGGTTAATTCGAGATGCTGATAAACTTGATATATTAAAAGTCCTTTCAGAATATTACATTAGACGCAATGGCCAGGCAAATCATACTTTGACATGGGAATTGCCAAAAGGATTGTCTGTTTCGCACGATGCAGCTAAAGAAGTACTTGCAGGTAAAATGGTAAGTAAAAAGAATGTCAGCTCAGAAATGGATGTTAAAATCATGCAGTTGTCGTGGGTATTCGACCTTAATTATAAGCCAACATTTGAATATTTGTCAAAAAGCAGGTATCTGGAAGCTATTTACAGCACACTTCCCAAAAATGACCTTATTATCGAAATCTATCGAAAAATTAAGGTTTACACCGAAAATAGAATTCTTCAGAAGCAGGATAATAAGGTGTATTCAGCTTCAAATCAGTAATCAAATTTACTATCAATTTGAATGTCAAACCGATTAGTTTGTCTGTGTAATCTTGTTGACGAAAATGAGATTATTTCGTTGTTGAAAAGGGGAGCAACTTCAACTTTCGATATTCAGCAAATCACACGTGCAGGAACTTCATGCGGGAAATGTTTGCCTGTTATTGATAACCTTATTAGTGAATTCCAAAATAAAAGACCCAAAGACCAGCAAAAAAAACTGGACTTTGGGTCTTAACCCAATCAATTAAATTCGTTAGAAATATCTTGGAGATGCAAACATTTCTTTCAGGAAACGCATCTCGTAAGAAACCATAATTTCGTGGGTACCACTATTAAAGTCCTGCAAAGGAGTAATGCTATAATCATAAGCATAACCAATTCGCAGTTTTTTGTCGATAATCCATTGAGCAATAAAACCAAACGAGTCGCCTGTACGGTACATTGCTCCTAACCAGAAACGTTCCTTGATAAGAAAGTTTGCAGTGAAATCAAGTTCAACAGGGGCACCCGATTCGGAAGTAAATGTTGCTTTTGTAAGCATTGTAGGCTTGAATTTCAGATTTTCGCCGAGGTTAAACACCAAACCTGCAGAGAGGAAGTAGTGTCTGAATTCGGACGAAAGCGATGAAGTTTCATTGGTAATTTCAAAATCGTGATTCAGTATTTTTGGTACTGAAAATCCGATGTAACCTCTTCTGCTGTACATGAATGCACCAATCCCGAAATTGGGCACAAATTTTTTATCAATCACACCCTGAAATGACGGGTCGGTTGGATCGGTGATATCATATTCATTCAGGTTGTTTGAATAGTTGGTGAAACCACCTTTTAATCCCAATCTTAACCTTAGTTTTTCGTTTAAAGGCAGCAGGTAAGAATAATCTCCAAACATGTAGAAGCGTTTTTCCTGACCAACCTTATCACTTATCAGGTTCAACCCGAGAGCAACTCTTTCGTTTTTCATCGGAGCTTGCATCGAGAAAGAATAAGTCTGCGGTGCTCCGCTAAAGCCAGCCCACTGCTGACGGCCGAGCACCATAAAACTTAACGACTCCCATGTTCCTGCATAAGCAGGATTTATGGTTTGCTGATTGAACATGTACTGTGTGTACATAGGGTCCTGCTGCGCGTTTGAAACGAAACCTGCTGCTACGAGTACCAGAATCCCTAACCCTTTGATAATATTTAATTTTGTTTTCATTTTCGTCATTTTTTTTTGATTAAACATTCATTAAACATTTACTATTTGTTAAGGAATATAGTACCTGCTTTTGGTTCTTTATCTCCATCGTTAAAGTAGAGGATGTAGAAGTAAGTTGCCGGTGGCAATTTTTCGCCTCCAACTGTCCATCCATTCGTCGATCGCCCATTCCACCATGCTTCGGTCGGACCCCACTGGTCGATATTGCCATATGCTTCTTTTTCATATACCAGGTTACCCCAGCGATTGTAGATTTCAATCTTTGCAGATGGGAATCTTACATAGAATTCTTCACATTCTCCTTCTCCTGTATCACCTTCATCCGGAACCTGAATAATGTCAAACAGGTCGTTTATTCCGTCATCATTTGGTGAAAATCCGTTTGGAATAAATGGTTCGCAAGTTGTTAAAGGATTTGGTTCAGGCTCAATTGGTTCAGTGACGAAAATGGTTACCACTGCTTCATCACAGAGTGTCGGTACGATCGAATTACAGATCCTGTATGTAAAGCTGTCGATTCCTGAGTAACCGGCATCAGGTGTATAAACCATTGTTCCATCAGTATTGATAGTCACGTCTCCATTCAAAGGAGGTACAACCGGAGTTGTGGTAACTACTATTTCGCCAATAGGATTAATATCGTTGACAATGATACTACCTTCAGCTTGTTCATTTATGAGAATTTCGAATTCGTCATCAACCGCCAGAATTGTAAGGTCAGCAGGCGCAATGATTACAATTGTAACTGTGGCTGAATCTTTAATTCCATCAGGAGTTGTGATGATGTAGTTGAAGTTATCATCACCTAAATAATCTACCGGAGGAGTGTATGTAATGCAACCCTCAGCAGTTATGGCTATTGTACCACCCAGTGTTGTACCTGTTGGAGCTGTCATAACAGAACCTTCCGGAATTCCACTATCGTTGTTCTTTACACAAACAGTAACCGGAGTATTAAGGTATGTAGTATCCCTGTCATCAACTAGTTCCATTATTACGTTGAGTAAACCTTCTATTGTTATTGACAACACTGCTGTATCGCTTCCACAACCACCATCAGAAATCAGGTAGATGAATGAATCAACTACTGATTCGTTAATATCAAGCGTATCAACTTCTGCATTTGGCTGGTATTGGTAAGTACCGTCAGTATTCCAATTTAAAGTACCATAAATACCAGTTACGGTTTTTTCGCTGGTACCATTTACCCACGATACTGAAAGTGTTCCCTCGCCAGAGTCGTTGCTTAACATAGGGCCTGAGCTATTTTCAGACTCTTCAGTGATTACTGCTGTTTCAATAGTTTTGTTGATGTCTGTTACTGCAACTGGTGCGTCAAGACCTCTTACGATTACTGAAGCGAAACAGCTGTCGGTATTGCCGCACAAATCGGTAGCCACAACTTTCACAGTTTGAATTTGCTGAACATCGCTGCAAGTAAATTCTTCTGATGTGATTTCAAATTTCAAATCAGCAAACGAAGAACAATTGTCGGTAGTACCGGCGATTATTGCATCAATATCAGCCTGAGAAAGAGTGTATTTCCCAGTTTCGTCAAGCGTTACTGTAATGTTGTTGCAGGTAACATCAGGTGCAGTTGTATCTTCAATTCTGAATGTTGCAGCAGTTGTTGAAGTATTTTCGCACTCGTCGGTAGCAGTGAAAATCACAGTTGCACTTCCGGTTGCGCCACATTCGTCGCTTAAAGCTTCGAAGTTGTTTGTCCATGTTGCTTTTCCGCAAACATCACTAACCACTGCGCCACCAATGGTGTTTAACCATTCGGTAAGCGCTTCTGTATTCCCCTCACCATCACATTCAACTGTAAGATCAGTGGCAGCGATTTCAATCACCGGCGCTGTTGTATCCTGAATAGTAAATGTTGCAGTTGTTGTACTTGCGTTTCCGCATTCGTCAGTTGCTGTAAATGTTACAATTGCTGAACCTGTCAAACCACAGTCATCAGAAAGTACATCAAAATTATTGTTCCAGATTACAATACCACAAGCATCGGTTGCCAAAGCGCCACCAAAGCTATTTAACCAGGCAGTTAATTCAGTTGTGTTACCCGCACCGTCGCAATCAACAGTCAGACCAGCTGCCTGTGTTTCAATTGTTGGTGCCAGAGTATCCTGAATTGTGAATGTTGCTGTTGTTGCAGATGTGTTTCCACATTCGTCGGTAGCTGTAAATATTACAGTTACACTTCCGGTTGCACCACAATCATCACTTAAAGTTTCGAAGTTGTTACTCCAAGAAATTTCGCTGCATTCGTCGGTTGCAGATGCTCCACCGTTGTCTTCTAACCAAGAGGTTAGTGCTTCGGTATTGCCTGCACCGTTGCAGTCAACTACAACATTAGCAGCTTCGGTTTCAATTATCGGACTTGTATTATCAGTAATTGTGAAAGTACCAGTTGTTGAGTTCTGATTTCCGCAACTGTCGGTTGCAAAGAAAGTAACTGTTACACTTCCTGCCTGACCACATTCAGCTTCAAATCCGGTATAATTGTTAGTCCAGATTACACCGCTGCAAAGATCTCTTGCAGCTGCATTTCCATGATTTTGAACCCAGTTTTCCAATGCAATTAGGTTGCCTGCTTCTGCACATTCTATTGATTCATCCTGTGCCTGAACCAAAATCATTGGGGCACGGGTATCAACGATTGTGAATGTTGCGGTTGTGGTTGAAATATTACCACATGCATCAGTGGCTGTGAAAATAACTGTTGCACTTCCAGTTGCTCCGCAATTGTTACTTAAAGTTTCGAAGTTATTACTCCAGGTAATTTCGCTGCATAAATCAGAAGCAATTGCACCTCCGTTGCTGCTCAACCAGGCATTGAGTGTATCTGTGTTCCCTTCTTCACAGTTAACGACCATGTCAGAGGCTTCCGTCTCAATAACCGGAGCGATTGTATCCTGAACGTTTATGGTTTGAGTATGCGAAGCAGTGTTACCACATTCGTCTTCGGCAACCCATGTGCGAGTAATAATATAGTTAGCCGGGCAATTACCTGCAATCGTATCAGCATCGGTAGTTACATCGGCAGTACCACAATTGTCGGTTGCAGTGAGTGTTTCCATAGCGGGAACAGCGTCGCAGTTTACAGTAGTATCTTTTGGCAGCATTTCAACAAAAGCGGGAGCAG